>QHYI01000129.1 GCA_003223245.1 Acidobacteriota bacterium
CTCACTTTGTAAAGCAAATAGCCAAGCAGGCGCGTCAACGCGAGCGCCGCCGCCGCACCTGGTAAAATTCCGCCAATAGTCAGAGCGAGGCCTCGAGAAATTACGAGCCGGAACAGTTCGGGCGTGCGCGCGCCGAGCGCCATGCGCAGACCCAGCTCCCGCGTGCTCTGCGACACGGTGTACGACATGACGCCATAGAGTCCGATGGCGGCGAGCACCAAAGCCAGTCCAGCCAAGATGCCCGTCAAGGTGACGGCGACTTTTTGGGGAGATGTGGAGCGATCCAACTGTTCTTGAAGCGAAATCACTTCATACAGGGCTAGGTTCGCGTCCATGGCTTTCAGTTCGCGAGACAGTGCTGCAGCCATGATCTCAGGCCGCAGCTTGGTCCGAATATTCAACGCGGCGCCGACGGAAAAATTCTGCCGTAGTGGAACGTAGAAAAACGGCCGGGGCAGTTCGCGCATGCTGTAGTATTTCGAGGTTTTCGCTACGCCCACAATCCGCAGCCACTTGTCTTTGACTTGCAGGCGCTCGCCGAGGGGATTTTTGCCAGGCCAATAATGCGCGGCCATGGTTTCGTTGACGATGGCGACGGGAGCCGCGGTTTCGTTGTCGGAGCGCGTGAATTCGCGGCCGGACACGAGTGGGATTCCCATGGTAGCGAAGTATCCGGGGCCAACCTGGTTGTAATCGGCGGAGGGCTGCTCGCCCGGAGGGGATTGATATCCATCTACGGCAATGGGCGCCGACGAAAAAGTGCCGTAGCCCAAGGGTGTTTGGCGTGCCAGCGCAGCGGACTCCACACCTGGTAGCGCACGGACGCGGTCGATCAGTTCGTCGTGAAAACTCTTCGCGCGCGGCACGTCGTATCCCGACGACACTAAATTCACCGCCGTGACCAATACGCCGTTGGTCGAAAAGCCCGGGCTGTCCGTGCGAATTCTTTGCAGGCTTTGCAAGAGCAGGCCCGCTCCCACGAGCAAAATGAAGCACAAGGATACTTGGACCACGACCAGTCCAGCGCGCACCCAGGATTTGCTGCGCCCATGAACTACGCCCGCCATTTCCGATCGTAGCGTGGCAGCCAGATCGATTTTGCTGGTCTGCATCGCAGGGAACAGAGCAAACAGCAACGTCGCGATCAGGCAAACCGCGGCGCTCAGCGCCATCACGCGCCAGTCCATATCGCCGGGCAGGTGCATGGCGTTTCCGTTCCTCACGGGCAGGAGCAGTACGAGCAAATGGCTGCACCAGCGAGCCATGAGGAGTCCGCCGGTTGCTGCCAGCGCGGAAAGGACCAGCCCTTCGATGAGAAGCTGCTGCAGCAGGCGCCTCCGCCCGGCGCCCACCGCGACGCGGACGGTGATTTCATGCCTTCGCGCGAAAGAGCGGACGAGCAGCAGGTTGCCCACATTCGCGCAAGCGATCAAAAGTACAAACACCACAACCACAAGCATGATCCCCAACGTGGGGAGCAGCGTTCCCGCGTTATTGAAAGGTGTTTGCCATAAGCGCCAGAGCTTTATGCCATGACCGCGGTTGGTGGCCGGATAATCCGCCTCCAAGCGCTTCGCCACCGCGGAAACTTCCTGCTGCGCCTGCTCCAGACTGGCGCCGGGTTTCAAACGGCCGTACGCTTCAATCCAACGCTCACCGCGATCTTCGAGTTTGTAGCCGCCGGCCTCGAACGTGTCTTCCATGGAAGCCGGCACCCAAAACTTCATCGCCCAGCCGACGAATGTTCCGTAAAAACCCGCGGGGGCCACGCCAATAATCGTGTGAAGCACACCGTTCATGCGCTGCGTCTTGCCGATGATTTGCGGATCACCTCCGAAGCGTTCCTTCCAGAGCTGGTAACTGATAACCGTCACGGGATGGGCGCTGCGCCCCCCGTCCTCATGGGGCTCAAACGTCCGGCCGAGAATTGGATGAACTCCCAACGCATTGAAATAGTTCGCGGAAACAATGCTCCCGGTTACGACCTGCGCGCGGTCGCCGATGCTGAGCGTTGTCCCGGTGATCTTGCTCACGAAAAACGTGTCAAACAGTTTGCAGTTTCTTTGAAGGTCCAAGAAATCCGGCCAGGAAAGCGCGGTACGGTCAGTCTGGCCTTGAGCGCGAGCGGTTCCCGTGAGAGCTACCAGCCGTTCTTGATTTGCAACGAGCGGGTAAGGACGAAAAAGAAGTCCCTCCATCCAACTGAAAACCGCAGCATTAGCGCCGATGCCAAGCGTCAGGCAAAAAATCGCCAGAAGCGCGAAGCCGGGACTGCGCCGAAGCATTCGCAGGGCAAAGCGAAAATCCTGCAGCAGAGTTTCAAGAAGCGGCAGACCACGCGCTTCACGGTGGTGTTCCTTGGCTTGCTGCGGGCCGCCGAAGCGGACGAGAGCCTGGCGGCGCGCTTCGTCGGGCGACAAACCGCGCTCGAGATTCTCCTCGATGGCGAGTTCCAGATGATGTGACATTTGCGCATCGAAGTCGCGATCTTGTTCGCCGCGGAAGAACAAGGAACGAACCCGGTGGAACAATTGACGAGCCTGGTTGGTCATTTGTTGTCGCTCCCTTCAGGAAGCGCGAGCACGCGGCCCATGACATCCGAGAGACGCTGCCAGTAAGCAGCGTCTTCAGAGAGCTGTTTGCGGCCTCGTTTGGTAATGGAATAGAACTTGGCTTTGCGGTTGTTGGTGGACGTGCCCCACTCCGCGGAAATCCATCCCCGCTGGTGCAGCCGCACGAGAGCAGCATAAATCGTGCCTTGATTGAGCAGGACCGCGTCGCCGCTGACCTGCTCGATGCGGCGCGCGATGCCGTAGCCGTGAAGCGGGCCCATGGCCGCCAGGGTTTGCAGAACCATCAGGTCCAAGGTTCCCTGCAGCAAGTCAAGTTTCGATGGGGACATGCACCCTCCTGTGTTATGGCCACCGCAAGCTAACACAGTTTATGTGCGGATGCCACAGGAGAGTTAGACGAAGCAGCCCTCCGGTCGTTAGCTTGTTCTGAAGGGCGAAGGTCACTCATAGCGCAGGGCGATTACCGGGTCGACGCGCGACGCACGCCAAGCGGGCAGGAGGCATGCGAATCCAGCTACGACGAGGAGGAGGACGGCAACGGCGGCAAACACCGTTGCGTCTAACGGCTCCACGCCATAAAGCAAGCTGCTGATCAATCTCGTCGCGCCCGCCGTTCCCACCAGCCCAATCGCCAGCCCCGCACCTGCAGGCTTGAGGCCGTCGAGCAATGTAAGCCGCAGCAGTTCACCTCTCTGCGCGCCAAGAGCGACGCGGATGCCAATTTCCGGTGTGCGCTGCGCCACAATGTAGGAAAGAACTCCGAATAGCCCGACCGAAGCCAGCAGCAGCGACAATGCGGCAAAGGCAAGAAGTAGCGTCGCGTCGAAACTCGCGCCTAGCGTGGATTTACCAATGAGTTGGTCCATGGTCAACACGGAAACCGCCAATTCCGGGTCCAACTGTTGGACGATCTTTTGGACGGGCAAAGCAAATGAGGTAACGTCGCGCGTGGAGCGGATTGCAAGCGTCGCGCCTTCCTGCTCGCCAGAATCAAATGGGAAGTACATCGTGGGCTGGGGAGGTAGCCAGATGTCATGGCGTGTATCTCCCACCACGCCGACAATCTTCCAAGGTCGGTTTCCAAGTGTGAGCAGGTGCTTGCCGATGGGGTCCTCACCGGGAAAGTATTGCCGCGCAAAAGATTCGCTGATAATGACTTCGTTTGCTTTCTTCAGCTGCTGGTCCGCATCGAAGGTTTGACCCCGCAAGAAGGGAATCCCTAAAGCAGCGAAATATCCGGGACCGGCCCAGCGGTGGATCGCATAAGGGAGCTTAGCCAAGGGAATAGGAGGGTGTTCCACAATAGAAAAGCCGTTGTCCCCCATAGCCAGCACCGGGAACTGTTGTTACAAGTCCGGCGGCGCGCATACCCGGCAGAGCGCAAACGCGTTCTGCTAACGTCTCAAAAAAACTTATAACCTGCGCCGGCTGGCGATAAGTCGCTTCCGGAAGATCGACATGCATGGTAAGCACATTGCTGGTAATGCAGCCAAGATCGGAGGAACGCAATCGCTCGTAGCTTTTCAAGAACAAGCCCGCTCCGAGCAGCAAAAAGACAGTAAGACCTACTTCCAGGGAAAGCAGCCATTTGCGCAGGCGAACCGGTCTTTGCCCCGCGCTGAGCGAACGCGATGATTCTTGAAGCGCCGGGAGAGTCTGCTCGTCCTTGATCGAAAACGCAGAAATGGTTCCAAAAGGCTGGCGACGTTAAGACATGCAATCAAGAGCAAGCAAGCGGTGGCCGCAAGAAGCACATACAACGGCCTCTTCACATCTCCGATCGTAGCCTCCAACAACGGCCGGCTGGTTGCGGCCTTACTGATGAAAGGAATGTCAAGGTGCGCATCGTGCTGTTGGCGCGTGATGATCGAAAGCTCCGCGGTAGCCTGGGCTTCCGTTACGCCGGATTTGAGGCGGCCGACGGGCCGAAATTCGTGATCGTCCAGCGACTGCATCAGTTCCGGCGATTCTTCGTGGTAGAGCGGCGTCCAAAGTTGCGCAGTTTGATCTGGATAAGCGAACCAGGCCGGCATGACGCCGATGACGGTATAAGGCTCGGCGTTGAGGTGAATTGTTTGATTGAGGATGGAAGGATCACCGCCAAAGCGCCGCTTCCACAATCCCCAGCTCAGGATGGCCGAGCCATTCGCCGCCGGTTGATCGTCTGCCGCAGTGAACGCGCGTCCCAACATTGGCTTGACGCCAAGCAGAGGAAACAAATTCCAAGAACACTCCCAGGCATGCACTTTTTCGGGAAGCTGTCCGCCCGTTCCCGACAAGCCGTATTCCGTGGCGTCGGGCCCCACGATTGCCAAATCCGAGAAGCCATGGCTCCGCTTTTTCCATTCGGCGAACATGCCGCCAGCAACCACGTTATACGGGAATTTGTCATTCACGCTCCACTCATACAAGCGGATCAGCCTCTGGGGGTCGTTAAACGGCAGCGGTGTGAGGAGTATGGAACGGACGACAGTGAATAGCGCGGTGGTGGCTCCGATCCCGAGCGCAATGACCAGGATGGTGACCGCGGTGAAGCCCGGTGATTTGCGCAGCGTGCGGAGAGCGAATCGCAAATCGCGAAAAAGTGTCTCCAAGCACAGGCAAGCCCCGGCGGTCGCGGTAATTCTCCTTGGTTTGTTCGACGCCGCCGAGTTTGAGCAACGCCTCGCGCCGCGCGGCTTCGGGCGTCATGCCCGCTCGGACATTGTCTTCCATGTGGAGCTGCAGATGGCTCTTCAACTCCGCAGCAAACTCCGCGTCACGCTGTCGCTTATAAAAAATGGCGCCGAACCGCCGAAACCCGGTACGCATCGATCTCAGGAGGCTCATGAAACTTGCTCCTTTCTTCTCGCAATTCCGTGCCGAGCGCGCAAAGATTTCGAGGCCTGGCTCATGTGGAGGGCTCTGCGGAGAGGACTTTTGCAAGAATGGCTTGGGCTTGCTGCCATTCGCGGGCCTCGCGTCCCAATTGTTTGCGGCCTGCGCGGGTCAGTTTGTAGTATTTGGCCTTGCGATTGTTGTCGGAGACGCCCCACGCACATTCGATCGAGCCTTCCTGCTCGAGTTTCAGCAAAGCCGGGTACACCGTCCCGTAATTGAGAGAGAGCACTTCGCCGCTAATCTGTTCGATTCGCCTGGCGATGCCGTACCCATGGAGAGGCCCGAGCGTTTCCAGCGTTTTCAAAATCATGAGGGTGAGAGTGCCCTGCCAAACGTCTGCCTTGTCGCCCATACTCCCCCTATGGGGAAACAATAGAAGTATGCGCCGTTCCTAAGGCGTGTCAATGGAAAATGAGTGGCAAGCTTTGCGTGCGTCAACGTACGGCTAGACTTGCAGTTCGACAAATTCCGTTTCGAACGGCGTGCGTCCCAGGTTCAACCGCGCCACACAAACCGGCAGCTGAAAGCGGCGAGGCCCAGCGCTGCCCGGATTGATATAGAGCACGCCGTCGCGCTCGAATTTCCCGGGCTGATGCGAATGGCCACTCACGACGACGTGGAATCCCGCCGCTGCAGGATTCAAATCGAGTGCCTGCACATCGTGTAGGACATAAAGCCGGACCTCGCCCGCTGCGGCAACGGCGGTTTCCGGCAGCGTGCGCGCCCATTCGAACCTGTCCACATTTCCGCGCACGGCAATCACCGGTGCAATCCCTCCTAGTGCGGTGAGAATTTCGGGCTGGCCCACATCGCCGGCATGGAGAATTAACTCGGAACCACGAAGAGCTTCCAGCGCCTGCGGACGCAGCAAGCCGTGAGTGTCCGAGATCAGGCCAATCCGTGTGGGCGACCCTTGCACGGAGAGATTCTAAGGCCTTGCTGTTTGGTGCAGTCTCGAATTAGGAGGGGACTGACTAACTATGCTGAGGCCTTGTTGGGGAGGACGCGGCGCTGCGGTTTCGCTCCCGGGGCCGGAAACTGCATATGCCAGAAGTTCGTTTCCGGAGCGAGGAATTCCACGCCGACATATTGTTTGCCATCGCGCGCGCGGTGGATCGAAACCACGCGGCACTCCATGGACTGGGCCGTGTGCTCATTGACCAGGATTACTGCTTGCCCCGCCACTACGATCTCTTCGAGGTGAAACAGCGCTCCATGCCGATTGACCGATTGCGAGTTCGTGTGAGCCGAGAAGCGTTGGCCAGGGTCTGTCTTTCCAATGACCGTTAGCGGGACAGTCAAAGCCACCCTTATGGTGCGGCGGCGTTCTTTGACGCGAAAATGAAGCAGGGACATTTCTAGCTTGACCTCAAATCCGATCCAGAGGCTCCAGCGAGGCTATCGGGTCAGTCTCGCTCCCAAGGAATTTGCCTGCAGTGACGTGTCAGCAGCGTGCTAAAGCGCACAAACAGCAGAACCGAGGTAACTAGCACGAACCTTGCCCACACACCCCCATACTGCCCGTGGAGTTCTCCAAGGACAATGGTGAAACGGTACCACAAAATGCCAGATGAGAACAGTACCCCCGTACTCCCTCGTTTTTGGAAGGCGTACGAGGGTAGAAACAGGCCGTCTCCCTAAGCAAGACTCTGCGATGGTAACCGTTTGATTCTCCATTACTTTCTGCTGTAGGGGGAGACAGCAGCTTAACGTGTTGTGTTCTCCTGTCTTGCCTCCACTGGAATGGTGCCTGGCAGCGAGCATGCGTTTCAGGCGGCTTTCCCATTTGGCACGCTAGTTCGGCGTTACTGCCCTCGGTCGGAGTGGCTCTTGCTTCCCAGGAGTTTGACCAACTGAAGAGGGTTTACACGCGCGCGCTCGACGGTAAGGCCCCAGTGCAGGTGCGGCCCCGTTACGCGCCCTGTGGCACCGACTTTGCCAAGCACTTGGCCGGACTCCACCTCATCGCCGGCTTTCACATCGATCTCCGAGAGGTGGCCGTAGAAGGTGTAAATACCCAGCCCATGATCCACGATCACGGTATTGCCCGAAAAGAACAGCTCTTGCGCGAGCGCCACGCGGCCCCTCTGGGCTGCGTGAATAGGAGTCCCTGTCGGTGACGGAAAATCTACACCACTGTGAGGCGAGCCGGGCTGGCCGTTGAGAACGCGGCGTTTGCCGAAGTTGCCTCCTGTGGTTACGCCATCCAGCGGAATGCGAAAATCGCCGTCCCATAATTTCTGAGGCGTCACCTGGTCGAAGATGGCTCGCAACTTGTCACGCTCCTGGTTCGCGCGCTTGATTTGTTCGGAGCTGGGCTCGACGAATTCCTTCTCGACGTGCAGCCTCTCGGTGGCGAACCTGCCAGCACGAACCGGAATTTGAAGCGTGCAACTCTCAGGTTTGCCGCTGGCTGTCTGTATGTGAACAAGCAGCGGATAAGTGCCGGGCGGTTTTTCCAGGTCAACTCCCAGAATTGTCCGGCGCACGTCAACGCCAGCAACTCTCGAAGAAGCTGGGCGCGCAACTGCAGAGGCTTGCCAGAACGGAACACTCTTCGAGTTCCACTCGGCAGTCACTTCGGCGAGCGGCTTGCGGCTTCGGACTTCCAGAAGGAGCAAGCCGCCTTGACTCGACCATGGCGCGCTTAATTTCAGAATTACGCCTGGGCCACAGGTTTGCGGGATTTTTGCCACGGCCAGAACCGGAAATAAGGACAATGCAAACGCGATCCGCGGAACGGTCCCTAGCAGCAGCTGAACAGGAGATTCGTAGCGCAACTTCAGGCTCCCTGCTTCGGACGCAGCATATTCACGCGAGGCTCTATTTTTTCGAAATGTGCGCGGCCCAGCTTGGAACCGTAAATCGCCTTTTCCGAAAGCAAGAAGAGATCGGGATTTTTCGCTTTTTCGCGAATCTCTTTCAAAAACGGGCGGACCTTCGCGAACATGAAATACAGCTCTCCGCAGAAGGCCGGTTCAAAGAACAACTTTTCGCTGATGAGGCCATTGAGCAAGAAAGTTGTGGCAATTCCCCAGTAACTCCCCACCTGGCGGAGCCAATTGTTCTCTTGCGAGCCAAAGTCCATGGCCACTTTCATGAAATCCTCGGCGCACGTCGGCCAAAACGTGGTGAGCCACCACTGGCGTGCTTTGCGCATTTCGGGCTCGCGTCTGAGGTTGTAGAGTTCCAGGAGCAGTCGGGCCTCTTCGACCGTCGGCTTTTTTGTCATCTTTTCCTCCGGATTTTCGGTGAGGACATTCTACCTTTGGCTGGCGGGTTTTGCTGTGGTCCAACTCGCGGGCGTTGCTCAGCCGTGCGTGGTGCTCGCGCGCAGCTTGAAGCGCTGGATTTTGCCCGTGACCGTCTTGGGAAGCTCGCCGCAGAAACGGACTTCGCGGGGAACCTTGTGTGAAACCAGCCGCGCCTTAATGTGACCGCGGATTTCTTCGGCTAGTTCGTTCGAACCCTCACAGCCCGCACGCAACGTGACGTGAGCCACGGCATAGGTTAACCCGCGATCATCGGTCGCGCCCACTACCGCCGCTTCTGCCACATGGGGATGACCTAAAAGCGCATTCTCGACTTCCACGGGGGAGACCCACATGCCTGCGATCTTCAACATGTCGTCGGCCCGACCACAGTAGTGGTAATACCCATCGGCATCGCGCAGAAACTTGTCGCCGGTGACAACCCAGTCCCCGCGTTTGGTCCTCGCGGTCAACTCGGGAATGCGCCAGTACTCCGCGAACGCGCTGGCGCCGCGCACCCAGAAGTTACCGATTTCGCCGGCAGCCACCTCATTGTCCGCATCATCCACAATCTTTGCTTCATAGCCGGGCACAGGCGTGCCGCAACTCCCGGGCTTGCCTTTGCCCGGCCGGCTGGAAATGAAGATATGCAGCATTTCCGTTGAACCGATGCCATCGAGAATCTCCAAGCCGGTGGCTTGCTTCCAGCGGTCAAAGATTTCTGCGGGCAACGTCTCTCCGGCGGAAACGCAGAGCCGGACCGAAGAAAAATCGAGCGGTCGGCCGGTTGTTTCCGCCTCTCGGAGAAGAGCCGCATAGAAAGTCGGGACGGAGAAGAAAATCGTGGGCCGATAGTTGGAGACCAATTCAATGGCGTGGACGGTGCTGGTGCGCTTTGGGTTCAAAATCGTGCTCGCGCCAAATGCGAGCGGGAAATACATGCCATTGCCCAGCCCATAGGCAAAAAAGAGTTTTGAAGTGGAAAAAGTCACATCGTCCGCGCGCAGTCCCAGTACACCCTGCGCGTAATTGCGCGCAGTGACCAGCATGTCGCCATGCCGATGCACCGCCGCCTTCGGTGTTCCGCCGCTCCCAGAGGTGTAAAGCATAAAAGCGGAGTCGGCGGCAGAAGTCTTCGCAGACGCAAGAGCATCCGAGGCCGAGGCAATCCAATCGTGCCAGACCGCGCAGGAAACTCCGTGGGTTTCCACTTGTCCTTCTGTCACCACGACAATCGGCATTTGCGGGCGTTCGCTGGAGGCGGGCAGGAAGGCTTCGAGCGCTTCGGAATGAACGATAGCCGCGCGCGGTTCGCTATTTTCGATGTAATGGATGTAATCCGCCGAACGAGCAAATGGGTTGACCGGCACAGCCACGGCTCCGATTTTCGCAGCTCCGAAGAAACCTGCAATGAATTCCGCCGAATCTGGGAGCACGATCAGGACGCGGTCGCCGCGAACGACTCCTAATTCGAGCAGTGCGTTTCCGACACGATCTGTGAGCCCTGCGAGTTCAGAATAGGTGACCTGCAAAGGTTCGCCGGCGATAGCTGGCTTGTGTGGATGCCGGGAAGCAGGCGCATCCAGAAAATGCTCGGCAATATTGAACTGCGCTGGAAGGTCCGCAGGCAGAAATGGATCCGAGGAAGTCGCGGTCATATTCACTTCGCTGCTGCCGCTCTACTGGGCCGACGCCGTTGCTCCGGTAATGCGGATTTTGTACCAGGCCGTTCCGGCGGGGTAGAGTGCGTCGTTAATCTCCGAATTCTTCTGCCCGCCGGGTTCGATGGTTACAGGAATGGTGCCCTTATTCACGAGGATGGAATTATTGTTGGCATCGACGTAGGTGGTTTCGTAGTGGATATCGCTATAGCTCAAGGACGGAGATTTATTTTCAATGCTTACGAGCCAAACGGCGGTTGTGCCCGTGCGATCCTTGTTCATGGTGGCGCGTTGCACCTTCAGGTCGCGCATGGGGTCTGCATCTTTAAGCTGTGCCTGTGCAGCCGCGCTCGGCCTAGTCGAAGCCGCTGCGCGTTCGCTGCGCGTGGAACGAAAGTAAAGGGCGGCTGCGGCAATAAGCACGACGGCCACAACCGCGAGCCCTGCCCACATACCTTTTGGAGCGGTTGATTTTTCTACTTCCTCTGTGTCCTCAAACATAGACGCCCCCTCTCTCTTTGCCCCGGCAGTCCTTGCAAGACGTACTCGTTCCAGGTGACGGGAACGCGGTAAGAGCCGTTGTGCAAGTGAAAGTGGCGGTCGCGTCGGACAGCGTCCCCCCCGGGGCGAGACCGCCTTACAAATACCACCGATGGCCGTCGAAGTCCATCGCAGGCATGCCACCTCAATGCCACCTCTGCCACCTAGGGAGTAGTCCCAGCTTCTTTGGGTTATGCGCAGTTTGGCAGTTTCAGTCCTCTCCGATGTCTTCTTTCCAGACTTCGGGATGCGCCTTCATGAAATTCGCCAGGAGATCGATGCATTCGCGGGAATGCAGATCAATCACCTCGATGCCATTCTCGCGCAACCAATCGATCCCGCCCTGAAAGTTTACCGACTCTCCCACGACGACGGTTCCGATGCCGAATTGACGGATCAATCCGCTGCAATACCAGCAGGGCGCCAGTGTCGTGACCATGATTTTGTCGCGGTAGCTCCGCTGGCGGCCGGCCCGACGGAACGCGTCCGTCTCTCCGTGCGCGGAAGGGTCGCCTTCCTGCACCCGCCGGTTATGGCCTTTGCCCAACAGCTTGCCTTCGCGTGTAAAAAGTGCCGCGCCAATGGGAATGCCGCCTTCGGCAAGACCTGTGCGAGCTTCTGCCAGCGCCGTCACCAGCATCGCTTCGTACTTTTTCCGGTCTTTTGTTGCGTCCGTATCCACTTGTGCTCTCCGCTCGAGCTTCTTCACTCCGCACGGCTAGCCAAAGGAAAAGCCCGCACGAGCAAAAGATGCGTTGGCCAGAAGAAAAACGCTACGGACCCTGCGAGGATCACCAGCAGATGCTCGGGAGCCGGTCCCAACGGGCGATGCAGCAACGGATCGCGGAACGCATAATTTATGTTGAGTTGCGGCGACAAAAAGCGAGAAACGATCAGCAAAAGCCCCGTAATCGCCGTTTGCAGCGGCAGAGCGCGTGGATCATAGCCGAGAGCTTGCAGCGCCCAGAGCACCACAATCGGTAAAACGATGTGGAAGCAGGAAAGCAATCGCAGCCAAAGTGCGTAACGCGCGTCCCACATATATTCCGTGCCGCCCACTAGGTGGTGGCCGGTCACTATGCGCCAGAAGACGTCCAGGCTCCATATAACTCCGACAAGCGGCGCAAGCAGCGCCTGGCTGGAGACTAACAGGGATTGCCGGAACCATAGTCCCAGGCAAGCAAGCACCACGCTGACGTCACACAGGTGCAGCATGTTGCGCCAGCCCCACGACCAGGTATAAAGAGGGAACCAGGTCAGCACCCAGATGAGCGCTGCCCAGCGGGCTACAGCAAAAGATTTTGTTTCTGTGGGCATGGGCTCATGGGACGCCAAATCCGCCAAAGCGTATCACAGGCTCCAAAATGGGGCTTGGATATATCTACCAATGGTTTGAGCATGACGCGAACATGGGTGCAAAAATCCAGCGCGACAAGACTACGGGGCATTTGCTGGATTGGCTGCGACAGCGCGAAGACGAGATTGCTGCGCTGCTGGCCGATCTCATTGCGGTGCCCACGGAAAACCCTCCTGGGCGACATTATCGTGAGTTTGCGGAGGTTTTCGGAAGCAGGGCCGAGAAATTGCGCTTGCCGAGTCGAGCGGATTTCGCCGTCCCCCATCGGCGCCGCTGATGAAGTTCGAGCCTGCCTTTCCGCCAGCTACGGGCAAGGGAGGCGCACTTTCTATTTTCATGGCCACTACGACGTAGTTCCCGCGCACTCTCAAGAGCAATTTCACCCGCACCGTAAAGAGCATTTTGTATTCGGACGCGGCGCTTGCGATATGAAGGGCGGAATCGTGTCCATGCTGTATGCGGTTCTGGCGCTGAAGGAATGCGGCGTGGACCTGGACGGCAAAGTCACACTGCTCTTGGTTCCGGATGAGGAAACCGGAGGCGCGCGCGGTTCCGCGCTTCTAGCCGAACAGGGGATTCTGGGTAGGAATGGGGTTGGCATGCTGCTGGCCGAACCGACTAGCGGGGTGGTCTGGAATGCCAACCGCGGGGCCATCTCTTTACGTGTCCGCGTTTTCGGCAAATCGGCTCACGCCGGTCTGCAACACCAAGGTGAAAACGCGTTCGAACGCATGGTCTATGTTGCTGAGCGCCTTCAAGAACTGAAGCGCGAAGTGGAGCAGCGCACAACCCGCCCGAACATCGGCGCGGGCCAAGCGCGCAATTCCATCCTGATGCTTGGCGGGCAAAGCGGTGGCGGAACGAACTTCAACGTCGTCCCTGAAACTTGCTGGTTCACCGTGGATCGCCGCGTTAACCCGGAGGAAAACCTGGCGGACGAGAAGGCCCGGTTAATCGAGGTTCTGAACGCGTGCCAGCGCCAGGGGATAGCGCTCGAATGGGAAGTCCTGCAGGAAGGCGACTCGGCTGCGTATCCCGAAGAAGACACCGCGGGACAGGCGCTGGCACGCGCAATTCAAGAAGTAACGGGAGCGCAAGCCCGCTTCGAGCTGTGCCCCGGTCTTCTGGAAGCGCGCTTTTATGCGGCGCAGGGCGTCCCGAGTTACGCCTACGGTCCTGGGCTCCTCGCCGTCGCGCACGGCCCCCACGAGTACGTGGACCTGCGCCGCGTCATCGAATGCGCCAGCATCTACGCCCTCACAGTCATGTCCGTGTTGTAACAGGAGATGCGTCGCACGCTTTGACCTGTCCTCGAAACCTAGAATCAGGACTAGCGGACAGGTCTTTCCGGAGTGAAACGAAATGCTAAATCATTGATCGAAAAGAGGTTCTCTTAAAGCGGCCCGGCCTTATCCGATTGGTACCATTTGGAGTTCCGTTGTTCAAAAGTACTATTTACGTTTTTTAAGGAATTTACGATCATCTTCGTATGCCGAACCTCTACTTCTGCCAGCCACACACAAAAAATCAGGGGATGTTGAGGGCAGTTCTTTCCATAAACGAGTGCGAGGCCGTTGTTAAGCAGCACCCGGCTACCTACGTGGGCGAAGACTTTCCCCGCCTCGGCAAGGATTTCCCCACAGGCCAGGATTTCGCAGTGATTCGTTTTCATGCAGAAGAAAAAACGGCCGCCTGGCGCCCCGGCTATTACCGCGTTGACTCCGACCTCAGCAAGCTGAATGAATCCCTTCTCGCTCTTTCTCGCTAATCGGAGCTTTCTACCTGCCAGACAAAGCAAGAAGGCCGCTAAAGCCTTAACCACGCGCGTGGGCAAACGCAATGGCTTTCGCAAGCGCATGACGGCTGCACGCAACCCGGAAAAAGCAATAATCCTGCCCGAGGAAAGGCCTGTGGGCCGGGATGCGTAGCGACTGCCCCGGCTAGCGTGCTTTCTCCCGCGCTAGTTGCCGCGCTTGCTGCTTGCGTGTCATGCTCTTACAAAATCCTATCGGGAATAAATTTCCCCAACTACCATAGCGTTAAGCTTTCCTCTTCGAGTGAGTGAACCAATGCCCCCAGAGGGTGTGCGCCGCCTCAGCCGAATTCCCAAGGAGATGCATATCCTTTTGGTGGGCAGCGACACCGAAGGCAAGATTTTCTCCGAGCAAACGAAAACGGTGCTTCTCAGCAGGCATGGAGCGGGCATTGTTTCCCGCTACAAGCTTTCCGCTGAACAGGAATTGATCCTCCGCCGCCTGGATACCAACAAAGAGACCGAAGTGCGCGTGGTCGGCCAAATCGGCGTTGAGGGCGAAGTCTATACCTATGGCGTGGCTTTTCTGGACGCCATGCAGAATTTCTGGAGAATGAATTTCCCTGCATCTTCGGAAGCCGAGAAGCGCATGCAAGTCGTGTCTTTGGAGTGCGGCAGTTGCCAGACGCGCGAAACGGTGGAGCAAAGCGACTTGGAATCAGACGTGTATTTGGTGAACGACGGCATTGTCCGTTACTGCAAGAAGTGCGGCTCGTCTACATTTTGGAAACGCGCATCCGAGGACGCCGAAGAGGCGCCGGTCGTGGTGGAAATGGTTCAGAGTCGCGTGATGGGGTGGGTCGATGAGGAGGAAGCGGCGCCCGGCCCGGTTGCCGTCGCGGCGCCACCGGAGCCTGCCCCGGCAACGCGCCAAGACAACCGGCGCAAGCATGTTCGAACAAAAGTGAACTTCAAGGCCTGCATCCGAAGCTCTACCAACGGCGACGACATGGTGACTTGTTTGAACGTTTCTCGTGGCGGGCTGTGTTTCAAAAGCCAGAAACCGTACGCCGAAAAATTCAGGATTGAAGTGGCCGCGCCGTACACGCCGGGGGGGCAGAATCTTTTTATCCCCGCCGAAATTGTTTATGTTCACGAGTTAAAAGACGAGAAGAGGTTCCGTTGCGGCGTTGCTTATCGGAAGGGTGAAAAGGGCCGGTAGGTAGAACAGTGTCGTATTCCAATTTTTCCTCGGTATCAGAAATTTGAAGAATCGAACGGCTTGGGGAACAATTCCCGCATGGGAATCACTTCCATCTTTCCTTTGAGATTGGCAAGGATTACCGGCACGTCGCCGCAGAATTCCCAGATCAGCTGGCGGCAGGCGCCGCAGGGCGGCGTCAGCGGGTCCACGTCTGTCACGACGGAAATCGCATCGAACCCGCGCTCCCCCTCACTAATCGCCTTGAAAATGGCCACGCGTTCCGCGCAAACCGTCAGGCCATAAGTGGCATTCTCGACGTTGCATCCCCCGAAGATTCTTCCCGAGGTCGCACGCAGCGCGGCCCCCACGCGAAAATTCGAGTACGGCGCGTGGGCATTCTGCCTCGCTTGCTTCGCCGCGGCGATCAACTTATCGTATTCGCTCACGCTCTTTTCCTCGATTCCAAGCGCTTCTATGCCATGGCTTCGACAATCCGCGGAATCACCGCCCTCAGCAAACTGATGAATTGTCCTTTGACGCGCTCCGCCGTTTCTAACACTTCGAGGTGGTTAAGCGGTTGATCCAGAATCCCCGCCGCCGCGTTGGTCACGCAGGAAATCCCCAGCACGCGCATGCCGCTGTGCCGCGCCGCAATGACTTCGGGAATCGTGGACATCCCCACCAGGTCAGCTCCAATCGTTCGCAGATAGCGGATCTCCGCGGGTGTTTCGTAGCTCGGTCCGGCGAGCGCCGCGTAAACTCCTTCATGCAATCGGACCCCCAAGCGATTTCCTTCGGCAACCGCGATCTCGCGAAATCGCTTGTCATAGGTGGTGGTCATGTCAGGGAAACGCAAGCCGAACCGCTCATCGTTCGTTCCGGTCAGTGGATTGACGCCCTGCAAATTGATGTGGTCGCCAATCACCACGAGTCTCCCCTGGGTGAACTCTCGTTTGATGCCGCCCGCCGCATTCGTAAGAATGACGGCTTTTACTCCCATGCGCGCAAACACGCGCATGGGGAATACCACCTGCTTCGCTGAATAGCCCTCATAAAGATGCACGCGCCCCTGCATTGCGGCTAGGGGAACCGCTCCCACTTTCCCAATCACCAACCGCCCGGCGTGTCCGATGGCGGTCGAACGCGGGAAATAAGGGATTTCCGCGTAGGGAATTTTTGTTGCGTTGGCAAACTCGTCTGCGAAAGCTCCCAAGCCCGAACCCAAAACCAACGCAACATGCGGTCGCAGCTTGGTACGCGAACAAATGAAATCAGCCGCAAGGCTTGCCCGCTCGAATTCGCCGGAAATCCCAGCCGCTATTTTCGAAGTCCAAGCCTCAGAAAAGCTTTGCGACGCGAATTTCTTCTTCCGCTGGACCTTCTTCGCGCTCATGTAAACATTCCGACGATCGAGGCCGACATGAGGTTGGCCATGGTTCCCGCAAGCATGGCGCGAATCCCGAATTTGGCGAGTTGCCCGCGCTGTTCGGGAGCCAGCGCTCCGATTCCGCCGATCTGAATGCCAATCGAGCTAAAGTTCGCGAAGCCACACAGCGCAAAAGTGGCGATGGTGAACGACCGCGGATCGAGCGTGCTTTTCAAAGCTCCCAATTCTTGGAACGCCACCAATTCATTAATGACCATGCGCGTGCCGAGCAAATTGCCCATGATTTTGCAATCGTGCCAGGGAATTCCGATGATCCAGGCAATCGGTGAAAGAACCCACCCAAACACGCGTTGCAGGCTGGTGGTGGCCCCATCCCATCATGGCGTTCACCAGTGCCAGCAACGCGATGAAGGTCACCAGCATCGCCGCGACGTTCAGCGCCAGGTACAATCCGTCAATCGTGCCCCGCGAGACCGCGCCAAGAACATTCGCCTCTTTTTCCATTTCCGGCATTTCCACGCGGCCGGTCGTGAGCGGTTGCTCCGTCTCCGGAACCAGCATCTTGGCCATCAGCAATGTTCCCGGCGCGGTCATGATGACCGCCGTCAGCAAGTGCTTGGCTTCTATCCCAAACGCGATATACGCCGCCATGATGCCGCCGGAAACGTGCGCCATTCCACTGGTCATTACGCACATCAACTCGGATTTCGTAAGCTTATTGAGGAATGGCCTTATGGTTAGCGGCGCTTCCGTCTGTCCCATGAAAATGCTTGCCGCAACGTTCAGCGATTCCGCGCCGCTCGCGCCCATCACCTGCGTCATCACCCACGCCGCTCCGCGAATGATCAATTGCATCACACCGAGGTGATAGAGCACAGCAAAAAACGCGGCAATAAAAATGATCGTGGGCAGCACTTGAAACGCGAACGAAAACCCAAACGACGAAACTTTCTTGCCGATCTCCCCGAAGACGAACTCCGACCCGGCGTAAGAAAAGCTCAGCAGCCGGTTCACCGCATCACCTGCAGCCTGGAACATTTTTCGGCCGAGTTCGAATCGCAGGACAAAAAACGCAAAAGAAATCTGCAGCCCCAGCCCCCAAAGCACCGTTTTCAGCTGGATGGCCTTGCGTTCCGTGGAGAACAAGTACGCCAGGCCAATCATGCTCCCGAGGCCCAGTAATCCCACGAGTCGTCCCATGCATTCTCCTTTGAACCTCTGTTTCCGTTGGTCTGAAGCCCGACAATGGCCTATCCGCCAATGATCCGGCGCACCAATGGCCGTTTTTCACCTGGCGCGCGTTCGCCAATCACATAGCTGGTGGCAATCAGATTTTTCGCTTCGGCAAGTTTAGCGTCGCTGCTGTAATGAATGGTCACTAGTTTTTCGTTCTTTTCCACCCGGTCGCCAATGTTTTTGTGAAATTCCAGTGCTACGGCGTGATCGATCTTGTCTTCTTTCCTTTCCCGCCCCCCTCCGAGCATCGCCAGCGCCGTACCGAAATGTTCGCAATTGGTGGCGCGAATGTATCCCGCCGTCGCAGGGACAACTTCCGCGCGAAACCGCGCCTGCGGCAAACGTTCCGGCTCGTCCACGACCCGCTCGTCACCTCCCTGCAGGCGAATCCCTTGCCTGAACTTCTCAATCGCCTGTCGGTTGGCAATCATCGTCTCCGCTAAACGCCGACCCTCTTCCACACTTTTCGTCCTTTCGCCAAGGAAAAACATCCACGCGGAGAGCTCCAAACTCAGCTCGCGGAGATCAGCCGGTCCGCGGCCTTTGAGCACTTCCAGCGATTCCCACACCTCCTTCGAATGACCTGCCATGCGCCCTAGCGGCTGATCCATATCCGTAATAAGTGCCACCACTTTCTTGCCCATGCGCTTCCCGGTTTCCACCATCACCTCGGCCAGCTGGACGGAATCTTCCTCCTTCTTCATGAACGCCCCGGAACCGGTTTTCACGTCCAGCACTAGCGCGTCGATTCCCTCCGCGAGTTTCTTGCTCATGATGGAGGCGCAGATGAGCCCAATCTTTTTATCTGCCGGGGCAATTTCCGCGGTTTGCCCGATCAGACCCATCCCGCATTCGCGAAGCACTTTGAGGAATTCCACAAGCGAGAGATTCACGTTGAATCCAGGGATGGCTTCCAGCTTGTCGAGCGTTCCGCCCGTATGCCCCAGTCCCCGCCCGCTGATCATCGGCACCGTCAGCCCGCCCGCCGCAACGATGGGCGCAAGAATCAGCGAAGTCTTATCCCCCACGCCGCCCGTCGAATGCTTGTCCACTTTTTTCCCTGGAATGTCGGAGTGTTCGAGCACTTGCCCGGAGTGCAGCATCACTTCAGTGAGCGCCGCAAGTTCCGCGCGGCTCATTCCGCGAATCCAGACGGCCATCAGCCAAGCGGCCATCTGATAATCAGGCATTTCTCCGCGTGTGTAGCCCGCTACGAGGAACTCGATTTCCTCGCGGGAGAGTTCCCCGGAGTCGCGTTTCTTGCGGATCAAATCAACGGCGCGCATGCGTGTGGAAAGCGCTGGCGAGCGTAGCATCCGCCCCAGCAAGCGTCAACGGAATGCGGCGTTTCTCTTGCGGAAACGTTACAGCGGCTGTCCCACATCGGGAGGCATGTTGGTGTTTTGCCCGGACACCACGTGCCACCCGCTTGCCCCGTTCAGGTACACGTGGATCGTGCGCATCTGGTGGCTCACGTATTGGCCTTTATTGACGCTCCTCGATGACCACAAGCATGTCGCGACCGCCATCTCCTGATAAAGGCGGACTTTGATGTCCGTTGCGACAAAGCTTTCGTATTTGACGACTGGAGATTCAATCGTCGCAATCCATTCCTTCTTATCCACCTGCTGGCCGTGGGAAAGCGTGCCGACAAAGTCTTCGCTGTACACACGTCGGAAAAAAGCCCCGTTGCTCAACTGAATGGCTCTAGCGCTTTCTCGTTCCAAACTGACAATCTCTTGCCGCTGCAGTTCTGGCTCCACAAATTGCGTGGTTGTGCAACGCTGGATGCACGCTTGGCGATCGAGGACGGTCTGTTGGTTTATCTGTCCGTCCAAGACAAGCGCGAGACCCAACCCGACCGTCAGTCCAGCTATCCCCCCAATTTTCTTCATGACCGGAAACTCTCCCCCCTTACTTCTGCTAATTATAGGAGAAAGCCAAGCCGCTAAATCTTGTCATTCCCCAAGTTGTCGAATCTGTTAGAATCCTCGTCCACCGTTAGGCCACCCAGTAGCAACCTTGGTTTAGGGAGAATCGCATGAATCTCACCAAAGGATTTTCACGCCGGGATTTTCTTGCCCATACTTCGTGCTTCGGAGCGTGCTACGCCCTCGCCAGGCACATTCCGCTGCCGCCTCTCGATCCGGCGCTCGACGAGGGCTCCCGCGTCGCGCAAACTCCCCTCGTGGACAAGGGCTTTGCTTCGGTCCGGAAGATTGGCAACGGCTTATACGCGACCATCTCCGATTTTTCGAAGGGGCCGACGACAGTCTGCAACGGCGGATTCCTCATCGGCAAAGACGCCGCCCTTCTCATCGAGGGCTTCACCACGCCCGCCGGGGCCTCCTTTCAGATGGACGCGCTGCGCATGGTCAGCCAGGTTCCCGTGAAAGCCGCTCTCGACACGCACTATCACTTCGACCATTCCATGGGCAACTCCTTTTACGGCGTGAATAACATCCCGCTCATGGCCCACTCCACCGCCGCCAAGCGTATTGTCGACAACTGCTCCCCTATGCAAGGGGTCGGCAAGGAAGCCGTCCTTGCACCGCTCGAAAAGGCGGTCAAGGACGCGAAATCGGACGCCGAGCGCGCTCACGCCCAGTCCGACCTCAGCGCCT
The DNA here is from genome assembly GCA_003223245.1 of Acidobacteriota bacterium. GTDB lineage: Bacteria > Acidobacteriota > Terriglobia > Acidiferrales > UBA7541 > Acidiferrum. The sequence continues at coordinate 20,467 of QHYI01000129.1, forward strand.
TCACGCTTGTCTTTCAAGTGGCCAGTTCCACGGTCCTCAGCCTTCCCAATCATCCGCTCGATCCGGGGAAGTTGCCTATGTCCATTGATTTGGGCGGTCTGACCGCCGTGCTTGAGTCGCATCCGGGGCATTCCGGCACCGACATCGTCGCCAGAGTCCCGGAGCAAAACGTCGTGTACACCGGCGACCTCCTCTTCAACGGCTGGTATCCGGTTTGCTTCGACGAGAAAGCCACCGTCTCCGGATGGCGCGACACGCTCAAGAAATTTGCTGCCTTTGACAAAGACACTCTCTTCGTCCCCGGCCACGGCCAGCTTTGCGGCCAGGAGGGCATTGTCTCCATCCGCGAAGTCTTCGACGATATCGCCGGCCAAGCTGAGAAAATGTACAAAGCCGGTGTTCCCGCCGAAGAAGCGCAGCAGCGCTACGTCGTTCCTGACAAATTCAGGAATTTCCCCATTTTCGCCTGGGGTTTCACCATCGGTCCGGCCATCACCAAGTTGTATTCCGAATGGCAATCGGCCACCTCTTAGCAAGTCCCTGCCGATGCTCGGCTCGCAAAGCAAAGGAGGTATCTATGGATCTCATCGTTGGCGCCACGGGTCTTGTCGGTCAACAAGTGGCTCTCGGTCTCCGTCGTTAGGGGCGTTCAGTACGAGCCATAGTGCGCGGTGGAATTCACCATGAGAAAGCTGCTCCTCTGACTTCTGCGAACGCCGAAGTTTTCGACGCTGATCTCACCAAACCGGAAACCTTGCCTTCTGCTTGCGCAGGCGTGGACACCGTCCTGTGCACTGCTACTTCCATGCCTCACGGCAAAGACGACGGTCTGCGCCGCGTCGACCACGATGGGGTTCTCGCCTTGATCGACAGCGCGGAGCGTGCCGGCGCGCGCCACTTTGTCTACACATCCTATTCTGGCAATCTCCGTGTGGACTCTCCCCTCGAAACGGCGAAACGTTCTTGCGAGCATCGACTGCTCGCTTCAAAAATGCGCGCCACAATCCTCCGGCCTTCTTACTTCATGGAAATGTGGCTCAGCCCTGCGCTCGGCTTCGATCCCGCTAACAGCCGCGCTCGCATTTACGGCCCCGGCGACGCGAAAGTCAGCTACATTTCTTTCCAAGATGTGGTTTCGTTTGCTGTGGCCGCCGCCGCAAAACCGCAGGGCAAATCGGCCATCCTTGAGATGGGTGGGCCGGAGCCACTTTCCCAACTCGATGCCGTTGCCATCTTTGAGCGCGCGCTGGGCAAGAAGATCGCATTGGAAGAAGTGCTCGCTGCCCTCGACGAGCAACACCGCTCGACCGACCCTCTCCAGAAAACGTTTGCCGCCCTCATGCCGAGCTACGCCAAGGGAGACATCATTCCCGGCAGCCAGGAGACCCCGCGCCGCTACGGCGTCACTTTGCACTCGGTCTCTGAATACGCCGCCACCTTCCGCAAAGCCGCGATCGCACATTAATTGCCATTTCTGAAGCCTCCTCCGCCGGATCGCCGTCGGTGCGGAACACGGTTGAATTCGCGGCGCCTTCGCAGATAGGGAAGGTTGACTTCGTCCTGGTAACGCCAGTCCGGTTGCTTCATCCTGAGACCTGCGGCATCCTGTACTGGGAGTATGGATTTCTCTTCGTCACGCCAATGGATTAGTTCGCTGTGGTTTTTGTTCGGTGCCTACTGGCTCGTATCCGCGTTCAAGCGCAAGAAAACCAAGCAGCGCGAATCCATGCTTCAGCGTTTTGGATACACGCTTCTGCTGGCCGCGGGTTTTTATCTGCTCTATCAATCACAACCCCTTTATGGCTGGCTGAGAGACCGCTTCCTTCCCGCAGGTCCAGCCAGTGAATGGTTTGGCGTTCTGTTGACGGCTGCGGGAATCGGCGTAGCTTTTTGGGCGCGGTGGCACCTGGGCACAAATTGGAGCGGAGTCGTCACCCTCAAAGAAGGTCACGAACTGATTCGCACCGGTCCCTACCGCATGATTCGCCATCCCATCTACACCGGCATTTTGCTCGCGCTTCTGGGAACCGCCATTACTTTCGGCGAAGTCCGCGCCTTGCTTGCCGTGGTCATTGTCTGGCTCTCCTTCTACATAAAAGCTCTTCGCGAAGAAACCTTTCTCACTCAGGAATTCGGTCCTAGCTTCACGGAACATAAACGCCAGACCGGAATGTTTCTGCCGAGATTTTCCTGAGTGCTCGTGCGTCATCCCGTGCGCGGCGCGTCCCGATTACCCCCATTTTCCCTTTTCTATTTTCCGTTTTCTTTGTGTACAATCCCGCTGCTTTTGATGCGTGCGGTTTTGATTTAGCCAGGGCAGGTGCCATGAGACTTAACTCCACGCTTTTGAAGAGCACCATCGTTGCGGCGTTGGGAGGGCTGCTGTTTGGATTCGACACCGTCGTGATCTCCGGTGCGATCCAGCCGCTGAAGGTTCTTTATCACCTCTCGCCGTTTTCGGAAGGCTTCACCGTCGCCGCCGCGCTGATTGGCACGGTGATCGGCTCGATGCTCGCGGGCATTCCCGGCGATAACCTGGGCCGCCGCGCCAGCTTGCGCTGGATGGCCATTCTCTATGTAGCTTCTGCCCTCGGCTGCGCTTTTGCGTGGAACTGGACCGCGGTGTTGCTGTTTCGCTTTGTCGGAGGCCTCGGCATTGGCGGTTCCTCGGTTCTCGGCCCCATGTATATCGCGGAAATTTCTCCCGCGAAATGGCGTGGCCGCCTCGTGGGCGTTTTTCAATTTAACGTGGTCTTCGGAATTCTGCTCGCTTATTTCTCGAACTACCTGATCGGGACCATGGGCTTCGGCGATGCGGAGTGGCGATGGAAGCTCGGTGTTTCCGGCCTGCCTGCGCTCCTTTTCCTCGTGACGCTTTTTGGAATTCCCGAAAGCCCGCGCTGGCTCGTCAAGAAGGGTAGGACGAACGAAGCGGGAGACGTGCTTCGCTTGACCGGTGAAGAAAACGCCGACCAGGAATTGCGGGAAATCGTGGAGTCCATTGACGCGGAGCACGTCACCAGCGATGCGCTCTTCACCACAAAATACCGCGTCCCGATTTTCCTGGCCGTCACCATTGGCATGTTCAACCAGCTCACCGGGATCAACGCCATCCTTTACTACCTGAACAGCATCTTCGCGCACGCGGGCTTCAGCAAAGTTTCCGGCGACTTGCAATCCGTGGCCGTCGGCGCCACCAATCTCATTTTCACCGTCATTGCCATGGCCGTGATCGACAAACTCGGCCGCAAGACGCTGCTGCTCGTGGGGTCGGTGGGTATGTGCTTCTCTCTTGCCGGTGTCGCTGCCATTTTCCTCACCAACCGCCACGAAGATTTGCTCGTTTGGATGCTGATTGGCTTCATCGCCTTCTTCGCGTTCTCGCAGGGCGCGGTGATTTGGGTTTATCTGAGCGAAGTGTTTCCCAACCGCGTGCGCGCCAAAGGCCAGAGTCTCGGCAGCTTTTCTCACTGGTTCATGAACGCGCTGATTTCCTGGACCTTCCCGCTGATGGCCGCGTCTTCCGGTGGCTACCCGTTCGCGTTTTTCTCTGCCATGATGGTCGTGCAATTCTTCGTCGTGCTGTTCTTCTATCCCGAAACCAAAGGCATCTCTCTCGAAGAGATGCAGAAACAACTCAAAATCTCCTAGCGCCGTTTTGTAATCTTTGAGCGAGTTCGTCTTTTTACGGGCCTATAGAACCTGCCTCCCTCCGCTCGGCTCCAATCAACAACGAGTGGGGCATCTGAAAAGTCAATATCTTTGTCTTTCTTGGCCGCAATGGCTCTGATATCTCGCTTCTGCTCTTTCGTCAGTCTCATCTCCTTCACCGGCGGCTGCCGGAGCGCGCTGACTCCGAGGAGGCCAGGCGCTGGCGCGCGTAATCGCTCCAGGGGCTTGAAGGATCGAGTTGCACGTAACTCTGCCAATGCTCGCGCGCTTCGTCGAAAGCTCCTAGCTTCTCGCAAATTAGCGCGAGGTTGTAGCGCGCGTCAGGATGATGCGGTTCGAGGCGCACGGCCAGCCGAAGGTGCCGCCGCGCTTCTTCGAGCTGGCCCATTTCTTCCAGCACGCTCCCCAAATTCGAGTGCGCCAGGCCGCACTCCGTGTCGCGTTCAATGGCGCGGCGGTAGCACTCCGAAGCCTTCTCGAAATTTCCTTGTTCGTAGTACAGCGTGCCGCAATTAATCAGCGCGTCAGTGCGCCCCGGATCGAGCTGCAAGGCATTTTCGTACGCATTGATGGCTTCGGCCCACGTCTTGCGGTTCGCCCGCTCCGCTTCATAGTCGAGCGCCAGCGCGAACCACTCGTCAGCGCTGCGCTCGGAAATCACCTGGACCTCTTCATCTAGCTTGCGCGTGTCGAAGTTCATTACGAACTGGCCGGTCAGTGGTTCCAGCCGCGCGCCTTCGCGCTCAACGATCACGTCTTTGCCATCGGAGAGAACGCGCAACTCCGTCAGCGGTGCCTGCACCTGGGAAAGCTTTTCGCGCAGCGCGGCCAGCGCGCGGCGCAAGCGATTCGCGGGAATTCCTTGCTCGATCAACTGCTTGACGGTGCGCAGCGCGATGAGGTCGCGGAAATCGTAGAAGCGATTGCCTTCATCCTTTCGCGCGGAGACCAGTTCGAGGCGGTCCCAGTAATCCAGTTGCTTGGGAGACAGACCCAGAATGCGTTGAACTTCGTCGCGGCTGAATCGGTCCGTGGTCCCCATGAAGCAATACTAACTATGGCGTCGCACAAAATAGAAGCACGCAACCATTTGGAGTGCGGCAGCCTTGCGCCGCTTTTCTTTCGTCTCGGCCCTCTCCATGCCGCGTGAGTCTAACACGCTGCGTTCTTACCCCGCGGCTTTCTTCCCCTTTTTCGGCACGGCCACCGGCCCGGCCGCTGCGGCTGGCTCGACGGCGCGCACCGGCGGCTTTTTGGCCGGCGCTTGCCGCTCGGCTAGGCTCTTCTTCAAAGCTTCCATCAAGTCAATCACCGGAGCCATGTGCGGCTGCGCGACTTCAGTCACTTCCTGGCCCTTGAGCTTCGCCGCAATCAGCGCGCGCACATTGTCTTGATACGTGTCGTGATATTTCTGTGGCGCGAACGGGACGGCAAGGTTCTCGATCAGCTGCTGCGCCAGCTTCTTTTCCTGGTCCTTGATCTCGACTTTGTCCGCCGAAGACGATTCGGCCGCGCGAATCTCGTTCGAGTAAAACATCGTGTGCAGCATCATGCCTTTGTTGCTCGGCCGCACCACGACAATATGTTCGCGCTGATGCATGGTGAGCTTCGCAATCGCCGCATAGCCCGATTCCTGCATGGCGCTCATCAGCAGTTGGTAGGCCTTCGCGCCGCCTTCATCTGGGGAGAGAAAGTACGAGGCGTCGAAATAAATCGGATCCACTTCGCCCAGCTTCACAAACTCGAGAATCTCCGCGACCTTCGCCGAGGGCGGCTCGATCTTGTCCAGCTCCTCTTCCGTGAAGAGCACATACTGATCCTTTTCGTACTCGTAGCCCTTCACGACTTCCGAGCGCTCGATGATGCGATTGTGTGTCGGGCAAAACAAAGGCTGCTTGACGCGCGTGTGGCATTCCTTGTGGAGCTGGTTGAAGCTGATGCGCTCGCTGCGCGCCGCTGTGGTCAGCCGCACCGGAATCGAAATTAAACCGAAGGTGAGGTGTCCCTTCCAGACCGTTGAGGCCATGCAGAAACTCCTTCGCGCCGGTCACGCCAGCGCGCCGCTCGAGGACGCACTTCAGCGCGTCCCCTCTTCAAAGTCCCCCCAGGGTCGCTTTATGGGCTGAGCGGAAAGAGTAGTTTGCCACCGCCGGGGATGCAAGTCGAATCTGTCGGCGTAAATGCCCATGTTGTCATAACGGTAGTGGCGAGCGGCGAGCGAGTGGAAGATTGCGCGCTTATTCGAAGGTTCTGAGCCGCGCGCCTCTACCACCCATGGCACGGTCGCATTATGCTAGAAACAAAGGACTTGTCGCCACCCATGCTCCTTGGGAGCGATCGGTAGTAGCCCCCGAAATCCGCGACGAGGCCGACTTCCTTAGTGGGCTGGTAGTCGAGGCTGGCTTCTCACCGGTTCAGGCTCGGACGGGCGGATACCGTCTCGGCAGCAAGGCAAGTTACCTTCATGGATCAACTGGTTCGTCCACGGGGGTGCCTTGGGCATTAGGATGCGCAGTTTGCTGAAGGAAGTTGTGAATCTAGCCCAGCAGAGAGGTTACCCTTAAATCGGAAGAGGAAGCCAGGCGAAACGGAGAACCAAAGTGCCACTGCCAGGTGAAATTGAAGAAGCCGCTTCGTCGGTTCCAGGATTCGATTGCGAGGCGGTGCTGTCCGCGGAGCTGGCGCGTCAGTTCTTCGCGCAAGGATACAAATTTTGCCTTCGTTATCTGCCGAGAGCGCAGGCGGCGTTGAACCTATCCGCGCCCGAAGCCACAGACATTCTCTATTCGGGAGTCGCGCTCATGCCGGTGCAACACGTGCGCGCGCCGGGATGGTTCCCGGATCAAGCGCTTGGCCAACAGGACGGACAAGAAGCGGCCGCGATGGCGAAGGCTATTGGTTTTCCCGCGGGCGTGAATGTGTGGTGCGACGTGGAAGAAGTCAACACCGCCGCGCAAGCGCAGGACGTGATCGTTTATTGCCGGGCCTGGCATCAAGCCGTCCGCGTTGGCGGATATGCACCGGGTTTATACGTCGGCGCGGGCGCGCTCCTAACTGGCCAACAACTTTTTGATCTGCCGTTTCAGCACTATTGGCGGTCTTCGAGCCGTGTGCCGGACATTCTGAACCGTGGATATCAAGTCGTTCAATTCAACCCGTCGATTCAAATGAACGGCATCTCGGTCGATTTGGACATCACGTTGCCGGACAAGCAGGGAGGTGCGGCGCGGTGGCTACGGGTATCGAGTGTGCCTCCAGCGCTAGAGCAGCAGGAAAGGAGAAATGGCTAGCGAAAGGCAGCGTCGCGATTTCTGCACAGACAGCGGTTCGCTGTGGTGTGCCTTGGAGCGCTGCTCATGGCCGGGGTAGCGGCCAGCTACTTGCCCGCGCGACGAGCCGCGTTGCTCGAACCGGTGTCTGCCCTGCGAACGGAATAGCAGAACAGAGAATACCCCTCGCCCTCGACCGGTCATCAGTTAGACCGAGTCCCGTGGAGTCTCTCTGAATGACGGCATGAGGTGAAGAACTCTCTCCTGTGAGGGTTTTAGCCCCGTAACGAAGCGCGGTTGGCCACATTAAGTTAGAGCGCGCGGGAGGATCGCAGAGGTCCCTCGGCCGCGAACTAACCCCCAAAAGGGAAACCAAGATGAGTTTTATTCATAGATTCGTCCGCAGGGGACTGTCGCCTTTAGGTGACAGGGGAATGCGGCCTTCTTTTGCATATGCGTTCGTCTTCGCTTTTTGTTTGTCTTAGACCTATGCTCTTGGCATACTCGTGTTTGTGCGCTTGGCCTACAAATACCGTCTCTACCCCAACGAAGCCCAGGTTCCGTTCCTCGAGAACCAGCTCCACGAGGCTTGCGACCTCTACAACGCCGCGCTTCAGGAACGGCGCGACGCTTGGAAAGTTTGCCGCAAGAGCATGCACTACTACGAGCAGGCCAAGCAGTTGAAGCCGATGCGGAAAGAAGGGTTGCTCGGACTGGCCAACTTCTCCTGCTGCCAGGATGTGCTCCGCCGGCTGGATAAAACCTTCCAGGCGTTTTTCGCTCGCGTAAGGCGCGGCGAGAAGCCTGGCTTCCCGCGCTTCCGTTCGTTCCGGCGGTACGACAGTAGCACCTTTCCATCCTACGGCGATGGCTGCCGATTGCTCGATGACGGGAAGTTGCGTATCCAGGGCGCTGGTCGCATCAAAGTGAAGTTGCACCGGCCGGTGGAGGGTGCGATCAAGACCGTTACGATCAAGCGGGACGTGGACCACTGGCTCGAAAATTAGGTCGTCACAAACAAAGAGTTTGTGGAGGAACACTGTGCCCAGCGCGCACACTTCCATTGCGGCTATCGCAGATAGCGCCTTCTTCTTCCTGGCAGGAGCGGAGAGCGTGCTCGAAGTTGCGTTAAACAGGCTCGCGGGCTATCGCGCTCCCTCAGGGAAGACAACGACGCCCAACAGGCACGCTCCGGATCAGACAGGTACACGGCCTCAACTTGTCCACTGTGATCGCGACCTCGCCGCTCCGGACTGTTGCGATTGTACCTCGAATTGATTTTCATAAGGTTTCGCGGGCCGCAGGCCCTAAAGCACAGGTACGTGTGTTTTTCCGTCGAGCGGGACAGTGTCAGGTTGCCGGAGTCGTCCGAAGAGATCGGCATGGATGTCGGACTGGATAGCTTTGTCGCACTTTCGAATGGCCAGGAGATCGACAATCCGCGACACCGCAAGCGCGGGTTGGCACACCTGTGCCGCGCCCAGCGCCGGCTTTCCCGTCGCAAGCGCGGCAGCCAGCGCCGCCGCAAGGCCGCCGTATTGGTGGCCCAGGCGCACCGTAAGATCAGAAACCAGCGTGCCGCCTTTCATCATGATCTCAATCTCAGCCGCAGGCTGGTGAAACGCTACGGGTTGATCGGGGTGGAAGACTTGAACATCAAAAGACTTTCGCGCGGAAGATTGGCTGGCCCGGTCCACGACGCCGGATGGAACGCTTTCTTTGCCAAACTCTGGTACAAGGCTGCGAGCGCCGGGCGAGAGCTGGTGAAGGTGGATGCGCGTGGAACCAGCCAAGTGTGCGTATGCGGAGCGGCCGTGCCCAAGACCCTTGCGGAGCGTTGGCATGCATGTCCGGTATGCGGGTTGTCGGCGCCTCGCGACGTGGTCAGCGCGCAAGTCATACTGCAACGCGCCCGGATCGGGCGTTCGCGGCATAACGTAGAGGATGTCGTCTCATGTGTGCCGCGAGAAGCCGTCGCCTTTCAGGCGACGGGGTGATCACCTCAGCGGTACGAATTACAACATCCCCGCGGCCGAGCCAGCCGAGGTTATCTACCACATCGAAGGCAAAGCCTTTCTCCCTGGAACGAATACGCCCGACTGCAATCCCTCTACAGCAACCTCCGGACAAGTAGTGCCGCGAGGCACGCTCGTGTCCAAGATCCCGAACCTCAACTTTACGGGTTGCGAATAGAGCCACCGTCGAAGACAGCAGAGCTAAAGAGCAGGCAAAGCTGAGGGCATGGTGCACGCTCACCGTAAGCAGGATCTGAGGCTTATGCGTCGCGGCTATAGCGAGGGCACGATAGAATGCCCGCATGGGGAAGTTGGACGAGTACAGGCGGAAGAGGAAGTTTGACCGGACGCCGGAGCCTCCCGGGCCAGAGCCAGGGAAGGCAGAAGCGGCCAGTCGAGCGGTCAGCCGGGAACGGCGGGGTAAACCCACCACCAGACGGGCGAAACAAAGAGATCTGCCATTGCGCGAAGAGCGCGCAATGGCGCAGAGATCTCGCTCGGGCCGGAATGACAAAACTTCTGTCGCGGAGAAGGACTTGCCTGCCACGGCAGGCGCGACTGCTCGAGGCAAGCCCACGCGGTTGCCGAAGCCGATGCCGAAGCTGCGGCTGGAAGTGCGTCCGACCGACGAATACGGAAATACGTTTGTGGTGCAGAAGCATTCGGCCACGCGGCTGCACTACGATTTTCGCCTCGCGATTGACGGCACGCTGAAGTCGTGGGCGGTGCCGAAGGGGCCGTCGCAAAGTCACGCGGACAAGCGGCTGGCGGTCGAGACCGAGGATCATCCGTTGGAATACGGGGGCTTTGAAGGAAAAATTCCTGAGGGCAATTACGGCGCTGGAACGGTGATGGTGTGGGACCGCGGAACGTTTGTTGTGGAGGCCGACCCGGACAAGCCACAAGCGGCGGTGCTCGATGCGCTGCAGCAATTGCAACGCGGCGAGATTAAGTTCAGCTTGAACGGGGAGAAGCTGCGCGGCAGCTTCGTGCTGGTCAAGCTGAAGCGCAGCGAAAAGGGCAACGAATGGCTGCTGATCAAACACAAAGATGCGGCCGAAGATCCCAAGTGGAACATCGACGAGCACGACGGCTCGGTTCTGACCGGCCGCACAATCGACGAAATCAAGCAGCAGGCGCCGCCGAAGCGCGGCCCGGCTCCGATCCGCGCTGCGGAGCTGCCAGGCGCGCGAAAAGGCGCGATGCCGTCGCGCCTTGAGCCGATGCTGGCGACGGTCGCCGAGCATCCGTTCTCCGATCCGAACTGGCTTTTTGAAATTAAGTGGGACGGCGTGCGCGCGTTCGCGTGGATTAAGGATGGCGCGGTGACGCTGCGCTCGCGCAACAACGTGGACATTACGTCGCGGTATCCCGAATTGGCGGCACTTCCGAAAGTGTTTGCCGCGCGGGAAGCGGTTTTCGATGGCGAGATCGTCGCGCTCGATGCGCGCGGGCACAGCGATTTCCAGCGCTTGCAGGAGCGCATGCACGTGCGCGCGCCGGGTGAAAAGCAGTTGCGCGAGACGCCGGTGGTTTACTTTGTGTTTGATCTTCTGTATTGCGATGGATACGACCTTCGCGGAGCTCCGCTGCTCGAACGCAAGCAATTGCTGGAACGCATGCTGCACGCGAACGCGAGGTTTCGGTACTCGGATCATCAGTTGGAACATGGAAAAGAACTGTTCGAGCTGGCGAAAGAGAGCGGCCTCGAAGGAATTGTGGCCAAGCGCATCGACAGCGTTTACGTGGGCGACCGCAGCGCAAATTGGGCGAAGCTGAAAGTGAGCCAGACGCTCGACGCAGTGGTTGGCGGCTGGACCGAAGCGCGCACGGAAGCGATTCCGTTCGGGTCGCTGCTCTTGGGCTTGTATGCAGGGAAGAAGCTACGCTTCATCGGGCATGTAGGAAGCGGATTTGACGAGAAGAAGCACGCCGAATTGAACAGCAAGTGGAAAGAGCTGGCGACGTCTACCTGCCCGTTTGAAAGCGTGCCTCAGGCGAACGAAAAGCCGTCGTGGGTCAAGCCCGCGACGGTGGCGCGCGTGAAGTACGGCGGATGGACGCAAGAAAAGTATTTGCGGCATCCGGTTTTCCTTGGGCTGCGCGAGGACCTGAAACCAGAAGAATGCAAGTGGGAGAGCGAAGCGGCGGTTGCGGAACCGCCGGCCGTGGTGCGCGCGTCAGAAGTGGTGGGCAGCGTAATCAGTAAGAAAGCCGAGATTGAAGCGGAATTGTTCAAGGGCCGGGCGGAAAATGTGAGGATCGAACTGGAAGGGAAAAGGCTGCGGTTCAGCAACCTGAACAAAATTTATTTTCCGGAATCCGGCTACACGAAGCGCCACCTGCTCGCTTACTACTACCGAATGGCGGATTATATTTTGCCCTTTCTCAAGGGCCGCGCACTGGTGCTACGACGTTATCCGGATGGAATTAACGGGCAAGCGTTTTTCCAAAAGGATTTGCATGAAGGCGTACCGGAATGGTTTAAGACCGCGCCGCTCGACTCCGAGGAACGCGGGACGCAGATTCACTACGCAACGGCAGACGACCGCGCTGCGCTATTGTTTTTGACGGGGCTGGGCTGCATTGACCAAAATCCATGGTCCAGCCGGTTGGATGACCTCGAGCATCCGGATTATTTCTTTTTTGACTTGGACCCCTCCGACGGCACGGATTTTTCCGTGGTCATCACGATCGCGCGAGCGTTGCATGAAAAACTGGAGGAATTGGGGATCGGGAGTTACCTGAAAACTTCCGGCGCGACGGGATTCCACATTTTCATTCCGGTGGAACCGGTGTATACCTATGAGCAGTTGCGGACGTTTGGAGAAATCATTGCGCGGACGGTGACGGCGGAGCACCCCAATCTGGTGACGAACGAGCGGTCTGTGGCGAAAAGGCCGGCCGGTCGGGTGCTCATTGACGTGCAGCAGAATGCGCTGGGCCGCCCATTAGCGGCTGCGTATTCGGTGCGAGCGTTTCCTAAAGCGCCGGTTTCCGCGCCGCTGTTGCCGCGTGAGTTGCGGCCGAGCTTGCGTCCGGAAAACCTGAACATCAAGACGATTTTTGCGCGGCTGAAAGAGAAGGGCGACCTGTGGAAAGATTTTTGGAAGAAACGCCAGCGATTAGAAGCTGCCATCGAGCTGCTTAGCGAGAGCATGTCGTCGAGTACGAAGGAAGCGCCTTGATGGCCAAGTTGGAGCTTGCGACTGCTGCCATAACTGCCTATGAGGTAATGGATCTGTACGGAACTCTGGAAAGCCTGGGCGTCGAAATCTGGATTGATGGCGGCTGGGGCGTCGATGCACTCCTTGGTGAACAGAGCCGGCTCCATAAGGACTTGGACATTACGATTCAACAAAAGGACCTGCCTAAACTGCGAGAGTTGCTCCGCAAACGCGGATACAAGGACATCCAGGTGGAGCACGCCAGGGATTGGAATTTCGTTTTGGGGGATGAACACGGCAGAGAAATCGATGTCCACGTCATTGTGTTGGACAGTCAGGGAGATGGAATCTACGGACCTCCAGAACGGGGAGAGAAATATCCAGCAGCCTCTCTGATGGGAAGCGGGCTGATAGACGGCAAGACGGTGAAGTGCATTTCACCGGAATGGATGGTGAAATTTCATTCAGGTTACGAGCTTAAGGAACAGGACTTTCAAGACGTGTCCGCTTTGTGCAGGAAGTTCGGCATGGACTTGCCTTCGGAATACGAACGGTTTAGGGAATCAAGCTAACGGCATCCCGTCGCGGCGGCCTTTTTCCAACCGTCGCACCTGTGATTAAATCCCAGAACCCGGAGGTGCACCATTCCTAGTCCTGGCAAGCTTCGCGTGGGAACATCGGGATATTCCTACAAGCAGTGGAAAGGGAATTTCTATCCCGAAAAGCTGCCGGACAAGGAGATGCTGAGCTTTTACGCGACGCAGTTCGCAACCGTGGAGATCAATCACAGTTTTTATCGCATGCCCACGGAGAATTTGCTCCTGAACTGGGCGAGAAGCGTGCCGGAGGGTTTTCGTTTTGCGTTGAAGGCCAACCAGCAAATTACGCACATTCAAAGGTTGCGCGGGTGCGAGAGCACGCTGAAGCGCTTTTTGGAAGTGGCCAGCGCGCTCCAGGAAGGCAACCATCTTGGGCCGATCCTGGTGCAGCTGCCGCCCTCCTGCAAATTTGACAAGCCTCTGCTCGAAGATTTTCTGGCGCTGCGTCCGCCGGCATTTGCATTCGCGTTTGAAGTACGCCACCCGTCGTGGTACACCGAGGAGACCTACGCGGTGCTTCGCAAGCACGACACCGCACTGTGCATCGCGGAAACGGAAAAGCAAGAACCGCCGGAAGTGCTCACCGCGAATTTCACTTACGTGCGACTGCGCCTCGAAAATTACACGCCAAAACAGCTGGCTGCTTGGAGAAAGCGCTTCGATGCGTGGACCAGTCAAGGTGTCGACGTGTATGCCTATTGCAAACACGAAGACGAGGGCAAAGCTCCCGCTTATGCACGCAAGATTTTGGGAACTGAGCTGGCCCAAAAATTAAGTTAGGCGCAATCATTTAGAATTCTTCCGGCATCCAATATTTGGAGGTTCCAATGCGATTATCCCGCGCATTTTGGCGTGTCTTATTCCTCGGCGGCTTACTGGCCGTGTTGTGCGGAATGGCTTTAAAAGCCTGGTCGCTCAGTGGCCCTGCCTCCGGCGCGGAAAGCAAGACCGAGGGGTGCCCGAACGATGACAGCGGGCTGACATTACCTGCGGGTTTTTGCGCGACGATTTTCGCAGACGAAATAGGTCACGCCCGCCACATGGTGGCTGCGCCCAGCGGAGTCCTTTATGTGAACACCTGGTCAGGGAGGTATTACGGCAACGACACGCCGCATGCAGGGGGATTTCTGGTGGGTCTTCAGGACAAAATGGGTGCGGGAAAAGCGCATGTCATTGAACGCTTTGGCGAGACCGTCCAAAGTGGCGGGCATGGCGGCACGGGCATTGGCATCTACGAGAAGTGGCTCTATGCAGAGAGCAATGACCGAATCGTTCGTTATCTCCTGCCGAGTGATTCTATAGTGCCCAGCGGTTCACCCGAGACGATCGTCTCGGGATTGCCTCTTGCCGGCGACCACCCCATGCATCCGTTCATGATCGATGAAAAGGGGGCAATGTTTGTTGATGTGGCCAGCGCCACGAATGCGTGCCAGCTGAAAAATCGGGCGCTACGGTCCCCAGGCGCGGAGCCGTGCACGGAACTGGAAACGCGCGGCGGCGTGTGGCGGTACGACGCGAACAAAACCGACCAGACCTTTTCACCGGCGGAACGCTATGCCACGGGAATCCGTAACGCTGAAGGCTTGGCGATCGACGCCGAAGGCCATTTGTTCGCCACGCAACACGGGCGTGACCAGTTGCATTCGAACTGGCCCGAACTCTATAAGCCGGAGCAAGAAGCCACGCTACCCGCGGAAGAATTGTTGCCGCTCAAGCAAGGCGGAGACTATGGGTGGCCGGAATGCTACTACGACCAGTTCGTTCAAAAGCTGGTTCTGTCGCCGGAGTATGGAGGCGATGGCGGAAAAAAGATCGGCGTGTGCGCGGAGAAGACCGGTCCCGTTGCGGCATTTCCCGCACACTGGGGGCCGAACGCAATGGTCTATTACAACGAGAAGCAGTTTCCCGAGCGCTATCGCAGCGGTGTCTTCATCGCCTTCCACGGTTCATGGAATCGCGCGCCTTATCCGCAAGGCGGCTACAACGTTGTTTTCCAGCCTCTGGAGGGCGAACACGCCGCGGGTGCTTGCGAGATATTTGCGGACGGTTTTGCAGGACCAGTGAAGTCGCCTGCCAAAGCCGAACATCGTCCGAGCGGGCTTGCTGTTGGCCCGGACGGTTCGCTTTACGTTTCCGATGACATCCGTGGACGAATCTATAAAATTGTCTACCAGGGCGGACCTTTTGACGCCTCACGCATCGCAGCATGTCCGAGCCTAACGGCCCCGCCGGGCGAAGTCACAGAAGAGAGGGCGAAACCTCCCGAAGGAACGCATGCGAACGCTGGCCGAGCGGCGGCAGGCCGTCTTCCGGTCCCAAAAGGCGCGACGCAAGCAATGGTCCTGCTGGGTGAACGCCTCTACCGCGGCCAAGTAGGAGGCGCAGCCTGCACGGGCTGCCACGGTGAGAGCGGCCAAGGCACTCCGCTAGGTCCACCTCTAAGCGGGGGAAAGAAATGGTTGTGGAGCGATGGCAGCTACGCCGGAATCGAAAAAACGATAAGACAAGGCGTGCCACAACCAAAACAATATCGTAGCCCAATGCCAGCCATGGGCGGAGCGCAACTCGCGCCCGACCAAGTAAAGGCGCTCGCCGCTTATGTATGGAGCATCAGCCACCGCGGTTCTTCGAAAGCCCGCTGACTCAAATGCCGACAGGGCCGATGGAGTCCGCTGCGTGCATATGCATGTTTGCACGGCGCGGAGCTAGCATCGCGCTAAGCCGCGAAGCAATCGAGCCGGATCCAGCCAGCAATTACAGATTCCGGAACGGCGCCAGCGCAATGGTTTCAAAGCGCGCTTGGAAGTTCAGGGATTTTGCATGCATGCAGCCATCACAATTCTCGTGATTTTTCTTTGTTTCCTGCTTGTTCTGGCGCTGGCCGGCGCAGTGTATCAGATCGTGGGAACATGGCGCGACCGCCGGCGTTTGTTACCGCCCGGACGCCTCGTGCGAGTGAACCAGCGATGGATGCATATCTATGTGACGGGAGAAGGCGCGCCGACCGTGGTCTTCGAATCGGGCATGGGCGCGTCCTGCATGAGCTGGACGAGGGTGCAGCCGACAGTGGCGCAGTTTACTCGCGCGGTAAGCTACGACCGGGCAGGGCACGGCTGGAGCGAGGCGGGGCGCGACCCGCGTACCGCAAAGCAGATTGCGCGGGAGTTGCGCGTGCTGCTGCATGCAGCAGGCGTGCCTGGACCCTTCGTCCTCGTAGGGCATTCTTTCGGCGGCTATGTCATCAGGGCCTTCGCCGGCCTGTATCGCCAAGATGTGGCTGGAATGGTACTCGTGGACTCGATTCACCCCGCGGAATGGGAAACTCCTACTCCGGGACAGCGGAGAATGGTCAAAGTGGGCTTGCGATACGCTTGGGCTGCGGCGTGGCTTGCGCGGCTGGGCTTCGTGAGACTCTGCCTCACGCGCGTAGCGCAAGGTTCAACCGGGTTGACATCGGCGGTGGCCAGAGCGTTCGGTGCCGACGTGACCTCTGCCGTCCAAAGCATCGTCGGAGAGATTCGCAAGTTACCTGCACCGAATGTGCCTGTTGTACGAGCCTTCTGGTCGCAGCCAAAGAATTTCCTAAGCTTAGGACAGCACGTGGCCGCGCTGCCGGTCAGCGCGGCACAAGCCGCTGCGGTGAACTCGCTCGGGGACTTGCCGTTGATCGTGCTCTCGGGAGATCATCACGAGGCGCCGGAGGCCGACTGGCAAAGCGATCTAACGCGTCTCTCCTGTCGGGGTGTACAACTTGTGGCCAGCAACAGCGGACACTGGGTCCATTTCGATCGTCCTGATCTGGTCGCGCAAGCCATCCGCGACGTCGTGGCAGCAGTGCGATCGACGCTACAGGTGGAATCGTCAGAGGAAACCACCCAACCAGCAAACACCAGCCTGCCAGGGTGAGAAGGAAGCTGCCCCGATGAACTCTGCTGAGAGGTAGACGAACTATTTCTTTCTAATTCTTCCTCCTATAATAATGGACAGCGCTTTTAGAATACAAATACCGGCCCCACTTCGGAAGAGCTTCACGGTGGCCGCCCGCGTGTCCCAATAGCTCAGTTCGTCCACAAAGGTCACGTATTTGTTCAGCTTGAAGTGGAGCGTCGTGATGCCGAGGTCGGTCTTCCGCAAGCCATTGCCGCCGAAGCGGACCGTGTCTCTCGCGTAAGCCGTGTCAACTCCGTAGCCAAGATAAATGCTCCAACCCGCGGTTGCCCGGTTGCTGGGGTTCGCCCCGAAAATGCGCGAGAGCGGAAGGCCAAGCTGCAGGAAACCACCCTGCCCGCGAATGGGCCGCATCGCCGCCGGCACCGGCTGGCCGCCCACGTCCAGAATCGGAATATTACGGTTAGCCAAGCTTGTGACCGTGGCGATTGGCGTCAGCCCCTGGGTGTCAAAGAAGGCTTCGTTAAGCTGGCCCGCGAAGAAGAACCGCAGGTCGGACCCCCGATAGTATTTGGCGACCAGTGTTGCCCAGGAAGTAGGCACCTGCGTCTCCACCGTCCAGGCGTCGCGGTGGCTACTCTCGCGAAATCCTTGCGGGAAGAAGCTCTGAATGGAGCGCCCACCGAGTGCGGCCAGGGGTTGCGTCGGCAAATCGCTGCGCGCCACAACCTCTGCCTCGAGTGCGTGTCCACCACTGAAAATGATTTGCGCAGGCGCCACGCCGCTGGCGTGTACCAGCGGAAACTGGAACACAAGCCGTGCCTGGAAGTCAGGGTGATTGGACTCTGGACCAGCCAGGGTGCCCTCTCGGACGCGTTGCTGATCCGTCAAACTGGCCTCGCCAAAAACCGGCAGCACCACGGCGAATTCGGGCTGGACTTTGAAGTTCTCGCTGCCAAACTGGAATCCCGTACGCACCATTGGGGCACGCTCGTAGAAGCTACCCATGCCAACGCCCAGGCCGGTAGTCTCAAAGTAGTCGGGCAGCGTGCTCGAGCCCAGAATCGTCCAGTCCTGGCCGAATTGCAGGAACCAGGGAACCCGGCCAAGTTTGCTGTCCAAGCGTACCCAGGCAAGGCGCAGGGAGGGTTGCGAGGACCGCGCTGCGCTGATATTGCGGTTGTTGACGCTCGTGTAGTCGCCTTCGAAGTCAAACTCCAGCCTCCCAGTCAGGGTCACATTGCGAGCGATGGTCGGCCATCCGAAATTGGCGCCCAGACGGGAAGAACGAGCCTTGACATAGAATTGTGGATTGCCAGTGGGGCCGGTGTCACCTAAAAGCAAAGGCAAGGGAAAGTCGCCAGCGCCAAATAGCGGGCCACCGCTGCTGGCAGTGTCTTCCACAGCGCTGGCTTTGAGGAAGCCATAGAGGCTAATGTTTGCGCCACTGCCGAGCTTGAGGCCAGGTAGTGTCCCTTCGCGCTTGGGAACCCCGATAGGCAGCACGCGGATCGGCGCAATAGGGGGGATGATGTTCGTTTCCGTCTCTGTGGCAGGTGGCGGAGCAGCCGGGCTAGGACCCTTGTCCGGAGAAGAGCCGTCTGCGACCGCCGACTTGTCCATGGGGTCCCTTGCTGCGTGCAGTGCTTTAGAGGGGTCAGCCTTCATTTCCTCAGTAGGATGTTGAGCCGTCCCCAGAGCTGCCAGAGATTGCTTTGGAGTGGGTCCAGTCGCAGCATTCCTCTTAGGGCTCACTGCTGCAGACCCTGTTGCCTCCTCAAATTCTCTTTGGGTTATCAGCCCCTTCGAAAGAAGCAATTGCGCGATTCGACGGCTAAGTTCCTGGGGAGAAGAATTCTGCGTGAGCGCTCTCGCCTCCTGCTTCGTCAGGATTCCTTTTGCTTTCAGCAGCTCAATCAGTGGCTTGGTTGGCAGTTTGTTTTCGGGTTCCTGCGGCGTGGCGGGGATCGCGAACATGAGCGCCACAGTACCGGAAAAAAGCAGGCTTACTACTAATCTCTTCATTTCCGCACCTCCCCTTCGTGCCCTTTGAGAGATGCGAGTGACCGGAGCTCTTGCAAATCTCCGCCTGACCAGTGCCCAGCCTAGTCCTTGCTTGCCGCCAGCAATCCTGGTAATGATGTCACGCGCAGTGGGCTTTTTGTAGGGGTCCGCCCTACGTTAAATTCGGTAAATTTTGCCAATAAATTCCTTAGGAGAGTCCAGAACCCTTCACAAGAAATTAGCATCACAATCATAGCTGGCGGGTACCTGCGCAAAGTCCGGCCGCTTGCGGGGTGCGAAGCCGCTGGCTGGCAACTTCCAGTAGTGAACCTATGCAGCTCCAGTTCCCATGGCGTTTGCTCAAGAAGCTCTTTTGGGTTTTGTTGGTCCTTCTGGCGACCGTGGCGCTCGCAGTGATTGCTACCCGCCGTGGCGAGCCTATCAACGCGGTGTGGTTGGTAGTGGGCGCGGGCTGCATCTACATGCTGGGTTACCGCTTCTACGGCCGCTTCATTGCTTTCCGTGTCCTCGAACTGGATGCTCAGCGTGCAACTCCCGCTGAGCGACTAGAAGATGGCCGCGACTTCGTTCCCACGCCTAAATGGATGGTCTTCGGGCACCACTTTGCCGCGATCGCTGGAGCAGGTCCGCTAGTCGGCCCTGTCCTGGCCGCACAATTTGGCTATCTGCCGGGAACACTTTGGATCGTCATTGGCGGTGTGCTGGGCGGAGCCGTGCATGATTTCGTCACGCTATTCGGCTCAGTTCGGCGCGACGGGAAATCGCTGGGCCAGATGACCAAGGATGCCATCAGCCCGTTGGCAGGGTACGCGGCGCTCTTCGGCGTCTTCGGCATCGTGATACTGATCCTGGCAGCCTCCGCCTTGGTTGTGGTCAATGCGCTAAAGGGCAGCCCATGGGGACTCTGCACCGTCGCCCTGACCATTCCCATCGCTTTCTTGATGGGGGTCTACCTGCGGTATCTGCGGCCCGGCCGCTTTCTGGAAGTCTCAATCCTCGGCTTTGCCCTGGTGCTGGTGGCCGTCGTTG
Organism: Acidobacteriota bacterium; assembly: GCA_003223245.1. Taxonomy (GTDB): domain Bacteria; phylum Acidobacteriota; class Terriglobia; order Acidiferrales; family UBA7541; genus Acidiferrum. The sequence goes on from QHYI01000129.1 coordinate 40,131, forward strand.
CAGGGCGTTACATAGCCGAATCGTCTTGGCTGGCTCATTACTTCACGTTCAGCGCATCGAACCTCGCCCTTTTAATCATAGCCTACGGATTTGCGGCTTCCGTGTTGCCGGTGTGGCTGCTGCTGGCGCCCCGGGACTACTTAAGCACTTTTATAAAGATCGGAACGATTCTGGCATTGGCCGCCGGCATTCTGGCGGTGCGACCTGTGATGCTCCTGCCATCGTTAACGCGCTTCACCGATGGTACCGGGCCCATCTTCGCGGGGAAGATTTTCCCGTTCTGCTTCATCACCATCGCCTGCGGCGCTATTTCCGGCTATCACGGGCTAGTCTCCTCCGGTACCACACCGAAATTGCTCGCCAAGGAAACACAAGCTTACTTGGTGGGCTACGGGGGCATGCTCATGGAATCGCTCGTGGCAATGATGGCCATGGTGGCCGCTGGCGTCCTCCGGCCCGGCGTTTATTTTGCTATCAACAGTCCGGCTGGGATCGTGGGCAAGCTGCCCGAGCAAGCCGTGCAAACCATCACGAACTGGGGCTTCCCGGTCACCATGCAGCATATGTCCGAGCTCGCCGCCCGCATCGGGGAACAAACGCTGTTTAACCGCACCGGAGGAGCACCCTCCTTGGCGGTGGGGATGGCGCACATTTTCTCCAGCGTCCTTGGGAAGGGAAGCCTCCTGGCCCTCTGGTACCACTTCGCCATCATGTTTGAAGCCATTTTTATTCTCGCCTTGCTTGATGCGGGAACTCGCGTGGGCCGCTTCATGCTGCAGGACCTTCTGGGACACTTCTGGCAACCGCTTGGCAGAACCAGTTGGTACCCGAGTGTCATATTTACCAGTGCGGTGGTGGTAGGCGCGTGGGGATATTTTCTTTACCAGGGCGTTATCGACCCGTATGGCGGCATCAACAGTCTCTGGCCGCTTTTCGGTATCTCCAATCAGCTTCTGGCCACCATCTCTCTTTGCGTGGCTACCACGATTTTGATCAAGATGCAGAAGACGCGGTATATCTGGGTGACCATCATTCCCCTGGGTTGGCTGGCCGCTGTGACCCTGACCGCCAGCGCCGAGAAGATTGGGAGCTTGTACCCGCGTGTGGGATTTCTAGCGCACGCTCGACTCCTTAGCGAGCAACTGGCAGCCGGCAAAATCTCCGCGAATATGGTGTCTGCGACCCAACGCCTCATCTTTAACGACCGATTGGATGCTTTACTCACCGGCCTGTTTGCTGCCATGGTCGTGGTCGTCCTGTTGGAATCGTTACGATGCTGGTGGCTTTATTTGAGTGGCCGTCGACAACCGATCCTATTGGAAGCGGCTAAACAAATATCTCACCTGCCCGTTACCTAGACATTAGAGAGCCCGGGCGGGCGTCCAAACGCGGTGAAGGCAGGCTGGCCGTTACCGGCTACCACGAGGGAGAACCACGTCAAAAACCTGAATTTTCACTCGAGAAAGTGGCGCGCCCGCAGGGACTCGAACCCCGAACCCTCAGATTAGAAATCTGATGCTCTATCCGATTGAGCTACGGGCGCCTGAATTCATTCTAAGAGATTATTAACCTGCGAAACCACTCTTTGTTGCGCGGCAGGAAGCAAGAGACGGAGAGGGTCTCGGTCCTAGCGGTCTTGAATCCGCGGCGCCAGTGGTGCTTTCAGGGCCTTACGCCGGCTTTGCGAAGGATGGTCATCATCGGACACCAGTTCGTGAATGCTGACTGGAACAAGTTCAGGCCCACGAAGGCGGTGAACAAATACCAATACGGACTCATCCAGTAGCCCAAAGCCAGAGAGGCCATTACAAAAGCGCCGGCGATCAATCGAAGGTAGCGGTCGATATTCATTATTTTTCCTCCGTTGGAAAATCAAACTTCGGCATGCACGATCTCGTTCTCCATTTGCAGCGGCGTCGAATCGTCGCGGCCACGCTCGCTGAGGTAATAGAGAACCGGAACGGTCATGCGAGAAAGAACGGTTGAGGCGACTTCGCCGGCCATCAGCGAAATGGCCAAGCCCTGAAAAATTGGATCGAACAGAATGACGCTTGCGCCGACGACCACCGCGGCAGCGGTCAGCAACATGGGGCGGAAGCGCACAGCACCTGCGTCCACAACGGCTTCTTCGAGCGACATGCCGTGCGAGCGGCGTAGCTCGATGAAGTCCACAAGAATGATCGAGTTTCGGACGATGATGCCGGCGCCGGCGATGAAGCCGATCATGGAAGTAGCGGTGAAGAACACGCCCATCAAAGCGTGCGCGGGTAAGATGCCGACCAGTGTAAGCGGAATCGGGGCCATGATGACCAGCGGCGTTTTGAAAGACTTGAACCAGCCGACGACGAGCACGTAAATCAATACGAGGACCGCAGCAAAGGCGAGCCCGAGATCACGAAACACTTCAACAGTGACGTGCCACTCGCCATCCCATTTCATTGAGTAGTGATTCGGGTCATCGGGCATGGCCGTGCCCATGTACTGCTTCACGTGGTAGCCGCCAGGCAGTTGGATTTTGTTGATGGCGTCGCTCATTTTGAAAATAGCGTACACCGGGCTCTCCACCACGCCAGCTACGTCTCCCGTGACATAGACCACAGGCCGCAAATTTTTGCGATAAACGCTCGTGTCGATCGTGGTCTTCTCCACGTTGGTGACTTCGCGCAAGGAAACCTGCCGGCCGGAGGGCCCGGGCAACTTCAGGTTTTCGAGGTCCTCGATGCTCGAGCGGTCAGGGCGCGACAGACGCACCTCAATGGGAATGTCCTCGCGCGAGCTAGGATCGTGCAGCAGCCCTGCGGAAGCGCCACTCAAGCCGATTTGTACGGTGCGCGTGACTTCTGCGGCAGAGACACCCTCGAGGGCAGCCTTGTCCAGGTCCACCTTCATGTCGTACTTGGTTTGCGGATCTTCGACGAACCAGTCCAGGTCCACGACGCCGGGAGTTTCCTTAAAGATTTTTTTAATTGTTGCGGCCAACTCCTGCTGCCCTTTGTAGTCCGGTCCGTAGACTTCCGCGACCAAGGTTTCCAGAACAGGTGGGCCGGGCGGAACTTCCGCAACCTTGATGCGCGCGCCAAAAGGAGCGGCGATTTTATCCAGTTCCGGGCGCAGCCTGCGAGCGATGTCGTGGCTTTGCGCCTTGCGTTCGTGGCGCGAGAGAAGGTTGACCTGGATGTCGGCTTGGTTCGGTTGGCGGCGCAAGAAATAATGACGGACGAGGCCGTTAAAATTGTACGGCCCCGAAGCGCCCGCATAGATCAGTGACGCCGCTCACGCTTTCTGCGTCGACTTGGTCGCTCGAGCCGCCCTCAGGTCGTGACGGTGGCCGGCGTTTGCGCCATCCACGAGGTCTTCTCTTTAATAATTTCGTATGTCGTTTTGAAAGGCGCGGTCTGTTTCAGCATGGCGCCCACGGAGCAATATTTTTCTTCGGACAAACGGATGGCTTCCTCGATCGCCGCGGGATCGATTTCCAATCCGGTGACCACGTGATGAATGCGGACTGCGGTGAAGACTTGAGGCGGACGCTCGGCCTGGTCGGCTTCGACGCGCACTTCGTAGGCGGTCACTTTTTGATGGAATTTTTGCCGCAGGACGGTGATGACATCGAAGGCGGTGCAACTGGCCAAGCCCCAAAGCATGGTCGCAAGTTTTTGCGGGACTCAGTAGATGTGACCGGGGCTTACGTCTTTCTTGAGCCTCACGCGCATCCGGGGGTTCATTGGGGACCGCCCGGCAGGTTCGTATCGTATCTTCCAGGCTTGCCAGGAAAGCTTTGCAGGGCCCGCAGCCCTCCATGTGTTTCTCCATCTCGAAGCAGAGAGAGTCGTCCAACTCTTCGTCGAGGTAATTGGAAAGTTCCGCGAACATTTGCTTGCAGCTTCGTTCGCGCGGGTGAACCGGGGAATCGGCGGTAGTTTTCGCAGCTCTCCGAGCACTGCGCTGATTTTGTCGCTTGGCCAGTTCCTTTCGAACGAAGAGCCGCGCCCGATGCAGGCGCACCCGGATCGTGCCTGGCCGCAGGCCCGTGATTTCGGCGATGTCCTCGTCGGAAAGTTCTTCCATATCGTGTAGCACAAGAATGAGGCGATATTCGGGCGGCAGCTGTTGCACAGCGTCACGCAAACGCTTGGCGTTCTCGCGACGCATCAACGCTGCTTCCGGTGTGGGCGGTTCTCCATTGCCCGACAGGCTTGCGAGTTCCCGGCTGTCGGGCATCAGTTCTTCGAGGGAGAGCGCCTCTTTAGGAGCAAATTTGCTTTTCCGGCGGCTCATCAGGCAGCGCGTTTTGGCTACTTTGTACAGCCAAACCATCAAAGCTCTCGGGCTGTCGAATTTTGGCAAGTTCGGGACCGAGCGCAACAACACTTCCTGCATGGTGTCTTCGGCGTCTTCCCGCTGGCCGCACACTTTCATGCTGAACGAGAAGACGGTGTTTTGCAGTAACGCGAGGGCCTCTTCCAAGGATTTGGGGTCCCCTTGTTGGACGAGTTGCACGACTTGTTCAATTTCCGGGCGCACGCTTGCACTTTAGCATGTAAGGCTCGGCATCCTAAACCTCCAGCTGTCGCTGGCTGGCCACGACGGAGCGAAACCGCAACGCCCCCTCAAAAATGCGTGAACGAAACGCCAAGCGGCGCGGTTGTGAGGGGAAAAAGCTTGAAAACCTGAATTACATTGAGGAATTCAACTGGCGTGGTGACTGCTCTTCAAATCTTTGTTGAAACCGCCCGAACCGCCGCGATTGTGAATACCGGGTTGCGCTCGATGGATGGGGCTCTCGCCTTCTTTCCAGGAGGCATTTGCGGAATTCGAGGCGCCGCCTCCGGTGGTTGGCGCTTCCGCAACAACGAACACGCCAAGAACGAGAAAAAGAAGGAGTGCGATAAGTACGAGATTCCACCGCCGGAATCTCTTAATGGTGCTCGGCGGCGGGGCAGCTAAACTCCATTCCAAGGGGCCGTAATGACTTCTGCGTATTCTGAGCTCCGCTTTGTCGGGCCCGGTCTTCAACAAACCTCCTTGCTCGCAAATAGCTGCACGCTTGCTCCAACTCCCTATCTAATAAGATGTATCGTATTACGATATGGTTGTAAACGCGAGAATAGACGAAGCAATTGTGCTACAGCATTTTGCCCCTCTTTTGCGCTTGCTAGCGCACGTGCTTGAGGCGCTTGTCAAAGTAGTCCATGAAAATTTCGAACGTCTTTTGCTGAATCTCGTCGGGTTTATACGTCCCATCCGGCTGGTTCATGATGAACACGTAGCCGTGCGTAGGGTGGTCGAAGCTGGCCCATTGCGCGTCTTTGCCTGCTTCTTTCATCCATTCGTAAGTGAGCTTAAAGATGCCCTGAAGATGATCCTTATCGCGTCCGAAAATCAGAATCGGCGTATTGATGCGCCGGATACGCTCCATTCCCTCCGCTTTGTTGGCGTTTTTCCGCACCACTTCAATATCGTCGTACTGAATCTCCGTGCCTTTGCGCGGCGCGTTCGGTCCGGTGTCTACCGTCAGGAATTCGTGATTGGCGGGCTCGATGCACACGCCCGCCCCGAAGGTGTACTCACTGGATGCCTTCATGATCATCTCGCCGCTGTGGCTCACGCCGATGGCTCCGACGCCATTCTTATCCACGTACGGCAACGATTGCAGATAGCGAATGATTGCGATCAAATCCTCATGATCCAGCGTCGGCCCGGATTTCAACATGCGTCTTTCCCCGCTAATGCTGTCCGGAAGATTCTGGGGAGGTTTCGACTGCTCGTAAGCGTAGGGAATTTCGTTGCGGTAATTCACCGTGGCAACAACATAACCGCGCGCGATCATGCGGTCCTGCATCTGCGAAAGGCTTTCCGCCAGGCGCTCTACTTTTTTCATTCCTTCGCGGCCTTCGCCCCAGCCCATGGTGATAGCGGGGAAGGGGCCGTCGCCTTTGGGCTTTCGGACAATGATGGGCACATAAATTTCGTCGCGCGTCAAAACGAAAGTGTAATCGGCGGGAGTATCCGTGCCTTTGAGGGGTTTGCTCGCGATCACATAGCCGTGAGGAGGAATGGATTCCGCGGGAGGCTTCCCGGTGCTAAGCTGCGCACGGACCGTCTTCACAACTCCAGGTATCGCCAATATCGCCGCAACGGAAGCGCTTGTGATCAACGGGACAGACATGCGATGGCGTTTCATGGCAACCTCCGTGCCGCATAAAAAATGAGAACAAGCCGTGTGCGACCGAAGCCCGCAGGCATGGCGCTTCTATCATCGCGCCTTGGAGCCGTCAAGCAGATTGCTGTATAGTGGCCGCGCTACGACCATGATTTTTAGTTTGCCGCCGGTAACTGTACCGTTTTCTCGCGGGAGGAGAGTCCTGAAACGCGGATTTCAAGTCTGTCTCGGTTGGACGCTCTTTGCCTTAGTTGGGCTTGGATCGTACGCGCAAGAACCCTCTGCTCCTGAACCTCCCCGCCCTTTGGTCTTGACCGAGGCGATTCCTATGCCGGGTATTCAGGGTCGCTTCGACCATTTCGGCTTCGACGGGAAAAATCAATTAACCGTCGCGGCATTGGGGAATAACAGCGTAGAGATTATCGACATCAGCGCCCGCGTGCGCAGCCATAGCATCACCGGAATCCCGAATCCTCAGGGAGTGGTCTATGCGCCGGAACCTAAGAAGCTCCTTGCTGCAAGCAGCAAAGGCAAACTTTACATCTACGACGGCACAACGTTTGCTCTCATCAAAAGCATAGATTTTCACGGCGACGTCGATAACCTGCGCTACGACGCAGCAAATCACCGCGTGTATGTCGGTTACGGCGAAGATGAAACGGGCGCCATTGGAGCCGTGGACGCCATAACGAACCAGAGGCTCGCCGAGGAATACAAACTGGGCGCGCATCCGGAATCTTTCCAATTGGAAACTTCTGGCCCCAACATTTATGTGAATCTCCCGGACCTGAAACAGATTGCCGTGATCAACCGCAAGACGCGAGCGATCACGCGCTGGCCTATGACCCTAGAGCACAATTTTCCGATGGCGTTGGACGAAGCGGACCACCGGCTCTTTGTCGTGACGCACGAACCGCCGCGCCTGGCAGTGTTCGATACCAACACCGGGCAAACAATCGCGGCGCTTCCTTGCGTGCAAGACGCTGACGATGCGTATTACGACGCGAGTCGCAAGCGTATCTATGTTCCAGGAGGAGAAGGGTACATCAGCGTCTTTGAACAGACAGATGCAGATCATTACCGGTTGCTGGCCAAAGTACCCTCGACGCTCGGCGCGCGCACGGCCGGCTATTTCGGGAAGGGCCGGAAGGGCTTCGAGCGATTTTTTTTGGCGATTCCAGCGCGGGCCGATCACGGCGCGGAAATTTGGATTTACACGGTGCAGGATTAGGCTTAACCCTTGGAATGCGAACGCGCAGCGGCCGCCTGGCGCGTGGTCTTGTTTTGACGCATACGCGCCGCGTGGGAGGTGCCCCGCTTTGCAGCACAAAGCGGTTTGCTTGGTTGATTCGCGTGGGGCGCAAGCTAGCTTGCTGGACTGAGTGGGGTGAAGAGGTATGGTCATACCAATAGACCAATTTTTCGTAGACAGACCCCCGATTCTACTTTTTTCTGCAGAAATTCAATGATTCACTTGACAAGCTTTCTCGTATGGTGGTACAGCGTCTATACCTATTTTGCTTCGTGGGGGAGGTCCTCATGCTGTCCAAGAGTCTCGGGAACACTATGCCTACCTCCACGCGCCTTTCCCGGCTTGCAATGGTCGCAACCATGTTGTTTGTTCTTGCCTTCGTCGGCGCCCCTCTGTATCCGCAGGGCAGCACCGGCCGCATCTTAGGAGTGGTCACGGACCAATCCGGCGGATTCGTGGCCAACGCCAAGATGACCATTACCGACGTGGCTCGGGGTGTTTCACAGACGCTAACGACCGATTCCGACGGCGCTTATGTGGCCATTGACCTTCTCCCGGGAACTTACACGGTGCGCGCCGAGTACAAAGGATTTAAGACCTTTGAGCGCAGGAATGTTCTGCTGGAGGTTGGCAAAGACGTCCGCGTGGACGCTGTGCTTCAGCCCGGTTCGACAACGGAGACGATTACCATCACCGAGGAAGTTCCCATGGTGGACACAACCTCCACAACCCTTGGCGGCACGATCAGCAACGAAATCATCAACGACCTCCCGCTGAATGGCCGCAACTACCAGAACCTGATCTCTTTGCGCCCCGGAACTTCCATTTATCCTGGCGGCGGTCCTTGGACGCAGACCACGAATGGCATTCGTCCGGAAGATACGAGCTACATCGTTGATGGCGTCACCAACGACGAATCCTTCATGGGGCTCAGCGTCACGAATGCTGCGGCGGTCCTTGGAGATGCAGCGACTCTCATTCCCATCGACGCGATTCAGGAATTCAATACTCAAGTCAATCCTAAAGCGGAATTCGGCTGGAAACCGGGCGCCATCACGAGCGTTGGGCTTAAATCGGGCACAAACCAGCTTCACGGTACCGCCTACGGATTCGGTCGCGGGGATTCGTTCGACGCCCGCAACTACTTTGATCCAGTTGGCACACCAAAGACTCCCGTAGAACTGGAGCAGTACGGGGGAAGCCTGGGTGGGCGGATCATTCCTGACAGGCTGTTTTATTTCGGTTCCTTTGAAGGCCAAATGTATACCGTCGGCAATGCGCTTCCGGGACATGTCCCGACAACCGCATCGATTGCTGGCGGCGGAGGCAATGGATGCGTCGTGTTGACTACCGGAGACTGTACCATGAGCATTGCGGATGCCACCGCTGACCTGCAAGCGAAGAATCCAGGCTTCGTTGTAAACTCACTCTCCAACTATTTGTTGGGTTTCTATACTCCGAACGCCTCGCAGGGGTCGTTTGTCTCGCTGAACTATCCCAATGTGAACAGCTCAAAAAACGCCCTTGGTAAAGTGGATTATCACGTCAGCGATCACAATGCTCTGAGCGGCTCGTATTTCTTCGGCAACGACACCATCATTGGTATGGACTTCAATGAGCTTCTTCCGCAGTTCCGGACAAGAGTCCACTCCCGCGCGCAGGCGCTAGCCGCACACTGGGCCTGGACACCGAGCTCCACTTGGGCCAATGAGCTGCGCGGCGGCTTCACCCATTACACTTTGCAGATTTTGCCCAATGACATCTCTACGAAGTACACGATCAACACCGGGATTACCAATCCTTTGCTCAACGGCATTCCGAATATTCGAATCCCCGGCTTTACGGAACTGGGAGCCTTTCACAACTTTCCGAAAATTGTGGGTCCAGATAAGGTCTATGACTTTATCGATCAAGTTTCCAATCTGCACGGCACTCATGCCTTCAAATTCGGAGGAGAGCTGCGGCGAGACCTGGTTCATCAGGCGACCTTCCGCGCGGGGAGGGGAAGAGTCCGATTCAATTCTCTGGAGGATTTTCTCAGCGGGAGCGTACACAATGTCAATTTTCTGGCCGGTGATCCTACCCGCAACATGTCACAGTGGCTCTACGCTGGTTACGCACAGGACGACTGGCGCATTACGAAAAAAATTACGCTAAACCTAGGATTGCGCTATGAGTTCCAGGGCGTTCCCACGGATTCCAGGAATCTTCTTGGCAATCTTGACCTAGCAACGGGAGGATTCGAACAAGTGAGCAAGAACATTAGTTCGATTTACAACCCCGATCATAAGAACTTTTCTCCCCGAGTTGGTATCGCGTGGGACGTCACAGGCAAGGGAACGACTGTCGTTCGCGCGGGTGGTAGCGTCGTTTACAGCCTGCTTACCTTGAGTACCTTCATGTCCCAGCAGAACACCCAGAACACCGTAACCCTTGGTGTGGGAACTGTCCCGACAGGTGCCACGATTGTCTTGAATGGTGTTGCAACGCCGGGGATTGGAAACATTTTTGCGACCGGCGTCACGCTCCCAGGCTCGAACCTTGCCTGGAAGGATCAGTCAACTGCCATCTACCCCTCGAGCGTTACTGGTGCAGTGCAATGCGGAGATGGCGCGGGAAACGACCCAGGGCCGTGCGACACTTTTGCCCTGGAGCGGAATTTCCGCACTCCTTACGTCGAAAATTGGACCCTGGGTATCCAGCATGCTTTTTCGGGCAAGCTCTCTCTGGATGCCACATACGTTGGTAATCATGCAGTGAAATTGCCGGGCGTTGTCGATCTCAATCAGCCCCCCGTGGGTTCGGGTTGGAGTCCCGCGGAGATTACCGCTTGCTTTAATTCGGGTTTTGACCCGAGTAATCCTAACTGCGCTCCCGATGGCGGGGCAGAGGGGGCAGCTCTCCCTTATACCGTTAGCGGTAAGGCAACCTACCTCGGATTCGTCAATTATTTGTCAAATCTGTATGGTTCTACCTACCATGGCCTGCAAACCACTCTGACTGCCCGCAACTATCATGGCCTCGATTTCGTGACGGGCTATACTTACTCCCATGCCCTGGATGATTTGTCCTCCAACTGGGTCGCTTTCCTTCCCATGGACAGCACGCATCCTTTGTTGGACCATGGCAGCAGCGACGAAGATATTCGTCACCGCTTCACCTTTTCTATTACGTACACTCTTCCCGAGATGAAGACGAAGAGCCAGCTTTTGGAAGGCTGGCAGGTCAATACCATCATCTCGATGCAAAGCGGCCAGCCGTGGAATATCAATGACCAGTCTTTTGATTTCAGCGGAACCGGCGACCTTGCCGACCGCTGGAATTTTTACGGAATGAACGGAGGAAATGGGAATCCTCCTGACTTCAAGTCGCAGGGTCCTAATGGGCTTCCCTATTTTCCAGGCACCAGCAATTCAGCCTGCGCTGCGAAGGCTGCGGCTCTCGATGGAAGCGGAGTTCCACGGTTCACGACAGCCCTCGGACTCGCGGGTTGCTACGCGAACGGCAATTCCATCCTGATTCCGAACGGGTTGGGCACGTTTGGCACCTTGGGTAGAAATGTGTTCCGTGACACGGGTTTCCACAACGTCGACCTTTCCGTCAGCAAGAATTTCAAATTCGGCGAACGCCTCCGAGCACAATTCCGCATCGAGACCTTCAATATTTTTAATCACCCGAACTACGCTAACCCCAATGGCGCCACCAGCGGCTATGGTCAAGGCGCAAATGCCGATCCGTCTCAGCCCGGTGCCTTCGGCTGCGGCTGCTCCACTCCGGACAACGCTGCCTTCAACCCCGTGTTGGGCTCCGGCAGTAACCGGGCCATCCAGTTGGGCTTGAAATTTATCTTTTAGGCTTATACTGCCGGCTGAGAGGCAAGACAATAAGCAAAGCGATGGAAGGGCCGACCTCCTCGGGCCCTCTCGCGTAAGGAAATGAGAGAGACAGTCCAGGGAGGGCCGCAAATCATGAGACGTTCCGGTACGAGGAGTGTGCTCACCATACAAGCCATAGGCATCCTGTGCGTCGGTTTGCTACTTACCACGCTCAGCAAGCCGGGAGCTGCCTTGGCCGACGAACCTTCGGTTTTGCAGGATGACCGCGAATTCGTCCAAGCTGCCGCCAAAGGCAACACCGCTGCCGTTGCCAAGCTGCTGGACACCGGTTTTACCTGGACCGACGCCGAAGGCAAGACATTTTCTCGCGGCGACGTTCTTAGCTCCCTTCCTAAGCCTGCCCTCGGTGATGAAACGGGCGCGCATCAGGTTCGCCAAACGCGCAGCCAAGTGGAAGCCATCATGGCCGAGCGTGGCAACGTGCATGTACTTCGTCTTTGGGTGAAGCGCGGCTCTGCTTGGCGTTTGCTTGTCTATCAAGAAGTGGCTCTCGGCCGTCAGGAAGCAAGCGCGCACGCCTCCGGTGTGACCGACTGCGAGAATCCCTGCAAAACGATTCCTTACAAGCCCGAGAACGAATCGGAGCAAGCCATCATCGCTTCCTGGCAGGCGCTGGAGACCGCTGTCACAAACCATGACGCTGCCGCCTGGGCGCCGCACATTGCTGACGAGTTTGCCATGCTCAGCTCCGCGAACGATCATCCGCTCACCAAAGCGGACCGCATCGCCACGCTGAATCTGCAGAAGCAAACCGGACGCGGGACTGCTCCCGCGCCACTCGTTTCCGCACAAATGTTTGATTTTGGCGACTCGGTGATCATGACCTGCCTACACCAGCCATATACCGGGAAGCCGGTTCATGTCACTCGACTGTGGATCAAGCGCGACGGCAAATGGATTATGTCTATCAGCTTCCAGACGACCATCCAGGCCGCGCCAGCGAAGACCTCCTAGGAATCTTTTTTTGCCGAATGTGCGAACTCATCAGAACCCAAACACGAAGGAATCCCTTCCCCTGCGCGGATTGAGTAGAATGGACCGTGTTGGACCTTAAGATGACCGCAAACCCCGTCAAAGTCGGCATTGTGGGCCTTGGCCGCTGGGCCAAAGTCTTGACACGCGCCGCCACAAAGTCCGACAAAATCAAGATCGTTGCCGCATTCAGCCGCTCCGAAGAGAAACGCACGGCCTTCGAACAGGACACCGGTGTCCCCACGGTTTCTGACCTGCAAACCATGCTTGCGAATCGCGAGATCGAAGGAGCCATCCTTACCGTTCCCAACGAGCAGCATTTGCCCGTCGCCGCGGAAGTCGCCAAAGCGCGCAAGCACGTCTACACGGAAAAACCCATTGCCAGCACGCTCGAGGAAGGTTTGGAAATCGCCGCGCTCGAAAAAAAATACGCTATCACTGTTACGGTTGGCCACAGCGCCCGCCTGATGGGCGGCATTCGCAAAATTCGCGAAGCCATCGACCGCGGCGAACTTGGCCGCATCGCCTTTATGGAAGCGAATTTTTCCAATGAGCGCGCGCTCGAGCTCACGCCCAGAACCTGGCGCTGGTACAAGCAGCTCGCCCCCGGTGGTCCGCTGTCACAGCTCGCGATTCACCAGTTCGACGTGCTGCATTATCTCGGCGGCGAAATCGTCGAAGCTAGTTCCGTAGCGTCGAAACTTTCTCCCGTCGGCGCGGAAGTCGACGACCAGTCCATGACGCTACTCCAATTCGCTGACGGCAAAGTCGGCTACGTCGGTTCGTGCTGGACTTCTCCCGGCGTCTTCGCCGTACGCGTTTTCGGTTCGAAAGGTTTGATGCACTACGAAATCGACTTCGAGACCTGGGACACGCCCGACGAGCTTCACAAAAAATCCACGCTTTACATCCAGCGCGGCAAGGATGGCTACGCCAAACGTGAAGAGCTAAAAATTCCCGAAAGCGACATGTTCCGCGCCGAACTCGAAATGTTTGCCGAAAGCTGCCGCACGGGAAAGCCCAGTGAACTTAGCGCCGATAACGGAAACTTTGCGGTTGCTGTTGTTTATGCCGCGCTCCGCTCCATCGAGGATAACGGACGAAGAGCGCGCATTGCCGATGTTCTGAAAGAGGCGCAGGAACATGTCGCCGAAAGGATTCACAATGTTGCCTAGCCGCTATATCGTCGACCTGACGCAGCCGGAAATTGCGGCGCAGCTGAAAAAGCATGCGCTCGTGATTCTTCCGCAGGGCAGTGTCGAGCAGCACGGCCCGCATCTTCCCGCCGGCACGGACATTTTTGCCGCCAATATCATTGCCCATGCCGTGGCCGAGCGCATGGACGGCCTTGTTCTTCCCGGCGGGCCGCTTGGTGTCACGCCCTTACACATGCCGTTCGAAAGCACGATTACGCTCACTGCCGAAACGTACATGCGCGTGGTCATCGAAACTTGTGCTTCCGTTGCGCAACACGGTGCAAAATATCTCCTCATTTTGAATTGGCACGAACTGAACATCCCGCCGCTCGGCGTCGCGGCGGAAACGCTTCATCGCAAGCACGGCATGACCGTGCTCACCGTGCAAGCCTGCTTCGTCGCCGAAGAACTCTTCGGCAAAGAATCGAACGGCCTAACCCACGGCGGCGAAATCGAGGCGCTCGCCGTTCTCGCCTACCGCCCCGAGCTTGTCCACCTCGACCGCATCGAGAACTCCTCTGACCATGCCCACGGCCACAAAATGGACGCGCTTCGCCGCACGCGCAGCTATCAGCCGGTTTTGACCGACGTTCGTTCCATCGCTCCCACCGGTTGGTACGGCAGCCCGCAACACGCCACCGTCGAGAAGGCACAACGCATGCTCAACGCCGTCGCGGACTCTATCGCTACAAAGTCGGCTGAGATTTTCAAACAGCTCGATAAACTGCAGAGCGGCGTCGCCGAAATCAAAACGTTGAGCAAGGCACGCTGATGGCGCGCGTCTTTACGCAAGCCCAAGCGAAGCGCCTCGGTCTTCCTGGCCGCACGGCGCTAGAAATCATCTCCGGCGAAAAAGGCTCGCGTGCCGTGACGCTGCGTCTGGCTGAAATCCCCGTTCCTCAGCCGGGCGAAATTCCTCGCGGCCCGCACCAGCATTACGATTTCGAGGAATGCATTTACGTTTTGTCCGGCACCGGCACAACATACGCCGACAGCGGCGAATTTCCTCTCAAGCCTGGTGACACGCTCCTGATACCGGCAGGCGAAAAGCACGTCACGCGCAACACCGGGACCGAGCCGCTCTTGCTGCTCTGCTTCTTTCCCGTCGCCGACATGACCAAGGGAACGCAAGAGCACGCCTCTTCTTCCAGCACGTCCCGCAGATCATGACCATCGACGTGCTCTGCCTGCGCCCCGAGGCGGATTTTCTGCGCGCGGGCGTGACGCCCCCGGGCGCACTAAGAGTTGCCTACCGCGCTCCTGACGATCCCGATGTTCCAGCGCTGATGCGGCAAGCTCGCGCTCTGGTCATTCCGGCCGTCGGGCGTAAGCTTGCCCCAGCGACGTTTGAAAAAACATCCGTAAAATTTGTCCAAGTCACCGGCGCGGGCCTCGACCGTCTGGACTTGAAGTTGATGAAAGGCCTTGGCATCGCCGTGTCCAATGTTCCGGGTGGCAGCAACCAAGCCGTCGCAGCATACGTCGTCGCTGCTGCGACCGTTCTTCTTCGCCGCTTCGCCTGGGCTGATGCGGAAATTCGCATTGGCCGTTACCGCGAATTTCGCGCCAAAATGCTCGCAGACAATCTTTCCGGGCTTGACGGCCTCACCGCCGGTGTTGTGGGTCTAGGCGTGATCGGTTTGGCCGTTGCCGAAGCTCTTCACAAAAATGGTTGCAATATTATTTATTTCGATCCCACTCTGCGCGACCTGAAAGCGGCCGCATCGTTCGGCGCAAAAGCCGTCTCGCTCGATGAGTTGCTGAAGATCGCCGATGTCGTCACCTTGCACGTTCCGCTGCTTCCATCCACGCTAGGTCTCATTGGTGCGCGGGAACTCGCGCTGATGAAACGCGGCACGATTCTTATCCAGGCTTCGCGCGGCGGCATCGTCGATGAGACCGCCCTCGCCGCTGCCCTCAACTCCGGCCATGTCGGCGGCGCTGGAGTCGATGTTTTCTCCTCCGAGCCTCCCGCCGCTGACAATCCGCTCCTCGCCCTCTCAGGCGATGCTGCCCGGCGCGTCCTTCTCACGCCACACATCGCTGGCGTTACGCGGCAGGCCTCCGCTTTCCTTTTTCGTTCCGCTTGGAGCAATATCGAGCGCGTGCTAATCGCCAATGAGCCGCCGCTCCATCGCGCTTGCTGAGGTGCAAAGTGAACCAGCCCCCAACGCACCCGCTGCTCTTCTTACCCAGCCAGGAGCAGCCCGCGTGACGGCCGCCAAACCGACCGCCCGCAAGCCTTGGTACGCCATCCTTTATGTTCAAGTCCTCATCGCCATCGCTGTCGGTATTCTCGTCGGCTACTTCGCTCCAAAAACAGGGATCGCTCTCAAACCGCTTGGCGATGCGTTTGTCGGCCTCATTCGTATGATGATCGCGCCGGTGATTTTTTGCGTGATCGTGCAAGGCATCGCGGGAATGGCCGACATCAAGAAAGTCGGCAAGGTCGGCATCAAAACGTTGATTTATTTCGAAGCGGTCTCGACGCTCGCGCTGCTCATCGGCATCGTCGTCGCAGTTGCGATTCATCCGGGCGTGGGACTCAACATCAATCCCGCAACGCTCGATCCCAAAGCCGCCGCGGTTTACGTGGGCCGTGCCAAAGAAACCGGTTTCATTCCGTTTCTTCTCAACTTTATTCCGCGCACGTTTGTGGAAGCCTTCTCCGGTGGCGAAGTTCCTCAGGTTCTTCTTGTTTCCATCCTGACCGGTTTCGCCATCGCTCCTCTCGGCGAATTGGGCGCTCGCGCTCTCCGCGCTGTCGAAGTCGCCAACAAGGTAGTCTTCGCGATCATTCGGATCATCATCCGAACCGCACCGCTTGGCGCGCTTGGTGGCATGGCTTTCACCGTCGGCAGTTACGGCATGGCCTCGCTTTCGAATCTCGTCAAGCTGATCGGCACGTTCTATCTCACCAGCGTGATCTTCGTTGTCTTCGTTCTCGGCTCGATCGCTTGGTGGGCGGGCTTTTCCATCTTTCGCTTCATCGCCTATCTCAAAGATGAACTGCTCATCGTGCTCGGCACCAGCTCTTCGGAAACCGTCTTGCCTGACATGATGCGCAAGCTCGAAGGCCTCGGTGCGTCGCGTTCCGTGGTCGGTCTGGTCTTTCCCACTGGCTACGTCTTCAACACCGACGGCACCAACATTTACCTCACGCTCTCCGCGTTGTTCCTCGCGCAAGCCACCGGCACGCACCTCACCTTCAATCAAATGACCGGCATCTTGCTTTTTGCGCTGATCGCTTCAAAAGGGGGTTCCGGCGTCACCGGCACCGGCTTCGTCACTCTCGCCGCGATTCTTGCCGCGGTTCCCGCAATCCCTGTGCAAGGACTTGCGTTACTGGTGGGGATCGAAAAATTCATGAGCGAATGCCGCGCCCTCACCAATGTCGTCGGCAACGGCGTCGCTACGCTGGTCGTCAGCCGTTGGCAAGGCGAACTCGACTCGGCCAAACTCCGCGAAGTCATGTCGCACCCCTCCGAGCTCGCCGCCCCGCCCGCCGCTTAATGACTTGGTTCCCGTAGAGCTCGATATCGAGATTCCGGGAAGCGGTCGGAACATCACGCTCTTTGGCCTTGAAACGCTCTGAAATGGAAATCGGTTACTTCCGTGAATTCAGGCAGGACATCGCGCTGACCTTTTCTTCGGGCGTTTCGTAGCTTTTGCCGTTCGCATCTTTCATCGACAGAAACACCCAGTCGCTGTTTTCTTCCGCAGTCCGGCTGAAGTCAAAAATGTAGGTTTCACTGCGGCTGATCTGGTAAGTCATCGTGCGCATCAGGATCGGATACACATTCTTCGTCGTGTCTTCCAGGGGTTGCCCGCACCGTGCCAGCAGGTGCTCTGGAGTCACGCTGGCTATCGCTTGCTCCTGTCTTCTCTCTCGTTTTTCGCTGAACCAGGCAAACGCGCGCTGCGCCACGGTGACCACCACGACCAAACCGGCAATCGTTCCCACAACCATCAGCCACACGTGTTTGGTTTGTTTCAGAAATCCCACAAAATCGGATGCCGGCGAAAATTCGCCTCTCGGGGATTCCGGCGAAACCGTCACCGGAGAGTATGGCAATGCCTTCGGAGTTCCAGCAGATGCTTTACCCGCCAGAGACTGCGCAATCTCTTTCGCTTCGGCCTGCCGCTCTGCTACGGCGGCTGGCGTCTCCCTGGAAGAGGAGCGTTCTCCTTGCTTTGTCTCGTCCATGATCTCCTGCCTTTCGGGCTGTGCTTTCATCTTGGCGCGGGAATTCTCAAGCCGGCGCACATTTTTATGGAATATTCCCAGACAGTTAACTAGCTGCACTTTCGCACAGGTCTCCCGAGCAACCCCCTGCGCTTGGTGATGGCGGTCACCTACCCCGGTATCTTTCACCGCTGCATCTGTCCACCAATGCTCGCATACGGTCTTTGGAACTGACGGAGGTTTGGCCATGCCTCTCCACCGGTTGGTGCATCTTATCGAATCACATTCTAGGGAGCTGGCAAGCGAACTTCTGCATCGTACTCACCAGTCTCCGCATCTCACTTCTTTCAGCAAAGCTCCAGATCATGAGTTTCGGCAGCGCGTATGACGCGCACCGAAGCAGATATTGCGCGGCAATATTCCGAGATTGGCGCGCGCCGTTACCGCCAGGGAGTGCTTCTGAAGCGAACCGCTCTGGGCCATCTGCCTGACGAAAGACAACCTTTGGGATTGTCTGGGCCGCGAGTCGTGGCCTGGTTTCGAACTTGAGGTGCTTGCGGAGCATGACATGTTCCGCAGAATCGATCATTTCTTCAACCGCGCCGCCTATTATGCCGCGCGCGGCTTCGGACAAGCCGAACGCGCCGAAGAAGCTATCGCCGTGGCGGTAAGTTAACTCGCGATTCTCTCGCATTGGCGCCTCTGCTTCGAAGCTCGCCTGCTTAACGAGCTCCCACAGTCTGTTCCCTCATGCCTCCAGTCCAGTAGTAGAATCTCGTCCTGCTTTTCGTTTCGAGCGGAGCCGAAGCGTCGCGGAGGCAACCATGAAGGAAAATCTTAGAGCCATCCCTTGGTTCGCAGTAATTGCGTTGATGTTGGCTGCTACCGCACTCGGCGATCCGCCGCTGGCGGTGAAAAACTTGCGCTGCGAATACAAAACGGATCCGCTGGGGATCGACGTGCTTAAACCGCGCCTGAGTTGGGAGTTGGTCAGCGGTGAAAGGGAAGTGTTGCAGACCAGCTACGAAATCCGCGTGGCCGCCTCCGAGGCGGATCTCGCAAAAGGGAGATTGGTTTGGCATAGCGGCAAGCAATCTTCGGACGCCTCGAACCAGGTGGAGTACGGCGGGCCCACGCTCGAGAGCCGCAAGATTTATTCCTGGCAGGTGCGAGTCGCCGACAACCACGGACATTTATCCGATTGGAGCGCGATCGCGCATTGGGAAATGGGACTGCTCGAACCTGCGGATTGGAAAGCGAAATGGATTACACCCGATCTCATCGAGGATGAGACGAAATCGAATCCCGTGCCGCTTTTGCGCCGGGAATTCTCTGTGAACAAGAAAGTGGAGCATGCCCGCTTGTACGCAACCGCCATGGGGCTCTACGAAATGTCGCTCAACGGCAAACGCGTCGGGCATGAATATTTCACGCCCGGATGGACTTCCTACGACTTTCGCTATCAATACCAGACCTACGACGTGACCGGCTTGTTGAAAAACCGCGCGAATTGCCTCGCGGCCATGCTGGGCGACGGCTGGTTCCGCGGCAGGTTGGCGTGGAACCCCAAGAACAACCGGAACCACTATGGCAAGAAGCTGGCTCTCCTCGCGCAAGTCGTTATCACTTACACAGACGGCACACAACAAATCCTCGCTACCGATGACCAATGGAAATCCAAGACCGGTCCGGTGCTCCTGTCGGACATTTATGACGGCGAAACTTACGACGCGCGGCTCGAACAAGCGGGCTGGAATGAAGCGGCTTTCAACGACCGAGACTGGAAGTCGGTGACCATAATGGAACCTCCAAAGGCAAAACTGGTAGCTTCGGCAGGACCTCCAGTTGAAGCCATCGAGGAAATCACGCCGGTAAAAGTCTTGAAGACGCCTGAGGGCGACACGGTTCTCGACATGGGGCAGAACATGGTGGGCTGGATCCGATTTAAAGTGAGCGCGCCGGCCGGAACCACTATCATACTCCGCCACGCCGAAGTGCTCGACAAAGCAGGGAATTTCTATACGGCAAATTTGCGCTCGGCCAAGCAAACGATTCGGTACACCGCGAAAGGCCAAGGAACCGAAACCTTCCAACCGTATTTCACTTTTCAGGGATTTCGTTATGTTGCCGTCAGCGGCTGGCCCGGTGAAGTAAACCCGCAGGATTTTACGGGCGTTGTCGTGCATTCGGCCATCGCGAGGACAGGGTCGTTCGAGACTTCCAATCCTCTGCTGGACCAGTTGCAGCACAACATTATTTGGGGACAGAAAGGGAATTTTCTCGATGTGCCCACGGACTGCCCGCAGCGCGATGAGCGCCTGGGCTGGACCGGCGACGCGCAGGTTTTTGCGCGCACTGCTTCGTTCAATCACGATACCGCCGCGTTTTACACCAAGTGGCTGAAAGACGTGGCGCTCGATCAAGAAGGCGATGGCGCCGTGCCCTACGTGGTTCCCAACGTTTTGTCGCATACAACGCGCAAGGGAGAAGCGGCGTCGGCGGGATGGGCGGATGTAGCGGTGATAGTTCCTTGGGTCGTGTATCAGTCGTTTGGCGACAAGCGAATTTTGGAGGAGCAATACCCGAGCATGAAGGCTTGGGTGGAGTACATGCGCCGGCAGGCAGGAGAGAAATACATTTGGAGCAACGGGTTCAGCTTTGGAGATTGGCTCGCCTTCGCCACGACCCGCTCGGATTATCCGGGCGCAACCACGGACAAGGATTTGATTCAGACGGCGTATTTCGCTCGCTCGACGGCGCTGCTCGCAAAAACCGCTGAAGTCCTCGGCAAAAAGGAAGATCCGGCCGAATACTTGTCGTTGGAAGAGAAGATCAAGAGCGCGTTTCAAAAAGAATTTGTGACTCCCAACGGCAGGCTCGCGTCGAATACGCAGACGGCTTACGCTCTTGCGCTCGAATTCGACTTGCTTCCGCAAGAGCAACGTGCACAGGCGGCGGCAAGGCTTGCTGCCGACGTTAAGAAATTTGGCCATCTCACCACCGGATTTTTGGGCACGCCTTTGTTGTGCCAAGTTTTGAGCGATTACGGTTATCTCGATCTCGCGTACATGCTGCTCAACCGCACCGAATATCCTTCCTGGCTGTACCCCGTGACCAGAGGTGCGACCACCATTTGGGAACGCTGGGACGGCATCAAGGCCGACGGTACTTTTCAAGATTCTGGGATGAATTCCTTCAACCATTACGCCTACGGTGCCATCGGCGATTGGATGTACCGCGTCGTTGCGGGCATTGAGCTCGACGAAGCGCAGCCCGGTTACAAACACATTCTGATCCAACCGCAAGCCGGTGGCGGGCTGACCTTCGCGAACGCTTCGGTCGATAGCATGTACGGCCGCGTGGCGTCCGGCTGGAAAATCGCCGACGGCAAATTCACGCTGAACGTCGAAGTCCCGCCGAATACCACAGCCACAGTCCGTCTGCCAAAAGCCAAGCTCGAGCAAGTCACCGAAGGGCAAAAGCCGCTCGCCGGCCGCACGGACCTTATTGGCGCGCGGCAAGCCGGCGACGCCGTGCTTGTCGACGTCGGCTCGGGCCACTATATCTTCGAGATGATCCCGGCCAACTCGAACTAAATCGGCGCCCGGAGACAATTTCGAAATTGCACGCTCCGACAATACGGTCGTGGCAGGCCCTTCGCTGGTTTTGCGTCCCGGCGCTAACCGAGCAAAACCCGTGTTTTCCCGGCACTCTTCTGTCTCAACGCTCTGACCATTGTTGAATATCGCAACTACTGGCACTCGGAATTCTTCGCTGCTCGCCTGAGCGGTACAATAAAGACATGCGGCGCAAGATCTTTTGGACCGTGTTCATCGCGCTCGGTATGCTCGCGGATGTGACCCTGCCCCTTCTGTGGAGCCTAATCGCTACCATTCCCATTGGCATCCTGAGCTGGTGGGTGGCCTACCGCAGTGATTGGTTTTGACCTTTGGCATCTCGGCCTGTGTTTCGGCCGAAGCTGGAGCGGTGGCACGGCCCCATGTGTTCCGACCGCCGAGATAGCACCCCGGTTGCCTCATCCCGGTACACCCAAGCCCGCTAGAACCAACACTTACGAAAAACCTAGGGGGCGGTCCCCTTGTCTGAAAAAAAACTCCGAGGCCCCTAATTTCGGTGTGCGTCAAATTGATCGGCGCAGTGCGGGATGAACGAGAAAATCGGCTGCGCGAGCGACTTGGACCATTTCGGCGACGTCGTGCACGCGAACGATGTGCGCGCCATTCAGGATGGAAGCGGTCACCGTCGCAGCGGTGCCCCAGATGCGCTCCTGCGGCGGAGCGGGCTTCCCATCACGAGCAAGCGCCGCGCCAAGAAACCCTTTGCGCGAAGTGCCGACGAGCAGAGGGTAGCCGAGCTTCGCGAGTTGCGGGAGCTTTTCGAGCAATTCGTAATTTTGCGCGAAGCTTTTGCCAAAGCCAATCCCAGGATCGAGGATGATCTGCGATTTGGCGACGCCCGCCTTACGCGCAATCGAAACGGATTTGCGTAAACCTTCGGTTACGTCCTTCAAAACGTCGCGCGCAAATTCGCCCTTTTGCATCGTGCGCGGTTCGCCGCGCATGTGCATCAGAACAAGCGGGACACGGTGCCGCGCAGCGAGTTCGGCGAGATGCGGATCGGACTTCAGCCCGGAAATGTCGTTGATGATTTCGGCGCCAGCATCGAGTGCGGCTTCGGCGACTTCGAGCTTTTGCGTGTCGATAGAGATCGGGATTTTGAGCCGCCCGCGAAGGCCGTGCAAAACTGGGAGCACGTGCGCGAGTTCTTCTTCCGCGGGCGTGCCGCAACTGCCCGGACGTGTAGATTCTCCGCCCATATCGAGCAAATCCGCCCCAGCGGCGCCCATGACCAGTGCATGCTCGATGGCGCGATTGGTATCCAGAAATTTCCCGCCGTTGGAAAAGCTGTCCGGTGTGACGTTCAAAACGCCCATCACGAGGGTGCGCTCGCCGAGAACCAGTGTGCGCGAAGGAAGATTTAGACGAAAGATTTGTCGGCGATTCATGCGGGAAGCAGTTTAGCGCGTGTCGGAAAGAAACAGATAACCCTGAGGCGCAGAGAATACGGAGGTTGTGCCGAGGAAGTTTCCTGGGCAACACGAAGTCGATTCGGCAATGCGCATCGAACTTGCTTCGGTCAGAACGAAAGTCGCTCGGAAAAGATCCAGCGATGATTGTAGGTATGGAATGTGGTAGCTGCGATCTGCACGCCCACCGCGAAGGAAAAACGAAATCTCCCGGCGACGCGCACTCGTCCAAATCCGAGCCCGGGCGTCAGGAAAACCTGTTTGTCGCCGGCGTGCGGCCCTGTTTTGTAGAACGTGGAGTTTACTTCGAGTTCAGGCCACACCTTCCATGCTGTGCGGTATTGGAAGGCCGTATTCCATTGGAGTTGCCGGCCGAGCTTCTCGGTATCGCCGGCCGGCAAATTGCCTCCAAACGTGGATTGCGCGTCGAATCTCCTGTAGCCTTTTCCGAAGGCCAGCGTTGGCATGAGCACAGCATCGCCGGCTCCGTAACGATGCGAACCCGTAGGCGCCGTGACGGCAAGGATAAAAGTAAGCAGATAGTTGCCTTCGCTGCGTTCCCCAGCGGAAATCCGGAATTTCAGTTGCAACGGAAGATCGCCAAATCCGTTCGGCGGACCGTTGGGTGATACTACGGTATAGGTGGGCACACCCACCAAAAGCTGTGTTCTCGGACTCGTAATGAACTCGAGGCCTTTGCTGCCGCCGAGTTGGTAAGTTCTATTTCCGCCGGCTGACGGCTGGTCAAAAGTGTCAAAGCGAAATTCCTGCTTGAGGCGTCCGGAGGTGGTGGCCAAAGGCGAAAGCCAATCCGGCTGGGTTGCCTGTGCTTGCTCCGCCATGCAAATCCAGGAATGAAAGAGCCCGCGTTTTTTCTTTTCCGCGGGCTGCGGCGAGTCCTGGTCAGTCTCTTTTTGAGGAGAGGTAACAGTCTTGTCAGAGGGTTCTGTTTCAGTGCGCCGTTCCGCAGCTTCTGACCTCTCGGGCGGGTGATCGTTTGCCCACGCGATGCTAGCCATCGGCGCGGCAGCAACGCCGAGTACAACGAGAATTCCTGCTTTGCATCTCATGTTCGTTTTCTCCACTGAGAGGAAAGAAAAACGCCACCGCCAGATGCAAATCCGACGGTGGCCGCCTAGGAAAAGCTTAGAAACTTTGTTCTACGCCATCAGCCTCCACGCGTCGATCCGCAAGAATAAACGCAACGCGGACAGTTGCCGGTCCGGTGCGAGCGAAAGTGGCGCATGTGATTCATAGAGCTTGCGGGTTCAAGAAACCCAATTAGGTTAGTGGGAACGAGGTCTGGCGTCAAATCCAATTTGTGAATCTGTCCAATTTGTGAATCCAATGACACGGAAAAACGAAGGGTGCCCGAAGCACTAATCTAAGTCCAAGTCGCGGATGGGCTTGCCAGCGGGCGCATCTTTGGCCTTTTTCATGGCCTCTTCAAATTTTTTGGCGAGAATGTCTTCCTTGTGCGTTTCCTGGAAGAAGGAATCCGCGAACTTGTCCTCACGCTGCCGTTTCTGCTCTTCGAGGATGCTCGAAGCCTTCGTCAGGTCTACATCCGCCCCGGGTCTTACGTGCGCCTCGTGAGAGAGCACCGCGCCCAAGGCTCGATCAATCACCAGCTTGGCCTGGCAGCACGGGCAAGTCACTTTCAGATTTTCGCTCTGTTTTCCCATGGCCGTATTCTACTCCCTTTGCGCCGCTATCGCCTCTCGAAGCATCTGGACACTTTGTTCGACTGTCTGGCGGGCCGTATCGAAGACAAGATGGGGGCGATCCCAGGGATGGTATTCGCGAGAAACAATCTCCTGCCAGGTGGGCAATTTTAGACCCGGGATATCTGAGGTTCGCATCTCCGTGCGACGGCGATGCTCGTTAACGTCGGAACAAATGATCTCTACTTCCGCGATACGTGCTCCCGTGCGCTTTGCCACCGCCACCCAAGCATCGCGAGTTACGGTCAGGGGATTGACCGAGTCGGCGATCACCGTTCGAGCGATTCTTAGATTATCCGCGGCGATGGCGTAGGCCACGCGATACCCCGTATCGTCCATACAGCGGTCAACCGTGCCGTAATCTCTGAGCGCTTGTTCGATCGAATCGATTCGCACGTGGACCGCACCCAGTTGCCGCGCCAATTCGCGCGCAATCGTGCTCTTCCCGGTCCCTGGTAAACCTGCGAAGACGATCAGCATGTAGAGGGTCACGCTCCAACGGCAGGCTACCAATGCTTGAGGGGCAGCTTACATGAAAAAAGGGCGCGTTGTTCGCAGCCTTTTCTGTTTCGTAAAAGATCAGATTCTCTTCAGGCTTTGGCGGGGTTTTCGC
The DNA here is from genome assembly GCA_003223245.1 of Acidobacteriota bacterium. Taxonomy (GTDB): domain Bacteria; phylum Acidobacteriota; class Terriglobia; order Acidiferrales; family UBA7541; genus Acidiferrum. Next base: position 65,180 of record QHYI01000129.1, read on the forward strand.
CGCGGGTGAAGCCCGGCGCGGGCCGCAATTCGGGCCGCACTGTTTTGGGGTCGACGCTTGGTGCGGGAGGGGCCTGTGGAGGCGGCGTGCGCGGTTTTTCCGGAAGCGGCTTACCTTCCATGAGCAGCTTCACTTCGGCAGCGTCAATGACTTCGCGTTCGAGCAAAGCCTGCGCAACGCGTTCGAGAACATCCTTGTTGCTAGAAAGAATGTTACGCGCTTTTTCGTAAGCGCCGTTGACAATGCGCTTCACTTCCTTGTCGATCTGTATGGCGGTGTCCTCGGAATAGTCGCGGTGCTGGGCGATCTCACGGCCAAGAAAGATGGCTTCGTCCTTCTTGCCGAAGGCCAATGGGCCAAGTCCACTCATGCCCCATTCGCAAACCATGTTGCGGGCGATGTCGGTGGCGCGCTCGATGTCGTTTCCGGCGCCGGTAGTGATGTGGCCCAGGAAAATTTCTTCGGCGGAACGGCCACCCATCAGCACTGCAAGCATAGCTTCGAGGTATTCGCGTGTGTAAGTGTGCTTGTCGGCCTCGGGCAATTGCATCGTTAGGCCTAGCGCCATGCCGCGCGGAATGATGGTGACTTTGTGCACGGGGTCCGCGCCAGGGGTCATGGCGGCGACAAGCGCGTGACCTGCTTCGTGGTACGCCGTGTTTTTCTTTTCCTCGTCAGAAAGAATCATGGATTTGCGCTCGACGCCCATGAGGACCTTGTCCTTGGACATCTCAAAATCGGCCATAGTGACGTGTTTGCGGTTCTGACGCGCCGCCCAGAGTGCGGCTTCGTTAACGAGATTCGCGAGGTCCGCACCAGAGAAGCCTGGAGTGCCGCGCGCGATGATGGAAAGATCTACGTCGTCGCCTATAGGCACTTTGCGCGTGTGCACGCGAAGAATTTCTTCGCGACCCTTGACGTCGGGACGCGCAACCACGACGCGGCGGTCGAATCGCCCGGGACGCAATAAGGCCGGATCTAGAACGTCAGGCCGGTTGGTTGCGGCGATCAAAATCACGCCTTCATTGGATTCAAAGCCGTCCATTTCGACGAGCAGCGCATTCAAAGTTTGTTCCCGCTCGTCGTGACCGCCGCCCAAGCCCGCGCCCCGATGCCGGCCGACAGCGTCAATTTCGTCGATGAAGATGATGCAGGGGGCATTCTTCTTGCCCTGCTCGAAAAGATCGCGGACGCGGCTGGCGCCGACGCCGACAAACATTTCCACAAAGTCGGAACCGGAAATCGAGAAGAAGGGGACGTTCGCTTCGCCGGCGATAGCGCGGGCCAGAAGGGTTTTGCCCGTGCCTGGAGGCCCAACCAGCAACACGCCCTTGGGAATGCGGCCACCGAGTTTCTGGAATTTCTGCGGATCTTTCAAAAATTCGATAATTTCCTGGAGTTCTTCCTTGGCTTCATCGGTTCCCGCGACATCTTTGAAAGTAGCTTTTTTCTGTTGCGCAGAAAGCAAACGCGCGCGCGACTTTCCGAAGCTGAGCGCCTTATTTCCACCGGCTTGCATTTGGCGCATCAAAAAGAGGCAGAACCCGACGAGGAGGAGGAGAGGGAGACCGTTGAGAAGGAGCAGAACCCAGTCGGCACTTCGTACTTCTTTGATCTTAATTTGCACCGCCTTGTCACGCAGTTCTTTGGTGACGGTGGGGGCGTCTTCTTTGGCAATGGTTACCTGGAACTTGCGGTTGGCGGGCCGGATGTACTCGCCTTGCAGGTCGTAACTGACCTGACCGAGATACATGGTGACTTCTTTGACGTCACCCCCTTCTACCTTGGCCATGAACTCGCTGTAACTGGGCTGATCTTCGCGCGCCTGTCCGCCGTTCGCGGACACCAATTTCCAGAGCATTACTCCCAGCAGGACAATGGACATCCAGAACAGAATTGTTTTTACCGTAGAACTGGAATTCACGTTTGCCTCTCTAGTTCCGGAAGCCCCTGCAACCTGCTTCTATCATGCTTTCTTTTTCCGTCCTTTGCCACTATTTCGACAGGCATGGTTCGTTCCCGAAAGCACGCTGTCGATGATTTCTGCCAGTACCATTGGGGCGGCCAGGCTATACCCGGCCCATACTTGGTTAGATGCAGTCCCGAAGCCAAAGTAATCGGGCTCCAGGGCCACGCGGCGGTTGCCGGGCTCGCGCCGCTATCGGCACTGCACCCACAACGTGGCCCCGTTGCGCGCGCTCAAATCTTTTCCTCAGCAATCACAATCCCCGAACGCGTCCCCTCATTCGCGGCGAAGTCCGCCGCCACCGGAAAGCCCCGGGCCCAAACAAGATCGTTACCACTCGTCAGCACTGGCCACCCCCCCCGCTCCCAGCGGCTGATGTGCTTTTCGTTCAGTAAGCGCTTCAGCTTGTGGGCCTTCTGATGGCCGGAAGGGCGCAGCCGATCTCCCGGACGCCAGTTGCGCAGGACCAGGGGTGTACGCAGCCTGTCGCGGTCCAGGATCGACTCCCTTTTGTTATTTTCCTCTCCCCCTAAAGGCCAGTCAATCACTCTGAAGCGGAAGACACAACCCAATTCAGGAACTTTTACTTTGTTCGCGCTGCGAGACAAATCGAGCTTGTAAGAAAATTCGCGGTGCGTATTTTGGGCGCGATTCATTTCCTCTTTTTGCGCCGTGCGAAAAATCAACGCGCCACGTTCCTTTCGCACTTCCACACCACCTGGCAAAGAGAGGGAGCTTCCGTTCTGGCCGCTTCGCGCAAGTTCAAGCACCGCGTCAACGTGGTGTGCGCTCAGTTGGCCGCGCTGTTTTTTCACGCGCTCCACCAGGCCGCGGATCACACGCTTACACATTGCGATTGAACCATTCTTCTCCGCGTCTTCTGTGGACTCTGTATTGCACCCTCCTTTGACACCTCCTGCGAACAAATCCGCAAGCGCAATGCGCAAGGCTCCTTCGCGCTGCGGAACGGCGGCTGCCATGCGCTGCTCCAGTAAAGCATCGAAAAACGCTTCATCTTCGCGCGCAAGATGCGCGAGAGTTGTTAGGTGTTCGACGATAGCTGGCTGAAATTGTCTCTTGAGAAGAGGGAGAAGCTCCTTTCGAATGCGCGCGCGCAGGCGCTTCGTGTCGCGATTGGTCACATCTTCGCGCCAGCTCTGCTTTTTGCGCCGAAGATAACCGCGCAATTCGGAGCGGCGAATGCTCAGAAGCGGCCGAAAGACCGGCGGGGCGACGGGATGAATCCCGCCTAGTCCAGCGAGGCCGGTTCCACGAAGAATGTGCGAAACCACGGTCTCCGCTTGATCGTCGGCGGTGTGAGCCACAGCGATGCGCGTGCAGGTTCCAGAATCAATGAGCGAGCGGAAGTAGTCATAGCGGGCGCGGCGGGCGGCGTCTTCGAGATTGGCGCGTTCCTTTTTTGCCATCTTGGCAACGTCGGCAGAAGTGGAATGAAATTGCAGGCCGTGCTTGGCAGCCAGCTTGGCGACGAATTTTTCATCGGCGTCGGAAGCCTTGCCGCGTAATTTGTGATTGAAGTGCACCACGCTGAGAACGATTCCGAGTTTCTCGCGCAACTCCAGCAACAGGCAGAGCAGCGCGACCGAATCCGCTCCGCCGGAAACAGCCACACCGACACGGTCTCCCGGACGCACAAATTTCTGCGCCTTCAGGTGTTGCAGCAGTTTCTGGCTCAAAGAAGAGCGCACGGCTGAAAGATTTCGCACCTCTTCCCGCCATCCTAGCAGCCGCCCGCAGAAAACTCACGCAAACGGGCTATCGTGGTTAGGGTTTGCTTGCGGGAGGTTGCGTTTGTTTGGCTTTGGTCACCATCTCCCGCGCGTCGCGCAGTAAGGCCTGAGAATCAAAAACCACTCCGTCGCGGATCGTATATTTGACGCATTGTTCGTGCGCTTCCTTCCGGTCTGCGCCCACTCGTGTCACGCCGTTCCCGTAAAATATTTTCATGTCGGCCAGCGGATTCTCTGTCAATACCACCAAGTCCGCCAGGTATCCGCGGCGGATCAGCCCCAGTTCGGGATTTTTCACTACCTTTGCGCCGTTCTCGGTCGCCGCATGGATTGCCTCCAAAGGTGTGAATCCCGCTTCCTCAAGCATCTCGAGCTCGCGAATGGTTCCGAATCCCCACAAGCTAAATAAGAACCCTGTGTCCGATCCCACCGCCACCACGCCTCCCTGATTCTTGTAGTCATTGACAAATTCCATCACTCATAGAAATACGAGGCGTGATGCGCCGGATTGGGCAAGAACGAATCCATCACCACCGGCAGCGTGTAGGCGGAATGCCACGGCAAATTTGCAGCGCGCGTCACGTCTCGATTCGCCTCGTAAATGCTGAATGTCGGCACCATGACAAAACCCGTCCGCCGCATCGTGTCCAGCAGCGATTGGATGACGGCGCCATGCAATTTATCGAGGTCCGCCTGCAGCCACGCCCGCCCCGTTTCCAGGAACCGGTCGGGTTCGCTCGAATAGTTGTAGTTTGGCGGCAAATCCTGAATCGTCCTCGTTGTGAAAGACGACTCCGGATAGCCGTAATGATGCTCGATCGTCGAAGCGCCTTCCTGCGCCACTCGCACCGCGTTCATCGGATAAACGCCGTCCTGGCCAATGTGAACGGCCACACCCATGCCGCGCTTCCCTGCTGCATCGGCGATCGCGTGAAAGACGTCTGGCCAAAGTCCAGGCTTACCGATAACCTTGATGCCATCCACTCCGAGGGCGTGCCATTCATCGATGATCTGCCGTGCACCTTCCGGGCTCAAATAACGCGGATCGTCCCCGCGACCCCAGAACGGATAGACGTACATGCGAGGCGCGATAATCTGATTCGCCGCGATCTTCTTCTTCTCTGCCACCATTCCCTTGGGATCTTCATGGCCCACATTAAATGCTCGAACCGCCGTCACACCGTGTCCCAGAAGCAGTTTGTAGATGTATTCGGTGGGAACATCTTTGCCCTCGTTGATGTGGATATGCACGTCAATTAGGCCTGGCAGTACGTACATGCCTTTGCCTTCGATGATGCGGTCAGGCTGCCGCGCTTCTTTTCCGCTCGCTTTCTCCTCCTCTCTCCTCGCGCGAGAAAGCGCGTCGACGGTTCTGACCCACTCGATACGATTGCCTTTGATGCCGATATTCGCCGGCCCAAAGGCTGGCGCGCCCGACCCATCGATCACGGTGACGTCGCGAATCTCGAGCGCTTCGTAAGGTCCGGCTTGCTCTGCGCCATTTGCGTTTTGGGCACAAGCACGCGGTGCTGCGATCAGCGTCATCGCGCACGACAGCAAGATCGGCAGGGTCCTGATTTTCGCTTCGGCGGCCTTCATTGCTTTCACCTCTCTTGTATCCCCGTGCGCTTGGTCCGCGCACGACCCGCAAGGCTGGCTTTATGGGCCCAGAGAGTCTAGCGTCGATTGGTGCGAAAGAGGGGCAAACTTGTGCCTCCTTGCGGCCGATTTACCCTGTGAATCCCTGTGGAAAATGTGAAATTAGCGCGCGAAACCCCGCGAAACGCTGTTGACAAGGAGAAGCGAATTTGACATACTCGATGGGCTTTGGAAGTGCCTTTCTGCTGGACAGGGGGGTACGCTCTTTGACAACCGATACGATGTGCCAGAATCTGTTCGAAACCATCCGGGTTTTCGAGCGCGGATGGATTGAGTAATTCGAGCGATCAACAATTTGCTTGGGCAAGGCTGGCTCCGAAGAAATTCGGGGCTTTTTTCTGTCTGCTTCGTGCAGACGAGCTCAAGCGACAGGCTTCAAACGAGAGTTTGATCCTGGCTCAGAACGAACGCTGGCGGCGTGCTTAACACATGCAAGTCGAGTGCGCGTGCCGTAGCAATACGGTATGGCGCACGGCGCACGGGTGCGTAACACGTGGGCAATCTGCCCTCCGGTGGGGAATAACCCCGCGAAAGCGGGGCTAATTCCGCATGACATTCCCTGGACTCCGGTTCGGGGACTCAAAGCAGCAATGCGCCGGAGGAGGAGCCCGCGCCCGATTAGCTAGTTGGTGAGGTAACGGCTCACCAAGGCAATGATCGGTAGCTGGTCTGAGAGGATGGCCAGCCACACTGGAACTGAGACACGGTCCAGACTCCTACGGGAGGCAGCAGTGGGGAATCTTGCGCAATGGGCGAAAGCCTGACGCAGCGACGCCGCGTGGGGGATGAAGCTTTTCGGAGTGTAAACCCCTTTCGACCGGGAAGAATGCCCGCAAGGGAGCGACGGTACCGGTAGAAGAAGCCCCGGCTAACTACGTGCCAGCAGCCGCGGTAAGACGTAGGGGGCCAGCGTTGTTCGGAATTACTGGGTGTAAAGGGTTCGTAGGCGGTGTGGCAAGTCGGGAGTGAAATCTCTGGGCTTAACCCAGAGGCTGCTTCCGAAACTGCTGTGCTAGAGTGCGGGAGAGGCGCGTGGAATTGCAGGTGTAGCGGTGAAATGCGTAGATATCTGCAGGAACACCCGTGGCGAAAGCGGCGCGCTGGACCGTTACTGACGCTGAGGAACGAAAGCTAGGGGAGCAAACAGGATTAGATACCCTGGTAGTCCTAGCCCTAAACGATCAGGACTTGGGGTGCCTTCCGTTCGGAAGTCGTCCCGGAGCTAACGCGTTAAGTCCTGCACCTGGGGAGTACGGTCGCAAGACTGAAACTCAAAGGAATTGACGGGGGCCCGCACAAGCGGTGGAACATGTGGTTCAATTCGACGCTACGCGAGGAACCTTACCTGGGCTCGAAATGCTTCTGACCAGCTGTAGAAATACGGCCTTCCCGCAAGGGACAGGAGTATAGGCGCTGCATGGCTGTCGTCAGCTCGTGCCGTGAGGTGTTGGGTTAAGTCCCGCAACGAGCGCAACCCCTGCACGTAGTTGCCACTCGCAAGAGGGAACTCTACGTGGACTGCTCCGGATAACGGAGAGGAAGGTGGGGATGACGTCAAGTCCGCATGGCCTTTATGTCCAGGGCTACACACGTGTTACAATGCAGGGCACAAACCGTTGCCAACCCGCGAGGGGGAGCTAATCGGAAAAAACTCTGCTCAGTTCGGATTGCAGTCTGCAACTCGACTGCATGAAGCCGGAATCGCTAGTAATGGCGTATCAGATCGACGCCGTGAATACGTTCCCGGGCCTTGTACACACCGCCCGTCACATCACGAAAGTGAGCTGTACTAGAAGTCGTCACGCTAACCGCAAGGAGGCAGACGCCCAAGGTATGACTCATGATTGGGGTGAAGTCGTAACAAGGTAGCCGTAGGAGAACCTGCGGCTGGATCACCTCCTTTCTAAAAGATAAATGCCGGTGGAATCCGCTAAGGTGTGCGGGTGATGCCGGCCACCCTGGCTTACTCTGAGGCTGTCGAAAGACAGCGGAAGGGTTTAGTTAGGGAATGCATGCAAGGTCTCACGGCCTTGTTTGCGCGCTACGAATTATTCATCTCGGGCAGGTTCTGGCAGATCGCTGTCGGTTGGCATAAGAGCGAAAATTATGAGGACAGAGGCCGGGCTTCCACCCGGCCTCTTTTTTGGTGGTACGTCGTGCATGTTCGGCAGCTAGCCTTGCTAGCCTAACTTCCGCGCTCGTCGGAGCGAACTGTTTTGTTTGCAAGGAGTTGTCATTTCATTCCGTCACTATGTTGCGGCGTCATGCCAAGTCTTGACCGGCTTCATGACCTCCGCCGGTATCTGCAGCGTCGCATAGATTTCTCGGTGGATCGGTTCCGGAGTGGTGCCCTTGCGAATCTTCAGCACCTTTCCCTCTTTGGTCGGCAACACCACCGTGACGACCTGGTGCGTGCTCAGTTGTTCGCGCAGGGTCCACCAAGAGGTGTGCACGCCGCGATCCAGGAAGCGCTTCTCGATGGCTACCAGCAGATGGTAGGCCAGGACACAGAGGAAGATATGCGTCTGCGTGCGCTTTTCCAGATGGTGGAAGATGGGCCGCTCCAGTAGCGGACTCTTCATCGCCCGGAAGGCCGCCTCCACTCGCGTGAGCAAGATGTAGGTGCGCCAGATTTCCTCGGCGGTCAGGTCCTGCCGGTCGCTCTTCAGCACATAGCCGCCGTCCAGTTTTTCCGCAATGGTTTTTTTCTCGCGGTCCTCTTGCCAGGTCAACGTTTTGCGCTCGGCTTGGTAGTCCATCCGGTAGTAGCGAGCCACCCGCGGGTAGCGTTCCTTGAGCCGACCGATCGCTTGGTGAATGCGTTTCTCCTCCTGCAACTGGCCTTTCTCAATGCGCGCCTGCAGTTTCCCCAAGTCTTTCTTCAACCGCTGCTCGTGGCTCTCCCGAATGGCCCGGTCCTTCTCTTCGCGCTTCTTTCTTGTTGCACCGTGTGAGGGTCACCGTTTGAGTTCGTTCGTCAAAGAAATGCGGTTTACAGAGGCCGCTAGTCGTGCTTGCTCCGCGGCGGGAGTTTCTTGGCCGTCAAGGTCATTCGCTGATACAATGCCCTTTAGAATATGGCTGATTGGAAACAAATCACCGCGCGCATCCGCCGCGCGCGGTCTGGCAAGGATCCTTTAGGACAGCTCACCAATCTCTACCAAAAAACGAGCGACGCCATGGTAGCCTTCGAGCTGGCGAAGCTGTTCGAGAATTCGGGGCAAAACTCGGATGCCGCGAAGTGGTATTCCACCGCTGCGGCAAAGTTCCGCCGCGCCGAGTGGAAGACCAAAGCGCAGGAGGCGGCGGTGCGGCTTGGCGGGAACGTTGGAGAAACCCATGAGGAAGGGCCTGCGCCATCCAACGGAGAAATTCCTTTGCTTCCACCCGCTCCCTCTGCGGAAGAAAAAGAGCTGCCGTTTGAGAAAAATCCGGAAGCGCTGGAATCGGCGGTAGCGGTCAGCAGCGAGCTTCAAGAAGCTACCAAACCGGATGCAAACCCTGCACCGGAGCCCGGGAAGCAGCGCCGGCGGCGTGGACGTCGCGGGGGAAGAAACCGTCCGAGAGCGCAAGCTTCAGGCGCGGCTGCGGTCCAAACTCCAACTCGCACCACAAAGACAGAAGAACCGCCCGAAACGGCTGCCACAGAACCTGCGCAGGCAAGAATGGTCGACGACCGCGCGGCGCCAACCCTGCCCACAGAAGCGGCGGGAGAACCCGGCGGGCATAGCCTTAAAGGCCGCTACGGAGATCCGGGGCTGGCTTCCCGAATCTCTTTGCTCGAAATGCAATTTCGTCGATTGCTTGCTTGCCCTCCCGCGAAGCTGAGCGAAGCCGACCGCGCGCCCGCAGGACCGGGCGTTTTTGTGCTCACCGATGCCGACCTGACAACTTACTACTACGTCGAGCATTGCCAAACGCTGCGGATTGCCGTGGCCAATTTGATTCGCAGCGGTAGCCGCCGCAGCCTAGATTCCATCAAGCCTCGGCTCGCGGAACACTTGGGAATCCCTGAAGCCCGAGTCGCAAAATATCTGGCAGATCATTGTGTGGTGCGGTGGTTGCAACTCGATGAAGGAGCGCCCCATTTCGCCCACTTTGCCATCGCCGTCTTGTGTCCTGCCCTCAACGAGTAGGAACAGGAACTTCCTCGCACCAGAATGGAACTGTCCCCGAACAGAAAATTTGTCTTGATTTGCACCAGGTATAAACCCTATTTCCGGGTCGAGGAAATGACCGTTGGCTGACCCTGGTTACCATTCAACCCTCAATTTCGACCGTTCGGCGCAACCTGCTAGCCTCCCTCCCTTGCTAAAGTGCAAACTATAGGTGTCCAAAGACTTATTGGACGTTCCTGGTGACCGTGGTACGTTTTCGGGCACGCATCACTGAGCCCGGGGGCAGTCGTTTGGGCTTGATGTCCAGCGATTGAGTGGGCTCGCATCCTCAAGGACTAATTCTGGGCAACTTTCGAAAGAGAGGGATAGAGGTTTATGCCGAATCGAGTAGGCAGGCAGTTACTGAGGACTCTTGATTGGGCCGTCTGCAAGGCAGCAGGCGCCACCTTCAACACCGTTCAATTCTTCAATAAGTACAACCCGAATCCGTCTTTTATTCCGAAGTGGTCGGACAAGCCGCTGCTGAAGTCTTGGGAAAAAACGAAACCAACCCTCGGCTGGCCTCGGCAGACCGACTCGCTTTGTCCGGATTGCGTCAAGGAAGCGCGGGAAGCCATTATCCACGGCAAAAAGGATTGGCGCGACTTGATGCACGAAAAGGTCGGGGAGATCAAAGCGCAAATTATCGAGCGCGAAGGCCAAATTTGGATGATCAAGGACTGTCCGATCCACGGCCATTACGAAGATATGATGGCGCTGGACTCCAAGTTCCTGCAATGGATTGAGGCTCAGTTCCCGGGCCGCGACATTCCCGCGCACAACGACGAGGACCTCCACAAGCATGGCTCCTCAACCGTGCGCTACGGCCGCGGTTCCGTTTTGACCGTGGACCTCACCAACCGCTGCAACATGATGTGCGATCCCTGCTTCATGGATGCGAACCAGGTTGGCTATGTCCACGAATTGGGCTGGGATGAGATTAAAGAGATTCTGGACAACGCGCTCAGGATCAAACCGCGCCGCCAGATGTCCGTGCAGTTCTCCGGCGGCGAGCCCACCATGAGCCCGTACTTCCTCGACGCCGTGGCCTATGCGCGCAAGATCGGCTACAACAGTGTCCAGGCGGCCACCAATGGTATCGAGTTCGCCAAGAGCAAGGAGTTTTGCAAAAAGGCTTTCGAAGCGGGCATGCGCTATGCCTACCTGCAGTTCGACGGCATCGGCAACGACGCCAACAGTCATCGTCAGGTCGGGAACCTATTTGACGTAAAGCTCCGGGCCATCGAGAACATGCACGAGGCAGGCATCGAGATCGTGCTGGTCGTGACCATCGTCAACAACGTCAACAACGACCAGGTCGGCACTATTGTTAAGTTCGCGATGGAGAATCCCAAGAAAATCGCCTTCGTCAGCTTCCAGCCGGTTTCCTTCACCGGGCGCGATGAAGACATTACCCCCGAGCGCCGCCACCGCCAGCGCTACACGCTTTCGCACCTCGCGCAGGATGTGAGCATGCAAGTAGGCAAGATCGAGCCAACCCGTGACTGGTTCCCCATTTCTTTCATCAGCACGTTTGCAGGCTTTTCGGATCTGGTGCACGGGCCCGAATCGCAATGGGGCGCGCTCTCTTGCGGTTGCCACCCCAACTGCGGCGTGGGCACGGCGCTGATGGTTAACAAAGAGACCAAAGAGTGGGCGCCGGTGCCGCGCTTCATTGACGGGCCACAGCTGGTGAAGGACGTTACCGCCATCACCGACGCGGCGCGTGGCAGAGGCTTCTCGAACTTCATGATGGCCCTGGCGCTGCTCAAGAACTATCGCCCGTTCCAGGGACCCAAGGGGTTGACGCTCTACCACCTCTTCCGGAAATTCGACAAGACCTGGGCGCTGACCAAGAAGTCCACGACCAAGTACGGCCGCACCTCGCCGGACCGCACTTATGAAGACGCCATGAAGCGCCGCCAGACCGATCCATGGAACTTCCTGTTCATCGCAGGCATGTGGTTCCAGGATTTGTTCAACTACGACTTCCGCCGCACCGAGATGTGCATCATCCCGTATGCCACGCAGCAGGGCGAAATCTCCTTCTGCGCGTATAACACCGGCATCGGCTGGCGCAAGATCATCGAGAACATGCACAAGAACGCAACCGTCGCGGAGTGGTACCGGACGCACGGCAAGCACGAAATCTATGCCAAGGGCAAGAATGTCAATCTTGAGTCATACGCGCACTCCCTGAAGATTGACGCCGAGGACGCGGCTCGCGTGCGCCATCTCGAGCACGACATCCCGCTGACCGCGGCCGAAGAGGATCGCATCCGCCGCAAGAAGGCCTACGAAGAGCTGGCCGCGGTCCGCGCCATTTACGAAGAGCTGGTGCTGAAGAAGGCCCAGCCCGCTGTGGTGCAGATCGGCACGGTCGAGGACATCGCCAAGGCGGTACCGGCGAATTTTGCCAACGTCGGCAAGCCTATCTCTATCGCCCCGGCCGAGACGGCCTCTGGTGTAGGGGCGGGCTTTAGCCCGTCCCACTCTGGCAATGGCAATGGTCATTCGAATGGCAACGGAAACGGGGCCGCCAGCAAGCCTCAGACCGAAAAAGCCGCCGAAGCCGTCGCCGGCGACTGACGCAGGTAAATTCCTTTATTCTGGGCCGCCCTGCAGAGCCGCCCCTTTTTGTTTACGTAGTGACCGAAGTTTAGGTTGGCTCTCTGTGCGCGGGCCGGAGTACCCCTGCGCTTTTTTGGAGTGCGGCAGCTTGACGCCGGTTTGCTTTTCTTCTCATTTGTGGCGATCGTCTTCGATGTAGTCCTCGTGGGTATGACGGCCTACGGTCGTGCCTTCACTTGATATAATTCTTCAAAAATACGGCCCTGGCCCCGCTAGCGCCGTTACTTTTTGGCGAGGACAGATTCACGTGTCGGAATTGTCGGGAAAAGTGGCTTTGGTAACGGGGGCTAGCCGGGGAATCGGCAGAGCCATTGCCGTGGCTCTTGCATCGGCCGGTGCAGATGTGGCCGTCAACTATCGGAAAGAAGCCGGCAGAGCCGAAGAAGTCTCAGCTAAAATTCGAAGTCTGGGCCGCAAGACTTTGCCTGTCCAAGCCGATGTCTCGCGAGCTTCCGAAGTCGAGCGGATGGCACACACGGTAGAGAAAGACCTGGGAATAATAAGCGTGCTCGTCAACAACGCGGGAATCGCCCAGCCACGGCTGCCCGAAAAAATCACCGAGTCGGATTGGAACGAAATGATTCGCGTCAATCTCACTTCTGTATTTGTCGTCACGCAGAGAGTCCTTCCGGCCATGCGCGCGCAGCGCTGGGGACGCATTATCAATCTCTCCTCCGTGGCGGCCCAGGTTGGGGGCATAGTGGGACCACATTATGCGGCCTCCAAGGCGGGGATCCTGGGATTGACGCACTCCTACGCTTCGCTGCTTGCCAAAGAGGGCATCACCGTGAACACGATCGCTCCCGCGTTGATCGAAACGGACATGATTCGCGAGAATCCAAGCGCATCGCCAGAGCGGATACCCGTGGGCTTCTTTGGCCCGGCTTACGAGGTGGGCCGCATTGCTGTCATGCTGGCCGAGAGCAGCTACATCACCGGGCAAACCATTCACGTTAACGGCGGCTGGTACATGAGCTGACGGTGACCCTGTTATAATGGATTTCTAAAACCCTTGAGGTAATTGTCGAATGCCGATTTACGAATACATTTGCGAAGATTGCCAGACGCGCTTCGAAAAGATTGTGCTGAACAAGCAGCAGGAGATCTCCTGTCCGAAGTGCGCGAGTAAGCACAACGCGATCCAGCTTTCTGTTTTTAGCGCCGGCCCTTCGGACGGCTCAACCACAAAATCCTCTGGGGGGTTCTCGAACGGCGGCGGTTGCTGCGGAGGCAGTTGCGCCTGCCACTAGCCTCTCTCAACACGACTTGTGGGATAGATTTTAGGCTGCCCCCTTCCGAGCGAAGACGATCAGCAGGTAGCGCGGGCGATAGCCCTGCGGTTTTTCCTTTCGGTGCGCCGAGGACTGCGAAAGCCTGTTGCCAAAAGAGTCCGCGAGGCTCCGCCTCGCGCTACAGCACGCTCACCAATCCTCGCTTCCATACGTCTTTTAGCTATCCTGGGGGAACTGCCAATGTTGATCAGCCATTCTTCTCTGTTGCTGTTTGCCGGCGGCGCCGCTGTTCTGCTGGTGATTCCCGGACCGGCGGTGACCTACGTCGTCAGCCGCAGCATCGGGCACGGACGCGCCGCCGGCCTCGTTTCCGTCCTGGGCATTGTGCTAGGGACGCTAGGTCACGTCGTTGCTGCCGCCCTGGGCATTTCGGCCGTGTTAGCTTCTTCTGCGCTGGCCTTTCAGTTTGTGAAGTATTTGGGCGCGGCTTATCTGATTTATTTGGGAATTAAAACTTTGCGCACCAAGGATCACCAACTGCTTGCCACAGTGGCAGGTGAAGCCCGTTTGGCGCGAATTTTTGGCCAAGGCTTTCTGGTCAATTTGCTCAATCCGAAGACCGCGCTCTTTTTCCTGGCCTTTTTGCCACAATTCGTCGACCCGGCGCGCGGACACGTCACGCTCCAAATCCTGCAACTGGGCACTCTGTTTGCGCTGATGGGCTGATGCAGCGATTCCACCTACGCCTTGATTGCCGGAACCGTAGCCGAGCGCATTCGCGGGAGCTTGCGGCTGCGCCGTATCCAGCGTAACGTTTCTGGCAGCGGCTTGATCGCACTGGGCTTGGCGTCCGCCTTTTCCGGCGCAAGAACGCAATAGGTGGCTTTCCTGTGGGTTCGGCCTGTCCCAATTATTTCCGGCGTTCTCTGTTTGGGTCTCGCTATTTATTTGTTTTTCTTTGGCCGGTCGACCTCCGGCAGGCGCTCAACGCCGCGCGGCCAGGAACATCGCACGAAAGACATAGGCCGCGCCGTCGAGCGCGAAGTGCGTTGCCGTGGATTTCACGTGGTCAAAGAACAGGCGCCCACGGCATCGGCCGCACCATTCACGAACCGCCGTCCGTGCCGAATTACGCGGATTGCTCCGCGCAGCACCAATTGACCGAGGGCCTGGTCATTACCATCGAGCCGATCATCGCCGCAGGCACAGGCAACGTCTCGCTCGACAAAGACGGCTGGATCAATTGACCGTATCGCGTCGAACCTGCTTCGACTCCGGCCGAGTCACTGCGGCCGGGAATAATGCTGGATATTTGCGGGCGCAGAGATCGCCGGGTTGCCGCGCGGGTCCGGGACCGGTGGTTGCGAGACCCACTTCATGGGAATGACGCCGGTCCAGCCGGGCGCAGAATAGTCTTTTTCGTCATTCACTGCAAAGCCCGCGCGAACTTTGGCAGAGGCCTCGACCAGCGGAACGGCCAGCACCAGCGTGCCTTTTAACTCTTGTTCGGTCGGCGGAAGCACCGTAGCCCAGCGGCCGCGGATCACGTATTCAACGAAGTCGCGCATGGCAGCAAGCTTCGCGGTTTCGCCTTCCACGACTTCCGCTTTGCCCATCACCACCACAGAGCGGTAATTGACGGAGTGGCCCGTCGCGCTCGGCGCGCAAACGATGCCATCAAGGAGCGTGACGTTCAGGCAGAAGGGCGCACCACTCGCGAGCGTCTTCATCAGCCGGCTCGCAGTCGAACCGTGGAGAAACAATTTGTCGCCCACACGCACGTAATTGGTAGGCACGACAACAGGCAGGCCGTTGTCGATGAACGCGACTTGGCAGACAAAAGCTTCATCGAGGATAGAGTAGATCAATTCGCGATCGTAGCTGCCGCGGTCCGGCTTGCGGCGAACCTTGGTTCTTTCGGTTGGCACAAAGTTCTTCATCGTTGGATTGCTCATGCACGCAGACTAACTGGCGCGCCCGCGGTGCGGCAAGTGCCAATCTGGATTCCCGTAGGAGTCGACTTGCGGAGAATTGACCGCGCGCCCCAATGGTGTAGGCTGTGGTGCCCAGCCCCACTGGGGAAGCAAGGACGCAAGCTTATATGGCCAAGGACTCGCCAATTTTTACTCGAGAAACGTTTCAATTTTTTGAGCAACTCGGCCGCAACAACACGAAGGCATGGATGGACAAGAACCGCGAGTGGTATCAATCCGCCGTCGTGCAGCCGTTCCGCAAGCTACTTGAGGAGCTTTCCCCGGCGATGCTAAAACTCGACTCGGGCTTCGACGTTTCCGGCCGTACCGGGCCAAATTTTTCGCGCATCAACCGTGACATTCGCTTCGCAAAAGACAAAACACCTTACAAAACGCAGATGTACTTGAAATTTTCCGTGCCCCCTCCCGGCAACGGAGAGACCGGCCAACTCTATGTCGGCCTCTCCGCAGACACGGTCACCGCGGGCTTTCGCATTTATTCCGGCGGAAAACGCAAAGGATCGGTGCTCGCGACAGTCGGTCAAGCACGGGTACAAACCGAACCAAGCTGGGTGACCAAGCAGAAAAAGCGTCTAAGCCCGCGCTATCGGAGCTACTGGTACACGATGCAAAAAGGCGCGTGGACCAAGCATTCTGGCTGGCCCGTCGCGACAGAAAACTGGGACAAGATTCTCGCATGGATTGTGCGGCGCAAAATGAGTCCGGCGTTTGCAATGCGCGCTTCCTTTCCCGGCGATCTGACAGAAGTTTTCGGCGAACTCTACCCGCTCCTGCGCTACACTTCGCTGCCAGATTAGCCGACGGAGACAACCCATGAATCCGATGCCCCGGCGCGCCAGGACCCGCAGGAAATTTCTGCAAATGCTTGGAGTCAGTCCGTTGATTGCCAGTTCGAGCGTCCTTGCAGGCGGCCTGGCAGACCTCCTCCGCGCCGAGCCGCTGCAGGAAGAACATTTTCTCGGCTGGCTAGGCACTCTGCAACAGCAAGATGACGCAATAATCTCAGCGCCTGACCAAGCCCTTGACGTCATGGATTTTGAGCCCGCGGCACGTAAAAACATTCCCCCAGCGCATTGGGGCTATCTTGCGACCGGAGTTGATGACGACGCGACGGTACGCGCGAATCGCGACGGCTATTCGCACATTCAAATTCGTTCGCGCCGTCTGGTGGACGTCACGAACATCGACATGTCGCGGATCATCTTCGGCACCAAGTGGGACACGCCCATCGTGCTCTCGCCCGTAGGAGCGCAGAAAGCGTTTCATCCGGACGGTGAACTGGGTGTAGCGCGGGCGGCAGGGAAGAAGGGCAACCTGATGATGCTGTCCACTGTTGCGAGCGCGTCCATCGAAGACGCCCTCGCCGCGCGCGGCGGGCAGGTCTGGCAGCAGCTTTATCCAACGAATGTTTGGGAAGTCACGCGGGCCATTATCAAGCGTGCCGAAACCGCGGGTTCGCCCGCGATCGTCCTGACGGTGGATCTGCACGACGGCAGCAACCGCGAAACCCTTTTCCGCGCGCAGCGCGTCGACAGACGGCAATGTTCCTTGTGCCACGGGGGATACTCACCCTTCGCTCGCGGGAAGACCGGGGCAACCTCAGCTTCAGAAGGCTTCGCGAAATACGTCGCGCGGAAACCAATGTTCGACGGCCTGGACGTTTCAAAGGTCACGCAGCTGCATCCCCTGGCGATGAGCTGGGATCTTGTCAAGCGCTTGCGCGACACGATTACAGTGAAATTTCTGATCAAAGGCATTGTCACGCGCGAAGACGCCGAGCTTGCGGTCGAGCATGGCGTAGACGGGCTGGTTGTTTCGAATCACGGCGGGCGCGCGGAAAACACTCTGCGCCCTACCATTGAGAGCTTGCAGGAAGTGGTCGAAGCCGTCGCAGGAAAACTGCCAGTGATTGTCGACGGCGGCGTGCGCCGCGGCACGGACATTTTCAAAGCGCTCGCACTGGGAGCGGCGGCGGTCGGTTTCGGAAGGCCCCATTCTTGGGGGCTTGGGGCTTTTGGCCAGGCCGGCGTCGAAGCCGTTTTGGAGATTTATCGCCGCGAATTGCGCGCCATCATGCGCCAGGCAGGAACCACTTCGCTCGATAAAATCACGCGCGAATACGTCATCCCGCGCTCATCCTGACGCACCGCGTGAAGGGAGTTAGGGCGCCCAGAGGCGCAGCCCGATCAGATGCCACGCGGAGAGAAATAGCATCACGGTGCAACAAGCCATCGAGACGAGCAAGGAATGGATGCGCGCCCAGTTGTGAATCTCCTCACGGGGCACGCTGACCGCAAACGTCAGTCCAGCGAGCGATAACAGAGTGAACGCAGGAGTCCACACAAAAACGAGAATCGACCAAAAATTGAATGTTCCGATATCGTCTGTGGCTTTGGTAAATGCGAACACCGCCATCATCAGGCTCAGCACGGCAAAGAGCGGCACAGCGCACACGCGGACGTGCTTCATTCGCCGGACTCTCTTGATGAATTTCGCGAGGAGCAGCCAGAATCCCCAAAAGATCGCGTAGGGCAGGGCGCTCGCCATCACAATCGCGGAGGCAGCCAAAAGCAGCAGTCGCGTGAATACCCAAATCGGAAAAACTCTTTCTCCGTAAGGCTCGTTTGGTTCGCCGTTCTGATCGAAGCGGACATAAATCATTCGGCCGCTTGAGTCGGGGAAGAAAACTACGGAAGCCTCCGGGTCCTTTTCTCCCCGAAAAAGGTTTTTGCCGACAGGGAGTAATACCTCGCGGTTTTTTCCAAAAAGCGACGAGGATTCGAGCTTGCCATCCGCCACGCGAATCCACGTGCCGCCTGTCAACTCTTGCATAAACGCAAGCAATTGGTTGCGCGGCGCGCGCGGCGCGTAATAGCCGGAAAAGTTCTTGAGATCTTTCCCGCTGAGCGAAATAACCGGCTGTTGCGGCTTGGGGAAGTCCTTGGACAAAAAGTCGATCGCCAGATGGTTCAAATCTCCGAGGGCTTTTCCCGAGACCGTGCTGTTCAGCAAAACCACGTAACCCCAGTTTTGCTCCGGCATATACCGGTAGCTGGAGATGAAGCCATCAATCCCACCGTCATGTCCGTGCGTGATGACGCCGCCGTCGCTTTCCGTGTAGTTCGCGAGTCCATAGCCGAGAGGGAGGCCGTGCTTTGCAGAAGAATCAGTCTCGGGATATTCCATCCGCGCAATCGAATCTGGTTTCACAAGTTGAAGGTTTCCAGCTTTACCCCGACGCAGGAAGAATTGCACCAGCTTGGCTAATTCGCCCGGTGAAGCTTTCATATCGCCCGCAGGACGCAAATAGATATTTTTGTAGGGAACTGCGCGCGGCGGATGGCCTTGGTAACCTTGCGCGAGCGCAGCGTGATTCGCGTCCGTGAGCCGAAAATCGCCGACGGTAATCTCTAGCGGCGCAAGAATGTTTTGCCTTATATACGCGTCGAAAGGTTGGCCGGTGATTTTTTCGATCAGGTAGCCCGCGACGCCATAGCCGGGATTCGAATACGAAAACCGCGTGCCGGGAGGCCAGCGCACGTTCTGCGGTTCCTGGAAGCGCTTGAAAACGTCCAGCAGCGGATAATCCACGCGGTCATGGCGGTTGTAAACTTCGCTCGGCTCCATGTCGTCGAAACCTGCCGAGTGCTCCAGAAGGTTCACGATGCGCACGGGATTCCTACTCGCCCAGCGGTTTTTCATCGGGATTTCGGGGGCCACATCCTGCAAGCGCGCGTATAGGTTGATTCTTCCTTCCTCCTCCAATTTCAGGAGCGCCAGCGCTACAAAAGTCTTGCTAATCGACCCGACGCGAAACTCCGTATCGCAGGTAATATCGCGGTTCGCAGCGAGATCTGCCTTGCCGATTCCGCCGCACCACAGCAATTGACCGTTCGAAACAAGCGCAACCCCTGCTCCGGTCACGTGGTGTTTCTCCACCACCTCTTTCATGGCCCTTTGCAATTCTTCCAGCGTTTTCGGATGCGGCAGCTCTTCCTTTCTCTGTTCTGCCTGCGGAAAGGTGGAGACCGAAAACCCGGAAACAAGAAAACACAAAACAAACGCTGGCAACAAAATGCGCCGCATGCAGTTCTCCTTGGCCATGTTTTTCTTCGGTGCGCAGTATTTTATCCGTGAATTTGCTTAGCTCCAAAGGATTTGCCGCGCCCCTTGCCAAGTCTTTCCGGCAATCGCAATTGACGCTGCTCGGAGTCTCGAATAGGATGCCGCACGCCGCTTTTTGCGTTTAAAAAGGCGACGGGGAGCTGCTGGCAAAATGAAACGTGTCCTTGCCATTCTTGCCTGGATCGTCACCGCGCTGCTGGGCGCCAGCGCATTGGGAGCCATCGCCATCCACCGCGGCGAACCACTCAACGCCATGTGGTTTGTCATTGCCGCGCTTTGCTGTTTCCTCGTGGCCTTCCGACTGTATTCCGCCTTCGTGGCAGCTAAGGTTCTGGCGCTAGACGACACTCGTGCTACTCCCGCGGAACGTCACGACGACGGCCGTGACTTTGTGCCTACCAACAAATGGGTCCTCTTCGGCCACCATTTCGCGGCGATCGCAGGGCCTGGCCCGCTGGTCGGCCCCACGCTGGCTGCGCAATTTGGGTATCTCCCCGGCACGCTTTGGCTGATTGCGGGCGCAGCTTTCGGAGGTTGCGTCCAGGACTTTGTGATTCTCTTTTGTTCCATTCGCCGCGACGGGAAATCGCTCGGCCAAATGGCGCGCGAAGAGGTAAGCAAGCGCGGCGGGATCATCGCGCAACTTGCCGTGCTCGCCATCATTATCATCCTTCTGGGCGTTATTGCCCTGGTTGTGGTGAACGCGCTGAAAGCTTCGCCTTGGGCCACCTTTACCATCTCGATGACGCTTCCTATTGCTTTGCTGCTCGGCGTCTACTTGCGATTCCTGCGGCCGGGCAGGGTTGTGGAAGCTTCGGTTATCGGTTTCGCCTTGGTGCTATTTGTCGTTGTTGCCGGGCGGTGGGTGGCGGAAGCTCCGTCCTGGGCACACGTGTTCACATTAAGCGGCGTATCGCTCGCGATGGCCATCATTGTTTACGGTTTTATCGCTTCGGTCTTGCCGGTTTGGCTGCTGCTCGCGCCACGCGATTATTTGATCGCGTTCATCAAAGCCGGAGCCATTTTCTCGCTTGCCGCGGGCATCTTATTCGTCCGCCCGCCAGTCTTGATGCCCCCGCTGACTCGTTTCATTGATGGAACGGGGCCCGTGTTTGCCGGGAAAATCTTCCCGTTTTGCTTCATCACCATTGCTTGTGGCGCGATTAGCGGATTTCATTCGCTGATTTCCTCGGGGACCACCCCGAAGATGATTCTCCGCGAGAGTCAGGCGCGGTTTATCGGCTATGGCGCCATGCTGCTGGAATCGTTCGTCGGCGTGATGGCCATGGTCGCGGCTTGCGCTATGACGCCGGGAGTTTATTTCGCCATCAACAGTCCCGCAGGAATCGTCGGCCGTACCGCGGAAGCAGCAGCGACCACCATCAGCAGTTGGGGCTACCACCTCGACGCGCAGGGAATCACAGAGCTGGCGCGCTCAGTTGGCGAACAAACTCTGCTGAACCGCACAGGCGGTGCCCCGTCGCTTGCCGTGGGCATGGCCCAAATTTTTTCGAGCACCATTGGCGGCGGACGCCTGCTCGGCATCTGGTATCACTTTGCCATCATGTTTGAAGCGCTTTTTGTGCTCACGGTGCTGGATGCCGGCACGCGCGTAGGACGGTTCATGATCCATGAAATGAGCGGGCGCATCTGGAGACCGCTCGCACGCAGCAATTGGCTGCCCGCGGTTTTCTTTTGCAGCGCGGTCATTGTCGGGGCCTGGGGCTATTTTCTCTACCAGGGTGTGATCGATCCCTTAGGGGGCATCAATTCTCTCTGGCCGCTGTTCGGGATTTCCAATCAATTGCTTGCTGCGGTCGCGCTAGTGGTGGCCACCACGATTCTGATGAAAATGGGACGACTGCGGTGGATCTGGGTGACCATGATTCCCATGGCGGCTCTCATCGTCATCACCATGACCGCCAGTTACCAGAAGATTTTCAGCCCAAACCCGCGCATAGGTTTTCTCTCTGGCGCGAACGAGTTAGCGGCGCAAATCGCCAGGGGCCAGGTAGCAGCGGCAAGAATCGTGGAGACCCATCGGCTGATGTTCAATTTGCGCCTCGACGCCGTCGTTACGTCCATTCTCGCTTTGATGATCTTGCTGCTCATCATCGAAGCGCTTTTCCAGTGGTACGGAATTCTCAGCCGCCGCGAAGCCATGCTGCACGAATCGCCCTACATTGCGACGCGTTGGGCCAAGAATTTCTCTGGTGCTGGCCGGGATTTGGTAGTTGGTGATGCCATAGGAGACGACTGATGCGCAAAGCTGCAAAACGCACGAAACGCTTCCTTCGCCGCTTCTGGCGCGGCGTGCGCGAATGGAGTGGCGATGCCGCGTATGAAACCTACCTGCGAGCAAAAGCCTGTCATCGCGATTCCTGTCGCACCCTGGGTCCGGCGGAGTTTTATGTGGACCAGCTCAATCGCCGCTATTCGCGCCCCCATCGCTGCTGCTGAAATTCTCAGCAGTAGATTTCTTGGCTAGCTAGCTAGAGCAGGATTGCCAGGGCTCAGATTTCTTCCTCGTCCTCGCTTTGATGCCTCAGGACCGTCGTTTTGTGCGTGATGCGGATGCTGTTGTTGCGGATCCCGGAGAGAATGGCTCGTCGTGTTTCCTCAGGCAGCATTTCTGGAGCAAACACGCCTGCGAGTTCGCGAGGGAAGAACTTGATGAATAGCGCTGCAATGTGCGCCGTGGCATAGGCCACCGGCGTCGTAAATCGTCCTTGCTGACGAATCTGGTAAAGGGTCGGAAACATGCAATCGCTGCGCAACAGTAAACATTCGTCGGCAGTTTTGCCGTGATTCACTCCTTTAACTAACACGGCGGCGGCGAACCGCGCATTCTGCAGAATCCCTTGCCGAATCAGCTTGGCAATTCGCTTTGGGGAAAATGTTTGGGGGAAACGCTGCCGCGCCATTCCCCGCGACTTCGACAATTTTCCTTGCCTGTGCCAACGGCGCAGGCGGTCAATCTCGTTTCCGCCGATTTTTACCTCCAGATCCCGGATTGGGATGAAGTAAGGCAGCGTGGCTGCCTCGTCTTGCGCCGCGAGCACCACGCGAACTGCTCCAATAGGGTCAGGGAAACGGAATTTCTCGATCTCCGAGAACCGTTTGGCCAGTTCAAATCTTCCGTTGCGATAGACGCGGGGGTGAGAAACCGCTTCGTCAAAGGAAACTTCCGGTGACCATTGCGAAATGGGATCTTCACTTTCGCTGCTTTCATAGAGCCGGATATGTACGGAGCGCACTTCATCCAGCATGTCGGCGGCGCGTTTCACCAGCAGGTTCGTCAGTCCGGGCGCCGCGCCGGCATTGATCACCGCCGCGCGGTTCTTTTCTTCGAATCTCTTGGTGTAGCGAAGCTGTTCGGCTTTGAAGGGGTTTCTCGTGAGGTGGGAACTGAGGTCCAGGTAATGGGAACGCAACCGCAGGGCCGCTCGAAGCACGATTTCATTGAATACCGAAGCGGAGGCGTTGACGATGAGCTGGCAGCCCTTCGCGGCTTTCACGATGCCACGGAGGTTTCGTGCATTCACCTCCGTGACCGCGATGGTGCTTCTTCTGCCCAGGAAGCGCCGTGCCCGCTCTGGATCGCGATCTCCACACCAGACCGTATGTCCTTGGCGTTCCAGTAATTGTGCGAGAAGCGAGCCGGTCGCCCCGGCCCCTAAGACGAAGATCCGCATGGCGTGGGCAAAACTCTATCACAGAGTTGAAGCTCAGCGCCGCGCGGTCGAAATTCGACCGCACGGAGATGAGCGTGATTTGCATCAGCGGAATGGGGTTCGGAAAACGCTGAGAATCGGACCGCAAATGTTAACAGACCGATGAGAGCAAAGGCTTTCTTACTTTCTCCCTAACAGGCAGACGCCGGACCAGGGGCGGTTTCCCGCGGGCCCTTTTTTCTGCGGCAGCCGCGCGAGCAAGCGCAGCAGCAGAGGAGGCCGCTTGAATTGCGCGGCGGTCTGTAGCACGGGCTTCACTTCCATCGCGTTCCAGCCATGCGGGGTGAAAAATTCTGGTCCTTGCGCAGGAGCGAATTTGAACGGTGCCCCAACCTGGCTCAGATGCTTGCCCATGGTCTTCTGCATCATTTTCAGCAGGCCCGGCGACGCAATGTCCAGAATCCAGCGCTGAAAACTTGCGCCATTAGCAAGGTCGCGGGCCAATGCTGCCACCTCCTCCCCGCTCAAGTAAATGAGCAGTCCCTCGGTCAGGATGAGGATTCTCTTCGCGCGACTGTTGAGTTCTGCAAAGAGAGCCCGGCGCGCGTGGGCATCCGCCAAATTCAACCGAATGCGTTGAAGCGCGCAAATCGGGTTTTCATTGGCCAGAATCCCTTCTTTGTAGGAGAGGATTTCCGGTAGATCGATTTCAATCCATTGCAGTGACGCGGGGAGGTTCATGCGGTAGGGGCGCGCATCCAATCCGGCGGCGAGATTCAACACCAGATCCGTGCCTTGCTGCAGCTCGTGGGTGATGAAATGGTCGAAGAGGTAAGTGCGCGTGACCCAGGCCCAAGCATGCTTGTTACCGTCGGGAAGCGTGTTCGCGATGTCGACGCCGTGTTGGCCGCAAAGACGCTGCGCGAAGGGGTCGCGGAAGATGGCATCGGGCCGCTTGGTCTCTTCGGCGCGAAAATAGGCCGCCCAGCGCGCGGTATCTGAAACATTGCGCACTATTCCTGGACTTGCTGCCGGCGGCATTTCCGCCATTGCGAAATCCTCCCGGTTTTGTCAATCAAATCCAGTCTTGAACTCAGGCGTTCCGATCCCAGTTAAACATAACGGTTGTGCTGCCTGAAAATTCTATTCGAGCGGCCAGAGCCACGCCGCGCCGCGCACACCGCTCGAGTCCCCGTGCTTCGCGGGAACTAGGGGAGTGTCTGCTTCTTTTCCAAAGACGTAATCTTTCAGGCGCGCGGGAACATATTTGTAGATGCGGGGAATTTGCGAAGCGCCGCCACCCATCACGATCACGTCCGGGTCGAGCAAATTGATGACGCCAGCGAGCCCGCGAGCGAGGCGGTCCTCGAAACGATCCAACACCGCAAGCGCGGCGGGCTCGCCCGCTTCGCCGCGAGCGAGAATCTCCGGCCCACGGAGGGAAAGTTTCGTGGCGCGCTCGTAATCCTTCTCCAAGCCAGTGCCAGAGATCCAGGTTTCGATACAGCCGTTTTTACCACAGTAGCAGGGAGGCCCGGGAAATTCGTCAGCGCGCATCCAGGGCAGCGTGTTGTGGCCCCACTCTCCGGCGACGCCGTTCGAACCGCTGTGCACACGGCCATCGACGGCGATTCCGCCGCCGCAGCCCGTTCCGAGAATCACTGCAAACACAACATGTGTGCCCACTCCCGCACCGTCCGTAGCCTCGGAAACTGCCAAGCAGTTCGCATCGTTGGCGCAACGAACTTCGCGGGCGAGAGCGCGGCTCAAATCTTTGTGGAAAGGCTTGCCGTTCAGCCAAGTCGAGTTGGCGTTTTTCACCAGGCCGCTTCGCGTGGAGACAGTTCCTGGAATTCCGACGCCCACGGTGACGGTGCGGCCGAGTGTTTTCTCCATTCCTTTGACGCCGTCGGCGATAGCGCGCACGGTCCCATCATAATCGAATCGCGGCGTGGCGATGCGATGCCTGTGCAATTCGGCGCCGTCGCGCTCGAGGGCGACAAATTCGATTTTTGTGCCGCCGAGATCGACGCCAACGCGAAGGGAATGGTTTTTCGCCGGAGCCATTACGCGCCCCCCCTTCAAACGCGCAGCATTCTACTCCGTGAAGGGACTTGCTTTCGTTTCATTTTTGAATCGGCCGGTTTACTGGTCGGTAGGCGGCCATGGATGACAAAGATACCGAACTTTACGCCGTTCGAAGGCGCGATTCTTGGCTGGGAAGTGGACGACATTCAGGCGACAGCTAAGTGGCTCCGCGAGCGCGGCGTGAACCTGGAAAACTATCCGTTCGCACAAGACCGGGATCTCGGAATCTGGACTTCGCCGAGCGGCGACAAAGCAGCGTGGTTCAAGGATCCGGATGGCAACGTCCTTTCTGTGACGCACCTCATTAGCCGGGCGTGCCGCGGTTGTGGGCGAGCAGCGCGCCTCCTGTGGTAGCATTTTTGGACCTTGATGCAGCAAACCAAGAAGAACGGCGTCCTTTTCGCAGTCCTCGTTTTATTTGCCATCAACATTCTGAATTTTTACGACCGGCACGTCCCCGGAGCGCTGGTCGAGCCCATGCGCAAGGAATTCCACCTGAGCGACATGCAGATTGGCCTGCTTGGAAGCGCGTTCATCTGGCTGTACGCGATTATGGGCGTGCCGCTGGGACGCATCGCGGATTCCGGAAGCCGCAAGAAGCTGCTGGCCTGGGGATTGGTCGTGTGGGCGTCGCTCACGGCGTGCGCGGCGATTGCAACGAACTACACGGTACTTCTGATTTCGCGCGTGGGCGTGGGGCTCGGAGAAGCAACGTGCGCTCCGTCGGCGACGAGCTGGCTGGGAGATCTTTTTCCAGCGGAGAAGAGGTCCCGCGTGCTGGCGCTTTTCATGCTGGGCGTGCCCTTTGGCGGCGCGCTGGCGTACTTCTGCAGCGGTCCGCTGGCACAAGCGCACGGGTGGCGAGCAGCGATGGTCTTGGCGGCAGCGCCGGCGCTCGTGCTGGTTCCCGGATTGCTGATGCTCACGGAACCGCGGCGCGGCGCGAGTGAAACGAATCAAAGTGCGGTGGCGCGCACATCGGTGTGGAACTTGCTTCGCCTTCCGACGATGTGGTGGATCATCGCTTCCGGAGTTTTTCTCAACTTCAATATGTACGCGATCGCGACTTTCCTTCCTGCGTTTTTGAGCCGGGTTCATGGCCTTTCGCTGGCCTCGTCGGGCATCGCGACGGGAGTGGTTTTTTTGCTTGGAGGGCTGGCTGGAGGTTTGGCCGCGGGGTACGTGGGCGATTTTATCGTTCGGCGGCGCAAAGACGGACGCATGCTGTGCGCTGCAATCGCGGCGCTAATTGCAGCGCCGCTGTCGTATTTGGGAATTCTGCAGCCTGCCGGATCGCTGCTCAAGGGAATTGCTCTTTTCTTGCTGACGTACGCGGTTCTGACGAGCTACTACGGCCTGGTGTACTCCGCGATTCAAGACATTGTGGCGCCGAATCAGCGCGGCATCACCATGGCGATTTATTTTATGGCGATGTACTTGTGTGGCGCGTCGTTCGGCCCGCTCTTGACCGGCCGCCTAAGCGACCTGCTGGCGCATCGCGCGGCGGTGCTGGCAGGTTCGACGGTGGTGACCGAATCGTTTCGCGCAATTGGTCTGCAGCGGGCCATGCTGATTATTCCCATTTTTTCTGTGGTTTTGGCGGGAGTGCTGTATATGGGTTCGCGAACGATAACTTCGGATATCGCGCGGCGGCAAATGCCGGCTTTCGAGCCTGCGCTTAGCTCGGATTAGCGCAAGAAGACCGTAGGTTCGCAAGATCGATTCGACCGGCTCATGGGGTCGCTTCTTGCTGACAGGGAAGAAAGGATGGTGAACGAAGGCGCTGGATTCTGGGATGCCAGTGCCTTAGTTCCTCTTTGCATTCACGAGACGCGGACTGCTCAAGCTCGTTCCTGCCAACGGAAGTCTAGGCAGGCGGTGTGGTGGGGAAGTCTTGTTGAAGTTTATAGCGCTATCAACCGCCTCCGTCGTGTCAAGGAGATTTCCGGTCTCGACCAGGCTAATGCCCTGCGACGCCTGTGGCAGATGAGCAGCGCTTGGCGCGAGATTCTTCCTGACGAGCGGGTTCGCGATTTGGCGGTGCAGTCATTGGATAAATATTCCCTGAGGGCGGATAGCTTACAACTTGCGGCTTCCCCGGTGTGGTGCGCGGAGCGTCCGTCAAACAGGACGGTCCTTTGCGCCGATCAACGGCTGGCAAAGGCGGCAAGCGCCGCAGGGTTTTCCGTCATCGAATTCTAGCCATCAAACCTTGGTTGCGCCCCGCCTGTGCCCCGGGGCAAAGCCCTTTTGCCGGGCCATGAAAACCTAGCGTACGAAAATAGCCCGGCGTAGGCAGGCGGAGATGAGTATACAGTTTTGGTGTGTTTTTTGATCGGCGCTTACGGCGCGAGGGACAGGCGGTTGGCGTTGACCAGGGTGGTGAGGTCGGCCGCGATTTTCGTTGCGACTTTCTTGAGTTCGTCACCCGAGGGATCGCGGGACAGTTCAAAGCGCTCGGCAGGAGCGTAGGAACTCACGGTGATGACTGGGCCGTGACGAGGGTCAGGGGCCGGAGGATTGGCCAGCGCGTAGAGCGGCTGCTCAGGGCTTTTGAGGTTGTTCACACCAACATAGAGAATGATGTTTGAACCGGTCGGTTCGCCTCCCACAAGAAGGCGACGCGCGCGATTTTGCTCATCGGCCTCAGCGAAAACGCCGAGGATTCGCACCCCCTGCTGAGGAGGTGGCGCGCCTGCAGCCAAACGGCGAACATCGTATCCGGCCTCCTTGAGCGCGCGGATTATGTGCTCGGAAACAGCGTTCACCAGGGCGTGGGCCTGCTTGTCCGGCGTTTCTTCCATGGAATCGTCCGAAGAATCGGAAGTCTGAGGTGCGGACGACTCAGGAGTTGAAGCCGAGGCCGAGGACCAGGCGCCCATTCGGGGCACACCGGAGGGAGAGCGTGCGGCGCCTCCTGTCTTCGTTTTTGCGGGTGGGGAAGTGCGGGATGGCGCAGGCTTAGGAGCGGGCTTGCGCCGAACGACGTCCAGATCGAAGTCGCTGACATACACCGTCATGTTTCCCGCGGGCGCGGCAGTTGTAGATTGAGCCTGAGGAGTGTCCGGTTCGGGCGGTGCTTGCTGAGGAGCCGGACGGGCGGCTAGGGAGAAAGCAACAAAAGGCAAAAAAACCAAAAAGCGAAAAGCCATCATGCAAATCCTCAAAGCCACAGCTTACCAGCAATTTGATGAGCCAGGGCGGAGAACCGGCACATCTTCATGCAGATGAAGAGACGACGCCACGGTTGCCTCGGCACTGCCGAGCGGCGAGAAAAATCCTCCGAACAAAAGACCCCCATGCGGTGCTACGTAGGGTTAAGAATCTGCCGTGTGGCGGGGTAGACGCGGCGGAAAGCGTCGTAGCTACCTCTGAGAGTAGCCACCGCGGCAGGGTGCGGATCGATGCGCGCGGCGACGCGAACTGCAGCTGCGCAGGCCGCGTCTACGGAGTGCCAGATGCCTGCTCCAACCGCGGCAAGAAGTGCCGCGCCATAGGCGGCACCTTCTTCCGCCTCGACGATTTCCACAGAATGGCCGTAAACATCGGCCTGAATCTGTCGCCAAAGCGGCGCGCGCGCGCCGCCACCACCGAGACGGATGCTTTGGACGGGAACGTTCATTTCGTTGAAGAGCGTAAAGGTGTCGCGCAAGCTGAAGGCAACGCCTTCCAGAATGGCGCGTACAATGTGGCCGCGCGTGTGCGAAGCGGTGATGCCCACGAGCGCGCCGCGCGCGCTGCCGTCGAGATGGGGGGTGCGCTCGCCCATGAGATAGGGAGTCCAGAGAAGGCCGTCGGAACCGGGGGGAATTTTGGCAGCTTCGGCGGTGAGGCGATCGTACGATTCCGGCGTGCCCGAGGGATTGATCGTGAACGTGTCGCGGAACCAGCGTAGAGAAAGACCGGCGGCTTGCGTGACGCCCATAACGTGCCAGCGGCCGGGAATCGCGTGACAGAAGGTGTGCACGCGTCCACGAGAATCGAGCGCAGGGCGATCGGTGGTGGCAAAGACGACCCCCGAAGTGCCAATGGTGGCGCTGACCGTGCCGGGAGAAACGATGCCCATGCCCACCGCGCCAGCGGCTTGATCGCCGGCACCTGCAACAACAGGAGTGCCAACGGCGAGGCCGCAAGTCGCAGCGCCCTCAGCGGAAACTTTGGCGCAAACCTCGGGTGATTCATAAACCGCAGGGAGCAGATTTTCCTCGAGTGCCGCGGCGTCGAGCATTTCGGCGGACCAGCGACGACGAGTCACGTCGAGGAGCAAAGTACCGGAGGCGTCGGCCATGTCCGTGGCTCGCTCGCCGGTCAGGCGGAAGCGGACATAGTCTTTGGGAAGCAGAAGGTGGCGAACGCGGCTCCAGTTTTCAGGTTCGTTTTCGCGAACCCAGAGCACTTTTGTCAGCGTGAAGTTGGGGAGCGCGGGATTGCAAGTGAGCTGAATCAGCCGCTGCAAGCCGAGGGCCTTCGTGAGCGTGCATTTGGCCGGAGAAGCCCACGCAAGCGATGTCTTTGGCGGAGAGATGCAAGCTAGAAAGAGCTTTGCGCACGGCGAGGGAAGCGGCGCGCCACCAATCCTCGGGTTGCTGTTCGGCCCAACCAATTTGTGGCGAGGCAAACGGCTGATGATCTTCCGTGGCGGAAGAGACCACGCGGCCGCTTTGATCGATGATGATCGCGCGCGTGCCGCCAGTGCCGACGTCAATCCCTAGTCCGTGAATAAAGCCCCTCGAAAATTTCAGGAAGCGAGTGCGGGAATCATCATATCCATTCGATTATCGATGGCAAGAGAATAGCTCGTCGCCAGCAGTTCGCTTAGGGGGCAGGGTAAGAAGCGGTCAGTCTCAATGAGGAATTAAGCCTGTTCGCTGGTCATAATGAAAAGCGGCTTCATCTCAAAGCTGGCGTAATGCGGGCGAAGGCGCTCGGTGTTGTAGTGCTCCTTGACGTTGACCACTTTTTTCGAGGCCGTGACCGTGTCAATGGGCATGTTGTCGTAGCGGCCGCTTTTCAGAACGACCAGGCGGCCCTGGATCTTGTTCAGGATGAGATCCAGAGCGAGGTTGCCGAAAGCCATGGGAACAATGGAGTCAATGGCGTCGGGCTCGCCACAGCGCACCAAGTAGCCCAGTTTTTGGTTGATCACCTCGATCTTCTTGCCCTGGTTATATTTCGGAGAAAGCTCCGTGAGTTCTTCGGAGACCAGATCGCCGATGCCCCCCAGCTTTTTATGGCCAAACGCGTCCGCGGCTTCTTTTTGGAAGACCATTTCGCCGCCCTGGAACATGGCGCCTTCAGAAACCAAAACGGTGGCGTAATGACTGGGATTGTGTGTGCGATCCGCGCTCAGCAATTCACAGAGCTGCTCGATATCAAATTTGTGTTCCGGGATGACGCAGCGGTTCGCGGCCCCGGCCATGGTAGGCAGCATGGCCGTGAAGCCCGCATAGCGGCCGAAAACTTCGAGCACCATGAAGCGTTCGTGCGAGCCTGCCGACGTGCGCAGATCGTTGGCGAGCTGAATCGTGCGCGTGATGCAGGTGCTGAAGCCGATGCAGTAATCCGTGCCAGGAACGTCGTTGTCCATGGTCTTGGGAATACCCACGACTTTGAAGCCTTCCTGGTAAAGACGCACGGCATAACTGAGCGTGTCGTCGCCACCAATGGGAATCAGGTATTCGATGCCTAACCACTCCAGGTTTTTCAGTACTTCGTGGGTGAGATCGTTCTTGTCGGTGGTATAGGTGCTTCGCATGTGTTCCGGGACGCCGGATTTGCTGACGCGGCTCGGGTTGGTGCGCGAGGAATGCAGAAAAGTGCCCCCGGTGCGTCCCGCGCGGTTGACGATTTCCTCGTTCAGGAACTGGAAATTGTCGGAATTGTCGTAATTCTTGTCGCGAACCATTTCCACGAGGCCTCCCCAGCCGCGGCGAATTCCAATAACATCGTAACCTTCGCGGAGCGCGCGGAAGGTGACGGCGCGGATCGCGGGATTGAGGCCGGGAACGTCGCCGCCCCCAGTGAGGATGCCGATGACCCCTTTCTTGCTCTTGACGTTTGCCATGAGTGGATAGCTCGCTTCTTCGTGAGATGGGAAACAAAGAATTATCTCCTTTGCCGCGAGATTTAGGAAGGGCCGGGGAATCATTCGTTTTTTCGCACGAATGCATGAAAAAAAAGAACAGAGAACCGAAGCCCGCCCTTTTCGCGCTTCACATTATTTCCATCGCTCAGAAGGGAGTGCTCGTCGGTTTCCATAGCACGATGATGAAAGGGGCGGACCGAAGTCCGCCCCTTTGCTATTCAGACAAAGTGAGTGCCGCCTGGGGAGTGTTAAGCGTTGCTGGAGGAGGCGGGCGTGGCGGCCATCGGCTTCGCGGATTCCTGGATCGTCAGCATGTCCGTGCGCACTTTGTCCCATTCGAGCAGAGTGAGTCCATGCGCCGCAAAGAACTTTCGGATCTTTGCAGAGTCCCAATTCATGACTTTCTCCATCACCGGAACGAGCACGCTCATGGCGTTGTCGCTGAGCACCGTGCGCTTGGCCACGCGTGTAATGAACTTGGCCTCGCTGACCGCGATGGTCAATCCGTCGTACTGGTTGATATGCATCATCACCGGCAAATCCGAGCTGCCGTCGCCCATGTAAATAATCTGGTCGTGGCTGATGCCGAGGCTCGCGCGCAGTTCCTCAAGCACGGTGATTTTGCCCCAGCCTGCGGAAGCGCGAATGATGGAGGCGACTTCTCCCGCTTCGTTGTAGCGGAAGCGCGTGCCGAGAATATGATCCGGCGGAACGATGCCTTCGAGCGCCGATTGAATAATCTCCTGCGGTGCCGCGGAGATTACGTGGAAATGGAATTTGTAGCCTTCGCCGAGCGTGTCGAGCGCGCGAGCAAACAAGGCCACATTGTGCTTCAGGCGAATGCGCTTGCCAGTCTCGATCAGATGCTCGCCCCGGACACGCCGAAAATCCGGGTCATGCAGAATGAGATAGCTTAGCTCCGCGCCCTGTTGGACGAGGTTCATTTCCGCCAAGCCTTTGACCTTGTCGTGAAACCCGTGAAAACCGATGAGCTCGCTCAGAACGACTCCAGAGTCGTTGAAGCTGAGTGTCTGGTCGAAGTCGCTCGCCAGCAAGTATTGTTTCACCATGCACTAGTACCCCTTTCTACCTTTCTTCTTGGTAGGGCTGGCTCTGGGAAGCTTGCACCCCTCTACTGACACCTTAACCGCGTTTCCCCAGAATCCCTCACGAATTATCTTAATGGGTGCGATGCGATAAAAAGGTCAACGATTCATTATACCGTGGTTTAGATGCTGGGTCATGATAAGGGGTTAGAAAGAAAGGAGATGCATGTACAAAAAGGAACAGCAGTGTACAAATTCCCTAGTGTAGCGTCTCCAACGCTTCTTTACATTTGGCGATTTTGGCCATAATTCGTTCTACAGATGCGCTCCAGACGAAAACCTTGGGATTCTGATTGTGGGTTTGGATGTAGTGGTTGATAGCGGCGATCAAATCCGGGACGTTCTGGAAGGAGCCTCGACGGATGCGCTTGTCGGTAATCTCGCGGAACCAGCGCTCCACCATGTTCAGCCAAGAGCTGGAAGTGGGAATGAAATGCAAGTGGAAGCGGGGATGGCGTTTCAGCCAAGATTGCACGCGAGGATGTTTGTGCGTCCCGTAGTTGTCGACGATCAGATGCAAGTCCAGCTCGAGTGGTGTCTTGACGCTGATCAGCTGCAGGAAACGGATAAATTCTTGATGGCGATGCCGCGGCATGCAATCGCCAATGACCGTCCCATCCAGCATGTTCAGCGCAGCGAACAAGTTCGTCGTGCCATTGCGTTTGTAGTCGTGCGTTTGCCGGGCCGGAACTCCCGGCCTGAGAGGCAAGAGCGGTTGAGTGCGGTCGAGGGCCTGAATTTGACTTTTCTCGTCGACGCAGAGCACCAAGGCTTTGTCGGGCGGATTCAGATACAGTCCCACCACGTCGTGGAGTTTCTCGACGAAACGCTTGTCGCGGCTGAGCTTGAAGGTCTCGAGTAAGTGCGGTTTCAGATGGTGCTGCTTCCAGATTCGGTGAATGGTGTCTTTGCTCAGCCCCTGAGCCTGGGCCATACTTCGCGCGCTCCAGTGGGTGGCGTCGGGCGGCGTCGTGTGCAGGGTGGCGTGGATCGCGGCTTGGACCTTGCGGTGAGAAATCCGGGGAATACGCCCCGGACGAGGCGCATCCTTTTCGAGCACCGGCAGCCGAAGCGCCAGAAAGCGTTGACGCCAGAGTTGCACAGTAGGTCGCGAGATGTGCAAGGTACGTGCAATATCTTTGCTCAACAGCCCCTGGGCAGCTTTGCAAATAATCTGGGCGCGCTGAACCAATCGAAGCGGGACGCGTCGTCCCGCGGCCCATTTGTCCAGCACCGCTCGTTCCTCGGGGGACAAGCGGATGGCTTCTGCGACTCTCACTGGTAGACAGCATAAGAACGCGGCCGTTATAAGTCAAGCTATTTATGCGACACCCCACTAGCGAAAACGAGATGGCCGCAGCAAAGAAAAGGAGAAAGCGCTAGGGCCGTTCGAACGGAAAGGAAGGCCGCGATCCCGGAGAGGTAAAACGAGGCCTGCCCACCCGCATCAACGGCTCCGCGTTTTTTTCCGCTTCGCGATTTGCCCGAGCGCCCGGGTAAATTCCTCGACCGTCTCTGGCAGCGCTTCACTGTAAACAAACTGCCCTTCGCGGCGGCAGGAAATCAGCCGCGCTTCGCTCAGAATTTTCAGATGATGGGAGACCGTCGCCGGCGTGACTCCGCGCATCGAAACAATCTCCCCGCAGTTCATCTGCCCGGAGCGCGAGATAGCCTCGAAGATGCGTAGCCGCGTTTCGTCGGCCAGCGCCTTGGAGATCTTCTCGATTTGCGCGCGGTTCATGAGCGCCACATTCAGGGGATTGGCCGAAGTCTAGCGAATTACGGCCTCTGCCGCCAGAGAATTATGCCCCGGGCTTCCCATGGGCCAAGAATGCTGTAACCGCAGACTTCGACAGTCATCTAAATATCGAAATCCCGAAGGCCGCGCGGATGCGTTCGCCGGATAGAGGGCTTTCGAGCAAACCCCATACAACAAGGGAGACCAAACATGAGCAGCAGCAAAAGACTCGAAGGGAAAGTCGCGGTAGTGACCGGCGGCAACAGCGGCATCGGGCTGGCTACGGCAAAACGCCTGCAAGAAGAGGGCGCGCGCGTCGCTATTTCGGGGCGCAACAAGAAAACCCTCGACGAAGCCGTGAAGACCATTAGCAACGGCGTCGTGGCGGTTCAGGCCGACGTGTCCGAGACCTCCGGAGTGGACAAGCTGTATTCCGAAGTTTCCAAGAAGCTTGGGAAAATTGATGTTTTGTTCGTGAACGCGGGAATCGCAAAATTCGCTCCACTTGCGGAGACGCCCGAAACCCTTTTCGACGAGCAGTTCGACACTAACATCAAAGGCGCATATTTCACCGTGCAGAAAGCAATTCCGTTCCTGAACGACGGCGCATCGATCATTCTGAATACCAGCGTTGCCGACCAAAAGGGCACTGCGGGGGCAAGCGCGTATGCCGCAACGAAAGCGGCTTTGCGTTCGCTGGCCAGAACCGCTGCGGCGGAACTCGTCGGGCGAGGGATCCGCGTGAACGCCGTGGCGCCAGGGCCGATCGCGACGCCCATCTTCGGGCGAACCGGTCTCCCCAAGGAATCGTTGGATGAATTTGCCAAGGGCATTGTTGGAAAGGTGCCGATGAAACGCTTTGGACAGCCGGAGGAAGTCGCGGGCGTGGTCGCCTTCCTGGCCTCGCAGGACGCGTCGTATATCACCGGCGAAGAAATCAACGTCGATGGTGGGTTAGGCCAAATCTAAACAAAGGCACTTCCCGGAGTGCAGCAGCCTGGCTGCCGCTTTTACCTAAGTCGGGCCCGGCACAATTTGCCTTACGAATGAGGGCCGCGCAAGTGGCCCTTCTCTTCGTCGGTGTAAGGGTGCGCTTCAGCATGTCCCCTTTCTTGTTTCGTCAGAGCCAACTCCGGCGCGCGAAGTTCATTTTGCTCCTCCCGACGGATCAGGCGAAGTGGCGGAGTCTACGTCCAGAAACCAAGAGTGAGCCGTGTCCCCGGGCGCATAACAATTTCCGTCGCGAGAATAGGTCCGCGCGCAACGAGCGGTAAATTCTTTGCGCCGGGGAGACTGAGCGAATTGCCAGACCGCGGCGTAAGGAAATCTGCTTCTTGCGGGAGGCGGCGGTTCGTGGGGAAAAGTGCATCCGGGAGAAGGGGGACAGGCGTCATTATAGGCCCAGACGGAGATGCCGCGTGTTGCAGCATGATTCCGAATATCGTCCGCCGTGGTAATGCTGACGCCGGGCTCTTCCCTGACCGGCATGCCTGAACAATAGACCCCGGCTCTATATCCCGCATGACTGAGCGCCTCGGTCCACGCCGCGAGATAGGCATGGTACATATCCGGCAGTCTCCCGCCTTCTTCAATATCTAAGAAAATGATTGTCCCTGCGGAGAAGCCCTCTGCTTTCGCTGAGCCTGCGGCATCTTGTCCCTCGTGGGCGCCCCTTGCTTTAGCGGAAGCCTCCGTCTTGAGTTCACTGCTGTCGGGGCCGCGACAGAGCAGCAAAAAACCGAAACCGAGTGAGCGAAGAAGTCCGCGCTTTCTGCTCCAGGTGTTGGTTTTTTCGCCCGGCGGTGGAGTAAGCCAGTAGCTCGAGAAGGCAAACGTTTTGCGGAAGATGGGCAAGGCCTCGTCGCCGGGATAAATGTTGCGGTCGAAACCCAGGTAATTTTTCTCGGTTCCGACAGGAACTGGGGAAACCCCGCTTTCCGGCCCAAAAGCGAAGAGCATGGCGAGAGCAACGAGGCTTAGGGAAAAAAGTCCCGCTAACGCCAACTTTCGAACTAGCCTGATCATCGGATTGTCGCCAAATTCTTCATTGCCAGCCGCAGACCGGCTACCACACTCCAAATCAGGGACGATTCTAAAGGATGAGCGTCAGCAGCGAACAGAATAATGAGGCCTTGGTGCTCGATGGCAAGCGGCTACTGCGTTGGTTTCTAAGGTAGATTCTTGAAAATTCGGAGTGAAACGCCGGGCACGCCACCGCAAGCACGCTCAGTGCATCTAAAGAATACGGAGTGGCGGAGGGACAATGGACAATGTCGCCACAGGCTAAGAGACCTGCGCTGGTAGCGGCGTGCGGGCTCCTGGTCACCGTCCTCGCTTCGCGATCTTTCTATTTCCAAGAACTGTTTTTTGCCTTTCTTCTGTTTGCCATAGTGTTCCTGGTTCTGTGGCTGCTGGCGGGCTTAGTCGTTGTGGTGTGGATGCTCTACGCAAGGGCGGTCGTGTACCTTGCCACGCGGACCGTGAGGCAGGCGCAGCGCACCCTGCCGGTGTTTCAAGCAGTGGTTCTGTGGCTGGCGCCCATGGTCACCAAGTCCGCCGGACTTGCTTCGGCTGGCCGGTGGGTCTTGCTTCATCCCCTCGGTGGTTGGCTCCGCGAAGGGGCGCGGTCTTTCCGGCTGGAGGGGTCCCACTTCCGCGAAGACGCCCAGCGCGCCGTTAAGCATTTGCGGCTCCTACTAAAGCAGAGTTGAAACTAGCGAAGCGCCCCTTAACGTCGTCGTCCATCCATCCCCAACCCAACGCTGTTCGCTCACCTGTATAGCGCCGCCTAAGCTGCAAGTCGGTGTTCGCGCCCCTCTAGGCAAAGCCTCTTTGGGCAGCGGCGAAACTGGACTAGGATACCGTCGTGCAAGGAACCCAACCGGTCCACAAAGGCAGGTTGTTGCGCTGGCAATGGAAGGCCATCACCCCGCTGATCGGAGTGTTGCTGCTGGGCTTGATCGCGTTTCAGGCCATCGTGGTCGCGCTCGATATTCCTAGTGGGCACTGGATCGTCATCATTGCGGCTGCCGGTGCCGTAGCGATTTGTTTCGTAACTTTGTCGGTCTTATTTGTGTTGATCGAGCGGCCGTTGAATGAATTAAAGAAAATTATCCGGCGAGTGCGTGAAGGCGATCTGAATGCGAGAGTCGAATTCTCGAAACGCAACGATGACGTCGGGCAACTGGGCCGCCAGTTCAATGAAATGATTCAGCAACTCGCGGAGAATCGCGCCGAAATCGAGCGGTTGCATCAATTCGAAATGGCCCGCGCGGAGCACTTAGCCACGATCGGAGAGCTCGCGGCCGGGCTGGCCCACGAAATTCGCAATCCCCTCGCCGGAATTGCCGGAGTCGTCGAAGTAATGGGGCGGGAGCTGCCCAAGGAAAGCTCCAGTCGTGCGGTTCTGCCCGAAGTCCAAAGCGAGATTCAACACATTCAAGCGATTTTAAACGATCTGCTGGCGTATGCGCGGCCGCGCCCGCCGGAGTTTCATCCCGCGGATCTCAATGCCACCGTCGAACAAGCCGTGTTTCTGGCGCGCCAGCAAGTGCGCACCAAGCCCATCGAGATTAACCTGACGGCGGAGAAGAAGTTGCCGAGAATCTTGCACGATCCGGTTCAAATTCAGCAAGTCGTATTGAATTTGCTCCTCAACGGCATACAGGCGATCCAGAAACAGGGAAAGATTGATCTCGCTTTGCAGCAGGAAGGCGAATTCGCAGTGATACGAATCCGGGATACCGGGAAGGGGATTGCGCGAGAGTCTCTGTCAAAAATTTTCAAGCCCTTTTTCACGACACGGAAAGAAGGAACCGGATTGGGGCTTCCGTTGGCGAGAGGCATCGTGGAGTCACACAAGGGAAAAATCGAAGTGACCAGCGAGCCGGGGCAAGGCGCGCAGTTTGAGGTGTGGCTGCCAATGGCGCGGGCGGCGGAAGAGGTCAAAAGTCGGCAGTGGAGGGACGAAGGAAAAAGCTAAGGACCAACTGCAAGATACAAACGGCGCGGGAGCAGAACAGTTTCCGCGCAGGCTGTTGGCGGGAGTGATAAAGTAGGAATCATGGCGCAAAAGAAAGTCTTGATCGTGGACGACGAAAAGCTGGTGCGCTGGGCGCTCGCGAAGAAATGCGCAGAATACGGCTACCAGAGCGTGGAAGCCGTCGACGGAGAGGAAGCGCTGCGTATGATGCAGAACGAGTCGCCCGACGCGATTTTGCTGGATGTCCACCTCCCCGGCCAGAGCGGCATCGAGGTTCTGGAAAAACTGAAGCACAACGGCGACACACGCAGCGTGATCATGATGACCGCCGATCCACAACTGGAAGACGTGAAGGCGGCGCTGCGTCTGGGCGCGTACGACTTCGTCAGCAAGCCCATCAATTACGAAGAGCTTGGCGTAACGCTGCAAAACGCCCTGGAAGCGGGCGCGCTGCGCGCGGAAGTGGAATCCCTGCGCGGAGAAGTGCGCCGGCGCACCGGCTATCACGACGTGATTGGCGTGTCGCGAAAAATGACCGAGCTGATGAAGTTCGTCCAAAAAGTCGCGGCCAGCGAAGCTAGCACAATTTTGATCCAGGGCGAAAGCGGAACCGGCAAGGACCTGGTGGCCAAGGCGATTCATTATCAAAGCGCGCGCAAAGACAAGCCGTTTGTGGCCATCAATTGCTCCGCGATTCCGGAAACGCTGATGGAGGCGGAGCTGTTTGGCCATGAGCGCGGCGCGTTCACCGACGCTAAGGCGATGAAGAAAGGCCTGTTCGAAGTGGCTGACGGTGGAACGCTGTTTCTGGATGAAATTGGCGAACTCTCCCCGCTGCTTCAAGCAAAGCTTTTGCGCGTTTTGGAGGACCAGGTCCTCCGGCGCGTCGGCGGCGTGCGCGATATTCAAGTGGATGTTCGCGTGATCGCCGCATCCAACCGCGATCTCGAGCGCGCCGTGCGTGAAGGCCATTTTCGTCAGGATTTGTATTACCGGCTGGCCATTATTTCGATTTTTCTTCCGCCTTTGCGCGAGCGAAAAGAAGACCTGCCTGCGCTCGTCGATTTCTTCGTGGAGCATTACAACCGGAAGTTTCGCAAGAATGTGCAAGGGCTGAACGAGGAGACGCGGCGGCTGCTGTTGAATTACAGCTGGCCGGGAAATGTGCGCGAGCTGAAGAATGCGCTGGAGCGCGCGATGCTTCTCGAGGATGGCACGCTGCTGAAGCCGGACGATTTGCCGTTTGCCGTGGCCAGCGGGCGCAGCGGAACGGCTGGGAGCGCGCCGACGGCGATGGAAGCGAGTTCGTCGGGAACTGGAACGATAGATTCCGTGGAGGGCGGATCGAAGCGGCGCTTGCCGCCTCTTTCCATCCCGGACGGTGGAACCTCGCTGGAAGACATCGAGCATGCCTTGGTCGAACTCGCGCTGCAGCAATCGCACGGGAACCAAATCAAAGCGGCGAAGTTGTTGGACATCAGCCGCGACGCCCTGCGCTACAAGATGAAAAAGTTTGGCTTGGCCCACGGAGAACAAGAACAGCAGCCTTCCACCACTCGCTCGTGAAAGAAGCTAACGAAATGCAGTCGTTCGTCCTGCCTTGAGGTGTGAGCGCGATCAGACTGCCCATTGCACTTTGTCCGGGAGTCACGACCGTCCTTTTGGCGCAGCAAAAGACCAGGTTGTCCCCTGCGGCAGCCACGCCGCATCGGCCGAGCGAGTTTGAGAACCAATTCTTGGCGATTCCTATCGTGCCCGGATGAACGGTTGCGACTTCCACGGGCCACACGTTGATTCTGGCGCCGGAGTCCTTGCATTATAATAGGCTGCGTCGGCCCGACAGCCCCGCCCTTTGCGTTCCACCATGTTCGTGGCCCTGATTACGATTCCTTTTTCTCGCCCTGGAAGAACCAATGAACGCCATATTTATCGGCAAGATGCCCGTAGCTTCCAAACGGCATATCTCGCAAATCGTCAAGCAGCTCTTTGTCCGCTCCCGCTGCGAGTCTGTCGAAGACGGCTCTCAGCTCTTTGTACTCGCCCCCGTTAATATACATCGCGACGGTGTTACCCTGTTTCGGCCTTCGCGTGGGATGGAGCCAGTCTGTGGCCGAAAACTCAATGACACCACTTTTCAGGCGGGCGTGAGCCACTTTGTGATGCTGCTCGGGCGGCATTTGGTGCCTCATAGGCGTATCAGCGACTTTCGTGGTGGTCAATTCGCCACCTAAACAAGATCGGTAAAACTCCATGGCTTCGGCACAATTCCCGTCAAATAGCAGGAAGGGTGTGAGATTCATTATCCTGTTCCTTTCTTGTTTAGCTGCTTGAGGTTGCGCTTGCGTCATCATCTCAGAACTACGGGCCTTTATGATCGGCAAATCGTTTTTTCTTTTGTACGGCGCAGCACGCTGCGCCGCGCGGCTTTGTGTCGTGCGAACGGAGTGGCTCGCGGCCAACTGGTGAGAAGACGCCCGTTCCGAGTGAAAAGCCCCATTTGAAAAAACACGCTGTCGCCTCCAGGATGAAGGACGCGTGTAAGTTGTTTCTCATATGGAGGATAGAGGTTATTGGATCGGGTAAGAATTTGGAACAGCAGATGCAAGTTGTCACATTGCTCAGAAGGTGGGCAATGGAGCGATTGTCAACCTTCTGACCTGTGGGCGTCCTCACTGTGACGGCGGGCAGGCGGTGAATAGCTCGAAAGGATACGGTACAGAAAAAGACGCCCACGGAATAGCCGGTCAAAACCCCCAGTTGCCGGCTAGCCGATCGAGTCAGGCAGCGGCAGAGCACGGATCGCTAAGGAGCGTCGAGGTTCGGATGCGACGGGGCGATGGCCCGTACAACGGGCCTCCACCAGTGCCCGCCGCTGCCTCTTGTTTTGGCCGAATCCTGACGGTCACCCTGTCTTTTGGCGCGATTTTGTTGGTTTTCTCGCGCAAGTCATTGTGCCAATGCGCGCAACGTGGCTCCTGCTCAAAGCAAACCTTCCGCATGTTCTTTGTTTGCTATGCGATGCGCAGGTTTGACTGTGGAACGCTGCGTGCACCCTCATCACATGGACAGAGGAAGAGAGCGATGGGAGGGCGTAAAGCCTAGGGGCATCGAAGCGAGGAGGTATTTATGGCACAGGTGCTGGAGCGGAAGACAATCCACGAGATTTCCAGGAAAGTTGCGCTCACGAAGATTCTGGCAACCACAGATTTTTCGCCCGAATCGGATCGCGCGTTGGACTATGCGCTGGCATTGGCGCGGCGCTATGACGCGCGGATCTATCTGACGCATGTGCTGGCGCCGGATCCGTTCCTGTATGCCGAGCCGGCGCTGGCCGAAGCGACTTACGAGAAGGTTCGCCAGGCAGCGGAGCAGGGGATCGCGGACATTCTCGTTTCGGGAAAGCTCCGGGGCGTTCCTCACGAAGTCCTCTTAGAAGAAGGAAATGTTTGGGCGGTGATCGCGAAGCTGATCGAGAAGCATGAAATCGATTTGGTGGTGACGGCGACGCATGGCCGGGGCAAGGTGCAGAAGGTGCTGATCGGCTCGGTGGCGGAGGAAATTTTCCGTCAGGCGGATTGCGCCGTGCTGACCGTGGGACCGCGCGTCAAAGATGGGCCGCCACGCGAAGTGGAGCTGAAAAACATTCTCTTTGCCACGGACTTTGGGCATGGCGCGGAGAAAGCGGCGGCGTATGCTTTCTCGCTGGCGCAGGAGCACGGAGCAAGGCTCACCGTGCTGCACGTGATTCAGGAAGCCACGGCGTTTACGGAGGAGAGCGTGCGCAGGCAGAGAGAATTTAACGTGCAAAACCTAGAGCGGTTGGTGCCGGAAGGCGCGGAAAATTGGTGCAAGCCGGTGTTCCGCGCGACGTTTGGCGAAGCGGTGGAAGAGATTATCACCATGGCCCGCGAAACGAACGCCGACCTGATTGTGATGGGGGCGAAGCCGAGAAGGAGCCTGGCGGGGCATGTTCCGGCTACCATCGCTTACAGTGTGGTCACCAAGGCGCGGTGCCCCGTTCTGACCGCTCGCGGCTGAATTTGGCAGACGGCAGGCGAAGAGCTCAAGCGGGGCAGAATAGCAGCGAGCCGCAGCAAGAAAATGGAGGACCGGAGCTCGGCCGGAGCAGAATCCGGATCCACTCCAGGTCGAAGGACGGAACTGATAGCGCAATGGCGCGAAGCGGTTCCGTCCTTTTGTTTTTTTTCAGCGATTCCTTTGGAAATCCGCCCCTTCCTGGTGTAGGCTGCGGTTTTTCCGGAAAGTCCAGGTTCCGGCGAAAAAAAAAGAAAAAGGCCGCCAAAATTGCAGATTAAGATCCTTGAAAATAAACATGCATTGAGCCAGGCAGCCGCCGCACATGCCGCAGACTGTCTCCGCGCTGTGCTCCGCGACCAAGGTCTAGCGCGCATCGTCGCCGCTACAGGCACTTCCCAAATGGAATTCCTGGAAGCTCTGACCACTGCGCCGAACATGGATTGGAGCAGGGTCGAGCTTTTTCACCTCGATGAATACGTTGGGCTGCCCATCACGCATCCGGCCAGTTTTCGCAAGTACTTGCTCGAACGGCTCATTCGAAAGACCGGCATCACGCAATATCACTTTCTGGATGGCGAGGGGAATCCACACGCGGTAGCAAAGAAAGTCGGGAAGGAGCTGCGTTCCAAGCCGGTAGACATCGCTTTTGCAGGGATCGGTGAGAATGGGCACCTGGCGTTCAACGACCCTCCGGCAGATTTTCAAACCGAGGAGCCATATCTGGTGGTCGATCTGGATGCGGCTTGCCGGCAGCAGCAAGTGAACGAAGGATGGTTCGCGAAGTTGGCAGACGTTCCCGCACGCGCGATCTCCATGTCCATCCGTCAACTTTTGCGCGTGAAGCAAATCCTTGTGGTCGTGCCGGAGGCGCGGAAAGCGCGAGCCGTGAAATCGTGCTTTGAGGGCGAAATTAGCCCGATGGCGCCGGCGTCGATCCTGCGTACGCATCCGAATGCCACCGTCTATCTCGACAGAGATTCGGCCGCATTATTGAGTTCGGCCTTCCTGGAGAAGACGCTGTAGTGTGCTGTCCCTCCGATTCGCGGCATGGCTGGGGACGCGCTGAAGCGCGCCCCTACAGCAGGGTCATTTCGCGGAACAAGACGAAGGATGACTTACTGCCTTCTGGGAGTTTCAGAAAAGCAGATCCTTTACGCCCGTTCTCCAAAACCGGTGACTGGGTTCGGGAGCCAAGCAAGTCGATTTCAGCCAACTGCCAGGCGATATGTCTACGACGTTACCATCCGCACCATCCGGAGACCGGCCGATTCCCCATCTGAGGTGGTGGATTGGGGGATTGCTGTTCGCTTCGACGGTGATCAATTACATCGACAGGCAAACCTTGGCGCTGCTCGCGCCGTTCCTCAAGCAGAGCTATCACTGGACGAACAGCGACTATGCGAATTTGCTGATCAGCTTTCGGATTGCTTATTCAATCGGCCAGGCTGTCTGCGGAAGGCTGGTGGATCGCGTGGGCACGCGGCGCGGCCTGAGCCTCTCTGTCTTTTGGTATTCCGTCGTGTCCGTGGCCACGTCGCTAGCAAGAGGGTTTTACAGCTTTGCGGCGTTTCGCTTTCTCCTGGGGGCCGGCGAGTCCGCGAATTGGCCCGGGGCGGCCAAGGCAGTTTCCGAATGGTTTCCAAAGCGCGAACGGGGTCTGGCCGCGGCTCTATTTGATAGCGGGTCGTCCATAGGCGGCGCTATTGCACCGTTCCTGATTTTGCCCATCTATTTTCGTTGGGGATGGAGACCCGCGTTTGTGATTCCGGGATTGCTGGGTTTTGTTTGGCTGTTCGTTTGGCGCCGAATGTACTACGTGCCCGCCGAACATCCCCGCATTCGTCCTGCC
This sequence comes from Acidobacteriota bacterium, assembly GCA_003223245.1. Taxonomy (GTDB): domain Bacteria; phylum Acidobacteriota; class Terriglobia; order Acidiferrales; family UBA7541; genus Acidiferrum. The sequence continues at coordinate 109,255 of QHYI01000129.1, forward strand.
GAGCGGGAGATGATTCTGGCCGAGACGTCTGGACTCATGGTCTCGGCCGAGCGCGACTCGCAATGGAGCACCCTACTGAAATTGCCGCAGACTTGGGGAGCGATTGTGGCGAAAGCCTTGACGGATCCCGTGTGGTTTTTTATCACTGATTGGTTTCCACTCTACTTGGTAGCCAAGGGAATTTCGCTGAAGACCGGCTTAATCGCCGTGTGGATTCCCTTCCTTGGGGCGGACCTGGGCAATTTCTTTGGAGGAGCGGCCTCAGGATACTTGATCAAACGCGGCTGGCCGCTCGGCGCAGCGCGGAAAGCGCTGGTGGTCTTCGGAGGAATCGGGGTGATGCTGCTGATCCCCACGATTTTTACGGCGAATCTGGCGGCGATTGCGGCGTTGTTCGGAGTGGCGACTTTTTGTTATGCGGCCTTTTCCACGATTGCGAACGTGCTGCCGTCCGACCTCTTCACCGGCGGTGCGGTCGCTTCGGTGTTCGGACTGAGCGGAGCAGGGGCGGGGATTGGAACCATCATCGCGTTTGAGCTGATTGGCTATTTTTCTGACGCCAGCCGAGCCCTGCCAGGGCATTCGTTCGATGTGGTCGTGCTGGTCGCCGGGGTGGTTCCGTTTGTCGGAATGATTCTCGTGCTTTTGCTGGTGCGCAACACGCGCGCGACCGAGCAAGGACTGGTACGCCCAATATGACGGGCGTGCCTGCCGCTCCCGTACAGCGATCCCGAGCCTGCATCCGGACATTCTGCATGCCCCGGGCGCACTGGATCGTTCGCCGATCGAAAAACGCCGAGCAGCGAATTACCACGCATTCGCAGCTCCGTTAGTGTTTGTAGATGAACTGAGGTGGAGCGCCCTCTGGCTCTGGCAGCATTCCATACACGCCGACCGTGTCCGACGGAAAGCAGGAAAATCCGGTTTCTTTTTATACCTTGAACACCTGGTATTGCCCCCTCCGGAATGGGGTGTTCACCTGCTATTTTTACGCTCCTATCCCCGCTCCTAATTATCGGGGAAGAACTGGATTGAGGGGCCAGGCTGCCTGGGTCTGGCGACGTCCTCTAGGACCGAAGGGGCCCATGCCGTCCGTCCGCAAGTCGTTGATGGGCAAAGGTTAATTGTGTTCTGGAGAACGAACAGGATTCCTTTAAAACCAAGTCTCGACGCAATCCCCCGCTTCCTGGTGGGACGCCGGACATTTGATGGGGAGGAGACCTCGTGATGAAACGCAGAATGGGGTGGGCAGGTGCACTCATCGCCCTTATGTGGGCCGCGCCGGCAAAGGCGGACACCGGAGTTATCGTGCGCACCTCGAATCTGCAGGCGCTTCAGGCGCTCTGCGCTCTACCCACCACCTGCACCGTGGTCGAGGGGCTCGACGGCACGCTGAGCCAAGTCTTCCTTGTGAGCACGCCCCTTCCCGTTCAGAGTTTGCTCGGGCTCCTCTCACCGTTGCCGGGATTCGTGGAAGCTGAGGTGGATCAGGTGATCAGCTTGGTTGGTCCGCTGCTGGTTCCCTCGCCAATTCCCGCCACGCTGCTGCAGGACAGGACGCTTGTGCCCTACCCGGCAAATTCAACAACGATGGTGTGGAACAGCTATGCGAATCAGGAGGCGGCGACGATCGTAGAGGTCCAGAACGCGCAAAGCACCTTCAACGTGACCGGGACAGGAATTGTTGCGGACATTGACACGGGAGTGGATCTCACGCATCCGGCACTACAAGGTGTTCTTTTGCCGGGCTACGACTACACGCGAGGCCAGCCGAATGGTTCAGAATTAAGCGACGTCGCGCCTTGCCCTTTTAGTTCCTGCCCACCTCCCCCATGCAGCTCTGCCACTTGCCCCGCACCGGCACAAGTGAATCAGTCCACTGCGGCGGTTTTGGATCAGTCGACGGCAGCTGTTCTTGACGGCAATCCGCAATATGCGGCATTCGGCCACGGGACGATGGTGATGGGCATCATCCACCTGGTGGCCCCCACAGCCAAACTGTTGCCCCTGAAGGCGTTCAAGTCGGATGGGACGGGCGCTCTCTCCGACATATTGCGCGCGATTTATGACGCGGTGCAGAAGTACAACGCCAACGTAATCAACATGAGCTTTGATTTCAAGACCGCCTCGACAGAATTGCAGAATGCGCTCAATTACGCGAGCGGGTTGGGCATCATTTGTGCGTCATCGGCGGGAAACGACGGGATGCAAGAGACGGTTTATCCCGCCGCGCTGCAAAGCGTCGTGGTGGGCGTCGCATCGGTGGGCTCAACAACTGCCACCGAAAGCACGCGATCCTCGTTCTCGAATTTTGGGAACGCGATCGTGTGGGTGGCGGCCCCGGGGGAAGCCATTGTGAGCACCTATCCCTACAACTCGTACGCGGCGGGATGGGGAACTTCGTTCAGCGCGCCATTTGTTTCGGGCGGAGGAGCCCTGCTGCGCGGACTAAAGACGACCATGAATCAGCCAGAGGCGGCCGCTGCGATAGCACATGCCGCACCGCTCTCCGACCCGGGCATGGGCAATGGGCGGTTCGATCTGGTTCCTGCACTCCAGTCTGTGTCCGGCGCGAGCGGTTCACCGGGCTACAGCGTTTCTGCGCTGCCGGCCACCCAGGCCATAGCAGCGGGAGGAACGGCAAATTACACGGTGTCTGCTGCACCAGCGAACGGATTCAATCAAACGATAACCTGGAGCTGTACCGGCGCCCCAGCGGCAGCCACTTGCACGGTCACCCCGCCGACGGTGACGTTAGACGGGTCGAGCACGGCGACTGCAACAGTTACATTAACGACGACGCCGCGGTCGGTGGCGCGGCCTCTGGTTTCTCCGCGTTCCGGGCCTCGAAACGATCTACCTGTAGCGCTGGCGGTGGGAATCGCGTGGCTGGCGATGGCCTTGGTATTTGGGACCCTCAACAACGCTTCGCGTCGCAAACGCAATCTTGCTGTAGCAACCGCGGTGCTTGTTGTCGCACTCTACGGCCACGCTTGCGGCGGCTACGGCTCTGTGATGGGACCGGTGTCGCCAATGCTGTCTTCTGTGACGCTTAGCCCAAGCAGTGTAAACGGTGGCTCTTCCACGACCGGGACGGTAACTCTCAGCGGAGCGGCGCCGAGCGGCGGGGCTACAGTGAACCTCTCGAGCAACAGCGCGTCGGTGACCGTCCCGTCGAGCGTGGCTGTCACTGGCGGAGCCACAAGTGCGACGTTCCCAGTGAATACCAGCGCGGTGAGCGCTTCGACTGCAGTCACGATCTCTGCTTCCTATGGCGGCGCCAGCATGACGGCTTCGCTCACGGTAAAACCCCTAGGAACTCCCGCCGGAATTTACACACTGACGATTACAGGAACGTCCGGCAACCTCAGCGATTCCACGACGGTCGCAGTAACAGTGAATTAGCAAGAGTCTCGGAGCCCGTTCGTTTCGAACGACGCAGGTAAACTCACCGTTTGCACCAGTAAGGCAGTGTTACAATATTTGACGATTCTGTTTCCCCGGGACTACCCATTTGCATCTGGCGAGTTCCCAGCTCGAAATTCCGTATCCGTTTGCCCGCGACCGGATCTTTGCTCGGAATTCTTCTTCTTGGTTCATGACCTCCCGAGCCGACTTACAGCCGCCGCAAAAAATGGTTTCTTCGATGAGCGCAAGAGATGGCAGAATCTTTAGAACTCATTCTGTTGGGGAACGGAAATTCAGCGGAAGGTCCAGTCTATGTCCCAAACTCCCGGTGCTTTTTCATTGGAAACATGGTGGGAAAAGCTTATTGAACGAACGCCTGTCAAATACATTTCGCTAGTCTTGGGCGCCATCGGGATATGGCTCGTTTGGGAATTTCCCCCCGGGTATTTCCGGTACTCCATCGGGGAGGCCGCCGTTATCGCGGCTCTCCTCATGCTTCTCGTAGATCCGTTCTTGAAAGCTAGGCTGCTAAAGGAGGCGGCCAGAGACATTTTTGAATATCTCCTAGGATTCGACCAGCAACCACAGTTAAAGGAGCGCCTCAAGAGACTGGTTTTTGATACGAAGCTGTTCCGCAAGAATTTCAACGGGCGGTATAAGCTCGTTCCCCAAGCCGATTTCATGCAGATTGAGATGGAGTTTGACTTCGAGCTGGTTAATCCCACCGAAGAAGCAATTGAGTTCCAGTACAAAATTGATTTCGAGCAGGCCGAGAACCCCCGTCTTGATTCTGTAACCCTTGTGTCTTCAGAAAAGAATTATGCATGGCGGCCCACGTTACAAACTAAGGAAGATGAACCTTGGGTTCTTCAAGGGTTCGCGGATCCTGTGGAGATTCAGCCTGCATCCAAGGGGATAAGCTACAGGTTCGACGGCAAATGCGCAGTAAGTTACCCACTGTCTTTTTACTACGCTCAGCATTTCGGCTATCCGACGATAGGCGTGACCATCACAATTGAGTACCCGGAAACGCTGGAAGTTGATGCCGCTCCTACTCCGTCGCACGAAGGGAATGTTTGGCGATACGAAAGGCTATTCATGCCCGGAGATCACATCAGTATTCGTTGGAAGCAGACGAAGTAAGTTTGCTCCTCGGACTGCGACGAGCGCAAGATTTTCTGTACAAAATTCCTTAATCAGACCTTCGGGAAATTCGCCGGTCAATCATATCGCCGTTTTCTCAACGCGCGGCCGCGCGCTCCAGAGCGCTACGCGATCCGTTTTCGCAAAAGAGCCGAGGGTCTGAAGCATGTCGAGAAAATTCCCCCACGGCATTCGAAAACAAATCAGGCCACCTTTCCTTAGTCGACGTACCCTGGGCGGCCTGGCTGGCGTGAGAGGAAGCCTATCCAATCGACCCGTCGACACAGAAGGAAAATTCGACTGGCCCTGGCGAGCGCGCCGGGAAATTCGATGGCGAGCGAGATCAGAGCACCGAACAACCCGCCTAGTAGGGCCGATGCGACGTTCGGTAGCGTGAACCAGAGTGTGACTCTACCGATCGTTAGTGCGTGGAGGGACCCAGCCGTCAAGGCATGGCTGGTGGCCACTCCGGACCTAAGAAAACTTGGAGCTACGATGCCGGCAAAGAACAAACTGAGCGTAACGCAGCCAGCGAGTTCCAAGACGGAAAGAGCCTTTTGTATCTTTCTATTGTCAGCGCCCATTGCCGGCTGACCGACTGAGTGGCTTTGAATTTGCTCCGCGCTATAAGACATACCTGCCCCTTTCCGGAATGCTGCTCTTGACGTTGGATTTTCCAAGCACCGAGATCCTGGGGAATTGCCCATTGATGTATGGCGCGTGGAGTTTGTCGGTTGCCGGAACTCTTGCTCAACCAACGCAGCTTGTTCTTGAGTTCGCTGGCTCATCACCTAGTTCCCGGTGCTCAAAGTGAAGGGCATAAAGACGCAGGCGCGATATTGCGATAAACACTGCAAGATCGCCTAGGCTGAATACCCTACAGCCTCGAAAATCATGATCCGGTATTGAAAACAAAGTGGTTACTGACAGGACTTTCCTGAACTTTCGGGCCGCAGGCCCTGACCGACAGCAGGTTGAGATTTGGCAGCGATACCGGGATTGTCCGGCAGAATCTTCGAAAAAAGGGGGCAAAAACGACGGAAACCGTGCTGTTCCATCCACTTGGCGCGCAGAGACTTTCAATCGCTGATAGCTCCCTTTAGCGCTTGGCAAGCCGTGCCTTGCGATCAAATGCTATGCCTGTCTATGACCCTAGACATCTCGGCGAACTGACAAAATGCATTAGCAAGCTGCATCTGCCTGGGAGTCCGGCAGTCGGACTCGAACAGCAACGGGCTGCCTACCAAAATCACGGTCGACATAGCCCTGGAAGTTGCGACATTCAAGCGATTCAAGCTATACAGAAACTCCATGCCTCTTGGCGCGTCCTCTGGCGATGAAGTCGTCAGGGAATAGACCACCACTGGAGCTTCCTGCCCCTGGAATTTGTCAACTGTCCCAACCCGCATGTTAGGCAGCCTCGCCGACAAATCTGCCACTTGAGCGTTGTACGGTGCCACGATCAAGATATCTCCTGGTTTAAGGGGCCGCTTATGGCCCTTTTCGTAAAACCATTTCACCTCCGGCTTGAGCAACCCCTCCACAATCCGCGCAACGGCCTCCACTTCCTCGGAGGAGGAATTGCGATTCCCCTGGTGCTTCACCCTGACAAACCACAATCCCGCTCCGTCCAGCCATGGATGTCCTTCCACAACCCTGCTACTCGTGATTGGGTGTGGACTCAGCTTATCCTCGTAAAAAACAGCGGAGGTAAATTTGCAAACCTCCGGATGCAACCTCCAGCTTTTGGGCAGCAAAAATCCCAGCTCCGGCGGTATGGTCTTCCGGCCGTCCAACAGATGCTCTAACGCCGATTTCTCCGCCCCGTCGGGATGACTGCCCTTCAACGGACGTTCCAATTGCTGAGGGTCGCCAAGTAAGACCAGTTTTTTTGCAGCCTGGGAAAGAGCTAGAACGTCAGCCAAGGACATCTGGCCTGCCTCGTCTACAAAGAGGACATCGACTGCTTCGGAAGCTTCCGCCGCCGACCATAACCATGCCGTGCCGCCGACGACATTGGCTTTGCCTGACCGTAATGCATCCAGTGCTTCATCATTATCCTTCCTGGCTACTGCAACACCGGCGCTCTGTTCGCCGTCGTTGTCCCGATGTAAACACCGCACTCCCTGAACACTCTTCTCTTGTGCCGCTTCAACCACGGACTCCAGCAGGTTGCGAATTACTTTGTGGCTTAGTGCCGTGACGCCGACTTTGTCCCCCCTTTTCAGCAGTTCGCATATCATCCTGGCACCGGTATACGTCTTTCCTGATCCGGGAGGGCCCTGTATGGCAAAAACCGAGTCCTCGAGGGCCAGCGCGATCCGGCTCGCCGTGTTTTCAGGCGTCTCCGAAGCGCGCTGCTCCAGTTTCTCTCCATCCGGCAAACGTGGTGGCTTTCGCAACAACAAATCGCGGGCCGCGCGGTATCGGCCGGCCGCATCGATTCCGTTTGCCTCAATCCACTTGCCAATCCGATAGAGTGAATCCGCAAGTGGGCCCGTATTGAGTGGACGATCCCACATGAACACCGACGGCGGATGAAACTCAGCCGTCTTTTTTGTTTTCCTGATATCCACAGTTCCGCTGACCGGGTCTAGGTCTACTACTTCGCCCACCTTTTGATTGACGTCTCCGAAGTAGACATCCTTGCCAACCCGCACGTTGGTTTTTTGTGGATCAAAGACGTAGCGATCCGTTGGCACCTGCTTTCCAGGATCGATTCTTTTCACAAAGCGCAGATTGGTGAGCGCCACTCGCTCATCGAGTAGGTCTTCAACATCCATATTCGCGAGCCGATATCCTTCCTGCCAGACACATTTATCCTCGCGGCGATGCCAGCTTAACAACTGTGCGAGTAACCATTGGCCCGATTGCTCGTTTGACCGCAACTTCGGGTCGGCTGGGATGCCGGCACAAAGGCGCTCCGTCAAAGCAGCTGTTCTGTCCAACTTTTCTTGTAACTTTGCCGATGGATCACCGGTTTTTTCTGGTGGCCTCGGTACAATGATTCCTGACTGCAACAGCTTCTCGCGTTCTGCTTCGAGCCAGTCCCGCAGCACCGCTGCCGAAAAGCAATCCTCGCTGTTGTATCCCTCCATCGTGGAGCGGATCTCGTCCGGCAGTTGCTCATTTCCCCAGCCCAACTCCAGCCTGTGCTCCACGTACCGCATCGCCGCCCGCGACTGATCAAGTGGAGTATTCCGAACAAAACTGCAAAAGGCCTCCAATTTTTTCAGAGAATATTCTTCCACGCTTGCTCGAAAGCCCTGCTTGAAGGCTTGGTGCAGATCTACCAGAGCGTCAGCCCGCAGCAACTTGTCGACTTGATCTTCGCGCGTCGCATGCATTCCCATGAGCCGCTTCAACGCTCCCGATTCATAGCCACCGAAATGATAGACATGCATCCGCGGATTCGCTTCCCATCGCTTCATGATTTCGTCGATCAACCATTCAAAACCCTGTTTCTCTTCCTCACGGTTTAAGGCCCAACGTTTTTCGTAACTCAGTTTGCCCCTAGCGTTCTTGAAAGCAAACCCAAACAGGTATTGCAGGCCGAATTCGCCTACGAACGGGTCACCTTCCAAATCCAAAAACACATCTTCTAGCGAAGGCTCCGGCAATCTACAAAGACCCATTCCCTCCACCACTGGCAAGAGCGGCTCGTGTACCAATTTCTTCTCCGTGCGCCCCTGAACCTGCACGCGTGCCTGCTCACGAACGTGCTCGATTGCCTCACGCGATCCGTGCTCAGGCCGCTGCTTCAGAGGTATGGGCAACACAGCGAGCTTCGCTACGGTAGGTGTATGCCATGCTTCCAACTGCTTTGTCTGTAGCCGCCGCATTCCAGCCACAAGCGAGAGATGGTCGTCTCCACGTCGCTGTACGTCACACTCGCGAAACCAACGGCATATGTCGCAATGGGGCACGGGCTCTGGATATGTGCCGCTGTCTGCGCTATTCCGCACGGCCCCCATTAGTCGGCGTTTCACGTAGCGGAAATACGCGGCGTACTCGGCCACACGGTACCCCTCACCCTCAAAATCATCTCCAGGGGGGATTACCCACATCCATTCCGGTCCTGAGCCCTGGACTTTTTCAAGCAGCTCCGAATATAGCGACAGCTGCAAAATTGTGGCCGCCTTTGTCTCCCGTGCCAGCTTCGTGTCTGCTACCTCGTACGACCAGTCCCATTTCCCACTGCGTTTTGCCATCCGCCGTAGCACATCGGGCCGGCCAAACCATTCACCGTCGGCCAAAGCTCCCTGCGCAATCACCTCCACAGCCTGCGCCATGCACTTTTGTGTTTCTTCGAGAAGCTCCTTCTCGTCCTTTATTGTGGAGAGGTTCACCACAGTCAGCTTTTCATTTTGTGCTAAATGCCCGAGGTAGGCTTTTTCGTGCCGCTCACCGCGTTCGCGTATCACTACTAGGTCGGGTGCGGCCCAATCCGGCGCTGATCTCTCGCCACGCGCCACCTGCAAATCCAGGGTGGTTACATGGCGGCACGCTAGATGATTACTTAGGTCGGTCGCTGCTAAGCGAATTCCAGAGAGCTGAACTTTCATGATTGCAACGAATCTTGAGCACTCACCTTTTAGCCCGAAGTTCCGGGACCTGCCACAGAGTATTCTGCTGATTCCTGGAGGGATAGCAAAAAATTCAACTTCCGGTTACTGGGAACGTCCGCAGTAACTCGTAGGCCCGGGCTTGCACCGGCGTCGGATCCGGCACTTGCCAGAATGTCACAGGAGTCTTGTCAGCGGTCTTCTGCTCCGTCTTCTCTTTGAACACGTAAGTCACTCGCGCCCGAGAGGCCAACGCGCCGAGCAAGTCCTCAAAACTGTACACGGGAAGATCATAGGCCGTTTCCTGGGAGAGCTTCTTGCGCTCCGCGGAAGCCGACGGTTGTGCCCCCCTGTTCAATACTCGCTTTCCGGGCAAAGTCTCGATGGTTTGGGACAAGCTCAGAGGTAGGCTGTCAACTGTACTGAAATGGATCGGTTAGGGAGGGTTGGCAGCGATACCGGGATTCGAACCCGGATTTTAGCCTTGAGAGGGCTACGTCCTAACCCTTAGACGATATCGCCAGGGACCAAAAGAAGATACGGGGATCTGCCGGGCACAACCGAGCGCGCGAACTCATTTTCGCATGGTCGAGCGAGACGAGCAAGCAAAGGTTCGAATGGGATGTTGAAATTGCGCGTTCGAAGTAGCCAAGAGCGTTAGCTTTGCACACCTAGCGGAGCCGCCGGGGTAGCGTTGTGTATAATGAACGGCTGGGGGGAATCCTAACTTTCATGGCCAGGGGCTACGGAAAATCGCATGCTTCGCTGAAGGTGTGGTTTTGGCGCGCTGAGCGCTTCTTCCACACACGCAGGCGAGAAGTGCGCGCGATCGCCAAGGCGCTGATTTCGACCAAGCATCCTTTCCTGGTTCATATTATCCCGATCCGCCGATGCAACCTGGCGTGCGCGTACTGCAACGAATTCGACGATTTCTCGCCGCCGGTGCCGCTAGAAGAAATGAAGAAGCGGCTGGACATTCTGGCGGACATGGGGACGTCCATCATTACGATCAGCGGTGGTGAGCCGCTGCTGCATCCAGAGCTGGATGAAATTATCCGGCATATCCGGCGTCGCGGCATGATCGCGGGGATGATCACGAACGGATTCCTGCTGACACAAGAACGCATTGAGGAACTGAACGATGCCGGGCTGGAGCATTTGCAGATTAGTATCGACAACACAAAGCCCGACGAAGTTTCGAAGAAAAGCCTGAAGACGCTGGACCAGAAGCTCGAGCTGCTGGCGAATTACGCGTATTTTCAGGTGAACATTAATTCGGTGTTGGGGAGCGGAGTGAAAGATCCCGAGGATGCGCTGCGCATTGCGCACCGGGCCGTGGACTTGGGACTCACCAGCACGGTGGGAATCATTCACGACCACAACGGGCAATTGAAACCGCTGGGCCCGCGTGAAATCGAAATTTTCGAAGAGATCATGACGCTTAGCAAGCGGTCGTTCTCGCGATTCAACCATTTTCAGCACAACGTGGCGCGCGGGAAAGAGCACCCGTGGCGATGCCGGTCGGGCTCGCGGTATTTGTACGTTTGCGAGGACGGATTGGTGCATTGGTGCTCGCAGCAACGGGGATATCCGGGGATACCGCTCGCCCAGTACACGCCCGAAATGCGGCATCGCGAGTTTTACACGGAAAAGTACTGCGCGCCGCTGTGCACGGTTTCCTGCGTGCAGCAGGTCGGCATGCTGGACAACTGGCGAGCGCCGCAGACACTGAAGCCCATGCCCGTGGCGCAGCCGGAACTGGTGCAAATTGAATCGGCAGGCAGCGACTCCTGATTTCGAAGAGCCTTCGGCTATTTTCGCTCCCTATTTTCACTCCACGCACATTCCATTATTGGCGGGATTGACGGTTCAGCGAGCGCTGCTGAAAATGTAAGCATGAGTGCACCAGCAATTGAAACAGAGAATCTCAGCAAAGAATATCCGCACGGATTTTTGAACCTGAAGAAGAGAACGTCGCTCGAGCGTTTGAGTATGCAAGTAGAAGAGGGCGAAATCTTCGGGTTCATCGGACCAAACGGCGCAGGGAAATCAACCACCATTAAATTGTTAATGAGGCTGATTTTTCCCACTGCGGGAAGCGCGCGCATTCTCGGAAAACCCATCAGCGACATCGAAATGCACCGCGACGTGGGCTACCTGCCGGAACAACCGTATTTTTACGACTATCTGACTGCGGCGGAACTACTGGATTATTTCGCGCGAATCCACGATCTGTCAGCGGCCCAGCGGAAAGAGCGCGTGCAAACGACGCTCAAAAAAGTTGGGCTGGAAACGGCCGGAAAAATCCAACTCCGCAAATACTCGAAAGGGATGCTGCAACGTGTGGGGATGGCGCAAGCGATCCTGCACGACCCCCAATTGGTGATCCTGGATGAGCCGATGTCGGGTCTGGATCCCGTGGGGCGGCGCGAAGCGCGCGACATCATTCTGGATTTGAGGCGCGAGGGCAAGACGGTGATGTTTTCCACGCACATTCTCAGCGACGCTGAGATGTTGTGCGACCGCGTGGGTGTCATTGTCGGAGGAAAACTCCGTGGAGTCGGCACACCGGGGCAGTTGGTGGACGTAACCACACAAGGAATGGAGATTTTGTTTGAGCTGGCGGGGCCGTGTACGGCGCCGTTGTTGGCGAAAGCGACGCGTACGGGCGACCGCTACCGGCTGCAGGTTCCTGAGACAGGGCTGTATGACGCGATTGAACAATTACGCGCGGCGGGGGCAAAAATTCTCGCGGTGGCGCGAGTGCGAGCGACGCTCGAAGAGTTTTTCATGAACCTTGTGGAAGCGGACCGCGCGCAAGCGGCTGCGGTCGAAGTGAGCGGGAAGTGAAGCGCGCGGGCGTGGTGGCGTTGAATACGTTTCGTGAGGCCGTGCGCGACCGGGTGCTCTATAACCTATTGTTGTTCGCTCTGGTGATGATGGCGGCGTCCATCATCGCCGGGCAGATTTCGATCGGCATCGAAGAAACGGTCATCATCACGCTGGGCCTGAGCGCGATCTCGCTGATCGGGCTGCTGATTGCCATTTTTATCGGCGTGGGCCTGGTTTCCAAGGAAATGGACAAGCGAACGCTGTATGCGCTGCTGGCCAAGCCAGTGCGGCGGTGGGAGTTCCTGCTGGGGAAGTTTGGCGGGCTGGCGCTGACGCTGGCGCTCAACGTGGCGGCGATGGGAGTTGGTCTTTTTCTGGCGCTGGTCTATGTCAAACCGGTGTTCGAACGCGGCGACCTTACGGTTTTGATCGCGGTGTACTTCATCTGGCTGAAGCTGGCGCTGGTGGTAGCGCTGGCGCTGCTGTTCTCGTGCTTCACGACGCCGCTCCTGGCGATTTTGTTTACCACGGGCATCTACATTGTCGGTCTGTACGTGCAAGAGCTGCGGAATATGCCCATGCAGGTGATGAGCCCCGGGATGACGCTGTTCACCAAATGGCTGTCCTACCTGCTGCCGAATTTCGAGAATTTCAACATCATGGCCATGGCCGCGCACAGCCGGCAGGTGCCCGGGGCGCTCATCGCGCAGAATACTCTGTACGCGGCGATTTACTGCACGATGGTGCTTACCGGGGCGATTCTGGTCTTCTCCAGGCGGAATCTGAAATGAAGGCTGCGAAAACCATCGTAAGTGTGCTGGTGATCTTACAGGCCGGCTTCCTGGGAGTTTGGAAACTGCAGCACACCCTCGACAAGGAGCGCGCCGAATTGCGCGAGGAACGGGATTATGTGCTGCTGAGCTCGGCGAAGTTGGTGAAGGCCGTAAGCCTGGAATATGCGCCGCTGATGGCGGATTTTTATTGGACACGGGTGGTTCAGTTTTACGGAAACAAGCACGTGCGGGGCGATGCGAACCTCGAGGAATTGTGGCCCTTGCTGGACATCACCACGACGCTTGATCCGAATTTGATCGTCGCCTACCGGTTTGGCGCGATTTTTCTCAGCCAGCGCGCACCAGGCGGAGCAGGGAGGCCGGACCTGGCGGTACAACTGCTTCAACGGGGCATAAAGGCGAACCCCGATTACTGGCGGCTTTACGAGGATCTCGGGTTTGTCTACTACATGGATATGAAGGATTACCGCAAGGCGGCGCAGGCCTTCGAGGAGGGTAGCAAGAACCCCAAGGCACTCATCTGGATGAAAGTGATGGCGGCGAAAATTGCGGCGGAGGGGCAATCCTTTAGGACCTCTTATTTCCTGTGGAACGACGTCTATACGACGACAACCGATCCACAGATCAAAGAAAATGCAAAATGGCATCTGCAACTGCTCCAGGCTGAGGAGGATTGCAGACAACTCGACCGGCTAGCGGATGAATACGAGAAGCGCTTCGGACATCGCGCGAAACGCGTCAGCGAACTGGAGGAGGCTGGAATGCTTCGAGGGCCAGTCCGCGATCCCCTGGGCTACGTTTACGTTTTCGACGAAAACGGAAAAGCGGCGCTAAACCCGAAAAGCCCGCTGGTGGAAAAACAAAAATACCAAGAGCACTTTAGATAGTTTTGAGGGGCCAAAAGCCCCGACTCTACTCCGTTGTGCACAGCAGGGTCATCTGCGGATCGATGAGGATTTTGTGTGGAAGGCTGGAAGTGTGAAAGTGGAAGGGAGTTTCCGGGCCAGCCGCGACAACGTTCCCGAGATGCGCGTGATTGCCGCCGCTCCCGGCCGCATATAAGGGAACACTGGCGAGAAACCAGCGTGGGACGCCGCTTTGGAAAAGCTTACCGCGAACCGCATATCCATTCTCTTCCCGGTGAGCGGTAAACTCGGCGCGGTAATGCGGAATTCCCGTGCCGCGGACCCATTCGTCGAAAAACCAATCCATGGAGCGCCCGCCTTCCAGATCCATCGCAGGAGTCATGACGGACTCCACTTCGTGCTGAAAGTCGTTCGTGGAGAGCGCGCGGTAAGCGTACTTGGTCACCATTTTTTGCAGCAGCGCAATGAAACGCTCGTCCGGCTGCTTGCCGCCGTGCTCGCGGAGCATTTCGCGGAGCATGTGGATGACCCAGGAACCTTTGCTATAGACAAGGCGTTCATAGCCCGTAGGTGATTTTGAGGAATTGAGGCGCAAGCCCAGAGTAAGCGCGCCAATGTCGCCCACGGGACCATCGGCATCGGGGGATATTTCGGTGAGTTGACGGCGGTAGCGCGAGAGCCAGACGCGAAGCGTGTGCTCGGGATTCCCGCGGGTGTCGGCAAACAGTAGGGCGAGATAGTTGGAGATCGCTTCGTCAATCCACTGATCGCGGTAACTGGACCAACCCACCACGTTGCCCCACCACTGATGGGCAACTTCATGATAAGGAACGAGCTCGGTAAAGTGCTCTTGACCGGTGGGTGTGAGCCCGGCGCGCCGTTGCACTTGCGGCGAAAGAAAGGACAAAGTCGAAATATAGAGAAGGCCCGGCCAGCCCTGGCCGAAAGTGCCGGGAATTTGCGAGACGCTGAGATTGTGAAAAGGAAATGGACCGGAGAAAGCTTCGTAAAAATGGATCGAAGAGTCGATCTCTTTCCCCAGTTGCTTGAGCGCATCGGCGGGACTGGGCGGGGACGAGGGAAGCGTTAGCGCCAGTCTTGAGGAAGGAGCGCCAAACGTGTTGGAAGGAAGAGCGATCTCCCCGGTGGGCGGAGGCGTCAGACGGGCCTTCAAGTTGTCTTCGAGTTCGCGATTGGCATAAACATCCACGGAGTGGGCGCGGGAAGTCACCGAAAATGTAGCGTACTCGCCCAAATTGAATCCCGCCACCGCTACGGGCTTCTCCGATTTCCAGTGTCCGACACGAAAGTCGCCGTTTTCTTGTTCGTCAAGTTTGGACCCTGTGGCGACAAGACGAAGCCTACGAGGCCAGCGAATGGCCAAGTCATAGGTCGCGAAGTCTGAGGGATCGCCCAGATGCGGGTACCAACTTTCCCTGGCGCTGACGAACAAGACGCCGTTTCCCGCATCTTGGATCACATTTCCGTGATAGTGAAACTGGAGAGTGAATTCCTGATTTTGCGGCATGGCAGCGTTGAGCACCACGCACAAATAGTCGTTTCCGCGGGTGCTGCGTTGCTGCAAGGTCATGCCCTCGTTTTGAAAGAACGCCAAAGGTTCGCCGTGCTCCCCCGTTACGCGGTCGACGGTCAAGGCGCGGGAGAGTTCAAAAGACAGAATGCGCGCTCTGCCCGTTTCCGCCTGAATGCGAACGGCAGCGATGGCGTCGAGGGAATTGTTGTTGAGAATCGAAGGCTCTAGGGAATAGTGCAGCGCACGGAAAGCAGCCGTGTGCGCGGGGAAGTTGGGGATTTTGTGGGACGTCCAGGTATCGAAAAAAGTCCCGGAGGCGTTCTTAACCGTTTGTCCGAGGAGAAATTGTTCCTCGCGGCGGACGTCCAGGACGATGTCGAAAAGGCCGGTGGTTGCGCCATCCAGGCTGGCGTAGAAGGCGGGGCTGGCATCGGACGATAGGAAGGAGATAAGAATACGAAGGGTGTAATTCGGATTGACGCGGGCAACGGTGGACTCCCATTGAAATGTAAAGGAGGCATCGCTGTTCGGCGCGAGGTTGGCCTTGCGAAACTGCGAGAGCAGTTCGTCAGCGGTTTCCTCTGTGAAGCGAAAATAAGCGCTACTGAAGACTTGATCGAGGATCGGAGCGACAAGGAATCGTCCCATCTGCTGCTTCTCGACCGGATCGCGCGGTGCGGCAACGACATGGCCACGGCCGGAAAAAACCGCGCCGGTAATTCGTCCTTCGAAGGGGGCAAAGAATCCCAGGATACCCTCTTCCAAGGAAATGACGGCGTCGCCGCGGCGAAGCTCAATGCGATTTTCGGGGGCCAGGTGATAGACCTGCGAGGAGTCCACCGTCAGTGTGTTAATGGCATCGTACCGTTCGTGCGGTGATTGTTCGCTCGCCCCGACAGCAACGGGCGCAAGCAAGCACCACAGCGCGAAGACTCTGGCCCCAACCCGCATACAACGAGTGTAGTCAGATTCGGCATCGGGGAACAAGACGGACGGAAAAAAACAGACGTGAGGAATTAAAATAAGCGCATGGCACTTACGGCAGTTTCTCCTAGAACGCGGTTTCTTTTGTTTGGCACCGCCCTCCTTTTTCTGGGTTCGCAGGCCGCGCCGGATACGATCGTCCTGAAAAACGGCCGGCGCATTGCGGCGCTGAGTGCCATGGAAGAGGGAGACAAAGTCAAATACATGACCTCGGCGGGCGAATTAAGCCTTCCGAAATCCATTGTGGACCATATCGAAAAGGGAGGATTTGCCGGCACCGCGAGCCCGCCGGGAGATGCGACAGCGAATTTGACCATCGCGCCGCCGGAAATTCATCCTGCGGGAGGCGGAATCGAGGACATGCAACGTGCTGCCGTGCACAACGGGTCCATCGATCGCGAATACATTGGAAAGCTTGAAAGCGAAGCGCGACTGGGCAATGCGCGAGCAAATTTCAATGCCGCCCTGGGCCATCACGCGGCGGCGATCTTCGAAATTTCGCGAGGCGATTTGGAGCGCGCGCTGTCGGACGAGCGAACCGCGGTGACCTACGCTCCGGATGAGCCCGCGCTGCTGATGAACGTGGCGTACATCTACCTGAGGCGGAACGAATACAAGCAAGCCTTGGATTACCTGGAGCGGGCTAAGCGCTTTGTGCCGGACAATCCGGACGTGGCGAAGCTTGCGGGCTGGGCGCATTATGGCCTAAACCAGCTCGATCAAGCGGTCAGTGAATGGAAGCGTGCCCTGGCTCTGCGCCCGGATAAGGAATTGCAGGCCGCTCTGGAAGAAGCGCTGCGGGACAAAAAGGAAGAAGAGAGCTACAAGGAAAACGAAAGCGCGCACTTTAGGTTGAAATACAACGGAGCGGCCGAACCGGCGCTGGCGCGGGACGTACTGCGCACCCTGGAGATGCACTTTTCCGCGATTGAGTCCGAGCTGAACTATACGCCACCGGAACCGATCGGCGTCGTTTTGTATACGGAGGAAGCTTTCACGGATATTACACGCGCGCCGTCGTGGGCGGGAGCGCTCTACGACGGGCGGATTCGCGTTCCGGTACAAGGACTGACGTCGGCGGATGCGGAATTGTCGCGTTCGCTGAAACACGAGCTGACGCATAGCTTTGTGGCGCAGAAAACGAAAAGCGCTTGCATGGGAGTAGCGGTCAGTTGCGGCAACCATGCGCCGACGTGGCTTCAGGAAGGGCTGGCGCAATGGATGGAAGGGTATCGCAGCGGCAATGACGCCGCGGCGCTGGTGCAGATTTTCGAAGAGAAGCACGCCATCCCGCTGGGGCAGCTGGAAGGTTCGTGGACGCGCTTGGATCGAGACACGGCGCACTACGCGTATGCCTGGGCGCTGGCGAACATGGAATACATCATTCAAGCGGATGGAATCGACGATGTCGACCGGGTCCTGGATCGCATCGGTTCAGGCCGGCCCACCGAACAGGCACTGCGCGAAGTGCTGCACAGCGATTACAACGATTTGATGGAATCGACCGTGGAGTATCTGCGGAAGAACTACGGGCACTGATAAAACCAGCGAGTCGGTGGTTTTCAATTCAAAATCTACTTTGCTTTTGAGCTTGCCTGGGTTTCAGGAAGTAACCAGGAGGGCCGCCAGCAGTGCGGCGCGGGCGGGCATAGTTTCGACGAAAACATACTCGTGGTCGGAATGGGCGCCGTCGCCGACGGCGCCCAGGCCGTCGAGCGTAGGAATGCCGAGTGCGCCCGTGAAATTTCCGTCGGAGCCGCCGCCCGCGGTGCATTCGTCCAAGGGAAGATGCATTTGCTTGGCTAGCGACTTTGCCCGGGCAAAAAGGGCGGCGCACCTCTTGCGTTCAAGCGGAGGGCGGTCGAAGCCGCCGGTGATTTTCAGTTTTGCTCCTTTGTGAATGGGGCGAAGCGCATGCAGGCGGCGCTCGATCTGGCGCATGTCGGAAGTCCACAAGGCGCGCAAGTCGAAGACGGCGCGGGCGCGTTCCGCAATGACGTTGGTGCGTGTTCCCCCCTCGATGAAGTCGGCGTTGATGCTGACACCGCGACGCACATCGTTCCACTTTTCAATGCGTGTGAGTTGAGCGGCCAATTCGTGCACGGCGTTGACGCCTTGTTCGGGGGCAAGGCCGGCGTGAGAAGCGCGGCCTTGAACGAGCAGTTCGGCTTCGCCAACAGCTTTACGCGCGGTCTTCAACAGCCCGCTCGGACCGAAGGAAGGCTCGAGGACAAAGACGGCATCGCTGCGGCGCGCTTCGGTCTCGATGAGCTTGCGCGAGGATTCGCTGCCGATTTCTTCGTCAGAGGTCCACAGGAAGACGATCTGTTTTTGCAGCCGAAGCTTGGCCTGCCGTAGAGCTTCGAGCGCAAAAAGCGCCTGAACGATGCCGGCCTTCATATCGAAGATTCCCGGGCCGTAAGCTTTCCCGCCGGAGACGCGAAAGGGCATCTTCTGCAGAGTTCCCGTGGCATACACGGTGTCGTAGTGGCCGAGGACGAAGAGCTGGCCGGAAGGCTGAGGCTTATTGGGAGCATAAACCACGCGCAGGTGATCGCCGCGATGTTTCTGCGGGATGCGTTCGGCTGGCACGCCCTGTTTCTGCCACTGGTTTGCGATGAGCGTGCAGCAGCGGTCGGCAGCGGCCTTTTCGAGGCTGGGCGATTCTGTGGTCACGAACCGCCGCAGAACTCCGAGCATTTCCGGAAGTCGCGGTTTCAGGGATTGCCGAAGTTCCAAGGGCAAAGAGGAATCCGCCATGGCGCGGACATGCTAGCAGCGCCCTGAAATCTGGGCAACCTGCATGCCCTGACCGGGACAGCGATTCGTAACGGTGAAACCCTTTGTGGTTGCCTTGTCGGGAAGCGCGTATCGCCGAGGCGGTGGTTCGCTTATAATTAGAGTTTTCCCGGGATTGTGCCAAGCGCCGCCGGGCGGGTGTGCGGCCAATGGAGACCGCGAATGATCATGGATGTCGTGGAAATACAGAAGATTCTGCCACATCGCTACCCGTTTTTGTTCGTGGACGCCATCGTCGAGATGGAGCGCCTGAAGAGCATCGTGAGCGTGAAAAACGTAACCATCAACGAAGCGTACTTTCAAGGACATTTTCCGGGCGCGCCGGTGATGCCGGGTGTGCTGATCATCGAATCGATGGCGCAAACCGGGGGATTGCTGCTGCTACAGGAAGTTCCGGACCGCAAAAACAAACTGCTTTATTTTGCGGCCGTGGATGGCGCGAGGTTCCGCCGGCCGGTCGTTCCGGGAGACCAATTGCGGGTGGAGATGAAAGTGCTCAATTGGCGTGGCGATTTTTGCAAGCTGGAGGGGCGAGCAACGGTCGACGGGCAACTGGCTGCCGAAGCGACGCTGATGTGCAAAATGGTGGACCGCGTGCCGGCCGCCCAGGCGGAAAAATCCGCAAAATGACAAAGCCCGAAATTCATACCCAGGCCACCGTCGCCCCAGGCGCGAAGCTGGGAAAAGGCGTTCGGGTTGGCGCCTTCGCCGTGGTGGGAGCGGGGGTGGAACTGGGCGAAGAATGCGAGCTGCACGCGCACGCGGTTGTGCAAGGGCCGTCGCGATTCGGCAGGAACAATGTCTTTCACCCTTTTTGCGTGATTGGCGGCGATCCGCAGGATTACACGTTTCGCGGCGAACAAGTTGAGTTGGTAGCTGGCGACGGAAATATTTTCCGCGAATACGTGACGGTGAGCCGGGGCACGCAGAAGGGTGGGGGCAGGACTTGTTTGGGGAACGATAATTTCTTTCTCGCGTATTCGCACGTCGGCCATGATTGCCAAATTGCAAGTCATACGCTGTTTGTGAACGGAGCGACGCTGGCGGGGCACGTCACGGTGGAAGATTTCGTCACCATTGGTGCGTTTTGCCCGGTGCATCAGTTTTGCCGGATCGGGCGTTATGCTTACATTGGCGCTTCCACGGTGATTACGCAGGACGTGCCGCCGTTTTCGAAAGTAGTGACCGAGCGGCAAACGAAGAGTTTTGGCATCAATACCATTGGCCTGGAGCGAAAAGGCTTTTCGCCGGAACGTTTACAGGCGCTGAAGCGCGCTTACCGGCTGCTGTTGCGCTCGAAGTTGAATACGTCGCAGGCGCTGGCAGAGATGAAAAAGACACTGAGTGACTCGGCGGATGTGCGCGAACTGATCCAGTTTATTGAAGGCGCCGAGCGCGGCATCGTAAAGTGAGCAGGCTGTTCCTTTCATGACTGACACGAACCTCAATCGGAAGACCTGGGGACTCATCGCGGGAAACGGGCGTTTCCCTTTTCTGGTGCTCGAGGGTGCGAGAAGCCAGGGAATCGATATGGCCGTCATCGCCCTGAGAGAAGAGGCGTCGCCAGAGCTAGAAAAAGCCGCAAAACGCCTGCACTGGGTGAGCCTGGGGGAGTTGAGCAAGACCATCGACTTGATGCACCAGGAAGGCGTGACACAGGCAGTGATGGCAGGGCAGGTGAAGCACAACAAAATCTTCAGTTCGATCCGGCCGGACTGGAAATTGGCCAAGCTCTTGTTTTCTCTGCCACGGAAGAATACCGATGCGCTAATAGCAGCGGTGGCCCGCGTACTCGAAGACGAAGGCATACGGCTGGTGGATTCGACACTCTTTCTGAAGCCTTTGCTGCCCAAGGAAGGTGTGCTCACACGCCGGGCTCCGAACGAGCACGAAGCGGAAGACATTGCCTACGGGCGCGCGCTCGCGCAGCAAATCGCCGGGATGGATATTGGGCAAACCGTGGTAATTGCCGACCGCGCCTGCATCGCCGTCGAAGCGATGGAAGGTACCGACGAGGTCATCTCGCGTGCAGCACGAATCGCTGCGGGCAAGGCGCTGGTGGTGGTAAAAGTGAGCAAGCCGACACAAGACATGCGTTTTGATGTACCTGTCGTCGGTCTGCCCACCGTCGAACAGATGAAAAGCTCCGGGGCCACCGCTCTGGCGGTAGACGCAGGACGAACGCTCCTTTTCGACAAGACAAAACTGATTGAATTAGCGGATGCTTCCGGCATCGCGATTCAGGCGTTCCCTCCTGTGGCGGTAGCCGAACCACAAGGCGCTGCAAGGGGAATCAATCAAGAATGAGCGCGGCTGAACCGAAGAAGATCCGTGTCGCCGTCGTGGGAACCGGCGAATTCGGACGGAACCACGCGCGCGTGTATCGCGAAATCAGCAGCGTGGAACTTGTGGGCGTTTATGACCAGAATCCGCAGCGAGCGGCGGCTGTTGCGAAAGAATTTCAAGCACCTGCTCTCTGCAGCCTGGAGGAATTGCACAGCTGCGCAGAAGCGGTGAGTGTCGCGGTGCCCACGGCGGCCCACGCAGATGTGGGATGCCAGCTGCTCGAAATGGGTCTGGATGTGCTCGTAGAAAAGCCGATGGCCGTTGATTTAGCGGAGGCCGATGCTCTGCTTGCCGCCGCAAGGAAGAACAGACGCATTTTACAAGTGGGGCACGTCGAGCGCTTCAATCCCGCGGTGCGGGCGGTAGAACCGACTTTGAATCGGCCGCTGTTTTTTGAAGTTCACCGGTTGGGTGTGTTCACTCCGCGCAGCCTGGACGTGGACGTAATCTATGATTTGATGATCCATGATTTGGACATTTTATTGGCGTTGGTAAACGAGCCCGTGACGGAAGTGAAGGCGGTGGGAATCCCCGTTTTGACAGACAAAGTGGACATTGCACACGCGCGGTTGGAATTTGCAGGCGGTGCCGTGGCGAACGTCACGGCGAGTCGCGTTTCGACCGAGCGCGTGCGCAAGATGCGCTTTTTTCAGCAGCACGAATACATTTCCTTGGACTATGCACGGCGCGACGCCTTAAGAATCAGCGTGAAACGGGCTGGCCCGCAGCCTGAATTTGGGTTTGAAAAGCTAAATGCTCCTGCCGTGGAGCCTTTGCGCGCAGAACTCGAAGCTTTTGTAGAGGCTTCGCGCACCCGCAAAGAGCCGCCAACCGATGGCGCTGCTGGCCGCGCGGCTCTGGCGCTGGCCGGGCAAGTGATGGCAAGCATCCAGGAGCACGCGGCGCGCGTCCAACCACAAGCATTAGCCGCGCGAGAAAATACGACAAGATGATCTCCCGCTTCCTAGTTCCGATAGGGGCTCGTCCGCCCGCTCCGGAGGATACGGCGACGCAGCGCCGCCGCCCGACGACGCTAGACGAACGCACGCTTGTGCCGCCGATGCTTCCCATCGTGCCGCTGAACGGACAATCCACCATCCCGTCGAATTTGCCGCTGGAATCCATCGCTGCGCGCGTGGTCGTACCACGCGACGTGAGCCGTGAAGCCTACGGCGTTCGGGAAGATTTCTCGGTGCCACTGCAGCCGACCGACCTCGATCAGCGCATCACCGTCCCCGCCGGGGCAGCTCCGCCCGCGGTTATTGAACCGATGACTGTTCCGCCGCCGGTGGACCTGGTAGGGCCGGACATTTTCATGACTGGCGAAGTGCAACTGGCGATTCCCCAGCAAAAAGAAGAGAGCGCCAAGTGGCAGTTAGCGACGCGAGCCTCGTCGGTTGTCTTTCACATTCTGCTGATCTCTCTGATTTTGCTTCAATCGAAATTGTTTCCATACCGTCCGCCGACACAAGAAGAAATCGATCTGGCACGCAATCAATTGAGGGTGCTGCTCCCCCCCGGGGCGTTTGAACCTTCGAAGCCCGCGCTGCACCCAACGCCTCCTCCCCCGAAGGTGCATCTGGATCCGCGCTTGTTGCGAGAATATGCGCCTCCCGAGCCGCAACCGGCACCGGCGCCGCAGCCGGAAAAGCCGTTGAAGGAGTTGCCCAGCGCGCCGCAGCCGAAAGTCACTACGCCTGCGCCGGAAGCGCAACCTAGCGCGCCTGCGCCAAAGGTAGAGGCGCCCAAGGCGCCTTTGAAGCTGGAAGCGCCCGATGCTCCGCAGCCGCAACACGGTTTGATTCTGCCTAAAAGTTCGCTGAATCGCTCGCTCCAGGACACCATCCGAGAGACTGCCAAGAACAACCCCAACTCCGGCGGACGCTCCGGCCTTTACACCGGGCCCATGCCAAAAGCCGGAGGCGGACTGCATGGCGGCTCCGATGGGTCGCAAGGTTCCGGCGGCACATTCGGAAATGGCTATGAAATCCTGACGCCCACCGAAGGTGTGGACTTCAGTGACTACATGAACCGTGTAGTTGCTGCCGTCCGGCGCAATTGGTATGCGGTCATGCCGGAATCGGCGATGTTGGGTGACCGTGGCCGCGTGGCACTGCAATTCCGCATTATGAAAAA
>QHYI01000022.1 GCA_003223245.1 Acidobacteriota bacterium
CACTCTCTTCACAACATTCTTTCCTCATAGCCAACTTTGCGACCCATCGTGCCAGCTGTCGTGCTCCGCCGCTCGACCCCAGCACGCCTCTACGCCACCCTTCCACTCCATTCAATTTCCATAGGGCCCGCATCCGCCGCAAACCCGGGCGGCTTGCTTCAAGTCGTTGTATCGAAAGCGCGCAAACACGCCAATCTCCCGCGCCTCCTGCTTCCTCGCGCTTCCGATACAACACTAGGACTTCCCGTTTCTCGGGACTTGGGTATCAAGAACGCGCGGAAAACGTACGATGCGCGAGACGGAGGTCCAATCGCAAATTCCGGCTTAATTGAGATATGCTTTGAAGATGGCCCATCCTTCGGATTCCGCAGTTAGGCCGGCCACCATCCTTATAGATGTGCAGCTCCAGAAGACGCCCGCCGAAGAGCACGATGCGTCGCTTCTGGAACTGAGGCAACTCATTGAAACGCTGCGGTGGGATATCGTCGGAACGCTCACACAGAAACTGCAGTCCCCTACGGCCGCGTCTCTCATCGGGCCGGGAAAACTCGAAGAGCTGAGCGAGCTCGTGAAAGCGCCCCGCAAGGCGGAAAGCGTGGTATTCGATCACGAACTAACCCCCACACAAGTCAGAAATATTAGAGAAGCGACCGGCGTGGAGGTTTACGATCGACCGGCCGTCATCCTCGAGATTTTTCATCGGCATGCTCGCACCAAAGAAGCGCAACTTCAGGTGGAGCTGGCAAGGCTCAAGTACCTCGCACCCCGTGAGCGCGTGTCGGGGGCCAAAGAGCGAAAGGGTGGGGGACGTGGCGCGCGAGGGGTCAGCGAGTCCTTTCACGAGATCGAGCGCCGGAAAGTGCGGGACCGAATCAGCGAGCTGCAACGAGAGCTCAAAGCAGTCCATCGAGAGCAAGTTGAGCGCCGCCGTCATCGCGAAGGTTTGCCCAAGGTCGCCATCGTCGGCTACACCAACGCCGGAAAGTCTTCACTCATGCGGGCGCTCACCGCGAGCGAAGTGCTCGTGGCCGACCAGCTCTTTGCGACCCTGGATACCACCGTGCGCGCGTTGCACCCGGAGACTCAACCTCGGATTCTCGTTTCCGACACTGTTGGTTTCATCCGAAATCTTCCCCACGATCTGGTGGCCTCATTCCGGTCGACTCTCGACGAAGCGCTGGACGCTTCCCTTCTGCTCCACGTAGTGGATGCGGCGGATCCGGCGTTGCGCTCCCACATTCAGGTGACGAAGGAAGTGCTCGAAGGCATTGGGGCGGGAGAGCTCCCGTCTCTTCTGATCCTAAACAAGATCGACGCCGTCGATATTTCGCAAAAGGCATTGCTGAAAAAAGAGTTCCCCGAGGCCATTGCGATGTCCGCGCTGGACCCCAAGGACATCGAGGCACTCCACTCCCGTCTCGTGAGTTTCTTTGTCGATAACATGGCCCAGGTGGAGTTTGTCGTTCCCTACGGCAAGGAAGGGGTGCTCGCCGACATCCGTAAGAACATCCACGTGCTCAGTGAGTCGTACGAGGAAAAGGGTGTTTGTCTCAAGATAAGGGCGAACCCCGGCACCGTTACCGCCTTGAAGCGGCGGCTCGCTTCGTAAGAACTCCCTCAATGGCGCCCCACTCTGCGGGCCGCGCTCGCCATTTTGTTTGGAGCCTTCATACCTTGTCGGCATCAGAAACTATCCAGAAGCAGTTTGGGCATTTTTTTCAGTTATCCGGTAACCGTGTTTGATCGGCATAGGGGCAGCGGTCGCCCACTGACCCCTGCCACGTTACGCTAGCTCGCATCCTCCAAATTCGGGAGCCCGAGCGATTTGAAGTAGGCATTGGGAAGCGCGACGGATAAGGCTTTGGCATGGGCGAGATACCAAGGGCCTCGGCTGCTACCGGCCGTGTTGCTCGCCAGTTTTGGACGTACGCCCCGTGCCAAGAGAGCTGCCCGACGACGACGGGGTGTTTTCCATTGTCGCCAGAGTGCCACACGGAGTCGCGCACGGACCCAGCTAGTAATTGACACGAGGACGCGCGAGGAGTTTCGCAGAAGCTGAAATAGCTGTGCCAGCCCCGCATATAGGAGGCCAGTTCCTGCATCGTCGTTTCAATGCTGACGCCCTTTGCGCGACGTGTGATCTCCCGGACTCGCCGCTGATCGCATGATCAGGAAATCAAATGAAAAACCCCGGTTGTTCTGAACCGGGGTTTTTCCTTCTCCCTACCTCCGGGAGCCCATTCTAACCAATTTCGCGCTTCTCAAGCCCCTCCGCACTGATAAGCTTCAAACCCCGTGCGATGAGTAGCTCCTCGTAAAGCACGGCATGTGTTCGAATTTCTACGTTTCCAAATGCGCGCCGTCACCGCCACTACCACTCTCTGAAGATTCTTACCACGTGCAAAGTTCCCGTCCACGCGGCAAGTCCCGGCCAGCCTCCTATTGTCATCATTCCCATCGACCGCTGGAGCAACATCACCCGCCAAGGAATTGAATTTGCTGCCCGGCATTCACAGGAAGTGATCGCCCTACACGTCGAGCCTACCGAACACTCCGAATTGCTCCGAGAAAACTGGGGGCAATACGTTGAACAACCCTTTCGCGCGGCCGGGAAGGAACCACCGAGGCTCTATGTCCTGCCTTCACCCTACCGCTTTATCATCATTCCCATCGTTCAGTTCGTTCTCGACCTTTCGAAAAGGTACCCCGATCGCAGCATCATCGTGGTCATACCCGAGCTTATAGAAGACAGATGGTATGAATATTTTCTTCACAATCAGCGGGCCCGGCTTCTGGAATGAGCGCTGCTCGCCCGCGGCAACGAACGCATCTTTGCGGTGGGTGCGCCTTGGTACGTCGGGGAGCAAGCCTGATTTGACCAAGCCGATATTTTAGTGCAGGAGAAGTGACAGTGCTTTTATATTACAGTCACGTGCTGTGAAGCCGGACTTCCCGTTAGCTAATGGACTCAATGCCTGATAAACGCTAACCGGACATTCGAGTTCTGGTCCGGTAAGGCGAACTAACCAGGATCTGGCGGAGCTCGCTGCCCCAATCCATTTCTTCAGTATCGACGTTACGCACTGTTTGAGGATGTGGAAGGCCGGATTCCAGTGGCGAGCTTCTCCCACAATAGCCGTTACAATAAGGGGGCCTGCAAGTAATCCGCTTCGGTACAAATCTTTAATTTCGTTCTCAGTGGTTGCTCCTGCAGCGGAAAACTTGTCCTGGGCTAAAACAGCTTTTCGCGAACAACCAATCTTGCGTTGAAAAAATGCCGGCCTCAGTCACGCTGCTCTGTCACCGGCTGGGTTGCGACTGACGGCACGGCTGCGTGCAGCCCTCCTCCGAATCCTTGCCTTATGAGTTTTAAAATTGTGCGCCGATTTTCAAAAATCGTTTTCAGCCATGCGAAGCGGCCCATTTGCGGAAAATAAATTCCCCGGAAGCAGAGACGTGCGATAAAAATGTTGATGCGATAACCCAGCGGTTTGTGGTTCAGTGAATCCACGGCCCTTTTGATTGCCTCCGGATTGTAAGAGTTGATCCACGCCTTGCGCACCTCGTTATGTGCTTCGTCGATGCTCATCTTTAGCGGCGTATGGGCCATCGCAAAGGGAATGAACTCTTGCCAGTGCTTGGGGCGGGTGAGCCGCCCCGCGGCTTCCAGCTTTTTGTACAGGGGCGTCGCTGGAAGAGGGGTCATCAAGCCAAAGATAGGCAGCCCCGGAGGCCAACTACGAATTTCCTTCAGAGTTCGCTCCGCTACACCAGGTGTGTCATTGTCCATGCCAAAGATAAAAGAGGTGATGGCAAAAACGTTGCGCTGGGCGAGCCGATCAAGCACCACGGCATATTCACCGGGCTTGTTG
>QHYI01000130.1:0-14973 GCA_003223245.1 Acidobacteriota bacterium
AGTCGTCCACTGGCGCGTAGATATCCTTGAGCGTGCCGCGCACGGCATCTTCCACAATTCTGGGCCATGTCTCATCAGCTTCGCCAAGAGCAACGGCGTCGGCATGGCGCGAGCCGCCGTCACGCCCGAGAGCCTCATCGGCCATTTCCGTCACGTGAGGGCCGCCCATTACGACCTTTACTCCCACGGCGCGCACTGCATCCGCCATGCGATAGGCCTTGGCGATCATCCTGGTCATGGCACCGATGCCGACCAGTGCCACATTCTGTTCACGCACGTATCGCGCAATACTTTCTTCATCCATGGGCTGCGCGTTGCCGTCGATCAGCACCACTTCGTGGCCGGTCGGAGTCAGTGCTTGCAGCAGAAACATCCAAAGATGCGGCATGAAGTTGCGGGTCACGCCGTTGTCGGGGTTGTATAGTAAGATTTTCATTTAAGCGGAATTTCTATTTTAGAAACAGGACAACGGGAACGGCCCACGTTCTGATGGTCAACAAAAGCTGACAAAACCTTTGAGAGGCTCCATCAATCCAGTATTAGTCACCAAGGAACGCATAACTGTTCAAAATTGCACATCCGATGGATATGAGTCCACGTCTCCAAAGTTTGGTAAACGGTAACCGGCCATCACTACTGATCTCCTCGAACCCCGTTTCTGAACCGCTTCCTTGATTGCTGGGGAAGCCTTGTTATCGACAGTTATTCGCGACGCGCTCTGTGCATGGCGGTAATATGCTGGTGGCAGACTGGTTCTCTCACCGATGACCGTCAACAGCAATGTTGAAGTTGCCTGGAAGTACAAGGCTTACACCACTTTAGACCCATTGCCGTTGCCCCGCAAGGTACGCCAAACTGGCGTCGCTGCCCTTTCCGCGATCGCTGAGAGCATCCACCTGGAGGCTAAGGTTGTACCCGACCTGGAGGCGCTGGCCCAATTGCTGTATCTAACCGCGGGGATCACTCGGCATCGGAAGTATCCTGGCGGCGATATTTATTTTCGCGCCGCAGCCTGCACCGGAGCACTCTACGAAGTCGAGGTCTACGTTGTGTGCGGAAATCTTATCGATTTGGAAGCAGGCGTGTATCACTTTGCTCCCGCCGAGTTCGCCCTGCGCAGACTGCGGGATGGAGACTATCGAAGCGTGCTGAGTGAGGCTACCGCGAGCGAAACAGCAGTTGTCCATGCCCCGCTCACCATCATTTGTACCTGCACTTACTGGCGCAATGCGTGGAAATATCAGGCCCGTACCTATCGACACTTTCGCTGGGATAATGGCACCCTTCTCGCCAATTTGCTGGCGGTTGCCACGGCTCTTGGAATGCCTGCCAAAGTGATCTGCGGATTTGTGGACGCGGAGGTGAACCGATTGCTGGATGTCGATCCCGAGCGTGAGGTCGCCTATTCTCTCGTAGCCCTCGGCCGTGTCGAAGCGTTGGCGCAGCAACCACCTTCCAAGCTCTCCGCTCTCCATTTAGAAACCGTTCCGCTATCTCGAAACGAAACTGTGTACCCAGCCATGCGCGAAATTCACGCTGCTTCTTCGCTCAATTCGCCCGAAGAGGTTGAGATTTGGCGTGATCACGCGCTGCTCGCTAAACATCCATCGCCAACGGGACCGATCCTTCAGCTCCACCCTTATTCAGATGCGGAAATGCCTCGTGATCCGATTGAGCAGGTCATCCTTCGACGTGGCTCCGCGCGCAAGTTTGCCCAAGTCCCGATCGATCTGCCACAGCTGTCTACCATTTTGGACCGAGCTACTCGTGGTATCCCAGCGGACTTCCTGAATCCCCAGGGGGCTCAGCTGAACGAGGTCTACCTAATAGTGAATGCAGTCGAAGGTCTCGAGCCCGGAGCCTACGTATACCACCGCGACCACCGTGTGCTCGAACGCCTGAAAGCGGGAAACTTTCGCGCTCAGGCTGGTCATCTGGGGCTGGTGGGACGCTTCGGCAATCGTGGATACCGCGCCGTGCAGCTCGAAGCGGGCATCTTGAGCGGCAAGCTGTATCTTGCCGCTTACGCCCAACGCTTAAGTGCCACGGGTTTGACGTTTTACGACGATGAAGTGATCCGGTTCTTTTCTCCACACGCCCAGGGCAAGAGCGTGATCATGTTGGTAGCGGTTGGCAAAAACGCGAAATCAATGCTCCAGGGCTAGCGATTGGCAAATCCCCTTGTCCCCAGCAACCCGCCCATGAGGTCCCGTTTGGAGGAAATGCGGCGCTACGGAGTACTATTCCGACTCCGATCTCCTCGGTGTCTGGGCTCTCATTTTGTGAACAAATACCTTTACTAGGTCCTGACCCATTCGGCCTTTGTATTCGCACTGTAACGATGGTCGCAACCTTCGACACCACAAAGCCAACGAACACCCGCCTCCGCCTCAGTGCCCTCTCGGCGGTACAGCCAGCGACCATGTCTAGGACACGTCAAGGTGTTTACGCCGGGCTCGTCGACGGCGTTCGCGTGGTCAGGCATTCCGATGAGCATGAAATATCCGTTCGTTGGGTTATACCGCGCGCTGCATCCTACGGAACCGCAGTGATACGACGCTTCGTCACCAGAATTTGCCCTGGAGCCCGCAGATTCGTACTTCATGACATGGTTGTCGCGCGAGCAAAGCGGTTTCAGGCGCCTGCTCAAAACATCCACTGAAGTGACAATCATAAGGATTCTCCTAAAACCATGAGCCTCCATGGCAATCGCAGGCTGAAGCTGTTCCGTTTCTGTAGCCGCTTCACATTACCGTCGGACCTGCAGCATAGCGAATTAGTTCGTTCCGATTCGTGAACCCCAGGAAGTGCAATATCCAGGCTATGCAGGCCTGGACTCTGAGTTCCGTAAGATCCAGTTTCGTTGCGATGTCACGATCACTAAAGCCTTGGCCAACCAAACGATAAACTGGGCCCAACGCTCCCACCTGCTCCCAAAAGACACGCATGAGGTTAACCTCTACATCAGATTCTTCGAACGCAGCCGCGGTACAAATACACCAGCTTTTAGTACATTCCGCCCATTCCACCATGGCCTGCACCAGCCGCAGCCATCTTTTCCTCTCCCTTAAGTTCGGCGATCAGGACTTCCGTTGTCAGCATCAGTGAAACGATGGACGCGGCGTTCTGCAGCGCGAGACGGGTGACCTTAGCTGGATCAATCACGCCAGCCTTGACCAGGTCGCCGAACTCACCAGTCTCGGCGTTGAAGCCGAAGTTCTCATCCCTCGACTCGCGCACGCGTCCAACCACTACCGCGCCTTCATGCCCGGCGTTAACCGCGATCTGGCGCAAGGGTTCTTCAAGCGCACGCTTTACGATATTCACCCCGATGGCTTCATCGTCGTGGAGTTTGAGCTTCTCCAGTGCCGGCAAGCACCGCAGAAGAGCAGTACCGCCGCCGGAAACAATGCCTTCCTCAACCGCCGCACGCGTGGCGTGCATGGCGTCCTCGACACGGGCCTTTTTCTCTTTCAATTCGGTTTCGGTCGCCGCGCCCACCTTTATGACCGCGACCCCGCCAACCAGTTTGGCAAGGCGTTCCTGGAGCTTTTCTTTGTCGTAGTCCGATGTGGTCTCTTCAACCTGCACACGGATCTGCTTGATTCGGCCCTCGATCTCACTGGCCTTGCCGGCGCCCGCAACGATCGTGGTGTTGTCCTTGTCGATAGTCACCTTTTTGGCGCTGCCCAACTCTGCGATTTTCACGTTCTCGAGCTTGATGCCCAGGTCCTCGGTGATGGCCTTGCCGCCGGTCAGGGTGGCAATGTCTTCGAGCATGGCTTTGCGGCGATCGCCAAAGCCCGGGGCTTTTACCGCCGCGCACTGCAGTGTGCCGCGCAGCTTATTCACCACCAGAGTCGCCAACGCTTCGCCCTCGACATCCTCAGCGATGATTAGCAGCGGCTTGCTCATTTTGGCCGTTTGTTCGAGCAACGGCAGCACATCCTTCATCGAGCTGATCTTCTTCTCGTGGATCAGGATGTACGCGTCCTCGAGTACGCATTCCATGCGCTCCGCATCGGTGACGAAATATGGCGAGAGGTAGCCTCGATCGAACTGCATGCCTTCGACCACTTCGAGAGTCGTCTCCATCGTCTTGGATTCCTCGACGGTGATAACCCCATCCTTGCCGACTTGCCTCATGGCTTCGGCAATGATGCCGCCCACCTGCTTGTCCGTGTTGGCACTGATGGTGCCAACCTGCGCGATCATGTCGCCCTTCACCTCGCGAGAGAGCCTCTTGATCTCTGCCACGGCGACTTCCACGGCCTTATCAATGCCGCGTTTCAGCGCCATCGGGCTCGCGCCTGCGGCAACCGTTCGTACACCCTCACGGAAGATGGCTTGTGCCAGTACGGTTGCAGTGGTGGTGCCATCCCCAGCCACATCCGACGTCTTAGACGCAACCTCTCGCACCATCTGTGCACCCATGTTCTCGAGCGGGTCTTGCAGCTCGATTTCCTTTGCCACGGTCACGCCGTCTTTGGTAATGATAGGCGCCCCGAACTTTTTCTCGATGACCGCATTACGCCCCTTCGGGCCAAGCGTGATCTTTACGGCGTCAGCCAGAATGTTGACGCCGCGCAAAATCGCCTGACGTGAATTCTCTCCAGTTACAATTTGTTTTGCCATTAGACTTCACCCTCCTCGGTGATCGAAACTCTCCACCCCCGTCGAAAGCTCTTGGATAGGAGATGCTACTTCTTGCCGGATGCCGACTTGGCCATTCCGCTCAGTTTCACCAGGATTTCTTCCTCGCGGAGGATCAGATACTCCCGGTCGTCGATGTTGATGTCATTGCCGGTGAATTTGCCAAACAAGATCCGGTCGCCCACCTTTACGTCGAGCGGGACACGATGGCCCTTTTCCATCTTGCCAGCTCCGATGGCCATTACTTCCCCCTCTTGAGGCTTTTCCTTAGCCGTATCGGGGATGATGATCCCGCCCCTTGCGGTTTCTTTCTCTTCCAGCCTGCGTACCAGAACGCGGTCATGTAACGGGGTAACATTTACACTCATTTTTCTAACCTCCGCATAATCCATTTCTCTAACACGCCCAAAGATTGCCTTTTACAATCTACTCCGACGACTATGGGCGAAAACTCTTCTGATTCTTCTGCCGCGTCGCTTCGAGGTCGTCGGTTCGCTTTTTCTGACGCTCCGCTTCTCTTTGCGGCCCCTCTTGCTTGTCGAGTTTCACGGCTTCGGCAATGGCAAGTTCAGCTTCTGCATTCGCTCGCTTCGAATAGATCACGAGCCCGAAACCATCGGAAAAAGAAGACCGGACAAGATTGAAGGAATATTGTGAATCTTCCCACGTCGCAACGAGCTTTTGCTTCACGTCATAAGAGTCAATCTTCGCGGAGTCGACCTCCGGAACAACATTTCTCGCCGGGCCATAGTTTGCCGAAATCGCATTCATCATATCCAGCGCAGTGAGTCCTTCTGTGGAAGCCCGATCGTACGTCAAGGAAATCTTGTAAAGCTCGCCATTCTGGAATGAGAAGAGAATCTGTTCGACGGTATCCGCTTGGAATGAAGCCCCAGGAAGGTTCGGCGGCCACCAAGTCAGCTCCTGAATCAGCGCTGGGCGGCTGTGAATCACATTTACGTCGGTCATCCGTCGTTCAGTACGGTTCAGCACTCTGGTCAAGCTCATCCCAAGAGTAAAGTGCCGATACTTGGAAAGATCCTGTGCACGAAGCAATGGTGCCAGCAGAAGCAAGGCAGCAAGACAAAGAATCGAACTGCGCATCATTTTCATTTTCATGCCTCCTACGAATTTCTAAGAACTTGAAATCAGAGCCACATGTTGCACTGTGGCGACTTCTCTGTTTGCAGCGACAACGGGCATCGTCTGGACCAAATCCTTTGCAGGGACCAGGCCAACACAGCCTGACATGCGAACAGCAGTCCCTGAGTTTAGGCCGAACCCTCTAGTTCCGTGTGGCGAGCCTCTTAGAGTTGACGGGCGTAAACCCTTCTGCCGTTCACATAAGCGGCGAGCATAGTCACAAGCACTGCGCCAACCATTGCAACCAGCGCTGTGATGACCGTTCCACCGTAGCCCGCGGAGCGCATCAGCAATCCCCCTACTACGGCACCACCAACACCCATGAGGATGTCCATAAACGGACCATACCCATTGCCTTGAAACACTCTTCCACTTCCCCACCCAACAACTGCCCCGATGATCATCCATGCGAGTAAGTACATACATTCTCCTTGCCGAGTCGGCGTCTTAGAACTGGGACAGACTTGGCTTGCCCCTCGGATCAACTAACAGGTTGGCCTCACGCGGCTGCAGCTAGCGCAGTCGCGCTCTTGTGAAAGGTTGAATTTAAGGTCTCGTAGGTATCGACTTTGGGAGTTCCTTCGATCAGCACGGCCAGCTTTTTCAGTACGGCCGGATACGTTTCGTGGCGGTAGGTTTCCGCGTTCGATGCCTTGTCCCAAAGACTGATACCTGTTACCGCGTCCTCGCTGGGCGCAAAGAATGTGATCACGTCCTGGAATCCGTTCTGCTTGCGGAGCGTGGGAATGACTTCTTCTTCCATCAAGCGGCTGTATTTTGAAATGCTGTTCGGTTTTAGAAGTATGGTCACTTTACGTATAAACATTGAACTATCCTCGGTTTCTTGGTCAGCTGTCAGGGGAAGCGACTCTTCCAGGAGGCAGATGAGCAGAACGGCGAGAGATGGACCACTTTTCGGCCCGCTTAGACTTCCTGCTACTTTCGCTCTTTCTCGCCTTTTCATGCTTCATGTTACAGACTGTCCAGGGTGCGCGCTGTTCTCTTTTATACAGTCTTGCGGGAAGGCTTCTTGGTATGGTCAACATGGCTGAGGGAACGCCCGAGTCAGACGGGGTTTCAGCCTGAATATGAAACCACACAAACAAAAGAAGAATGGAAAGGTCGACTCTTTCGACCCGCAGGTTTTCCTCGACACCGGGGGAGTAGCGAGAAAAGTTGCAGAATTTCGGAGGGGCGAATCGATTTATTCTCAAGGTGAGGCTGCGGAGAGCGTAATGTACGTCCAGAAGGGCGGCGTGAAACTCTCCGTTGTAAATGGTTCCGGAAGAGAAGCGGTGGTCGCGATGTTTGGCCCGAGTGATTTTTTTGGCGAGGGATGCATGGCGGGCCAGACGCTTAGGATGGGCACTGCAACGGCCATTACACCAACCACACTTCTAGTCATGGAGAAAAACGAACTGCTGCGCGTACTCCATACAGAGCATAAGTTATCCGACCATTTCATTAGGTATATGCTCGGGCATAACATCCAGGTCGAAGAGGATCTAATCGATCAACTCTTTAATTCCAGTGAGAAGCGCCTGGCGCGCACGCTTCTGCTTCTCGCGCGTTATGGAAAGCAAGACATGCCGGAACGCATACTGCCGACAATCTCCCAGGAAACCCTGGCGAGTATGATCGGAACCACGCGTTCGCGCGTGAATTTCTTCATGAATAAATTCAGAAAACTGGGCTTCATCGAATACAACGGCAAAATCAAGGTCAAGAAGTCATTGCTGACAGTTGTCTTGCACGAGTAAGGCCGCAAAGTGTCTCTATTGACCGGACGGATTCCCGGATCCTGTAGCAGAGCTCGTTAGCTAAAGCAGATCCAACGCGAATAGCGTGTTGGTAGCCATGCGGTGGTTTCTCCCGCGCATCACGGATTCACAGGAGGTCGAATGTCACCGCCGAAAACAATACCGTTGACAGAAACCGTAGACCTAATGGACTCGGCCTCTCTCGTATTGGAAGAGAAGACAGTCGAGCTCACGTTTCCATCGATGCGCCCGGTGCTTCCAGGGAGAATCGCGGTCGTGGGGAACTACCTTCCGCGACATTGCGGCATTGCGACGTTCACTACAGATTTATGCGACGCCATCCATTCGGAATACGGTGCGGCGGAACTGCTGGTACTCCCGGTTAACGATACGGATGAGGGTTACACCTATCCGGCCAGAGTGCGGTTCGAACTGTCGGAAGATAACCTAGCTTCCTACCGGCAGGCTGCCGACTTTCTGAATTTCAGCCGTATCGATCTGGTTTGCCTGCAGCACGAATATGGGATCTTTGGAGGACGAGCCGGCGGACACATCCTGGAGCTACTGCGGCGACTGCAAATGCCTGTCGCAACTACGTTGCACACGGTACTTCGCGATCCAAATCCCGACCAACGCGCGGTGATGGAAGAAATTGCGGCCCTTTCGGACCGCATGATCGTCATGAGCAGGCACTCCGCAGAGATTCTGCAGGAAGTGTTCCACGTTCCGAGCGAAAAGATCGATCTGATCCCGCATGGCATCCCCGATTTGCCCTTCACCGATCCAAATTTCTACAAGGACGGCTTCGGAACGGAAGGAAAAGATGTTTTGCTCACGTTTGGCTTGCTGTCGCCCAATAAGGGCATAGAAAATGTCATCCAGGCTCTGCCAAAAATCCTCTCGTATCACAGCAATGTTGTTTACATGGTTTCCGGCGCGACTCACCCACATATCCTGCGGCGTGAAGGTGACAAATACCGGGTTTACCTGCAGAGCCTGGCGAAGGGTCTCGGAGTTGAGTCCAATGTCATCTTTCGCAATCGCTTCGTGACTCCCCGAGAGATGGTTGAATTAATCGGCGCGGCGGACATTTACATCACGCCTTACAAACATAAAGCGCAAGTCGTTTCCGGCACGTTGGCGTACGCTTTGAGCGCGGGCAAGGCCATCATTTCGACGCCCTACCTACACGCGAGCGAACTCCTGGACGACGAGCGCGGCACGCTTGTCCCTTTTGATGATCCGGAAGCTATCGCCACAAAAACTGTTGAACTTCTGGGCGACGATACCGCCAGGCACGCCATGCGGAAACGCGCTTATCTATACGCGAGAGATATGGTGTGGAATCGCGTAGCACAGAAATATATGAAGAGTTTTGAACGCATCTACAACGAGCGCTTGCGAAATCCACGCGCCACATTCTTGGCGCAAAACACGGAAAAGACTCTCGACCGGCTTCCCAGCATAAAGCTGGATCACTTGGTTCGAATGACCGACCAGACGGGAATCGTCGAACACGCGGTTTTCGTGGTTCCGAACTATCCGGAAGGCTACACAACCGATGACAACGCACGCGCACTGATAGTAGCAATTCTTGTGGAAGAGTATGGAGCCGGGACACCAACAGGCGCGGCCGATCTTGCTTCCCGATATCTAGCTTTCCTGTGGTTTGCTTTTGATCTAAACACGAAACGGTTCAGAAACTGTCTGAGTTACGAGCGCCAATGGCAGGAGCGGGAGGGCTCGGAAGATAGTCACGGGCGAGCCTTGTGGGGATTGGGAACTGTTCTCGGCAGATCCAAAAACGCAGGATGGAGAGGAGCTGCTGGGCGTATGTTTGAACTTGCCGTTCCCGCAGCCATCGAGTTTAAGAGTCCGCGCGCCTGTGCTTTCGCCCTGCTGGGACTGCAGGAGTATCTTGATTCGTTCCCCGGAGATCGCGCTGCTCTCAGCGCGTCTGAGGCCCTGGCAAATCGCTTGCTAAATTCATACCGATGCTACCGATCCGATGACTGGAAGTGGTTTGAGGATGGGCTTGCATACTCAAATGCGCGACTGCCGCAGGCTCTGATTCGAGCGGGAATGCGCGCCAGCGACGAAGAGATGGTTTCGGCGGGGCTCGAAGCTTTGGATTGGCTGGTCGCGATTCAGCGTTGTGGGGTGAAGGGCCATTTCGTGCCGATCGGATCGCAGGGCTTCTATTCCATGACAACCGAGAAGGCCCGCTTCGACCAGCAACCTGTGGAGGCCTGCGCGGTCGTCTCGGCGTGCCTGCAGGCTTATCGCGCCACAGGGAAGGGCCGCTGGCGTAAAGCGGCTTGGTCCGCTTTTAATTGGTTCTTGGGAGACAACGATCTTCAGATTGCGCTCTACGATCCGACTACCGGGGGTTGCCGAGACGGCTTGCATCCCGACCGGGCAAATGAGAATCAGGGAGCGGAGTCGACCTTATCCTTTTTGATGGCGCTCCTGGAACTGCGTAAGTTGGAAGAAGCCGACGGCACAGAAAACAAGTTGTGACGAGCAGGGCGGTCACTTTAGCCTGAGCAGGATCTCGCGAGATGGATTCAATGAGTGTCGTGAAAACCTCTATGAAAGCAACGATGAAACAATACGAAACGCTATTCTGCCGGCACCCGGCCAATCCCCTCTTGACCGGAAAGCATTGGCCCTATTCCATCAACAGCGTTTTCAACGCCGGCGCAACACTTCTGCCTGATGGTTCAACCCTGCTGCTTTGCCGCGTGGAAGATCGCCGGGGAATCTCTCACTTGTGCGCTGCCCGCTCGGCGAACGGGGTCGACGGATGGCAGGTCGATCCCGAGCCGACGCTCGTGCCTAATCCCGAGCAATACCCCGAGGAGGTCTGGGGCATTGAGGATCCACGCATCACCTACGTGCCGGAACTCGAGAAATTTGCTGTGGCGTATACCTCCTATTCTCGCAGTGGTCCCGGCGTGTCTTTGGCTCTCACAGAGGACTTTCGAAACTTCGAAAGACTTGGTGTTGTGATGCCGCCGGACGACAAGGACGCAGCGCTGCTGCCTCGA
Organism: Acidobacteriota bacterium; assembly: GCA_003223245.1. Classification (GTDB taxonomy): domain Bacteria; phylum Acidobacteriota; class Terriglobia; order Acidiferrales; family UBA7541; genus Acidiferrum. The sequence goes on from QHYI01000130.1 coordinate 10,607, forward strand.
AGGATCAATGGATTCTGGGCATTGATCCATCGGCCCATGACACCTCTCGGAGCTCACGTCTGGATCTCCTACTCTCCCGATCTGCGGCACTGGGGAAGTCACAAGCTTATGCTGGAAGCCCGCCGTGGGGCTTGGTGGGACGCCAACAAGATTGGTATGTCCCCTCCGCCGATCGAAACGTCAAGGGGCTGGTTGATGATCTATCACGGCGTGCGAAGGACGCCATCAAGCTCCATTTATCGGCTGGGTCTGGCGCTGTTCGACCTTCAACAGCCCGATAAGTGCTTGATCCGCGGAGATTCCTGGATGTTTGCGCCCGAGGCGGAGTACGAGCGTCATGGAGACGTCCAAGATGTCGTATTTCCCTGCGGCTACACGTTGGCAGCGGATGGGGATAACATCAATCTCTATTACGGCGCTGCCGATTCAAGCATCGCTTTGGCGCATGGCAGCATTCGCGCGCTCCTGGCCTGGTTGGATGCCAACGGCCATGCGGAACACAGTCGAGATCGACGTCACAAATGAGCTTTTCGCGGTGCACTCACACATAGTTTTCTCACTGGGCGAATCGTGTGCGCTTGATGACCTGAAAAGATTGCTCGACCGTCGTATTGATGCTCTTGCTCCTCCCTTACTTTCCACGCGTAACAGGTAGCCGGTGTCACTGCAGTCGCAACCCTGCGGCTAGCTTTTCGAGTTGCACGATTCAATGCGCAACGGGCTTTTTCTTTGGATTCTGCCATTCTGTCAGGGACTTTAATGGCGGAACCAGCTCTTTAGACGGTCAAGGTCCTTGAGAATTGCGGTGATAACCTGTTTGTGCTTCCCATTTCGGCTTTGTGGCATATGCGATTGCACCAGGGTTTTGAACTACATCGGTGTGATCGGTGTGGTTTTTGGCTTGACCGTGCCGCTGAAGATTGTTAGAAAGAAAATTGAACAACAAATCTGGCAGGAAACACTGACCAAAGAGGATCAAGGAACCAAGAAGAAAACGTTGGCAATAGATCTCTTGTGGCCGCAAGAAGACTAGCACATGCTCTCGGGCGGAAGTGTGGAAGCAATCGTGAATCGCCGCAACAAAAAATCTAAGAATATTCCTCGGGAAACTGAGCGGTTTGATCTCCAAGCCTTTCTCAATTCTGCCGGGGTGGCGAGAAAAATTAGAAAGTTCAAAAGAGCGGAGGTCGTCTACTCTCAAGGTGATGCTGCTAAGAGCGTAATGTACATACAAGAAGGCGGTGTCAGGCTCTCCGTGGTTAGTGAAGGCGGCAAAGAGGCCGTCGTCGCGATGCTGGGACCGGGCGACTTCTTTGGCGAAAGGTGTCTGGCAGGTCAGCCCGTCCGTATGGGGACGGCTACCGCGATTACGTCCAGCACCGTGCTGGTCATTGAGAAGAGCGAAATGTTCAAGGTGCTTCATGAACAGCATGCCCTTTCCGACCGGTTCATCACTTTCATGCTGGGGCGGAACATTCGAATCGAAGAAGACCTGGTCGATCAGCTATTCAACTCCAGCGAGAAGCGCCTGGCCCGCACCCTTTTGTTGCTTGCCCGTTACGGCAGAGAAGATGAGCCCCACGGAGTGCTTCCCAAAGTATCGCAAGAAACGCTGGCGGAGATGATCGGCACAACGCGTTCACGGGTCAATTTTTTCATGAACAAGTTCAGGAAATTGGGCTTCATCAGGTATAACGGCGGTCTTCAGATCAACACTTCTCTCTTGAGCGTTGTGCTGCACGACTGACGCAAACCGCTATGCCGCAATTGCGTTGCCGAGACTCACGATTGTTGAGTTCCTGCTGACGTAGGAACTTGTCCGCTTGAAGACTTACCCGTGGAAGCTGGTGTGTAATCGCCATTGCGGCCCGACATTTCGCCTGCTGGCTTCGGAACTGATAGAGGCGATCAAGTACCCTGACCGGCCCCGGCAGCTCTTGCGCGCTTTTCCTTCATCCCATACAGGGCCCCGTCCGCTGCGTATAGCAGGGCCCCAATGGTATCGGCATCCTTTGGATAACTTGCTACCCCCACGCTGACGGAAAGCATTGGCTCCTCGTTGTCTTTCGCAAGAAGATCGCAAATCCGGTGCGCTACCAATGTAGCAGCGGCCATGCTTGTCTCCGGCAGTACCAGCGCAAATTCGTCCCCGCCATGGCGTGCTGCGGTGTCGATAGCGCGGCAGCAGTCCCGCAGGATCTGTCCGAGTCTGCAGAGCGCCCGATCCCCCGTCAGATGACCAAACTGGTCGTTGGTCTTCTTCAAGCCATCGAGGTCGTTGGGATCGGCAGACCTCCGCGTGCAGGACCTCGAAAAGGTGGCGATGATTGGCCAAGCCGGTCAGTGAATCGGTCGATGCCTGAAGGCGCAACTGATCCTCAAGCGTTCTCTGTTCTGTGACGTCTACCGCGATTATTTCGTGGCCAGCAAAGTTCCCGTAATCGTCGTGGACGCCCCGGCCGCTCAACCTCACCTTCAGTGTTGTTCCGTCCTTGCGTTTCCATTCTTGATCGACTGGCTCGATCTGTTTTTTTTCGGGCGAGCGTGTTCCAATTGGCAGGCTGTTGGGCAAACTTGGAATGATCCCGGACTTATGATTTCCCGCGAGGAGTTGCTCTTTGGACTCATACCCGAGCATCCTTAGCAATGCTTGATTTATCTCGAGCAATTCCCCTTCAGCGTTGCACCGGTACACTCCGTATGCCGGATTGTCCACGAGCGCTCTATACAGAGAGTGCGAATGTCTCAGCGCTTTTTTGGCTTCTCGTAGTTCATCGCGCAATTTCTTTTCGTTCAAGACTCGGCGAACGGTCATTGGCAATTGAGCTAGATGCTCTAGCTCAACGTAATCGAAAGCACCATGGCCAGTTAATTGCAAGATGGATTCACTTCCAATGGCCGTGGTCACGAACAGGAGGGGGATCTCCTGCACTGCTTGATCGAGGAGTTGCAAAGCTTGCGAGCCCTTCCAATTCGGGCTGGGGTACTCGGCAACAACTACATCATAACGCTGGAAGCGCAGCTGTTCTGTGCACTGCGCTAAGGTCAAGACGAAACCGGCACTGACAGTGAATTGCGCCTTTTTGAGCTCTTGCAGGCACCTTTCTACCGCGTCTCGATCGTGGTGGACGAAAAGGACGTGGAGGGGCCGGGGTCTGTGGGAAGCCGTGCTCTCCGGACGGCCACTCCGTTGATCAGACTGGATTTCGTTCTGAGCCGGCTGTGACATTGATGCCATGCCCGGAATCAGCGAAGCCGCGTAGGAAGATATAAGTGAGCGGCCGCGGTGTACCCCCCCCATCCTCACCATATGATGCCGAGATAATGGAGTCTGTTCAATTTTGAACAGTCGCCCCGTCATGCAAATCGAAGGTGACCACGGGGGCAGCCAACGCAAAGCCTCAGATTAGCCAATGGATTGCGGCAAGCGGATCCTGGTGTTCAAAAGGAAACAGAGAAGGTCCATCACTTGGCGCACACATGGAGAAATTGTGATGCCGAGCTGCCCACAGTGCTGCGGTCAACGAATCCACCAATCAAGACGAAAGGGCATCCTGGAAAAAGGAATCCTCGCCGTGATCTTCATCAGGCCGTTTCACTGCGAAAAGGGCAAGGTCCTATGAATCCGGAACTGGAACGCGCCCTCAAACGACACACGCAGTGGTTCGGGTCCTACAAGGCATCCGGCGAACTGAAGAAAATACAGGTGTGGCTCCTTGTGAATGACGGAAGGATCGAATTCCTCACTCCGGGGAATTCCTATAAAGTGAAACGAGCACGAAAGAATCCGCGTGTCATGTGTTATGTGGGGAGCAAGGACGGTCCCGCGATTTCTGGAACGGCCCAAATCATTACCGACCCAAGCGAAGTGGCGCGGGTTTACCGAGGCTACTGGAAAACCCACCCGTTGCGGATGGCGATTGTGATCGGACTTCGACTTTGGATTGAGATGCTGTTGAACAAGCGGGTGGTGGTCCGAGTCCAGCCGGACGAGCCGAATCCCTTAGAGGGGCTGACCGATCCTGCTCTGCCTGAATAATTCAGAAAACTGCCCAACTGGACATCCTCTTTTGTGAATGTGAGGCCAGGGTTGAACGTGAGTGGATACGTTGACAATGACCCGTTGGGATCGACCACAAAAAAACGTCGAATTCCCCAGGGCTCGTCCGTAAGCGGGTAGACGATTTGAAGACCGCGTTCGATGGCACGTGCGTGGACCTTGTCAACGTCCGCGACCTCTATGGACATATTCGGCAACGGTGTTGAAGGATTGTCATCGCGTACAACACTGATTTGGGCTGTCGGATTGCTGGGCGATACAAACGTGACGATCCAGCCCAAGTCCATCCCCACCTTCAGGCCAAGGA
>QHYI01000130.1:14985-167167 GCA_003223245.1 Acidobacteriota bacterium
CCCGACCGAGCACCAGGCCATTCTGTTGCAGCGCCTCGGTCTGGAACTACCGAGCTCGCTGGAAATAACTCAAGTGTAGTGAAGACTCGGGCATACCCTTGTTGAGAATACAGGACTGCGTCCCACAACTGCGGAAGATGAGCTAGCGACTATAGCGTAAGTGCTAGACTTAGACTAGGGCCAAGCCAGCGACGTTCGAGTCTCAGACTGATCTTAATGTCTCGGACCTCTCGCCTCGACGACGACGTCCATATTTGCCGACTGTAAATCCGACTGCCGTTCACTAGGCGGGTGAGAGTCGTGAGCAATGTGGCGCAGACTACCGCGGCGAAAGGCGCCAGAATCGTTTCTGGATGACCAGCAAGACCAACGGAGCCAGTTAGCAGGCCACTGCTTATAAGATCGTCGGCTCTGTCAAGAGACACGTAGATTGCACGAGCTGAACGGCTCGTTGTTTTTCTTCACCCGAAAGGATCTTTCTCTTTCCTTTTCTTGCATTGCGCCCAAGACTCGCTTCGTGAATCGTTCGGTGGAAACTCGTTCCACCAACCAAGGAGACCACCACCAATGCACATGACGACATCCATTGAGCGGCCGTACCCTTTTCCTTCTAGACTCTAGACTATTGCCCGTTAGCCAGCCAGTGGCCCATCCAACGAAAATCCCTAGCACCATTAACATGGCTTTTCCTTTGCGAGAGAAATGACACTTCGAGACACCGTTGGCGTACTCCTGAAACGAAGGAATGTTTCATGAAACAAGAGCCAGACGCGCAAGAACGGCAAAACTTAAAATCGGGCAACGACAACTGTCCTCTCACAGTTAATTAAGGTTTTGGATTTGTGACGAACTGGTATCCGAGTCCGCGGATCGTAAGCAAATAGCGGGGCTTCGAGGGTTTGAGCTCAATATAACGACGTAAACGCACAATGAAGTTGTCTATGGCCCGCGTGTTCGTATCCTCGTGCAAATTCCAGACATCCTGAAGAATCGCTTTCCGGGAAACGGGACGTCCTGCGTTCCTGATCAAATAGCGGAGCAGGTCCAACTCCATCACCGTGAGTTGAACGATGCTGCTGCCGGCGCGCAATTGAAGATTCTGAAAGTCCACGACTTTGTCGTCGAAGCGAAAGATGTCAGGTGAATCCGAATTTGGCCGCTGCTGATCCGGCGCGTGTAATTTCGCCGCGCGCGACCAGTTCTTCCGGCGCAGCAGGCTTTCAATCCGCGCAATCAAGATCGAGAGATTGAACGGCTTCGGCAAATAATCGTCTGCACCCGACTCAAACCCCTTGAGCACATCCTCTGGACGCCCGCGGGCCGTCAACATAAGGAGCGGAATGTAATTCTTCGCTTCCCTTAACTCCCGGGCAACAGAGAATCCGTCTTTGTCCGGTAGCATCACGTCGAGCACAAGAGCGTCGAAGTTCTCTCGATTCTTCACTAGGCGGGTCAGCGCGTCTTCACCGCGTTCGGTCGTTTGAACGGAGTGCCCTTCGGCTTCAAAATTAAAGCGAAGGCCCTGCGCGAGGTGCGCTTCGTCTTCGACGATGAGTATCCGGCTCATGCGCGATAGATTCTGGGAAGTCGCATGGTGAAGGTGCTGCCCAGGCCTTCCCCTTTACTCTCGGCGTAGGCATCGCCGCCGTGACGACGGGCGATCGAACGCACAATGAATAGACCCAGGCCGGTTCCGTTCACTTGCCCGGCCATGGAATTCGGCGCGCGGTAGAAGCGCTTGAAAATGCGTTTCAGCTCTTTCGGCTGTATTCCCACGCCGTTGTCACATACGCGCAATGAAACGGTATCGAGATTGGGCGTCGAGATATCGACAGCGATATTCTTTTCCTTCCCCGAATACTTGACGGCATTGTCGAAGAGATTAAAGACCGCAGTACGCAGCTCCTCGGCGCTCCCCATAACGGTGATTTCGTCCGTCCGCTCACTGCTTAAATAAAGTGAGCTGGCGGATAAGTGCTGCCGCAAACGAGTAAGTTCTAGCACATCGTTCACAATTTCGGTGAAATTCACGCCCTGCCAGTTCTCCCGCAGACTCCTGTGCCGTACCTGGCTGGCCCTGAGCACTTGCTCAACCGTGCCAAGCAGTCGGTCAGTATCTTCGAGCATGATGCGGTAAAAATCACGCCTCTGAGTATCGTCCAGTCGACGGCTTTCGAGCGTTTCCAGGTACAAGCGAATCGACGTGATCGGCGTCTTCAGTTCGTGGGTAATTGCGTTCAGGAAGCTGTCTTGCTGCTCATTCCGGCGGATCTCGCGGACAAGGAAAATCGTATTCATGACGAGGCCAGCAATCAGCAGTCCAAACAGAATGCTACCGAGGACCAGCGGAACAACTTGACGCCAGTGGAAGATCATCCAGCTGACGTTGAGAGCCGTTGCCAGCGCAACGAGGCAGGTACCTAATGCGATAAAGAACGCGATAGCCTTCGTGCGGCGCGTAATTCGCATGTCTTTAGTTTACGCCGAAGATAAGCTTCTCGTGTCAGATTGAAATGGCGCCGCGCGCCCGTTTTTTTCCTCGCGCGTTGGCGTCCGCTCTAGTCCGCCACGATGGTTGGCAGCGGGACTCGGGACTTCAGCTGGCTGTGTTGCGGCGTGGCGCAAGCTTCTGCTGCTTGATGTCCCAGGCGAGGCGGAGCGTCCGCAGGGCGCAGATCCCGTACCAGTTCATATCGAACTCATACCAGGCAAGGCCGTGCCGCGCGGCTTGCGCCGACGCATGGTGATTGTTGTGCCACCCTTCCCCGAACGTGAGTATGGCCACCCAAAAACTGTTCTTCGACGTATCACCTGTGATGAATCGCTGCGATCCCCACATATGCGTCGCCGAGTTGACGAGCCAAGTGGCGTGGAGCCCGACGGTTGTCCTTAAGAAGAGTCCCCACAACAGGCACGACCAGCCACCGATTGCGAAGATAAGCAGACCGAGCAATGCGACTGGGACCCAGTGCCACTTGCTGATCCAGAGATGAAACTTGTCTCGTCGAAGATCCGGTACGAAAGGTAAGAGCTCTTTGGCGTTGTTGTGCATCGCCCGGCCCGTCAGAATCCAACCCATGTGCGCCCAGATCCCGCCATCGCGCGGAGAATGCGGATCACCTTCCTTATCGGTATTCTGATGATGCACGCGATGCGTGGCCACCCAGGCGATAGGGCCGCCTTCGAGGGCTAGAGTTCCGCAAACGGTGAGGAAATATTCCATCCATTTCGGTGTCTTGTAGCCCCGATGCGTGAGCAACCGGTGGTAGCCCATGCCGATGCCAAGGCTCCCAGCAACCCACGAGAGCAATATCGCCAACGCAAGCGCCTTCCAAGTGAAGAAAAACAAGGCTATGATCGCACCGACGTGGAATGCTGCTATGAAGGAGCTTGTTATCCAATTGATGGGTTGTGCAAATGTTTTGTCGCGTCCAAAGATGCTCATGGTCCCGTAGTCCTCTGTGGCGCCCTGCTGCCTACTCCCACAACGTAGCACCCGGGCGTCCGAGCTTCTGTAATAGTTGTGTAATTGCGCCGGGCAAAGGAGAGGTCCTCGCCCACATACGCCGCAGAGGGGTCTTCTAGGCTTTCGTAGCCTGACAGGAGGTGCGCGCCCCAAAACTACAAGCAGTCACGGTGGCGGCCATGGGACATCAAAGCGCGCTCGGGTCGAAATCGCGTCTCAGTGAAATCCAAAACATCACGAATCCGGTTGTCACCCGTGCCGTTCGAAAGAAACGCAGAACCGGATCATTGGCCTAATCTGCCCCTTTTTGCCCCTGCGTGTTTCTGTTAAGTGTCCACTCATCAGGAAGATGGATGGTAGGGGTCGTGGGGATCGAACACGACCCCCAAACTACAAAGTCCCGTGGAATGAAGGCGTTGGCTGTGCGCCAAATCCAATTGCTAATTCTGCTGACTGAACCGTTGTGGCCATCCGGGCCACTTCCGTTGGCCGCTTTTGAACTGCCCCCCGAGGAAGTTGAGCGCGCCAACCGATCGGCAGTTTGGCTTTAGCAGGGAACCGCCTGAGGTTCTGGTCGGGTTGTCTCGAAGGCTGCATAAGTCGGATACCGTCCTTCGATAGAACCAGCACATCCTTCATGGTGATTTCATCCTTCGAACCATTCTGAACCTGAATCACCAAGTTCGCGGCTACACCGTGTGCGATGGTGGCAATGACACTGGCTCTTATGGTTCGCGGCTATCGCAACCGAGGGAGAAGCGGAGTGCGGTGCAGATTTCCTGCATCCGCGTGGAACTTAGCTGAGCCACGCGCCTCCCCAACCGCTGTTGCGAGACCGTAACCGCGTTGTGCAGATTGACTGCACAGGGCGCTTTCATGCCATCCTCTTCGTTCAGGACCACCTCCGACGGGACACCACGGATCGTAGGGGTGATCGGCGCTACGGTGACGGTCGATAGATAAGCAATAGAGCTGTTGCGAGTAAGCACAACCGCTGGTCTGTTCTTGTCGGGCGGCGGCTCACCGATCTCGCTGGCCATTCGGCAGACGATGTGCTTCGGCAGATGCAAGATGAGTTACTCCAGAATCGCGAACGCGGGAACATGGTCCCAGGGGCTAGGTGGGATACGTAAGGCGCGTGCGGCGAATCCGGCGCGAGGCAAAGGGAAGAGGGGAGGTTATCGATACCTGTTCCTTTACTTGTACTTGGAGCACACGCAGCACATCCAGCTACTGGATGAGCAGGAGGATTTGGACGATACCCAGCGGAAGCGCTTAGAAAGATGGTCGCGGACCTGAAGAAGCTTTAGGGAGGTTAATTGTGGCCAAGACCAAGAAGAAGGTAATCAACATTTTCGACGATCTGGGCAGTTCCTTGCTGACGCGCAGGCATACGAGCGCGGTGAAGAGGTCGATTTGCGTGTGATGGAGATTGCGGCTCCGCCAAAACCCATGAAGCCCAACGAGATTCGTAAGGTCCGGGAATCCTTGCACGCGAGTCAGACCGCGTTCGCGCATTTTCTCTGCGTCAGTCCAAAAGCGGTACAGAGTTGGGAGCAAGGAGTTCGACGACCACAGAGTACGGCGTTGCGCTTGCTCGACATTGCCAAAAAAAATCCCAAATTCTTGTTGGCAACGGTGAGCGCACGAGCGAAGTAAAGAACTAATGCTGGAGCGCAGCCTTTGAATAGGTTGGCCCTTTTCGTTGTGCGCATCACAATGGGATGCTAACTGGGGGGACGGCATTCTCCTTAGGATAGTCGATGCACGGTTTTGTTGGTGAGTTCGGTTGGCCAGTTGGCCAATTCACGGGCTGCCAGAAGTTTGTATGTGACGCCAAAGCAACGACTTAGACATTTTCACCCCCGGCTGTTCACCGAAGGGTTGCTAGTTCGAATCTAGCTTAGCTAGCTTAGCTAGCCCTGCGAGCCAACTTCTTCTCTTCGACCACTTGTCCGAAGATCAGAAGGAACTTTTCATGGACTCAGCTGCGGCCGAGGACGAACCGATCGAAGCGTCTGACCACGTCACGGAGATAGGCTTCGTCGCCTCCCTCAAGTTCGGTGACGGCACTGCCAGAATAACCTATATCCGCAAACGCTTGCCGTACTGCCGGCCAATCCACGTCGCCATCACCGAGGTTCACCCAGGCGTAACCATCCTCCTTGCGCTTGAAGTCCTTGACGTGAACCTTGACGATGCTGCTTCCGAGAGTGTGAATCCAGTCCTGCGGATAACCGTAAAGCAACACGTTTCCCACGTCGAACCAGGCTTTAACCCAAGGACTCTGAAATTCACTGATGTAGTTGACCATCTCCAGCGGGCTCAGGAGGAATTTGTTCCACACTTCTTCGATGGCGATAATCACTTTCAATTCTTCCGCGAGCGGAATCAGTTTGCGGATTTCCTTTTGCGAACGCGTCCAGGCCTCACGGTAGGACGTTTGCGGATTCACTACCGCGGGAACAAGCAACACGGCATCTGCCCCCCAGAATTTGGCGTTATGCAAAGAGGTGCGCATTCCCGCCAGGCTCTTCTCCACGACCGCAGGGTCGCTCGACGACAGGGGATACTTCCAATGGTCCATGTTCATCACCGACTCGATGCGGATACCCGCAGCTTCGGCGGCTTTCTTGAATTCTTCGGTCTTGCGCTGGTCCGGCTCGGTCGGCACTTGGGCGACCTCGAAGCCGACGTCGCGAGCCATTCTGAAGCGATCTGCGATGCTCAGCTTCGCCGGCAGCATTCCAAACCAAACGCCCTTCTTTAGGGAAAGCGTTGGGGGAAGTAATCGAGTCTCAGAGAGCACCTTGGCCACCGGCGGGTCAGCCAGAGCTTGGCCGCTGAGACCTGCTGCGCAGACCGCTGCAACCGAAGATTTCAAAAACTCGCGACGGGATGAATGACGCATGGGACCCACCTCAGGGCAGCTTATTGAGAACTATCCGATCAGTTTTTCCAAAAATGTCTTTGCTTCGCGAACGTCCGCCACTTGTTGCGGTCCGGAAATCTCCCGCTCAATGGTGACCGCGCCGCGATAGTCCAGCTGCTTCAGTCTTTCAATAATTCGCGGGAAATCCACTTTGCCCTTGCCGATGGGAACTTCTTTGCCAAGTTCTCTCGGGTTTGTCGGCCACAAGCCGTCCTTGGCGTGGATTCCCTGAATGTACGGACCGAGGAGTCCAATAGCATCCACGGGATTGGCCTTGCCATAAAGTATCAGATTCGCCAGATCAAAGTTGACTCCTTGATTGTCCAGGCCAACATCCTGCATGGCGCGTACTAAGGTGATGGGCGTCTCCTGGCCGGTCTCGTAGCGGAAGTTCTGGCCGTTGTTCCTGCAGTACGCGACGACCTCACGCGCCGCTGCGACAGTTTCCTTGTAGAGCGGGTCGTTGGGATTTTCGGGTATGAAGCCGCAGTGCGTCTGAACGGCTTCGATGCCGCATTGCTTGGCGAAATCCGAAGCCTTTTTGATGTGGGCGATTCGCGCAGCGCGTGTCTCGCGCGGAACCAAGCCAATCGTAAGCGGACCCCCGTAAAAGTCCCAAACTTCTTTTCCCGGTCCTCCGACGACCAGCGAGGTAGGCTCAATTTGATGCTTTTCAAGCGCCTGACGCAGTCGCCCCGCGAGATCCATCTCAAACTCCTCCACAAATATCTGGCTTGTGGGTAAGCCAAGGTCGCGGACCTTGGCCATGGCGGCATCGGGATCTTTACCGATGCCGATAATCAAACCGAGGCGCAGCGGCTTTTTCCCTTCGTTGGCGGTTACATTTGGCGCGCTTTGAGCAGGGCCAAGGGACTCTATTCGTGGGGCGTCGGCAACAACCAAATCGTTTTTGGCCTCAACCGCTCTGCCGAAAGGCGCGGCCAAAGCTGCCGCAGCCGAAGTTTGCAAAAACTTGCGACGATTCTGTTTATTCATGGTAACCCGCCCCGGGTGACACTCTAAGCTAAGCCAATGATCTAATTCCCATGATGAGCTTCGTATCAGCAGTGTGCTGCTTCTTATTCCTGCTTCAGGTAAATGTCCTTCCAACGCATTTTCACGCCGCCTCCGGTATGAATCTGCAAACCGATTACTCCGTCTGTGAATTTGGGCGATGTGTCCGTGAAGTCCACAATCTTTGTTCCGTTGAGCTGTGTAACCATGTGTGTGCCGCGCACTGACACTTCCAGGTCATTCCAATCGCCAGGCTTCAAAGCCTGCTCGCCTTCCGCCCTCGGCATCGCCACCCAACCGCGACCGCCGCTTTCGTACAAGCCACCTGTATGCTTGCCTACGTTGGGGTCAACCTCCACCTGCATCCCTTCAATATCCGGCCCATGCTGCGGATCAATACCGAGAATCCTGGAGTGAAAAAAGACCCCACTGTTGCCCGCGGCCTCACCCTTGAACTTGAGGCGCAGAGTAAAATCACGATAGGTGTTCTCCGTGGTCAGGTATCCGTATTTGTTCGCTGTGCTTTCGCAGAGGATCGTCCCCTGGTCGACAATCCACTTCTCGTCGCCGTTCTTCTTCCAACCAGCTAGGTCTTTTCCATTAAAGAGAGGCACCCAGCCGTCTTCCCTAGGAGCTTGGGCTCCTGCGCCAATCGCGAGAAATAACACGGCTACGAAAATGCCACCACATCTATTCATATTCACGCCAGAGCCTCCGCCCCCCGAATGGCTTTGGGTTTTAGGGCTTTCCCGGCGCCATCGGGGAAGGAAATCAAGCCCAAGGTGTTTCTACCGGTCCGGGAAAAATGGGAAGAGTTTGCGAATCTCTTCCTCGCTCGGCTGATGTCCGTACTCGGTGATCTCAAAAGCTTCAGCATGCTGAACGCGCGCCGCTTGGGCTCCATAGCGCTTCTCCAGCGCTTCTCTCCACTCAGGTTGCAGTTTCCTCGTTGCCAGCGGCCCTGCCGCAAGCCATTTCTTCCGCTCCGCTGGATCTTTGGGAACCTGCTCCAACTGTCCTTCGGTCCACGGCAGCCACTCGTAGAACTGCGACACGTGTGCGTCCAGCATGTTCATCTTTTTCTCGAACACATCGTCGATCGATACCGCGATGTCCGCGTGAAAGGGCTGCGGGCGCGTGAACCTGTCGCTGTAGTAGAGGAAAACCGGGTTTCGCTTGAGAGGCGGGGTATCCGTGACCAAATCCGGCACGATCACCATGTAAGACGCGTCCTGGACCAGCACCCCCGTGTAACGATGATCTGGATGATAGTCATTCGGTCGCGGCGCAATGACAATATCCGCCTTCCACTGGCGAATTTCGCGAATAATCTGCTCGCGGACTTCTAGAGTCGGCAAGAGCATGCCGTCGTGATTATCGAGGACTTCGTATTCGATCCCGATGCGACGTCCGGCTTCTTGCGCTTCCGCTTTTCGCCGCCTGGCAAGCTCTTCTCCGCCCATCGACTGATGTCCCGCGTCGCCGTTGGTTACCGACACGAATTTCACCTTATCGCCGTGCGCGGCATATTTGGCGGCAAGGCCGCCAGCACCAAGGTCGCAATCATCGGGATGCGCACCGAAAGCGATGATGCGCACAGGTTGATTCTGTGCGCGCACAGGCCAAGCTAGTAGGCCCACCGCAGTCAGAACGCATGCCAGCCGCGCACCATCCAACACGCAGTTTGTCGAATGCCGCACCCTCATTCTCATCAGACCGTTTTCATCGGATGGATTATATATCGGTCGTTCCCCGGCGAGGTGCTATTTTGGGGCTTCGTCGAGGATCGCCTCGGCGTTAGGATCCCAGCAGATTCTTTTCCCCGTCCGATAGGCATGCGTAGCCATCGTGTAGGTCCACGGAGCCGAAGGGGATGATTTGCGTTGGATGCTGTTTCGCCGCGTCGAGGACCACTTCCTGTTAGCAAAAGGGCGTGAGCACACACGCCGTGAGATTCAGCCTGTAGGGAAAGCTTCAGCAGTTGGTCAAGGAAACGGGAATTGCTTTCATCGAAATGCACATGTACGTCGACGCTTCGGTCCGGCATTTCGGGAGCGGCAGTCGCCCCCCTCACCTAATGGCACCAGCTGATTGCCCGGTCATTCCCACCACAAAACAATCTAAAGCGTCCATGCCGCGTCTCGCGGCGCCACTCGCCAAGACGATTGGAACGGGCCTTGGTGCGGCGCACCAAGGGCGTCCTGGACATCGATGGCGACAGCGAGCTTGCGCGCCTCTCGCTCATTAGGCAAGAAGATACCTTCTTGGCGCAACGGCTTTGCGTTGTAGCCTACCCCGTACCAAACACATGATTTGCCGCATCGGAAATGAATGAGAGTTTTGGAGGAGATCATGAACGCAAAACAAGTATCCGCAAGTTTGGCCGGGAGTGTTCCACTCGGCCGAGAAGCCTCTGTGCATCGTCTGGGCTTCGGGGCCATGCGCCTCACGGGAGAAGGTATCTGGGGCCCTCCGAAAAATCGAACGGAGGCAATAGCGGTTCTACGCAGAGCGATGGAACTCGGCGTGAATTTCATTGACACTGCGGATTCCTACGGACCTAACGTGAGTGAGGAGCTTATTGCGGAGGCATTATCCCCTTATCCCAGCGGTCTTGTGATTGCAACTAAGGGAGGCTGGAATCGTCCAGGCCCGAACCAATGGACTCACGACGCGACTCCAGCACATCTGCGAAAGGCGGTCGAGGGCAGTCTAAGAAGGCTGCGAGTCGAACGTATCGACCTTTATCAGTTACATCATCCCGATCCAGTGGTATCTCTCGAGGATTCCGTGGGAACGTTATCGCAACTCAAAGATGAAGGGAAAATTCGGCTCATCGGCTTGTCGAACGCGACCCAGGAACACATCGAGCGAGCGCGCCGGATCGTGCCCATCGTTTCGGTACAGAACCGCTATAGCTTTGCCGATCGCGAGTGGGATTATGTTGTGGATTATTGTGAGCGCAACGGTATCGCCTTCATCCCTTGGTTCCCGCTAGGAGCCGGCCGAGTTGCTGGTCAGGCACTTGATCAGATTGCGCGAGAACATCGAGCCACCCCGCATCAGGTAGCAATTGCCTGGCTCTTGAAACGATCTCGCGTTATGCTGCCCATTCCCGGAACCTCGTCGGTCAAACATCTCGAAGAGAACGTTGCCGCTGCATCCTTGCAATTAAGTGATGAAGAATTCCAAAAGCTTTCCCGGGTACCTCAATTGGCGGCCACGCGCTGATAAATCACCGCTGATTATCGCAACGCCCAGCCCTCGACAACAGGGGCGCAAGAGAACAGCCTCGTTGGTCGAAACTACCTGCCTCAGGTCATCAGGGTAAATCGCCCGCGCGAATGAGAATTGACCCATCCAGTTCTGTGTCGCCAGCGAGATACCTCCGCCGTATCTCCTGCTCGATCGGCTGGCGGTTCGCTCGGAACACCTTGAGTTTGTCCTTGCCGTCTCCCTGGAAGTGAACGTCCAGGGTTTCCCCGGTGATGGCGCACCGCACGACCGCGTCGCCATCTTGCCCGTAGAAAAGGACCATGTCGCGCCCGAGAACGAGGCTCTCCATGGGCGCTGGGAATGTCAGGTCGTGCGGTTCCAGGCGCCATTGCACGCGGCGTACGATAAAGATCGTGAACGGATGGATGTCCATCTCGATACTGGCGCGGTCCAGGGCGCTTAGATAGGACTTGCGATCCACGATCCGAATCACGGTCCAAGGGTAGCCACCCGAAGCGAGCATGACATTCATCAGGAAGCGCGCCATGCGTCCGTTGCCATCCGGGTACGGGTGGATATAACCGAGAAGCCAGTGTCCTAGCACCGCCCGCACCGAGGGCTCGGGTTCCTTTTCCAGAACATCGAAGAACGCTGGCATAGCTTCGCGCACCGCTTCCCACCTCGGCGGAACGTAGCGCGATCCGCGCAAATATACAGGCAAATTCCTGTAGCCGGCCAAAGCCCCCGGTTCAAGCAAACCGGCGGTAACGCAGGGCTGGAACAATTCGCGATACCAGTCGTTGTGCGCAGCGCGGGCGAGCGTGGCGGGGTTCTCCCCGGCGATCACTTTCTCTACTTCTTTTTTCACCAGCTGAAACGCTTGCCAGTATCCCCGCGCCGCGAGCGCGTCGCGGTTTCTGCGATCGCCCGCGTCATGCTCGGGGTCCCAACCGCCCTGCCGCACTCTCTCAACCAGGGAAGGCGTGACGGAATAGCCTTCAATGGACAACGAGTGGTAGGCATCAGTGCGATAGATTTCGTCGACGCAGCGAAGATAGGCTTCCCTGTCTGTCGGAAGCCCCGGCGGCTTCGGGAACGCCGCGAGGACCTTACCACGCATCGATTCCCAAAGCATTTCGACGCGGCTCATGATCGGAGCGGCTCGCTGCGGCTTGCGGAAGATTTGTCCCGCTTCAAATGGACTGCTCTCCCGCACATCGTATCCGGCGCCCTTCATCGCGCGGAGGATCTCGTCAGCGAGTTCAGGTCGCCCGGTTTGGCGGAAGGCTTTGGCCAGATAACCGGCTTTCGCGGAATGACCACCGTTCAAGAGGAGCCGAAGCAGGTCGGAGGCGTCAGCGAGGCTCGCCATCACCACCTGCGCCTCGAGGGGATACAGCTGAAAAAATGATTCCGGCACACGTACCAAGGCCGCCGCCGCCGTAAACAGACGCAATCCGTCCCTCACCGTGAGAGCCGCAGGCGGGGGCATCTCCGCAACTTTCAGATCGTAGAGGGTCGTGCCGAACAAAAGCTGGATATCGTTATTCGTCGCTTTCGGACTGTGCACCACCAACTGATCTGGGATCACCGTTCTCTCGCCGTGCAAAAAAAGGGACTGCTCCGGCGATAGGTGCCATTGATCGCCGAAGCGCTCATCGCAGTAGCGTGCGCAGAATTCCCAGAACGATGCGTGCCAAGGGGTGCTCTCGCCCGCTTGTGTATCGGGGCTTGAAGAGATCAGCCAACCTTTCATGACTTCCTGCAAGAAGCCGTTCTCGACCAGGCG
This sequence comes from Acidobacteriota bacterium, assembly GCA_003223245.1. Taxonomy (GTDB): domain Bacteria; phylum Acidobacteriota; class Terriglobia; order Acidiferrales; family UBA7541; genus Acidiferrum. Next base: position 27,403 of record QHYI01000130.1, read on the forward strand.
TTCGCGGTGAACCCGGCTCAGGTCGTCGGACCGGAACACGCGGCGATGGCCTTCCTGGAGTGCCTTGAGGACGTCTAAGGATTCCGCCAGCTTTTCGTTGGGCAAGGGCACGGAGCTCTCCTCCATCCTTACGCCAGGTCGTTACCAAGCTTCTTGTGGCGATTATTAAACACAAGTATATCATGCTGGTTGACTACAAGTCAATTGTGTTGTGCAAATGCAAGTAAATGATGGCGTGCCTATACAAGTTACTCGTGCTGTGCAAACTCAAGTATATAGTGTGAAGTCTTCGTATAAGCATCTTACTCTCAATTAGTTACCTAAGATTTCTCGCTTTGTGAAAGTCAACTGTTCAAAGCTGCCGGACCGCCCTGGGGGAAGCATGGAAGCAGAAAGGCAGTTAACCAAAGGCCAGATTCAGCGTGGAGATTTACAATTCGAAGAGAGCTCAAAATGGCGACAACACGGAGAACGGCAGACTCGTTGACGAAACAAAGCGCGCCCGTAGCTGCGCGCCTGACCGCTATTGAATTTGGCAGGGAGATTTGCAGCTCTCTGGAAATTGCCGAACAGCGTGAGTGGCTGGTCACGAATGGAATCGGTGGGTATGCTTCCGGGACAATAAGCGGGAACTTGACCCGTCGTTATCATGGCCTTTTGGTCGCCGCCCTCCATCCACCGGTCGCTCGAACGCAGTTGGTCGCCAAGTTGGAAGAAGACGCGAGCTACGACGGCAAGGATTACGCGCTCGCGACAAATCGTTGGGCCAATGGCGCGGTCGAGCCGAAAGGCTATTTCAACATCGAGGGTTTTCGCTTGGAAGGCACGACTCCTGTCTGGCGGTTTGCGTTTGCCGACGCGCTTCTCGAAAAGCGCATCTGGATGCGACGGGGCGAGAACACCACTTACGTCCAATACTCGTTGGTCCGAGGAAGGGGACCTGTTCGCCTCGCGCTCAAGGCACTTGTCAACTACCGCGACTTTCATTCGAGCACGCATGCTGGAGATTGGCGCATGCGGATTGCACCTGTCGAGCACGGAATAAAAGTTACCGCGTTTGACGGAGCGACCCCTTTCTACCTCCTAACCGAGGATGCGAGATTCGAACCCAAGCATGAGTGGTACCGCGACTGCTTTATGCTCCTGGAGAAGTACCGCGGCCTCGACGATCATGAGGATCATCTGCTAGCGGCGACGGCAAGCCTCGAACTCGCTGTCGGCAAGAGCGTGTCATTTGCTTTCACGACCAACCCGCAATCAGAGCTAGACGCAGCCAAGAGCCGCGCGGATCACATCGAATACGAAAGCAAACTGTACTCGCGATGGTTGGAAACAGACGCTGCGGCATCTACCGCGCCTTCCTGGATTCGCCAGCTTATTCTTGCGGCCGACCAATTTATCGTGAAACGAAGCCTGCCCGAAGAACCAGACCGAAGGTCCATTATCGCGGGCTATCACTGGTTTGGTGAGTGGGGACGCGACACGATGATTGCGCTTCCCGGCCTCACGCTGACGACCGGTCGCCCCGAAATCGCCAGAAAAATTCTCTTCGCGTTTGCGCGTTACGTGGACGGCGGGATGTTGCCCAACAATTTTCCAGACTCGGGCGGTAAACCGGAATACAACGCGGTAGACGCAGCGCTGTGGTATTTCGAGGCGGTCCGGCAATACTTCGCGTCCACCAACGACACGGAAGGGGTATCGAGCTTGTACCCGGTCCTAGCGGAAATCATCAACGCGCATCGCAACGGTACGCGGTACCACATCCATGTGGATGACTCCGACGGTCTTCTCTATGCCGGCGAGGACGGCGTGCAGCTGACCTGGATGGATGCGAAGGTCGGCAATTGGGTGGTCACGCCGCGCATCGGCAAGCCCATCGAAGTTAATGCGCTTTGGTACAACGCTCTCGGAACGATGGCCAGGCTTGCATCCGTAGCCGGCAAATCCGCCGAACCGTTCCAAAAAATGGCCGACACGGTCAAGCAGAGTTTCTCCAAATTCTGGAACTCGCGCACGAACTGCTGCTTCGACGTGATTGACGATCCGCGCGTCGGCAACGATGATTCCCTTCGTCCCAATCAGATTTTTGCGGTTTCGCTGCCGGAGAGTCCTCTTTTTCCGGAGCAGCAAAAGGCCGTCGTGGACGTTTGCGCGCGCCACTTGCTCACGTCGCACGGCCTTCGCAGCCTCGCTCAGGAGGAGCCCGGATACCAGGGACATTACGGCGGCGATCCTAGCGGGCGCGATGGAGCCTACCACCAGGGAACCGTTTGGGGGTGGTTGCTGGGACCTTTTGTGCTGGCGCACTTGCGGGTTTACGGAGACCGCAAAGCGGCCCAGAGTTTCCTCGAGCCGTTAGCGGGGCAAATTACTTCCTATGGTCTCGGAGGCCTGGACCGTTGCCGAGGTGTTGCGAGCCTGGCGCGCGACAACCGGCTGATTCAGCGGCTGGTTTATTTTTGTCGATCCCACTATTGCGTCTCTCCTCCGCAACTTTTGAATTATGAGCGTTGGCGCCAGCTCCGCGTGCTCCCTACCCTAATTCTCAATTAATTAATCGTATGCTTCTTGGACCAAGACCTTTTCTGCGTGGAAATCGTGTAGGCCTTTTCTGACAGCTTGTCAGATAAATTTTACAACAAACTTCCTGCTTTGCGCGTTGACTTCCCTTTTGGTTCGGGTTATTTAAATGCTTGCAACTGGGGTGCTTCCTTATTCTTTCATCAACTTGGTTAGCTTGCTCAATGCACCAGCCCTTGCCCTGGGTCTCGGCCATGGGGGGATCGTGTGTCCATACTTGCCGCGTTTCGCCGCGCTAAGAGGACTCCTTCCACCACGGCCTAGTTTGTCCCCGGTCCTGCAGCCAGCGCACCTCGCTGGTATCTCGTTCAAGGAGACACCAATTTATGCATGTAAAGCCCAGACTGGCGTGTGTCCTAGGAGGCATTCTGGCACTGGCATGCAGCTCCCAGTTCGCACGCACTGAGAGCGCGCAATCCAGATCCCCCCGCGTCCTAGTCACAAAGAACATAGAGGAAGCAAAGTTAGTGACGCTTCGCGGTAATGTGCGGCCGGAGGTAAACACTGTCAATGATCGAGGCGCAGTCTCGGAAAATTTTGCGATGGAACATATGCTGTTGCAGTTGCAGCGCCCGCCCGAACTGGAAAAAGAACTCCAGCAATTCATTGAGGATCTTTATGATCCAAAATCGCCGAATTTTCATAAATGGATCACCGCGCAACAGTTCGGTCAAAGATTCGGCGTCGCTCAGCAGGATATCGACGCCCTAACGCGCTGGCTCGGGTCTTACGGATTCAATATCAACGCGATCTATCCGAGCAACATGCTGATTGACTTTTCCGGAACCGCCTCGCAGGTGCGCGCCGCTTTTCACACCGAGATTCATAACCTTGAGGTAAAAGGAACGCGCCACGTCGCCAATATGAGCGAGCCGCAGATTCCGGCAGCACTCGCGCCGGTCGTCCTGGGCATCGTCTCGCTCCATAATTTCCGGCCGCACGGGGCCCACAAGATGCGCATGCCGAGCGCGTCGTACACTTTCGCCGGCTCATCGGGCGGCACGGAATACGGGATGGTGCCGGGGGATTTGGCCACTATTTACAACCTGAATCCCCTTTTCACTTCGGGCGTGACCGGAAAGGGGCAAACCATCGCGCTCATTGAAGACACAGATCTTTATACGACGTCGGACTGGAAAACTTTCCGATCGACGTTTGGCCTTTCGTCTTTCTCGTCGGGCTCTCTCACGACAGTGCACCCCGGAAGCAACTGCCTCGCTCCTGGCTTGGTCGGCTCAAACGAAGCCGAAGCGATCTTGGACGCGGAGTGGGCCACCGCCGCCGCGCCGAACGCCGCCATTGAGATGGCAACTTGCGCAGACACCGCGACGACTTTCGGCGGTTTGATTGCCATTGAAAACCTCATCAACGCGAGCAGCCAGCCGCCGGCCATCATGAGTGTGAGCTACAGCGCGTGCGAAGCGGAAGACGGCTCCTCTTCGAACGCGGCATTCAATTCCGCTTACCAGCAGGCCGCCAGCGAGGGTGTCTCTGTCTTTGTTGCGGCGGGGGATAGCGGAGCCTCCTCGTGCGACAACGGTGCCTCGGCCGCAACGCACGGAATCGGGGCCAATGCGCTGGCTTCCAGTCCCTACGATGTGGCTGTGGGCGGAACAGACTTCGGTGACACCTATTCGCATACAAATAGCACTTATTGGAGTTCCACGAACTCCTCGACCTCTTCTTCCGCGCGTTCCTACGTTCCCGAGATTCCTTGGGACAACTCCTGCGCAAGTTCACTGATTTCCAGCTTTGAAGGCTATTCCACAACCTACGGCTCCGGGGGTTTTTGCAACAGCCCTCTCGGACAACAGCACTTTGAAACCACGGTAGCCGGCGGCGGCGGGCCGAGCGGGTGCGCCTCTGGCTCACCTTCGATCAGCGGCGTTGTCAGCGGCAGTTGCCAGGGATGGGCGAAACCTTCGTGGCAATCTGTCCTGGGGAACCCGAGCGATGGCGTGCGTGATCTGCCCGACGTTTCGCTCTTCGCAGCTAACGGCGTCTGGAGCCATTACTACGTCATATGCTTTTCAGACCTCGCCAACGGCGGAGCCCTTTGTTCAGGCAGCCCAAGCGGCTGGTCTGGCGCAGGAGGAACCTCCTTCGCCGCGCCCATTCTCGCGGGAATTCAGGCCTTGGTTAATCAAAGCACTGGCGCTCGCCAGGGGAACCCTAATTCTGTTTATTACCAACTCGCGGCGGGTGAATACGGCTCGAGCGGCAGCAGCTCTTGCAATTCCTCCAATGGGAACAGCGTGGGGAGCTCCTGCATTTTTTATGACGTCACCCAAGGCGATATGGACGTGAACTGCACCGGTTCAAGCAACTGCTACTTACCCTCTGGTTTTGAAGGCGTGCTCTCCACGTCGAACAGCTCGTCTAAGCCGGCCTTCGGTACAAAAGTGGGTTGGGATTTTGCCACAGGCATCGGCACCGTCAACGCGGCCAATCTGGTGAAGAACTGGCCGGGCTCGAGCGCACCACCACCAAGCCAGCCGGATTTCTCCTTGTCGGCTTCGCCCAGCAGTTTGACAATTACGCAAGGCTCGAGCGGGAGTAGCAAGATCACCGTTAATGCGTTGAACGGCTTCAATAGCAGCGTCAGTCTAGCTGCTTCGGGTCAGCCGACCGGGGTGACAGCTTCTTTCAGTTCGAACCCGGCAACGGGTTCGAGCACGCTGACGCTGTCCGCAAGCGGCACAGCAACGCTGGGAACAACAACGGTAACTGTGACAGGCACGTCAGGAAGCTTGACGCATACGACGACCATCAGCCTGACAGTGAGTTCAACTGCTCCTGCTCCCTCACAACCGGACTTTTCTCTTTCCGCTTCCCCGGGCAGCGTGACGATCACGCAAGGAGGTTCGAGCAGCAGCAGCACGATCACCATTAATCCAATAAACAGCTTCAGCGGCAGCGTCAATCTAACGGCTTCCGGGCCCAGCGGGATCTCCGCTTCCTTCAGTCCCAACCCGGCAACCGGTTCGAGCACACTGACGTTATCCGCAAGCAGCACGGCGACCCTGGGCACGGGGAACATAACGATTACCGGAACATCGGGCAGCTTGTCGCATACAACGACTATCAGTCTCACGGTGAATGCGCCTGCGCCACCGCCTTCGCAACCAGACTTCCTGCTCTCTGCCTCACCGAGCAGTCTGACCGTGGGACAAGGCTCGATAACGGCGACCACAATCACAATTACTCCGCAAGGTGGCTTTAACAGCCCCGTGTTCTTGTTTGTGCTGAATCCACCGCCTGGAGTTTTTGCTGGTTTCAGCGCCAACCCGGCAAACCGACAGAGTATATTGACGTTCAGCACCTTCTCGATTACTCCGCAAGGCACGTACTCGGTGACGCTGCTTGGGTTTGGCGGCAACACCATACATGAAATCAATGTCACCTTGAGAGTGGCTCCCTAAAATCGCTGGCCGTTTTTTAACAGGCACCGAGCACCCGCAGACCTTTTGCAAGGCCAGGTGCTCGGTGCTTCATCATTTCTGAACGGCAACTGCCCTCGCGAACTGCTCCCTTTGTGACGCGCTTTTCCCACTCACAATCCAAAGACCCTCCGGATACACCAAGTGTTTCGCATCGCAATGTCTTTGCGTACGCGAAAGCTCTTTATGCCCGCATGCGACCGAGGCAGGAGCCCTCGCGGGAAAGAATTGTTTGATTTTGGGCGTTTCAGCGACGGTTTCTCGTTCGTTGGGGTCAAGAACCCATTGGTGCGCGGGTTTTTCCCACTTACGTGATCCGAAGGGACTTGCCTAAACTGAGCCCGCTTTCAGCCCGTGCGCGATCGTGGGGTGGAAACTCGCTCCGCAGCGCAAAGTCAAGCTCAAGGAGAAATCAATGAGTATAAAGCTAGGAAAAACAGCCGCAGCGGTCCTGATGGTAGGGCTGTTGTGTCTGTCCCAACTCCCCGTACCAGTGCAAGCTCAGAGCGTCGCCCTGGTTTCCGGGGCAATCACCGTTGCCGGAGCCACGTCGATCTCAGGTAGCACGATTGTGGCCGGGTCGACGATGGTTACCGGAGCCACGGTAGTGTCGGCTGGTAGCGTGCTGGAAACCGGTACAGTGGTAGCAGCGGGAAGCGTGATCAACGGTGCGTCGGTAGCATCGTCCACGGTTCTTGCGTCAGCCACCTCTGTGAACAGCACATCCGTGCTGGCCAGCAGCAGCACCATCGCGGCTGGCTCCACTTTCGCCAGCAGCACGATGCTGGCAGCGGGGACAGCTCTCGCGGCTGGCAGCTCGATTGAGGCTGGCAGCACACTCGCGACCGGCAGCGTCATCGCTGCGGGCAGCGTGGTCAACGGCAGCAGCTTCAGCTCAGCCACCACGTTGAGCCAAGCCATGGTTATCTCGGGCACCTCCACCCTCGCCTCTGGTAGCACGATTGCGGCGGGCAGTTCACTCGCGAGCGGCACAGCCATTGCGGCTGGCTCAAGCGTTGTGAGCGCCACCGCAATTGCACAAGGCAGCGTTCTGGCAGGTGGCAGCTTTGCGTCCTCCAGCAGTATCGTTAACGCGGTAGCGGTCTCCGGTGGCGAGTCTTTTGCCGCCAACACGGCGATCGTAGCATCCACCAGCTTGGCTGGCGGCAGCGTCATCTCTGGCGGTTCTATGCTGGCGGCTGGCAGCGCGTTGGTGAGCAGCACGACCATCGCGGGAACCACGTTTGTGGGCGGATCGGTTGCCGTTGCTAACACCACGGTGGTGGCGGGCGGCAGCATGCTGGCAGCGGGCACTGTCGTAGCGGCAGGCAGCCTGGTGAACGGCACGAGCGTCTCCTCAGCGACCGTCCTCAGCTCGTCAACAGTGGTAAGCGGTTCGACCGTTCTGTCCTCGGGCAGCACTGTCGCGGCCAGCAGCGTGTTCGCTGCCGGTACCATGGTCATCTAGCCACCGCAGAGCACCTACCTTAGTTCAGTTCTAATAACTCAACACTTGCCCAGTCATCCTTGGATGGGAAAGAGGCCTGTAGGGGAAACCCGCAAGCCTCCCCCATCCCTTGTGTAAATCTATGTGTGAATGAGGCGACCTACGTTCATGTGACTGCGGACCTGAATCAAGATCAAGCGAGTGGGGACGACCAGCTGTCTCCTTAAACCTCAGAACACAAAAGAGAAAAAGTAAAAGGGGAGGTTAAAATGCGCAAACAAAATCATGTGGGGAAGAAATTCACCACACTAATGGCGGCCGCACTCTTGGCGGGCTTCGTTCCCATCGGCATGCTGCCGGAGCCTAGTTACGCCCAGAGTAGCGGCGGAACAATCCTGGTGGCCGGAAACACCACCCTAGCTGGCGTCGCCATGGTGAACGGAACGATCATGATTCAGCAAAGCATGACGCTGGCCGCAAACAGCGAGCTGGCCGCAGGCAGCTTTATTGCTGCGGGCAGCGTGTTGAATGGGCAGCGGGTCAAGAAAGGGGAAACGTTAAGCAGCGTTGTAGTGGTTACCGACAACACGGTTCTCAGACCGGGCAGTAAGCTCGCTTCCGGTTCGGTCTTTGGCGCCACAACCGTCTTAGGTGCAGGAACGACCTTATCCCCTGGCACCGTCATTGAAGTCGGGAGCTCGCTCGGAGCGGGAACCATAGTGACCGCGGGAAGCTCCGTGAACGGCACCACCTTTGACGTAGCAACGACTCTTTCTTCCAACACGCCCATTGTGGTTGTTTCTTCTCTGGCCGGCGGCAGCGTCATCGCGGCAGGCAGCACCTTGGCGAATGGCTCCACTTTCGAAGGTACTGGGCAGCTGTCCGGAAGCACTACGATCGCTGGGGGCAGCGTGATTGGAGCAGGTAGCTTTGTGGCACCGGGAAGCATGCTGAACGGTGTGGCAATGGCAACCGGCGCCGTCATGGAACAAGACACCCAGGTGGTGACCGCCAGCAGCCTGGGTCCAGGCAGCTTTTTCGCAGCTAACACTTCCATAGCGGGCGGCAGCTCGCTGGTGTTAGGGCTCTCGATGCTGGGACCGGTGACAATTACGGGTACCGTCTCCGTGGCGAGCCCTGCCCTTCTGGCCAGCGGGAGTCAGCTCGCTCCTGGAACTCAGGTCGTAACGGGCAGCCTAGTGAACGGCGCAAACGTCTCGACAGCCACCTCCTTGGCAACCCCGACGACCGTGCAGCAAGCCACTGTTTTGGCAGCGGGCAGCGTGCTGGGACGGGGTAGCCAGTTAGCGGAAGGTAGCATCATTTTTTAACTGATAGAAGAACAACTGGTCAATTGCCGGAGGCCGCTCGGTGAACGCTGGGCGGCCTCCTTTTGGTTTATGGCGAAGGGAACACGCTCTTCGGAGCCGCAACGTTAATTTCCACGAGACCTTTGGAAATTGCATAGCGAGTCAGTCCGGCAACGTCGTGGATCGCGAGTTTGTCCATGAGCCTCTGCCGGTGTCGCTCCACGGTCTTGACGCTGATGCCGAGCTCGGCGGCGATTTGCTTATTGCTCCCGCCTTCGGCGATTAATTGAAGAACTTCGTTCTCGCGGGAAGTGAGCAGGTCGGTACGCTTTCTGACGGGAACCCCGCCGACGATAGTTTCGCGATAGCGGTCCGTAAGCCGCCGGGAGATAGCAGGGCTGAAAAAGGCGTTGCCTTTCTTGGCTTCCCGGATGGCCCTGACCACGTCGGTAAAGTCAGCCTGCTTCAGCAGGTAACCTGCGCCTCCGGCTTCGGTTAGCTCATGGACGTATTCGTCGTCGTTGTAAGAAGACAGAATGAGCACGCGTGTAGAGGGAAGTTGCTTGATGATTTGGCGCGTGGCCTCGAGCCCGCTCAGCATGGGCATGGCGATATCCATAAGTACGACATCAGGCCTCAGAGCGAGGGCCAGCTGCACAGCTTGCCGCCCCGTCTCAGCCTCCCCGACGACTTCTACGTCCCTCTCTGTCTGCAGCAGGGAGCGGAGCCCCCGGCGCACGATGGTATGATCGTCAGCGATCAATACAGTGATTTTCTGCATAGGACCTCACACAGCTAGTAAGCTCGGGAACTTTCATTGCGCTCAAGGGAAAGCGAACTCGTGGACTCAGGCGCTCTCATGCTCGCCAGAGGGATTTCCACGGTGACCGTGGTTCCACGGCCAGGAGCCGACTGCAACGTGCAGCAGCCGTTCACTAGGCACACACGCTCTTGCATTCCGAGCAGGCCTAGTCTCTTGCTCTCGGGGGCGGAGCACTGCTGCTTCACGGCAAACCCTTTTCCGTTGTCTTTGATGCGAAGCTGGACTCCCCCCTTGACCAGCCCCAGCGTGACCACCACTTCGGTCGCCTGCGCATGCTTGGCGACGTTGGTGAGACTTTCTTGAGCGATGCGAAAAAGGGTCGTTTTTTGTTCCGAACTCAATTGCATATCGCGTGAGGCACGCTCAAAACGCACCAGCAATCCTGTGCGCTCGGCGTAGTCCTTAAGGTAGGAGCGCAACGCCGGCATGAGCCCCAGATCATCGAGCGCCGCTGGCCTCAAATCGCGCGCAAAACTGTGCATTCTGTCGATCACGCCAACCAGCAGCTTTTCGACGTCTGCGATTTCCGTCTTGAAAAGGGGTTCTCGCTCTCCACCAACGCAGTCGCGCTGCAAAAGTGCGAGCTGTGTGTTGACAGCCGTGAGGACTTGACCGATTTCATCATGGAGTTCACGACTGATGCGTTTTCGTTCTTCTTCTTGTATGTGGAGAATTTGAATGGCCTTCTGCTGGCGCCGGATGATGCGTTCTCGTTGTTCAACAAAACTCACACCAACGGTGTTGGCGATGCGATTGGCGGCGGGTTCATACGCATCCAACATGCGGTTCAGCAGCTCTAAGTTCTTATGATATTTCTTGAACAGCGACCGCGCCAGGACGTCGCGCAGCAAAAGAACTATGCCAAGCACCTCATGGATTTCGACGCCGCGGTGAATGATACGCCGGGACAAGTCTCTGGCGTAGGCTTGCAAATCCTTGACGTTGCCCGTTTCCAAGGCTTGAATGTAGTTGTCGAAAATCTCCGTTGCTTCCGTGAAAACCTCTTCTCTGCTCATGGCGGTAAGCAACCCAGCTTTGTGAATGCGCCCCGCCCATTCCTCCCGCAGAGAAGCACGGTTTAATCGCAGGTGCTCCACAAGTTCTCGAAACAACTCGCCTTCGCTGCTGGTTGACAAATGGTTCTCGTAACTGTCGCTCTGCTTAGAGTTGCCTTTCATGGATCACCGATGCTTGAACTTTGCCTCTCTGGAACGTTTAGCGATGCAAACTGGATCATGTGATTCCCTTCGTTGTCGTCTGTGGCCGCAAAGCGGTCGACGTGGCTCGCTCTTAAGATCATAGGGCCTGGGTTTGCAGAGTAGCAGTAGTGATTCTGTCCAGTCGCGCTTCTGTAACTCACGCTTAGGACGCGAAAGGCCTTGTCAAATTTCCTTCGCAATTGGTAAAACACCGCCCGGATGAGCATTGTGAACCTGAAGAAATGCGCGGAATCATCTTTTCCGCACTGTGGTCCTCCGGAGAGGCGAGCGGTTGTACTGCGGGCCGAGCGAGATAAAATCCAACGGACAGGGACCGAATCGTCTTTTTTCTTTTGTCTTTAACCGACGCGCGAAAGTACCACAGTGGCCGGGGCAAGGAAATCAGGGTTTCTCCTGATTCTTTTTCCTTTCTCCCCTCAGGTCCTCGAATTGGCCCGTTCTAGGGATTTGCTTTCCCGATAGCGCCCGATTCGAGCAAATTTTTGCAGCCCTTCAGGTTTTTCTTCCACATTGATGTAGGGGATTTGCCTGATTAAGAAATGCGTCTTCGTCGCGCCATTCGCTTTCCTCCAGCAGGTCGACGCCAATCGCAGCCGCACGGAAAGTTTCCGGTAGCATTGAGGCTTTAGTGCGCCTGTTATAGACTGCGCGTTCACAAATGTTCTGCCGTTTCTTTAGGCGGGTTTGCGCCGTGGATGGCTCTCTGGACTTGGTCGAATTCCCACGAATCCCGAGGATCCTTGGAGGAACACGATGACAAGAGTTGCCCGGCATGCGGCGATGGGCTTTCTGATGGTGGCTTGGGCTTGCGCCCTGGCGTCGAGCGCCGGCTTTGCTCAGGGCTGGCACCACATTAGCAATGTCCAGCATGTCGAAAGACTTAAGGACGCTGTTCAGCTGACCGCAGGAGCCGCGAAAGTTCGCATCACCGCGTTTCGAGACGGCATTTTCCGGGTTCGCCTCGCGCCAAACGGAAACTTCGCGAAGGATTACTCCTGGGCCGTCGTTGAATCCCCGGCTCCGCCAACCGTAAAGGTTGAGGAAAATGCGAACGAAGTACGAATCACCGCCGGTGACGTTACGGTTTCAGCCCAAAAGTCGCCTTTGCTTATCAATTTTTCCGATCGCGCGGGGAATGCCCTTCTTGCTGACGAGCCGAGCCTGCCCATGGCCTGGGACGGCCCTCAGGTGCAGGTGTGGAAAAAAATGCCGGAAGACGAAAATTACTACGCCCTCGGCGACAAAGCCGGGCCGATGCATCGCCGCAACCGCGCCTTCACCAACTGGAACACGGATGCGTTTGGCTGGCAGGAATCTTCCGACCCGCTCTACAAAACCATCCCATTCTTTATCGGATTGCGCAAAGGCGTTGCATACGGCGTTTTCTTTGACAACACCTACCGAAGCTCTTTCGATTTTGGCAAGGAAGGACGCAACTACTTTTCGTTTGGCGCAGAAGGCGGAGAACTCAACTATTACTTCCTGGCTGGTCCCGAACCCAGGAAGATCGTCGAACAGTACACCGCCATGACCGGGCGCTCACCCCTGCCTCCACTGTGGTCGCTAGGTTATCAGCAGTGCCGCTATAGCTATTATCCCGAGTCTCGCGCCCGCGAAATTGTGAAAACGTTTCGCGAAAAGAAAATCCCAGCGGACGTGATTTATCTCGACATCGACTACCAGCAGGACTATGCGCCCTTCACCATCAACCGCAGGTACTTTCCTACGTTTGAGAAAATGATTTCCGATTTTCGCGCTCAAGGCTTTCACACCATTCTCATCACCGACCTGCACATCAAGAAAGACCCGAACCACGATTACGCTCCGTACGACTCCGGCATCAAGGACGATGTATTTGTGAAGAATCCCGATGGCTCGATTTTTGTTGGCAAAGTGTGGCCCGGTGACAGCGTGTTCCCGGACTTCACGCTGACCCGCGTCCGGGAATGGTGGGGAAGCCTCTACAAGGAATTCGTCAGCATGGGCGTCGCTGGCTTTTGGAATGACATGAATGAGCCTTCCGTGTTTTTCCGTGCGGACCAGACTATGCCTCTCGACACCGTGCATCGCCTGGATGACGGCACCACGATCGACCACCGCGCTGCACATAACATCTACGGCATGGAAAACGCCCGCGCCACCTACGAAGGCCTGCGAAAGCTCCAAGACGGAGAACGCCCCTTTGTGCTCACGCGCGCGGCCTATTCGGGCGCACAGCGGTATGCCGCTACTTGGACCGGCGACAACAGCGGCACCTGGAACCATCTGAAAATGAGCACACCCACGCTCATGAGCATGGGAATCTCCGGAATGCCTTTGGTTGGGGACGACATGGGCGGATTCTCCGGTTCTCCTCCCGCCGAGCTGTTGACGCGCTGGTTTGAAGTCGGCGCGCTCAACCCGATTTACCGCGACCATACTGCCAAGGGCACCGCCGATCAGGAACCCTGGGTTCACGGTCCGCAGCAAGAAGCCATTCGCAAACATTACATTGAGGTGCGCTATCGTTTGTTGCCGTATCTCTACACGGCCATCGAAGAGGCTTCGCGAACCGGCATTCCTTTGATGCGCCCGCTTTTCCTTGAATATCCGCAGGCTACCGAATTTTATGGCGACGACCGCGATTTTCTGTTTGGCCGCGATTTGTTTGTCGCTCCGGTGACCACGGAAATGGTCGATCCCGAAGATATCAGCCTTCCCCCTGGCGATTGGTATGACTTCTGGACCGGCGCAAAACATCCGCACAGTGAAAAACTTCAGTTGCGCCCGCGACTCGACGAGATGCCACTCTACGTACGCGCGGGGGCGATTGTCCCCATGCAGCCGGTTGTTCAGTACACCGGCGAAACTCCGGACGGGCCTCTGCAATTGCGCGTTTATCCGGGTGAAGATTGCAGCGGCTCGCTCTACGAAGATGACGGGCACACCTTTGCGTACGAGAAAGGCGAAATCCTACGCATCCGCTACTCCTGCGCAGCTTCATCGTCTTCCGTCACCATTTCGAGCAGCGTGGAAAGGAATGCTTACAAGCCTTGGTGGAACAGCACGGCGTTGACAGTTTATGGCGCAGCAGCGGCTCCTAAAGAAGTTCGTGTCGGAGAACGCGTCATTTCAGACTGGCGCTTTGACAGCCAGGCACACGACGTTACGTTCACCGTGCCTGACACTTTAAGGAATTGGAGCGCCCATCTTCAGTATTGACGTTGCCGGCGCTAATTTACCAAGAAAATGGAAATCGACTGTGCAGGCATGGAAACGTGCAATTCGCCTTCCTTCAAGTCTGTTTTTGTTCCGCCGAAGAGCAGCGACATCGATTCCACATTTTGCGCGGGCGTTCCTTGCAATGGGACCTTTAGTTCCCTTGTCTTGTCCGCATTATTGAAAGCCACAACCACGCGGTCTTCCTCAGACTCTCGCAAAAAAACATAAGCGCTCTCATCTGAAGCCAGATGCCAGAGTTGTCCTCCGCCAAGCGCGGCATGTTCGCGGCGAATCCGCAACAGTTCTTGAACATAGGAAAAAATCTCCTGTTGTTCCTCAGTGCGCCCAGCCCGCGTGAACGCGTCGTTCTTATCCTCGGCCCATCCTCCCGGGAAATCGCGCCGGTTGTCGGGATCGCCTCCTCCCGGCATTCCAATTTCGTCGCCGTAATAGAGTTCCGGAATGCCACGCAAAGTCAGCGCTAAACCGAACGCCAGCTTTAATTTTGCCAGTGAGCTGCCTTCCGCGCTCGCAAACCGCGGCACGTCATGATTTGCAAAAAACGGCACTAGCCTATCGGGATGGGGGTACAGCGCATCGTGCTGCAACACGTCGGCGATTCGACCCACCGGCGCGTTTCGCAGCAACACATCCCGCAGCACGAAGAACATAGGGAAGTCAAAGACTGTCGAGAGCCCGCTGTCAATCCCGTCGTACCGGCGCACTCCCCCAACGAAGAACGACGTTACCGCCGGATCCGGGTGAAACACTTCGCCGATGGTCGTCAGATTCGGATAGAACCGCCGAAGCCCCGCATGCCAATAGGACCAGAATTTCCTGTCCACATAGGGAAACGTATCGACGCGATAGCCATCCAGGCCCGAAGTCTCCGCCCACCACAAGCTGTTTTGCAGCAGATATTCTTCAACCATCGGATTCTCCGTATTCATGTCCGGTAAAATTCCGAAGAACCAGCCTTCCGTCAGGTTTTGCTTCATCCATGACGGAGCATGCGGATCGATCAGCGTTTCGAACGGATCATTCGTTGCAGCTTTTTCGCCCGGCTTCCCGTAAAACGTTGCTTTCAGCGGCGAGAAGGAATCCAAATGATGTTGCTTGGTGCCGTGAAACCAATCTGGCAGCGGCGGACTTGCAACCCAGGGATTGCGCCCTCCAACGTGATTCGGCACCGCATCGAAAAAAATCTTCATCCTCTGTTTGTGCGCTGCCGCCACGAGGTCTTGGTAATCTTTGAGCGAGCCCAGATGTGGGTCAACCGCATACAAATGCACGGCTCCGTAGCCGTGATAGTCCGCCGCCGCGCCATTGTTCACCACCGGGGTGAGCCACAACGTGGTCACGCCGAGTTCTTTCAGATATGCCAAATGATTCTGAATTCCTTGCAAATCGCCGCCATGGTACGCACGGGACTTTGTGCGATCGTGCGAGCCTGGCGCTTCGGACGGCTCGTCGTTGGTCAAATCGCCGTTGGCAAAGCGATCGGGCATGATCAGGTAAATCACGTCATCCGGCGACAGCCCTTGAAATCTTCCGAGCGTCGGAGCGCGCGCTGCCAATGGAAGTTCAAAAGAAGTTGTGCCCTTCGCAGCTGTAATTCTACAAACTGCCGTTCCCGGCCTCGTCTCCGCTCCGATTTTCAACCAAACAAAAAGATAGTCCCCTCCCGCCGTGGCTTGTGTGCGCGAAACGCGCAGGGTGGGCAAATTGCACGAGACGTGCGTGGCTTCCAGGTCGTGTCCGGAAAGCAATAGCATCACTTCCGGCGTGAATCCTACCCACCAGTTTGGCGGCTCGACTTTCGTCACTTGCACCGTCGAACCGGGAGAATTCTGTTGCGGTGGCGCACACTGCGCCAGCCTACTCCAGCCCAATACACAAGTAAGCACGAAGAAAATGCTTCGATGGAAATGGTGTCCCCGCAAATAATTTTGAGAGGAAAGGAGAAACTTTTTCACCGCAAGAGCATAGGCAAAAATCCCCCGCTGCACCAGTCTCAGCGTGCCATTCTAGCGGCAGCGAGCGTTTCGCTACTTTCCTCGTCTCTTGTCCCTTGCGAAAACCAACTCACCGAAAGCTTCCGGCACATGAAAATTCGGCGCGGCCGTACCCGTCGGTCTCCACGCCGAGTAAAACCGTGGCTCCTCCGATCCTTCAACACGGTAGAAATTCACTCGCCACGTCGCGGCAGGATCAAATTTTGCTACCAGGCACTTCATCGGTATCGCCAGTTCCGCAATCCAGACCTTTTTCGCCTGCTCCAGAACCACCCGCCGCTTCAACCCGCTCTTCAGGTCCTGTTTTTCTCCGGGCGCGATGTCGAGATCAATCCAGAAGCCGTTGGGGCTCACTTCGAATTCTTTGTAGCGGCGGAGATTCGACCAATCGGGTTGCAAAAAGGCTTCGGCCACGTCGCGGTCCCAAAGCTGGTCCCTTCGTCCGTTCGGCTCGGCGTCCGGAAAGACCGTAATGGCGCGATATCTCGCTCGAAAGCGCAGAAAGAGCGTTTCTGCGGTCCAAAGCAACCACACTTTGGTCTCGCGCGCGGCGTCCGGGTTTTTCCCTTGCCAGTCCGCGCTGAACTGTACCGGTAGCGCGCGTTCCCACGAAGACTGCTTCGGGAACCCTTCGGCATCGCAGGGGTCCGTCATTTGAACCACCACGGCCTTTTCGTGTTTCGGAGTTTCGTCAACATTCTTCATGGCCGCGAATCTCCATCTTTCATCGTCGGTTTCGAACTCAACTCTTTGCACACCCTATTCTTCATTCGTTCCGGCCCTTGCATTATGCCGTGCTAGCATCAAATTTGGTCCTTACTTCCACTGTTTCCTGTCGCCAAGAGAATGATCCACAGGAGTGGTGAAATGATCGAGCCCGTCAACGAGGATTTCTCAAAACCTGTCAAGCGCACACCCGAAAAATTCAAATTCCTGAAGCTGCGTTGCGATGGCGGCGTCGCCCGCATGACCCTCAATCGCCCTGAGCACAATCTTCTCAACGAAGCCATGCTTCGTGAAATGGCGGACGGCATCAGTTATGCCGGAGAGCGCGACGACATCAAGTTGATCGTTCTCGATTCTGCATGCAAAGTCTTTTGTGGCGGCATCGACATCGGCGAATACACTTCGCAGCGCGTTTTCCAGATGCTCGATGCCTTCCACGCTACCTTCGCCGGCATGCTTGAACTCGGCATACCGGTCATTACCGTCGTGAACGGTCCTGCCATTGGTGGCGGTGCGGAGCTCGCGGCTTTCGGCGACCTGGTTATCGCCACTCCCAAAGCGCGCTTTGCTCAGCCGGAAATCAGCATCGGCGTCTTTCCGCCGCTGGCGTCCACAATTCTTCCATTTCTTGTCGGCCCAAAGATCGCTCTCGAGCTGGTGCTCACCGGCGAACCGGTAACTGCCGAACGCGCTCTCGATCTCGGCATGGTCAATCGCCTCGTCCCCGAAGCGCAACTCGAAAAAACCGTTGCCGACCTCGTGAATCGCATCAACAGCCACTCCGGGCCGGTGCTTGCCATGGCGAAAAAAGCCATCCTCGGCGGCATTGGAATGTCCTTGCGCGACGGTCTGAAGCATTCCATGAATATTTTCCTCAATGAGTTGTACCGCCTCGAAGATTCGCAGGAAGGCTTGCGTGCGCTCGTCGAAAAACGCAAACCCAATTGGAAGAATCGCTGAAGCTTTCCTATTGGCTGATGTAACCGGCCCGCACGCGCACCGCGACACCCGCATTGACACACCCTCGCGTGCGGCTTACACTGAATTTTCAATTGGCAGCCGGGGAAGCGGGGAAGGCCGTGTGAATCGGCCGCGGTCCCGCCACTGTGATCGGCTCGAACAGCCGTCAGCCAGGCCACCCTCCCTTGGCGCAGAGAGCCGCGCCCTTCGCGAGAAAGGGCGAGGGCGGAAGCCCCGGGCGCCTCGCGGGGCTTTTTTAATTTGCGCAAAACTCTCGCCGCAGCCGTGGGGAGCCGTTTGGAGAAAATGCCGCCGTCGCGCCTTCATTTCGTAGCTTGCGCTGTTGTCGTCGTTTTTTTCTGTGCCGCCGCTCCGTCCCGCGCGCAGAGCGCCACAGCTTCTGCTCCCGAGCCTGAGGCTTTCCGTGAGGTCACTGATGAAACCGGCCGCAGCGTGCGCATCCCTCAGCCCGTTCGCCGCATCGTTTCCTTGGCTCCCAGCTTGACCGAAACTATCTACGTGCTCGGCTTACAGGATCGCCTCGTGGGTGACACCAACTACTGCGACTACCCTCCCGACGCGAAGAAAAAGACCAAAGTCGGCGGCGGCATTGATCCCAACCTTGAAGTGATTGCTTCCCTGCACCCCGACCTCGTTCTGGTGACCAAATCTTTCAACCGTCTCGAAACCACGCAATCTCTCGACCAGTTGGGCATTCCCTCCTACGCGACCGCTCCTCACACGGTCGCGGACATTATGTCTTCGGTAAAAAACTTGGCTGCCGTCCTCGGTGTCCCCGAAGCCGGCTCCTCGGTCGCGGAAGAAATGCAACGTCAGCTCGACGGTCTCCAGCATCGCATCGGTGACCTGCCTCCCAAGCGCGTCCTCTTTGTGGTTTGGACGCAGCCGCTCATATCGACCGGCCAGCACACCTTCCTCGCCGACGCCCTTCGCCATGCCGGAGCCGTCTCCATCGTGAATTCCTCCCAAGACTGGCCCCAAGTGAACCTCGAAGAAGTCGCTCGTCTCCAGCCGGACTTCCTGGTATTTGCGGAGTCCCATTCCGGAGATGCCGCGCGCGAGATGGCCAAGCTCGCTACCCTCCCTGGGTGGAAAATTCTTCGGGCTGTTCGCAACCGCCGTTACGCGGTCATCAGTGACGCAGTGAACCGTCCCGCGCCGCGCATCGTTTCCGCCATCGAAGACCTTGCCCGGCAGTTGCACCCGAAAGCCTTCGCGGACGAGCCCGGCGGCACAAGGAAAGAAAGCTCGAAGGAGAATCCGGCGCTGCTTAACTCCGCACCTGTTTCTCTGAGTCAACCGCTGCGGCAAACCCATCTCGGCTCGACCGGAGGCTCGGCATGCGGCCGCTGACCTTCCGCAAAATCTTCTTTCAGTGCTTCGTCCTTTTGATCATCTTGTTTTTCGTCGTCATTGTCGCCTTGAAGTTCGGTGCTGTGCCGGTTTCTCTTTACGCTCTTGGCCGCGATTTGCTTCGCGTTCTGCTTGGCCAAAGCAGTCAAATCTCGAGCGACTATGGCCTGATCATCCAGAACATCCGTATGCCGCGCATCATTCTCGGCATCATTGTCGGAGCGTCCCTCTCCGTCGCCGGCACCAGCTTCCAGGCGCTACTGCGCAATCCACTCGCGGATCCTTACGTTCTCGGCGTCTCTAGTGGCGCGGCCCTCGGCGCCATTGTCTCGCTTATCGCAGAACCTCATTTGGCGCTTCCGCCCGGGTTCGAAGTGCTGCTTACCCCTTTGTGCGCGTTCGTCGGCGCCGCCCTGACCGTTACTGCTGTTTATTTTCTCGGCCGCCGCCAGGGTCAGATTGACAGCAACACGCTGCTCCTCGGCGGCGTCATCACCGCTTCTTTTCTCTCCGCCATCATTGTATTTTTGATGAGCACGGTGAACAGCAGCAACACCCGCGGCATGGTTTTCTGGCTGATGGGCAATCTTTCCACTTCTTTTCAGAAAAGCATCTACTGGTTTTTAGCCGGCGGCTTTTTCATCGCGGCGGGAGTGATCTACGGCACCGCCAACGATTTGAATATTCTTCTTTCCGGCGAAAAGGAAGCCATGCATCTTGGCGTGGATGTTCGCCGCGTGCGCTTTGTGGTCTACATTGCCGCTTCTCTTCTCACAGGCCTCGCCGTTTCCGTCAGCGGCGCGGTGGGCTACGTCGGCCTCATTGTTCCTCATGTGATGCGCTTTATTTTCGGCTCCGACCATCGCACGCTTCTCCCCACGGCCGCGCTCGGCGGCGCCATCGCCGTGGTTATTGCCGACACTCTCGCGCGTATCGTCGTTGCTCCCAACGAGCTTCCTGTCGGCGCGGTTACGGCCGTTGTCGGCGCTCCGCTGTTCATCTACCTCCTGCGTCGGAGGCTCGCATGAGCCCGGCTCGCAGCTCCACCGCTCCGCGCATTCTGCCCGAATCCACGCGCCTGGGCGCGGAGATTCGTCTGGCGGTCGAGCAAGTCAGCTACGCCTACTCCGCCAATCCTTCGCAAGCTCCGCTCTTTACGCTCGAAGCCACAAGTTTTCAAGCCCGGCCCGGCGAAATCGTCGCCATTCTTGGCCCGAACGCCAGCGGCAAATCCACCTTGCTCCAGTTGATCGCTGGAGTTCTCCAGCCCCTTTCCGGCCGCATTCTTCTCAACGGCTTTGTCATCCATTCCCTCAGCCCGCGCACTCGCGCGCAGCGCATCGCCATGGTTCAGCAGGAAAGCCGCTTGCTCTTCCCCGCGCGTGTCTGGCAATTTGTCTTGCAAGGCCGCCACGCGCATGGGGGTTCGTTCCGTTTCGAATCCAAAGAGGACACGCTCGTCGCGCGAAACGCGCTCACGCAAGTGGGCGCGGCCGAACTCGCCGACCGCTGGATGGACCAAATCTCCGGCGGAGAAAAACAGCGCGTGATTCTCGCTCGCGCCCTTGCGCAGCAGCCTTTGCTCTTGTTGCTCGATGAGCCCACGCTGCATCTCGACATCGCCGCGCAAGTCGGCCTGCTCGATGCGCTTCGCCGCCTCTGCGCCCGCAACCGTTACACGGTGATTGTCGTTACCCACGAATTGAATCTCGCTGCGGAATATGCCGACCAGATCCTCTTGATGCAAAGCGGCCGTTGCTTGCGCGTTGGCCCTCCGTCTGCGATTTATCAGCGGGAGTTGCTCGAGCAGGTTTTCCAGGTTCCGCTGAAAGTGGAAATGCGCGGCCACGGACGTCCGCGCGTCACGATTTTGTCTGACTCTTAGCGTAGGGGCGCGTTTTAGCGCGTCCCTGTTGTTTCGCAAGCGCAGTTACATGGCTATTTTCTCGTTCACCTCAACCCTGCGGCGCTTTTCCGCAGACCACATTTACCGCAGACTTCGTGCACGGGAAGACGGTTCGTTAGCCCGGTTGAGCCGGGCCACAACGAAAAATCCGTCGCCGCCGCGCGACTGTAAGGCGGAAGCCGCCCAAGCTTTTGGGCGCTTGAAAGTCGACCGAGTGAGGGTCGCCTTGAATTAGAGTTCGAAAGCCACTGCTTTTTTGCGGGAAGGCTGCGAACCAGTGACACCGCCAAGCCAGGAGACCGGCGAAGTCTGCAGCCTGCGCGTTGTTCTCGAGCGCAGGACAACCTTCAAACTCCCGCGCGTGAGGGAGTGGAGGACAAAATGAACAGTGCTCTTCTTCGTTCTGCTTTTCTCGCTTTCGCAGTTCTGGCTTTATGCATTTCCTTGCAGGCGCAAAGCAATTCCCAACCGGCTCATCTTTCCGGCACGTTTACCGATTCCAGCGGCGGCGCTGTTGCAAACGTTCAAGTGCAAGCACGTTTGGAGGGTTCGCCGAATTTCCAGAATTGGTCTACCCAGTCGTCGCCAGGTGGAGAATATTCTCTCGAACTGCCTCCTGGCCGCTACCTCGTGCGATTCACTCATCCCTCGTTCGCGCCCCGCTACCTGGTCATCGACCTCGCTCCCGGCGAATCACACACCCTCAATCTTCGACTCGATCTCGAGCCTCTTTCTTCCAATGTCGTCGTCACCGCCCAGGCGGAACCCACGCTCTCACAAGAGCCTGCCGCTCCCCTGACTATTCTCGATCGCGGCGAAATCGATGCGCGCCAATCTGTCAGGCTTCCGGACCTGCTTCTCTTCGCGCCCGGAATTTCCATTGGCCGCACGGGTGCGGAAGGTGGTATCGCTTCGGTATTCCTCGACGGCGGCAATTCCAATTTCACCAAGG
Organism: Acidobacteriota bacterium; assembly: GCA_003223245.1. GTDB lineage: Bacteria > Acidobacteriota > Terriglobia > Acidiferrales > UBA7541 > Acidiferrum. The sequence goes on from QHYI01000130.1 coordinate 49,360, forward strand.
TCCTGGTCGACGGCGTTCCCATCAACCCGCCCGGTGGCGCCGTGGATTTTTCCAATCTGACCTTGGACAACATCGATAAAGTCGAAATCGTACGGGGCGCGGAAAGCGCCATCTACGGCACCGACGCCGTTTCCGGCGTCATTCAACTCTTTACTCACCGCGGCACGACGCGCGTGCCCGAGTTCCGCGCCTTCGGCGAAGGCGGAAGCTTCTCAAGCGCGCGCGGCGGGGGCCAACTAAGCGGCTTGCTCGGCGCCTTAGACTATTCCGGTGCGGCCTCTTATTTCGAAACCTCCGGCCAGGGACCGAACGACGATTTTCTCAACCGCACCCTTTCCGGAAATTTTGGTTACCGCTTCAGCGAGTCCAATCAGCTTCGCCTTTCCCTCCGCAACAACTCCAGCGAAGCCGGCATCCCCGGCCAGACCGTTTTCGAGCCGCCCAGCCTCCATCAGCGCTATGCCCTTCATGATTTCAGCTCCAACGCTCGCTGGGACTTGGCTGCCAGTTCGCATTGGCATTATCAGGTCAGCGGCAGCGAATGGTACGAGCGCCAGCACAGCTTCAATCCCCTCCAAAGTTTCTTCGCAACGGATCTGAACGCCTTCTGCCCGCAAACGAATACCACAGCCCTGCCCACCCCCGAATTTTGCGATTTCACTTACGACAGCCGTTATCAATACAACCGCGCCAACGTCGCTGCTCAAGCGACTTATCTCCTTCCGAAGCTCGGCGTGACGGCTGGCTATCAATACGAAGTGGAAAACGCTTCTATTCCTTTTTTGAACGTCGGTCACGTTCGCCGCAACAATCAGGGAGGATTCCTCGACTTTCACTTTGCGCCGCATCCGCGCCTCTCTTTGAATTTTGGCGCGCGCGCCGAAGACAACGCCAATTTTGGCACGCGTGTTGTTCCCCGCCTCGGCGCTTCTGTTGCCTTGCATGACGGAAAAGGCTTTTGGGGCGACACCCGCTATCGCGTCTTCTTCGGTCAGGGCATCAAAGAGCCGCGCTTCGACCAGCTTTACAACGATACATCTGGTGATTTCGGCAACCCTTCCCTCAAGCCCGAAGCCAGCAAAAACTGGAGCACCGGCTTCGAGCAAAAGCTCGTGGGTGACCGGCTCCTGGTCTCCGCCGACTATTTCTACAACCGCTTCTACGACATTGTAAGCTTCGAGTTCTGCACAATTCTGAACAATTTCTGTAACAACGTGCTTCCCGGCCAGACTTCGGACTTTGGCTACTACGTCAACACCGATCGTGCCCGCGCTCGCGGAACGAGCATTTCCGCCGAGGCGCGCCCTTTCTCCTGGTTTATGGTCATGGGAAACTACACCTACGACGACAGTGTCGTCCTGAGCGCGCCAAATGCATTCGATCCTTCGGAGCTTCCTGGAAACCGGCTGATCCGCCGGCCTCCGCATTCCGGCTCGCTCACCATGAATGCGGCATTTCGTCAGTTCACTCTTTCTCTCGCTGGATATTTCAGCGGCGTTCGCACCGATAGCGCGTTCCTTCCTGTGAGTATTCCGCCGCGCAATCCCGGTTACGCTCGCTTCGACATCGCCACGCGTTACACCCTTGGCCGGGGTGTCTCGCTGTACGCCCGCGCCGGCAATATTTTCGACAAGTTCTACCAGGACGCTCTCGGCTATCCCGCTCTTGGCCGCGACGTCCGCGTCGGCATGAACTACCGCTTCTCCGGCAGGGACTGAGCCATGTGCAAACCTGAGCGGCACGGGCGTTCACAATTCATCCGCTTTTCTAGCAGGGGCGCACGCTGCGGCGCCCCCATTTTGGCGCAATCCCGGCCCATGGAATGGAGGCTCTTGCTCAAGCGCATCCGGCGACAAAGGACAAATCGCGGTCACTCTCTTTGCTGAAAACTGACGACTGACAACTCTTATGCCCACACGCGAATCCATTCTCTTCTGCTGGAGCGGCGGCAAAGACAGCGCCATGGCGCTCCACTCGCTTCTCCAGCAGCAAAAATTTCGCGTGACCGCTCTCCTGACAACCGTCACTGAGGGCTACGAACGCATCAGCATGCACGGTGTTCGCCGCGAGCTTCTCCAGTGCCAAGTCGAATCCATCGGTCTGCCGCTCCACGAAGTTCGCATTCCTCCGCATTGCGTCAACTCCATCTACGAAGCGCGCATGCAGCAAGCCGTGCGCATTTTCTACGATCGGGGCGTTCGCAAAGTCGCCTTTGGCGACATTTTCCTCGAAGACTTGCGCGCCTACCGCGAAAAAAACCTTGCTGGAATGGGGATAACCGCTCTTTTCCCGATTTGGAAGCGTGACACGCGCGAACTCGTTCGCTTTTTCCACCTGCAGCGTTGCCGCGCCACCGCCGTTTGCATTGATCCCAAGGTTCTCGATCCCAGCTTCGCCGGACGCGAACTCGACGACTCTTTTTTTCGCGATCTCCCGCCCGGCGCCGACCCCTGCGGCGAAAACGGCGAATTCCACACCTTTGTCTTCGATGGCCCTATTTTCCGGTGGCCCGTCCCCGTTCGAACCGGGGAGGTCGTCCATCGCGACGGTTTTGTCTTTTGCGATTTAATGCCAGAAACACGAGGAGCTAGAAAGTGAAAATCGAAATCTCTCAGAAAGAAAATCTCATTTACCGCCTGCTGTTCGCCCTGGCCATCATCGTCGTCGCGGCCGCGCTGCGTATCGCGCCGCATCCGTGGAATTTCACGCCGATCGGCGCGATGGCGCTCTTTTCCGGTGCGCTTGTCGGTGATCGCCGCCTGGCGTTCGCGTTTCCTCTGCTCACGCTCTTCTTTGGCGACCTGTTTCTCGGCTTTTACAAGTCTGGCCTCATGCTCGTCGTGTATGCCAGTTTTCTTCTTAGCGTCCTCATCGGCCGCTGGGTCGAGAATCATCGCTCCCTGGCGCGCATCTCCGGCGCCACGCTTCTCGGTTCAATTCAATTTTTCCTGATCACCAATTTCGGCGTCTGGGCTCTGGGGAGTTCTTACCCGCACTCGCTCCCGGGACTTACGGCCTGTTACGCCCGAGGCGTTCCTTTCTTCTGGAACACCCTTGCCGGCGACACCTTCTATGTCACGGTGTTCTTCGGCGGCTTCGCGCTAGCCGAACACTTCGTCCCCGTTCTCCGCGAACCCGCGCGGGCCTCAATTCAGTGAGGCTCCATGCTGCAAACCTCCCAGCCCCAACACATCGTGCTTTGCAGGGGCGCAGCATGCTCCGTGCCGTCTCGGCACGTCTGATCGTCTGTTCCCTTCGTTCGCCGATGCTATAATGTGTGTTTCTTTATGGCGAGATCCGCCTCAGAGACCGCCTCCCTCGCGCCGGAAATCCTGGCGAAATACGAGCCCGTCATCGGTCTCGAAGTCCACGTCCAACTCCTCACCAAAACCAAAATCTTTTGCGGCTGCTCCACGCGCTTTGGGGATCCGCCGAACACTAACGTCTGCCCCGTGTGCCTCGGCCTTCCCGGCACGCTTCCCGTTCTGAACAAACGCGCGGTCGAGATGGCCATGCGCGCTTCTCTCGCCTTGAATTGCAAAGTGCACGAGCGTTCACGCTTCGCTCGAAAGAATTATTTCTATCCCGACTTGCCCAAGGGCTATCAAATCTCGCAGTATGAATTGCCTCTCGCCACCGGCGGCTGGCTTGATATCGAAGTCGGCGGCGCCACAAAGCGCATCGGCATCACCCGCCTCCATCTTGAAGAAGACGCCGCGAAAAACTTGCACGAAGGCTTTTCGCAATCCGCCAGCAAAGCTTACATTGATTACAACCGCTGCGGCACGCCACTGGCCGAAATCGTCTCCGAGCCGGACATCCGCTCTTCCGAAGAGGCGTACGCCTACCTCACCGCGCTTCGCCAGATCATGCTTTACACCGGCGTCAGCGACGTCAACATGGAGGAAGGCTCGCTCCGCTGCGACGCCAACGTCAGCGTGCGTCCGCGCGGCTCCGACAAGTTCGGCACAAAAGTCGAAGTCAAAAATCTAAATTCTTTTCGCTTTCTGCAAAAGGCTCTCGAATACGAAATCGAGCGTCACATCGGGGTTCTCGAATCCGGCGGCCGCCTCACTCAGGAAACGCGACTCTGGCATCAAGCCGAAGGCCGCACCGTGGGCATGCGCTCGAAGGAAAAAGCCCACGACTACAGGTATTTCCCCGAACCCGATCTGCTCCCCGTTCATGTCAGCTCCGCCTGGCGTGAAGAAGTTCGTCGTTCCCTTCCCGAACTCCCCGAAGCCAAGCGCTCTCGCTTTGTCGCCTCCTACGGCATTACGCCTTACGATGCCGAAGTTCTCACCGCCAGCAAAGCGCTTGCCGATTATTTCGAATCGGTGGTGAAGTCCGGCGCTCCTGGCAAAGCGGCCGCCAACTGGATGCAAACCGAGCTTCTTCGCCGCCTCAATGACTCCGGCAAAGAAATTGATGCGAGCCCCGTCAGCGCGAAATCGCTCGCCGAACTCGTCACCCTTGTGGAATCCGAACAACCATGTTCGAGTCCGGCCGCTCCTCCGCCGATATTGTTGCCGCGGAAGGCCTCGGCGCTCAAGTCAGCGATTCCGCCATCGTCGAGGCCGCACGCAATGTGATCGCCAAAAATCCGGACAACGTCGCCAAGTTCAAATCCGGCAACGAAGGCGTCTTCAAGTTCTTCGTCGGCCAAGTCATGCGCGCCACCCGCGGCCAAGCCAATCCTCAATCCGTCAACGACATCCTCCGCAAGCTCCTCTCCTGACCTGCATGGTTGTAGCTCCGGCCTTCAGGCCTGAGGCACGTTTGGAGTGCCGCAGCCCTGCTGCCGCTGATGTTTTCTGTGCCCTCGGCGACCTCTCGGTTAAGAAAGACCTTTAGCCTCGCTCGAACGCATCCGATTCACCACGGTTTCCCGCTATCGCATTTTGAATTTCGTGTTTCGATTTTCGTCTTTTGCGCCGCTCGAACAACCTGTTAAACTCTCTTCCATTCGCTCCCATGCTCAAGCCCGGCGACAAAGCTCCTCGGTTCCGCGTCCCATCCGACGAAGATAAACTCGTCGCCCTGAAAGATTTCAAAGGCCAACGCGTCCTCCTTTTTTTCTTCCCAAAAGCCAACACTTCCGGTTGAATCATCGAGGCGTCCGAGTTTCGCGACGCAAAGAAACAGTTCGACAAGCTCAAAGTCGCCATCCTCGCGATGAGCGCCGATTCCGTCAAAGCGCAAGCGATCTTCAAGGCCAAGTACAGATTCAATTTTTCCCTGCTGAGCGACCCTGATCACAAAACCATCGAAGCTTACGGTGCTTGGCAGCAAAAGCGGTTCATGGGGCACAAATTCATGGGCATCGTGCGCAGTTCTTTCCTTATCGGCAAGAACGGCAAAATCGAGGCCGTCTGGCCCGCCGTCAAAGCCAAAGGCCACGCCGCCGAAGTCCTCGAATATCTCGAGAAGAGCTAGCTGGCGCGTACTTTTCCCGGCTCAGGAAGCTTCTTCTTTGGCCACGGAGTCAGCATCGAAACACTCTTCTGGTAATCAAGGTATCGCTCTCCGTGGATGCTTACCAGATCGCGTTCTTCCAGCTGGATGGCCACCAGGATGTACGCTGTGGTCATGATCGCGAAGAAAAGGTGCGCCGTGGTCATCGCCGGGGTGCTCCAGAAAGCGATGAGGAAGCCAGCGTAAATCGGATGGCGCACGAATTTGTAAGGTCCCGGAGTTGCGAATCGCAGGCCGGTGAATTCCTTGCCGGTGAAGAAACACCAAACCTGTTTCAGGCCGAACAGCTCGGCGTGGTCAATCAGGAACGTGCCGATCAGCACCGTTAGCCAGCCCACCACGAACAGCAGGTGTAGCACTTGAATGCCGATCGGATTCTGCACCGTCCAGATGGCTCTAGGTAGGGGCTGCCAGTATCGGATCAACAGGAGCAGCGCAACGCTCGCGAAGAGCACGAAGGTGCTGCGCTCGGCGGGAGGGGGAATAATCCGCGTCCAGGCTCTCTTGAAGAACTGCCGGGCCATGATGCTGTGCTGCAACGCAAACAGAGCCAAGAGCCCCGCGTCAATCAGCAGCCGGTCGGTCCTGGGACGCAAAACACCCACGGGAGCAGCATCCATCGTATAGACAAACCAGATGGCGTAGAGAAATGTCCCAAGAAAAATGACGTAACACAGCAGCCCATAAAGCAGGATCGCAAATCGCTTCATCTTTTGACTCCTCGGGATGGAACTGCAGGCAATTTGCGCCAGTGTATAGCACGCCCCGGCGCCCGATAGCAACCCTATTCGCTGACTCCGGTCGCTGACCCCTTTGTATGTCAAAACGATTGATCCCTTTCGGCTGGGATTCCTCCGTTTTTCAAAAACTTGAAAAACTTCTGTCGTCCGGCCCTCGCTCGCGCCAATCTGCGGCATTTCGCCCCGTCAGATCTGCTCGCAGTCACCCGGCTCTCCGGGCAGGTGTTTTTTTTGGAATCCCTGGCCTTTCGGCCCGTTTCACGTCCCCGATTTCCGCCTCACAATTGTTTGCAAGGCTCGGCGTGTCCTCCCGGGCCGATGGAGGGGCAATGTCCCGCATACGCTGGTTCACTCTATTTACGGCCTGCTTGCTTGTAGCTTCCGCCGCTTGGGCAGACGACTTGGGGTTCGTCGACTGCGCCAGCCATCCGGAGAGCGCGCAACTGTTCAGTAAGCGCGTCCAGACCAGGGACGGCAAGATCGGCTACGTATATTCGAATTTGATCATCGTCGACCAGGGCGGCGCGGCGCCGCAAGCGGCTGCAGCGCGCGTGCCTGACTCATCGGCATCTTCCACACCTTCCGCGACCCCGGTAGTTGCCGGTACCGCGACAACGGCTCCCGCGTACGCCCAGCCCAGCTCGAATTCTCTGCCCGTGACAACGCCCCTACCGCCGCCCAAGCGCCGAGTGCAAGCCACAGGAGTGTTCCCAACGCCGCCCGTGCCGGCAGTAACTCCGGCCGACATGGCTTCTACGCATGCTTCGGTGTCCTCGGGAGCCCAGGCAGCTCCGGTGGCTTCTCAGCCAGCCGCCGCTGTTTCTTCTGCGCCTGCCCTTGCAGCTAGCGCTCAGCCACTGTCTTCTCAACCGGCGGCGAGCGCCTCTTCAGCGCAACCGCAGGCATCCGCGCCGGCGCAGGCCGGGCCTTTGTTCCCGAACCTGCCGCAACCCCCACCGCCTGCCCTCCCTTCGGCCTCTGCGGATCGAGCTTCCGCAGCCGCGCCAGCGGCAGCCCCGGCTACCGATTCAGCTTCCGTTTCCTCCTCGGCCGCCGCGGAGCCCGCTCCGGCCCCCTTTTCTCAGGCGGAACCGGCGCAGCCCGAAGCGGCTCAGCCTGCGCCAGAACCCATCCGCCCTGCCAGGGTGCATTCGAGCTGGGAGCTTCCTCTGCCCGGCGTTCATCAGAGCTTCCGGGTGGAGCTCTTTGGCGGCTACACCTTCGATCGGGTCAGCAGCGCAGGAACCTCCAGCAACCTCAGTGGCGGCATGGGTTCGTTTGGCTACAACGTGAAACCGTGGCTCCAGCTTGTCGGTGACAGCAGCTACAACTACGTCACAGGCACGGGCGTCAAGAACGTTTTGTACGGCAACCACTTTGGCGTCCGCTACTTCTACCACCGCGTGAGCCGCTGGAACATCGCGCCGTTCGCGGAAGGCCTGGTCGGTGGATCGCGGTTTGACGTCACCGTCAGCGGCGCCGGCGGTTACAAAACTTCGGATAACTCGATCTCCTACAAGGCCGGAGGCGGCGTCGATATCCGCGTCAACAGGCACTGGGAAATCCGCGCGATCAACGTCGACTATTACCGCACCTCCTTCGGCGGCACGACGCAGAACAATTACTGGGCCTCTGCCGGCGTGCTGCTGCGCCTCTTCGGCTCCGGCGCCTCCGAATAACCCGCCTGCTCCAGTCTCGCAAAATATCGCGACCCTGCCCTTTGGAGTGCGGCAGAGTTGCTGCCGCACTCCCGCCTGCTCACACCGCTCCGTATTTTGCGATCCTCAATAAGACGCACCAGTGATTTCCCTCGAGGGTCGCCCGCAATGTAGGGATCTGCGCTGGCGCGTATTATTTTTCTAAATGGCTGGTCCTTCCAAGGAACTGACAAATCCGCCCGATCAACGTAGACTATTGCCGCCAGCTTCGGCACCGGCTATCCCGGCCAGAACAACGAGTGGGCCTGCGCTGGCGTGACGCTGCGCCCCCTTAGGTTCGGCGCCTCGGGGGAACCGAAACGCTAAACCACATGGAGAGCAACGAAGATTTCGTCCGCACGGACGGGTCAATGTCCACAAGGACTCGCGTCCTGATTGGTTTGGTAATTTCCCTGCTCCTGTCCTTTGCCTATCTTTGGTTTTTCGGTTTTCAGACCCTCATTGCTTTGGAAGCGGGCTATTTTGCGCGAAGAATGCCCGTTGTGAAGCTGGCTCCCGCTCCGCTTACGGATTTGTCGGTTTCTCTGTCGGCAGGCAAGAAGCTTTCCTACTTTGGCTATGAATTCGTGGTTCCGTGGGATGACGTTGACCAAGCAAGGACCAGGATGATCTCCGACAACAAGGCTATGATCGTCTTTCAATCCGGAAACTCTCTCTCGGTTTGGCACGGCTCGCCGCGGGCTTTCCTAAATACCGCACTATCCAACGACAAGATCGATCAAAGCACCTTGCGGCGGGTCGTCGGCGATGAAGCTCTGCAATCGGACTATGCTCTTTATCGCACCCTTCTCGACATGACGCCTGACAACATTCACCCCTTTGTCTCACCGAGTGACGCTGCCAAGCGGGCTTTGCTCCTTGTCGCAAAGCGAGTTTGCATGCCAACAGGCAGCGAGTCCGGCGTCTTTACCGTTAGCGCAGGCGAATTTTCTGGCTTTCAATTCGGCCGCCCGGGAAATCCATCCGGCGAGGTGAGCGTCAGGCTCTTTTCCGACAGCAGTTCTTTCAATTTCATTTTTCACCAGGCGGCGGGTGGTCCCACGGTCATCTCGCAGCCCGATATCAACCGTATCCTGCGCACCCTGCACTAGTCCTCTCCCCAGCCCGTCGCGAACCCGAACTCGTCAAAGTACGAACACAATGCTCCGTCAGCCACGCTCTTCTGTTCGCTTGCTCTGGGATTCCTAGTGAGTCTGGCAAAATATTGCGAGCTAGGAGGCGTGGAGTCAAACGATTGCACTGCGTCCGGGAAGCACACAGCTGGCGGAGGTTAATTGTGAATTCGGGCTTCAAGTGAAGCCTGGAACTAATACGCCCAGCGGAGCAGGACGCCGCCGGTGGTGTAGCCGGCGCCGACGGTGACGATGAGCACGAGGTCGCCTTTGCGCAACCGGCCCTGCGCGACCGCGTCGCGCAAGCCCAGGGGAATCGTGCCCGCCGTAGTGTTGCCGTACTTGTCGATATTGACCATGACTTTGGAGCCGTCGATGCCCAGGCGTTCCTCGGTCGCACGAATGATTCGCAAATTCGCCTGGTGCGGCACGAACAGAGACAAATCCTCTTTCTTGAAGCCGTTGCGCTCGAGCAAATGGACGGAAAGTTCCGCCATACGCCGCACGGCGTATTTGAAGACCTGCGAGCCTTCCTGATGCACGTAGTGCATGCGCTTCTCGACCGTTTCTTTCGTGGAGGGATGCAGCGAGCCGCCGCCGGGCATGTACAGAAACTCGCCGCCGGAGCCGTCCACGTCATGCTCAAAATCGAGGATGCCTTCGTTCGGGCCGTTGGCGGGTTCGAGCAACACGGCGCCCGCGCCATCACCAAACAAAACGCAGGTGGCGCGATCCCTATAATCGAGGATGGAGGTCATGGTGTCGCTGCCGATGACCATGACTTTTTTGTGCGTGCCCGCGCCGACAAATTGTGCGCCGACGGTGAGCGCGTAGGCAAATCCCGAACACGCCGCGGAAAGGTCGAAGCCCCAGGCACGTTTCGCGCCGATGCGGCATTGCACCAGGCAAGCGGTCGCCGGAAAAAACATATCCGGCGTGACGCTGGCAAGGACAATGAGGTCAATCTCCTCAGGATCGGTTTTGGTTTGGGCGAGCAGGGCTTTTGCGGCTTCGGTGGCCAGATGCGAGCTGGCCATGCCCTTTTCAACCACGTGGCGTTCGCGGATGCCGGTGCGCGTGCGAATCCATTCGTCGCTGGTGTCGACGATTTTCTCGAAATCCGCGTTGGTCATGACTTTGGGCGGAAGGTAGCCCGCGACGCCGGTGATTTTTGCCGCGATGCGGTGGGACATGTCTCTCCTTGGGGAAAGCTCCCTGGAACGAAAGAAATTGGATTTTATGCGATAGCGCGACGCGGTTACAAGGCGGGAGGGAGCTTTACGTCTTTATTGAAGCACTCATCGAAGCTTGCTGTTCGGAAGCGGAGCGACGAGGAATCTGCTTTTGCCTTGCTCACCTCGCTCGAGATGGCCATCAGCGCCGGGCGGTTAGCCGCCGGGCGGCAAAATTTCGTAGCGCCAGGAAACGGCGGCGGTTTTCTTGAGCATGGCCGCGACGGAGCAGTATTTGTCTTCGCTGAGTTGGATGGCGTGCTTGACCGCGGCGTCATCGAGCTGCCCGCGCAGACGATAGAGAATTCCCAGCTTGACCCACACCGCGGGCGGCTCCTTGGCGCGTTCGCCGGAACAGATGATTTCGAGCGATTCGAGCTTTTGGCGTTTCTTCTCAAGGATGGTTACCACGTCGGTCGCGGTGCAGGCGCCGAGCGCCATAAGCACCAGCTCCATCGGGCCGGGCGCCTTGTTGGACTCGCGGTCGGAGTCGAAGGTAATGGCGTGCCCCGACGGGCTCGTGGCCACGAATTTTTGTTCGCCAATCCATTTTACGGATGCGGTCTGCATGCACCCTCCCGCTCGCAAGAATAGCAGGAGCGGAGGCCGGAAAGGAAAGCTGCGAACCCCAGCCGCGGATTGTCGCGGAGGAGCGCAGATTCGAACACGGCCAGCAGATCACCGCCGATCAATTATTCTCACAAGACGGGCATTATGACTTACACTTCATCACCAAGATTTGCGATCGAGGGGGAAACGACAAATGCATCTTCAATCTTCGTTGCGGAGCCGGCGGTTGCTTACCCTGATGTTTATCGCGGTTGCGGTATTTTGTGGTTCGATGATGGGCCTAAAAGCGCAGCAGAGTTCAGCCGCGGAGACCAAAGATCAGCCGTACGCGATCGAGTATTACTACAAGGCGAAATGGGGACATGCGGAGGAGTTTCTGGCGCTCTTCAAGAAGAATCATTACCCAGTGCTGAAGAAAGAGATGGAGCTCGGGCGCATGCTGAAGGTGAGCATGGTGACGCCGCGGTATCACATGACCGAAGACGGCCGCTGGGACTATCGCGTGACCATCGTATTCAGGAACGCGGCCATCGCTAACGACAATTTCGACAGCTCCGGCATCATCAGGCAGCTTTATCCCGACCAGGAGACCTATAAGAAGGAAGAACAGCGGCGCTTCGAGATTCTCGACGCGCACTGGGATTTGCCCATCAAGGATGTGGACCTCGACGTAAAGTAGAATGCTTGACGGTACGCGCTCGAGCGCGCCTCTAGCTGGAAACCCCTAGCTGGAAACAAGGACAAGGCACCAGGACTTCGCCAAATCAGTATAGGCGGTCGCGGTCGTCGGGCCGGCGAACGGAAGGCTGAACGACCGGCGGGAGCTGGCCAAGATTCGTGAACTGAATTTGGCTGCCGTCGAGGACGAGCGGGCGCTCGAAGACCACGTCCATGGTGGAGCCTCGTGGCATTTCGGCTTCGGGACCACGGGTCAGCAGCACGGCGGCGAGTCCCACGGCGGCGCCGATTCCCGCACCGATTCCCGCGCCTTTCGGTGTGCGTGCGGCAATGGCGCCGATAGCAGCGCCCTCGGCGCTCGTTGTGGCGATGGTGCCCGCGTCTTTGGCTTTGTCGCCGGGGCCGCTAACTTTGCCTTCCGAGTCCATCGTTTCCCTGGCCCCAGAGTCGGCGCTCCGCGGTGCCGCGTTCAAATCCACGGTGTAGCCCGTCGGGAAGATCAGTGTGTTCAGGCGCATGCGGAATTCGCCGCGGCCCTTGATGCGGCCGGGGCGCTTGGCCGCGATCAGCTCGCCGCGGAGATAGGAACCGACGGGGATGACAATGCGGTTGGCGATGGTGATGGGAAAGGAGGTCTCTAGATAAACCGAATCCCCTGGCTTTGCGCTGCGCGTCGAAATACCGTTTTGCAGCACGACACCGACGCGCGTGCCTGCGGGCACGATGACTTTTTCTCCGGCACCGGCGCGCGGGGTGGGTGCCGGTTTCACGGCGACAGGCGGCGGGGCCTCCGCTTGCGGGCCTTGGGGTTCTTGCGCTGACAACGAGCCCGTAGAAGAAATAGCGAACAAAAGGAAAGTGGCGCCGGCGACGATTAGGGAAAAGTGTTTCTTGTTCATGGGAGGCCCCCTGGCACGGAGAGTCCGATGCGAGTCTCCAAGGTAAAGATGCTCCGCTTGGCCAGCGCCGTCAAGATCAGAGATCAGCTCTGATCTCCGTGCTCGGTTCTCTGTTTCAACTGGGCTTCCGCCGGTTTGACCGCGAGCCTCGCGGGAGCTACCCTCGGTCTGGATTGAAGGAGAACGAAAATGGCAAAGCTGGCGTTGGTTTACGGGATGAGGCTGCTGCCGGAAGAGGATTTGAGCGAAGTGAAGGACGCGAGGGTGGTGCTGAAGAACGGCCAGAGCACGCGCGTCACCATGCACTTGATCGAAGGCAGCAAGGAAGAGATTGAGAACACCTTCCGGCAGTCGATTGAGGCGTTTTTCGACATGTATCCGGAGATTTGACGGAAATCGTCGTTCTTCAGTTCTCAGTTTTCTCTCTTACTCCGCACCGGGCTAGCGTCTCACCGATTGCCGAAGTTTTCGGGGTCGGCGACGGGATCGCCAAGATTGTCGTTGATGAGCACGGTGGACTGGCCGGTGAGCTCAAACCGTTTGCGGCATTTGAAACACGCGACGAGGTCGTCGAGCCGGACCATGTAGGAAGTGGCGCGGTCGAATTTTTTGCGGTCTTCCGGGCCGGCGCCGCGCGGCAGCTCCTTCTTCTTGCGGCAAACTTTCCAGCGCACGGGAAATTCGAAATCTTTGTGGCAGCTCGGACAAACAAGCTTCACTTTCTTGACTTCTTCTTTCTCCGTATAGAAAGCGCGCTCGTCCATGGCTCAGCAGCGGCCCTTCCAGCAATCAACGCACCGCTTCGTCCATTGTAACAAACTCGAGGCCCAGGTCGCGCCAGCGCGGCAGCCAGTGCTCGAGTGCGGCGAGCGTGCGCGTACGGTCGTAGTTGAGTTCCTTGTGATAGCCGTCGTGCAGGCACAAGACGTCGCCCGTGTTTTTGTTTGCACTGCGCTGGGCGTGATTGGCTATAGGTTGCATGCGGCGGATCAGCCATTCCGCCGGCCGCTCCAGCCAATCGCCGGGGATAAGCGTCCACATCGCGGTTTTGCAACCGAGCGCTTGGGCCGTTGGGATCACCCACGGATTGCGAAAGCCGTATGGCGGGCGGAACCACTTGGCCGGAGCGCCGATGGAGTTCCGAATAGCGTGGTGGCAAAGACGCAGTTCGACCATGACTTGCGCGGGGCTGAGTTTGAAGAGATTCCGGTGCGACTCGGTGTGGTTGCCAATGGCATGGCCGCGCGCAACGGTTTCTTTCACCAAGTCGGGACATTCGCGGACAAAGCGGCCAATCAAGAAGAACGTGGCCTTGGCCTGATAGTGGTCCAGCAAGTCCAGCAATCTCGGCGTGATGGCGGGATTCGGGCCATCGTCAAAGGTCATGGCCAGCTTGCGCGATGAATTGGTGCGGCAAATTGTGGGTCCGAAAAGTTGCGCGCGCGGAAACGCCGCGCCGTAGGCGGCAACTCCTGCCGTTGCAACCACGGCCGCCGGCACGGAAATCAGGAAGGGGTTCACGCCGCTATTCTCGCACGCCGAAGCACGCGAGTGTAGGCCAGAGCAATGGATTTTAGGCGCAGCTATCGACTTGGCCGATCGCAGCGCCAGAGGAAGTAACCGACCAGTCCACCCACCAGAAGCGTAGCTCCGAAAAACCAGCGCCAGACGGGAATGCCGACCAGGCCGACGAGCAGGACTCCCAGGACGACCACCAATTCAATGGGATGCCCGGTCCACACACCCCCGCCAAGCCTGCCGTAAGGAACGACTTCGAGCGGATGGCGGTCTTGGTTGGTGTGAGGAACCACTTCGCCGAGCGGGTGGCGGCGGAACGTAGTGTACGCTTTCATGGCAAGCTCTCCCTTGGTTCACGGAGTCGATCAAAAAGGGGAACCAAATTTGGCTGGGCGGGACACCAAGCGCGGAAAACTCAAGCACCTCCCCGGGCTCCATTGACTTAGACGCCAAAATGTTGTGGTTGGTTCCCATCAACTTCTCCTTCCACGTAAAGGGCCAGCAGTAGCTCTACCTAGGCCTCAGTCGACCTTCTCGGGGAGGCCGCGGCTGGCCTTTAGCTCGGCGAGGAGGCGATCCAGTTCGGTGTCGCGCGCGAGGCGCGTCAAGCGCTCACCGGTGTCATCGTTGAGCAACTCGACTTCCGCGGTGGCCACGGCTTCGCTGTGGTGCACGCGGTCCTTGAGCCGGTCGAAGGTAGCGCTCTTCGAATTGTCGCCGAGTATCGCTTGTGCGTGCGCTGCTTTGCCAAGAGACAAGCTCCGGCGATGCCGCGCCAGGAGCACGTCGCGCTTGCACTTCGCTTCGTCGAGTTTCTGTTCGAGTTTCATGAGCGCTCCTTTCAGCGTCTCGACCTGCGCCCGCTGGTCATCCACCTGCTCGCGAAAGCTCTGCGCCAGCCGCTGCGAAGTCTGAAAGCGGTCCAGCGCCGCGCGCGCCAAGTCGTCTTCTAGCTTGTCCACCGCGATCTCGGCTTTGCGCATCCAATCGCGGGCGGTGTCCTCGTTCTCGCGCAGTTTTTTCTCGAGCATATGTTGATCGGCGATGGAAACCGCCACCTGGGTTTTTACCTGGATAAATTGATTTTCCATGTCGAGGATGACCTGCTTGATCAGTTTTTCCGGATCTTCGGCGCGGTCCACCAGATCGTTGATGTTCGCGCGAATCAAAGTGCCCACCCGTTCCAAAAGTCCCATGATGAATCTCCTTTCAAATGACTTTCTCTAACCAACCACGCGAATGCCGTTGAAACTTTCTTCACCTCTTCACCCCGAACCAAGCGAGGGAGCTGCTTTTATGCGACACAGCAACCCCTAAGGCAAAAGGTGCGCGCCGCTGAGGCCCGCCAGGAATTTGGAAAAGAGTAACAACGAAACGATTCCGCGAATGACCGGCAGGTAACTCCACACCTGGCCGATGAAAAAGCTCAATACGGCCACAGGCAGGAGCCAGGCAATCGGGAATTTCTTCTTGCCGATGATTTCCCCGCCGGATGTTTCGTTGCCGGCTATTTCGCCGGATACTTTTTTTCCGGACATCTTGTTGCCGTTCATGTCCATCCCCCAAAAACTTTGCGCCCTCGGTGGACTCTCGCGAGCCCACCGAGACGGAAGTGCTACTTACTGTTTTTTCGGCGCCGGAAGCGGCGGCTGCTCGGGCCTCGGCGCCTTGTCGCCGATCAGCCGCACCTTGCTCAGCAAGTCGCTCATCTGCATGCCAGAGAGCGCTTCAAAGAGCGCCGGCACCTGGGCGGCGATTTTGGTGACGTCGCCGGTCAGCTTGTACGCCCCGGCGGCGCCGTTATCGCCCGTAGAAACGATGGTCACTTTGTCCACTTTGCTGAGCGGTTCGCTGAGCGCCCGCACAACCTCCGGCAGGCCGGTGATGAGTTTGTCGACCACCGCGGCCTGGTTGTACTCCTGATAGGCTTCGGCCTTGACGTTCATGGCCTTGGCTTCGGCTTCACCCTTCCTGAAGATGATTTCGGCTTCGGCTTGGCCCTGCGCCCGGATGGACGCGGCGCGGCCTTCGGCTTCGGTCATCAGGCGCTGGCGTTCGGCGTTGGCCAGCGTTTCGATGCGCTGGCGCTCGATCTCCGCTTGCTTCAGCACGGTGGCAATGAGTTCGCGTTCGCGGCGCGCGATTTCCGCTTCCTGCACTTTCACCTGGGCCTCGCGCTCCACTTGCTGGACTTTCACCGCTTCGGCAATGACGTGCTGCTGCTGGACGTTGGTCTCGATTTCATAGGACTTGTCGGCTTGCGCCTGGGCTTTCTTTGTAGTTTCGAGGAACGAAGCCTTCTTGATGTCGAGGTCGCGCTGCGCTTCAGCTTGCTTGGCCAGCGAAGCGGTTTCCGCCGCGACACGCTCCTGATCGGCGAGCGCTTTGGCGACGGCCGCGGCGCGTTGCGCTTCGGCGCGCTTGATGGCGATGTCGCGCTCGGCTTCGGCGGTGGCCACTTCGGCGTCGCGCTTGATGCGCGCAACGTCCGGCCGCCCCATGTTGGTGATGTATTCATTCTTGTCGCGCACTTCCTTGATGGTGAAGCTGACGACTTCGAGCCCCATCTTGCTCATGTCGTCCGCGCAGGTGGAACGCATGCGGTCGCCCACCATTTCCGGTTCTTTGACGATTTGCTCCACGGTGAGCTGGCCGATGATGCCGCGGAGATGGCCTTCCATCACCAGGCGAATTAAGCCTTCGCGCTGGTTCGGTTCCTTGCTGAGGAACTGTTCCGCCGCGGTGAGGATCGATTCCTTATCGGATTTCACCTTGATTTGCGCCACCGCTTCCACGGTGACGGCTACACCTTGCTTCGTGTACAGGTTTTGCTGCGGCGCTACATCGAACGACATGAGTTCGAGGGACAGATCGCGGCAAGTCTGTACCATGGGAAAAATGAGGGCGCCTCTCCCACAGTAGACCTGCGTGCCGCCCATGCCGTATCGAATTAACGCTTCGTTGGGACCCACTTTCCGGTACATGCGGGCGATGACGATCATGATCATCAAGAGCCCGAGAACCAGTGATCCCGCCATGACCACCACTTCCACTTCTGTTGGCAACCCAAACATAACCGCCTCCCTTGTTTCACCCGTACGGACTGATGGCGTCGTACTTCAGTCCGACAAACTCTTAGGCTCGCGGTTCACTTCGAGAATTCTTCCCAGCGCTTCACGTAGGCGATTCCCTTTTCGTAGCGCTCGATCACCACTTCCGCACCTTTCTCGATGGGCGCGCCATCTCCGCTGCGCGCGCCAGCGCAACGCCGCGTTCCGCCAAGCGCGAAAATGACTTCCCCGGTGCCGTTTTCGCGGATGGGCATGCTCACAGTTCCCAGTGCTCCCTCCACGCGGCGGTCTTCGGTGGTCATGGGGGCATCGTCGGTTTCGACCAGCTTCACCATGAAGCGAAAAACCACCCAGCCGGCGAAGAGCCCTGCGATCACGGAAATCGCGAAAGACGCGAGCGCCAGAAGATGCGCATGGCGGGTCAGCAAATAACCGGTCCCGCCAAACCAGGCAAGAAACGCCGTGATCGTGGACGCGCTGAACCAGGAGATGTGCACGCCCCCCTGGAAGCTTCCGCGCAAGCCGCCATGGCCGCCGCCCCAGTGATGTCCGAGATGAAACGGCAGGTGCCCTTTGACCGGCAGATGGATATGCCCCGCGCCAGCGAGAAACGAAAGCACGCTTAGCGCGAAGCCCACCAAGAAACAGAAGAGATAGAGATCCGACCAGGTCATAACCCACCTCGAGTGCGACCAATCCCCGAGTCCGGCTCTAATTCCGAAGCGTCGGCCCTCGCCACGACGGAGCACTGCTGTCAGACGCGCTCGATAGACTATGGCCGGGCCGCAGCACTTCGGCCAAGCGGTCAAACAAGCCCGGCGTGCGAAGAATTTCCGCCAGGAGCAGCAGCGGCGTCCGCGAATCCGGCGTTTCGGCAATGGTCATGAGCGCGCGCTGCAAATCCGGATCGGCGGTGAACTGGTCCGCGCCCGCAAACAGCCACGAATCCACTTTGGCGTCCAAGGCGCGCAACTCGGACTGCAGCCCAGGCGTATAGCCTTCCGGATCGTCCACCAAAAATCCCGGATACACGCGGAAGAAGCGCGCCAGCAATTCGCGTGTCTTGTGCGTTAAGTGCGGCCGCGCGCCGCTCTCGATCTGCGAGAGGTAGGCTTGGCTCAGCCCGCGCCCGATTTCGCGCTTCATGGCCGAGGCCAACTCCTGCTGCGTGAGCGGGCGGCCGAGACCGCGAAGTGAACCTTCCACCGAGCGGAGGGAGCGAACTTTATCGCCAAGTTTCATGGGCGGCTCCGAGATATTGCGATATGCAACAACTATATTGCAATATGTAATTTGTCAAGCAAAAATCGGACAATCGGCTCACAACTCCTGTAACTATCTACTTTTCATATGCTTAAAGGTGACTGTGGAATGCCATTCTGCGCGGCGTGACGATGTGGGTGAGTCTTACTCGGGCTCCAGGGGAACTGCTAATCGTCAGGAGCGTGTGGAGGACTCCCGGAACCGGAGGACCATCACCGCGCATCCCGCTCGCGGCGCCCCGCCTCTGCCGCGGAGGCTCCGGCCGCGACATGAGTGCGCCGGTGTATCCCGGGCAAAGAACAAGAAGCGCTCGCCAATATCAAATCGGCGATTGCCGCGTGGCTCTCAAGCGGAGGACCAGCAGGCTCGCGCGCGCAGCTAAAGCTCGCGAGCCGGAAATCCTCGTCAGCGTGTGATGCGCGGGAATCGTGTTGGTTCCGTAGGGTTACTCGGGTTTGCGCAGGGATTGCAGGTCGATGCCGAGTTGCTGGCATTTTTTGTAGAGGTGGCTGCGTTCCAAGCCAAGAGCGCGCGCGACATTGGTCATGTGGAAATTGTGGCGGCGGATTTCGGCGAGCAACACTTCCCTTTCGAAGGCCTCGCTGCGCTCCGCTAAGGTTCCCGATCCCGTGGCGCCTGAAGCAACTCCGCCTCCTGCCGCTCGATCCGAGGGCCACACAAGGCGAACATCGGCGGCGGTGATGGTGGGGTCAGATGCGAGCAGGACCAGCCGCTCGACAACGTTGCGCAATTCACGGAGGTTGCCGGGCCAAGCATATTTTCGCAATTCCGTGATGGCGTCGAGCGAGAACACTTTTTCCTTCCAGCCATTTTGTACCGCCACCTGGCGCGCGAAATGCGCCACCAGCTCCGGGAAATCTTCCGGGCGCTCGCGCAGCGGCGGGAGCGTCAGCGGAAAAACATAGATGCGGTGAAACAGGTCGCTGCGAAAAGCGTTCTGTTTGACCAATTCTTCGAGATTGCGGTGTGTGGCCACCAGCACGCGCACGTTGACCTTGATCGGTTTGTCGCCGCCCACGCGCTCGACTTCGCCTTCTTCGAGCACGCGCAGGAGTTTGGCCTGCATGGCCACGGGCATGTCGCCGATCTCGTCGAGGAAGAGCGTCCCGGATTCCGCTTGCTCGAATTTTCCGAGGTGGCGCGAAGCTGCTCCGGTGAAAGAGCCTTTTTCGTGGCCGAATAGTTCCGACTCAATGAGTTCGGCGGGGACGGCGGCGCAATTCAGCGTGATGAAGGGATGCTCACGGCGCGGCGATTTTTCATGGATGGCGCGCGCGACAAGTTCTTTCCCGGTGCCGGTCTCCCCCAAGATGCACACGCGAGTCTCGCTCGGAGCTACGCGGTCGATTTGCGCCAGCAACTTTTTCATGGCCGGGCCGGAGCCGACCAGTTCATGTTTGCCGAGGCGCTGGCGCAGCTCGCGGTTTTCATCTTCCAGGCGAGTCAAGCGCAAAGCATTTTCGACGGTAACGAGCAGCTTGTCGGTGGAGAGCGGCTTTTCCAGAAAATCGAGCGCGCCGAGCCGCGTGGCTTTCACCGCCATTTCGATGTTGGCCTGGCCGGAAATGAGAACGATGGGCGTTTTCACACCGGCCTTTTTCAAATCGTCGAGCAATTCCATGCCGCTTTTACCCGGCATGACCACGTCGGAAAGAATCAGGTCGAATGTTTCGGTGCGAAGAAGCTCGACGGCACGGTTGGCGTTGTCGCAAACGGTGGCTTCGTGCCCGGCCAGCCGGAAGGCGCGCGCAAGCGACGCCAGCGTATTAGGATCATCGTCAACCAGAAGGAGATGAGCTTTGCGGGTCAAGTGGGTCCTTTGGGCGCACTAATCCGAAGCGGCGGCCAGAGTGGAGGGAGCGTCTTTCTTGGGTTCGGGAGCGGGTTCGCTGGGCTTCGGTTTCGGGCCGGGCTGATGCTGCGGCAACTCGATGCGAAAGGTAGTGCCGCGGCCTTCTTCGCTGGTCACGGAAATGGTGCCGTGGTGATCGCTGACGACGGACTGGATGATTGCGAGGCCCAGGCCGGTACCCATTTGTTTCGTCGTGTAATAGGGAGTGAAGAGCCGCGAGCGTTCCTCGGGTGTGAGACCTTTGCCGGTGTCGGCGACTTCGATGCGAACGTTGCCATTGCTTTCCATCGTGCGCAATGTGAGCGTTCCGCCCGCAGGCATAGCATCCATGGCGTTCAAAACCAGATTCTGAAAGGCGCGATGGAGCAAATCCGGGTCGGCATCGATTTGCGGAAGTGGATCGGTGAAGAAGGGTTCTTGAGTGATGGTGGGCTTGCCGACGGCGGTGAATTGCGGCTCGAACAGGCGCACGGCGTTGCGCAAGGCTTCGTTCACGTTCACGCGCACGAATTTCGGCGCGGGCATTTTGGAAAAATCGCTGAAGCGGCTGACGATGGTGTTGAGGTTCGAAAGCTCCGCTTTCAAAGTGGCCGTGGACTCGTTGAACACTTCCAGGAATTGCTTGGCGTCGAGCCGGCGGGCTTTCTGCAAATTTTCGATGGTGATTTGCATGGGGAAGAGCGGATGGCGTAGCTCGTGGGCGAGGCGGCGGGCGAGTTCGCGCCAGGCGGCCACGCGTTCGGTTTGCAGCAGACGCTCTTTTTGCGACACCAGCGTTCGCGTCATATCGTTAAAGGCGTTGGCCAGTTGGCCAATTTCATCGGTTCCGCGCACTTCGATGCGCGTGTCCCATCTTCCCGTGGCCACGTCGCGGGCGCCTTCGGCAAGTTCCTCGACGGGCTTGGTGATCCGGACGGAGATCCAAAAGCTGACAAGGAAACCGACAAAAAGGGCGGCCGCGGCGACAATAGCCGAAGTTTTTAGAATTTCCCGGGTCAGCAGCACAAGGTCGCGCCGCGAGCTGCCGACGAAAAAGACCCCCAAGAGTTCGTTGTTGCGGCCGGGCAAAGGGATGGCGTGAAAGGTTTCCGCGTCCGCGAGGTCGTTGGACCACTGAATCGTTCGAACCAGCGGTTGCGGCTGCTTTCGCAATTGCTCGACCAGAGGAGCAAAACGTTCCGCCTGGTCCGAATCGATTTTTTCTCCGAGCAGCGAAGAAGCTTGGAAGGAGGGATCGAGGCTGGTGTAGATGAGCGCGCGCATGCCCGCAGGAAGAACC
The DNA here is from genome assembly GCA_003223245.1 of Acidobacteriota bacterium. Classification (GTDB taxonomy): domain Bacteria; phylum Acidobacteriota; class Terriglobia; order Acidiferrales; family UBA7541; genus Acidiferrum. The sequence continues at coordinate 70,788 of QHYI01000130.1, forward strand.
AGAGAGGCGAGAAAATTTTTGTCCAGGCGGCGTCCGCCGATGATGTAGAAAGGCTTGGGCGCATTCGGCTGCGTGCGGACAACGGAAAGAGAGAGGGCAACTTCGGTCGGCAACTCTTCCCGCTTCAAAAACGCGGGCGCGTCGCTCCAATCACTCTTCGAAGTGACCCATTCGTTCTTGTAACCGATGCGCGAGGGATATTGCGCCGAGGAAATGATGGTGCCGTCGTAATTCACGAGCTCCACGAAATCCAGGCCATGGTCCTGCGCGGCCCCATTGGCATCGTGCATATAAATGGAAAGATCGGCGTTGGGACGGGCGGCGTCCAAAGCGGTGCGCAGAGTGATTTCCGCATCCGAGATGTTCTCAACCTGGCGAACAACCTCTTCTCCGCGCTGCGCAAATTCTTTGCGGAATTGCGCCACCAGTGCTTCCGTGCGCTGCGTGTCCATGGCTTCAAATTGCGACCCCGTGTAATACGTCACGGCGTAAGCAACGATGGAGACGGACGCGAAAATCGTGAGCAAAACGACGAGCAGCAGTTTCGTGCGAAAGCTCATGGATTTGCACCCGGGAGCGATGGTAGAGAAGAATGGCGTTTTTCTGTGGCAAACACGGCTTTCTGAGTGAGATGATACCACGGCTGCAAGAATTGCATTGAGCATGCCGATGCTTAGCCAGCAACTGACAGGTGAGACGCTGACACCTCGGAATGGTTGGCCATTGAGAACGGTTGCCATTCCAAGGAAACTTTTCCGCGGATAGCACGTCCATTTAAGTGGCCGGGTGTCTCAAACAGAAAAATCAAATCTTTAGGAGAGATGCAATGAAGCCTTTGTCCCACGGAAGGAATGCTGTGTTGTGGCTAAGTTTCGCCGCGGCGCTGTGGCTCATGGCGGCCCCAGCAAAAGCGCCGGCACAGCCTGCCGAGGAGGTTCCTTCGGGGCCGACCAAGCTTCTGCGCTACGCCGATATCTCCAAAGACCGGGTGGTATTCGCTTACGGCGGAGATTTGTGGATTGCTTCGCGGGAAGGAGGCGCCGCGCGGCGATTAACTTCCTACGTTGGCGATGAGCTTTATCCGAAGTTCTCTCCGGACGGCAAATGGATCGCCTTCACCGGCGAGTACGACGGCAACCCGGATGTGTACGTCATTTCGATCGAGGGCGGCGAGCCAAAGCGGCTGACGTTTCATCCTGCGAACGACATCGTGCTCGGCTGGACTCCTGATGGCAAAAATATTTTGTTCCGTTCCGACCGCTACAGCGCGCCGCCGGGCCGTTTCACGAAACTCTTCCTGGTGCCCCGGCAGGGTGGCATGCCCAGGATGTTGCCGGTTCCGCGAGGCGACCTGACGTCGTTCTCTCCCGACGGAACGAAGATCGCGTACATCGAAACGTCACAGGAATTTCGGACCTGGAAGCGCTACCACGGCGGCTGGAACTTGCCCATCGCCATCTACGACTTGAAGAACAACATCTATGAAGAGCTGCCCAAGTCCAAAGGCATGGACATGTTTCCGATGTGGCACGGGACGAGCATCTATTTCATCAGCGACCGCGACGGCGTGATGAATCTCTACAGCTACGACCTCGGCTCGAAGGAAACCAAGAAACTTACCGATTACAAAGAATACGATATCAAGTGGCCGAGCCTTGGGCCAGACGCGATCGTCTATGAAAATGGCGGGCTGCTGTATGAGTACAGCCTGGCAAGCTATAACGCGCGGGAAATTCCCATCCTGGTGCACGCAGAGGATATTCAGGCGCGGCCGGAGTTCAAGAATGTTTCCGAGAACATCGGTAGCTTCGCGATTTCCCCGTCCGCGGCGCGCGCGGTGATGGAAGCTCGGGGCAATATCTTCACGGTTCCGGCGGAGCACGGCAGCATTCGCACGTTGACCACGGAACATTCCAGCATTCACGAATTGAATCCGGTGTGGTCGCCCGACGGCAAGTGGATTGCCTATTTGTCAGACCAGACCGGCGAATATGAGGTTTATATCCGCCCACAAATGGGCGGCGAAGAAACGCGCATCACCAGCGATGGCGGAATCTATCGTTACGGGCCGAGCTGGTCTCCGGACAGCAAGAAACTCGCGTATTGGGACAAGCTGCACCAACTGTGGCACGTGGGAATCGAAGAAAAGAAACCGGTACGGGTGGACAGCGCCGAGTACGGGGACATTTCAGACGCCAGCTGGTCCCCGGACAGCCTGTGGCTCACGTATTCGAAGCCGCATCGGCGCGGCAGCAACGATGTGTTTCTCTACTCGCTCAGCACCAAAAAAATCACAAAAGTTTCTGAGGGCTTCTACAACGACACCAACCCGGTCTTCGATCCCGCCGGCAAATATCTGTTCTTCTTTTCCACGCGGTATTTTTATCCGAGCCGCGGACAGCTGGATCAGCGGTACAACTACTACACAACCGATGGAATCTTCGCCGTTACCTTGCAGGCGGGCGAAGCCTCTCCTTTCAGACCGGAGAGCGACGAAGAAAAGAAGGACGAGAAGAAGGACGAAAAGAAATCTGCGGAGGTGAAAAGCGGCGAACAAAAACCTGAGGAAAAGAAAGAAGAGGAAAAAGAGGAAAAGAAGGAAGAACCGGTCAAGCCCATTCAAATCGACCTGCAGGGCATCAGCACCCGCATCGTTCCCGTGCCCACCCATCCGGGGATTTTGAGCGGCCTGGCGGCGCGCAAAGATAAGCTGTTTTATGTGGACACTCCGCAAGAGGCGCTGCAATTCGTCCCCAACACGCCGCGGCCCAAGAATGCGCTCCATTTGTTTGACATGACCAAGCGCGAGGACAAAGTCCTCCTCGATGGAATCGACGGCTATGACTTGGACAAAGAGGGCAAGAAGGTCCTCTACAAGGCCGGTCAAGTTTACGGCATCGTGGAGGCCACGCCGGGAAAGGCCAAGGTCGGCGACGGCAAACTGAACCTCAGCGAAATGCAAGTAAAAATCGATCCGCGTGAAGAATGGCGGCAGGTTTTTCATGAGGCGTGGCGCATCGAGCGTGACTTCTTTTGGGACCCAGCGATGACTGGGCACGATTGGAAGAAGCTCGGCGCACGTTACCAGGCGCTGCTGCCGTGGGTCGTGGACCGCAGCGATTTGAATTACCTGATCGGCGAAATGATTTCGGAATTGAGCACTTCGCACACGTACGTGGGCGGCGGCGACCAGCCGCAATGGACACACGTTAACGTGGGCATGCTGGGAGCGGACTTTGAGCCGGACGGCGGCTACTATCGGATCACCAAGATCTATCCAGGCGAAAACTGGAATGAGTCCACGCGGTCGCCACTCATGGAGCCCGGCTTGAAAGTAAAGGCGGGCGACTACTTGATTGCCGTGAATGGTCAGGAAGTGCGCTCCGAGCAAAGCGTTTACGCCTATTTCCAGGACCTTGCCGGCAAACTCGTCACGCTGAAAATCAACAACCAGGCGACTTCGCAAGGCGCATGGGAAATTACGGTTAAGCCCACGAATAGCGAAGCGGGGGTGCGCTATCTCGAGTGGATCGAGGCGAACCGCCGCAAAGTCGCGGAAGCCACCGGCGGACGCATCGGCTACATGCACGTGCCGGATACCAGCTTCGGCGGCATCGTTGCGTTCGACAAGCAGTTTACCGCGCAACTTGACAAGGAAGGAATCATCGTCGACGAGCGCGACAATTCCGGCGGGCAGATTCCCGATTTCTACACCGAAAAGCTGAAGCGGGAGTTGCTCGCCATTCTTGCGCCGCGCGATACCGCGGACATTCCCTGGCCGCCCGTGGCGATCTATGGACCCAAGGTGATGATCGTGAATGAGCTTGCCGGCTCGGGCGGCGATGCATTTCCGTGGTTCTTCCATCGAGAAAAGATCGGCCCGATCGTCGGGACGCGCACTTGGGGAGGCTTGGTGGGCATCGGCAATGTGCAGCCGCTGCGCGACGGCGGATTTGTAACCGCGCCGGGCTTTGCTTTCTGGAGCACGGACAACAGCGGCGAATGGATCGTCGAACAGCACGGCGTAGACCCAGATTATGTCGTGTCCGAGCGGCCCGACTTAGTAGTGAGCGGACACGATCCGCAACTCGAGAAAGCCATCGAGCTGGCGAAGGAAGCGTTGAAGAATTACAAGGGGATTTCAGCGAGGCCGAGATATCCGTCGGTGAAAGAATAGCGGTTGCCGTCGGGACCGATGTCCTTTCACGGCATCGGCGGAAGTCACCGGCGGGCAAGAGGGAAACAGCGAGAACGCGTTTTTGTTCTCAGCAGAAAACTGCGGCGGCCCACATGAAAGTGGTTTTTTGAAAACCGCTAGCCGGGTGGCGCGGTGCGCGTTTGCCGGAAGAAGAGCAACTCTCGAAAGAGACGGCAAAGCGCGGCGGTGCTTGCCTCTCTGTCCCCGGTTGCTTCTCCGTTCCAGCAGACGTTCCGGAGCCACCCACAGGGGTTAGGCTAGCGGAACCCGTTGGCACTGCGCTTCTCTATGCAGGACCAGCCGCAGTGCGGATTCCGTTGGTCAGGTCATCAAGCACTCCCGGGAGAAACCGCAGGGCTTCGCCCGGCGCTACACGTCGTCACTGCCGGCGTTGCGGTTTGCGCTACCCCGCAGGCGGATCGTCCGGGTCATCGCCAGAGGGTGGGCTTGAAAACGCCGAGCGCAACACGTCATTGGCAAAGAAATTTTTTCCGTCAAACGGTACCATCATGATCTGCAGCTTGTCCGAGAGCCGCTCCGCAACGATCTTCTGAATGAGCATCGGATTTTGCTTCAGTACTGCTGCTTCATACTTCACGCGTTCGGCATCGGCTGCCGCCGTCACGCGAATGCGGTTCGCTTCCGCGAGATTCTTCTGCCGCTCCACTTCGGCCTTGCTGTCGATGATCTTGGCTTGCGCCGCCGCCTGCGCATTTTCGAGCGTGGCTTCCTTGCGCGCCTCCGCCTCGAGCTTGGTCTGCTCGATCTGCTTCTGTTTCAACGGCAGCGTGTACTGCATGGCGTCGGCTTCCGCTTTGGCTTGCAACACACGCACTTGGGCTTGAGCTTCGGCCTGCTTGACTTCGCGCGACTTCTGCGCTTCGGCTTCCAGCTCCGCGATTTTCACTTCTTTCTGCTTGATTTCCTGCTCCGTCCCCAGCTGCTCGTTTTCTTGTTCCTTTAGGAGCAGCCCTTCCAGCCCCTTGGCATACTCCTCAGGGAGTTGGAGGTCGCGGAGGAGCACTTCGCGAACCAGGATTCCGTCGCTCGCAAGCCGCGCGGTGATGGCTTCGGCCGCTTTGGTGCGCAGTTCTTCGCGCTTGGTGGCGAAGATTTCCTGGGTCATGTAATTCGGAGCAAGCTGCCGGTAAATGGTGGAAATGACCGGGGCAACAACTTGTTCGCCCACGGGCTGCGGCAGATTCGTATGGATGGAATCCAGGCGCTTGGGATCCAGACGATAGCGCACGGAAACCGCCAAGCCGATGTTCAACCCTTCACGCGCCTGCACGTTCAGAACATCGCCCTTGAGCTTGGGATTTTCAGAGGCCCGAGTCGTATAGACCTGTTCGCGCGTATCGTAGATGGCCACGGAATCGACCAGCGGCGTAATCAGGTGCACGCCCGGATACAACGTGCCGGGACGCGCGCCGGAAATCTGGCTGATGCGGACGCCCGCTGCACCGTCGGGAATCACGACAATCGCCTGAGTGAGGAGGATCGCCAGCGTGCCAGCCGCTGCAAGTTCGAGCGCCAGCCGCGCGCGCACCGGAGGAAAAGGACGACCGGCCGGCGGCCCCGCCTCCGCGGCAGCTTCTTCGCCTCCGCGGCCGCCCAGCAAGCGGCGAAGCTCTGTGGCGAGAAAGATGTCGTAAGCAACCAGAGCCCCGGCACTGCCAAACAAACCGATTCCGAGAATCATCAAGAGATATTTCAAAGCCAGCATCGAGTTACTCCCTTCGGTTTCCTTCCCGGCGCGTTGTAGATGCCGAGCGGCGGAGTAGGGGTAGCCACTCCGCCGCTCGCACTGGGCCGGGAAACTCCGCGGGCAGGAGGCTTGGGTTAATCGGTGCCCGCGCTCCCAGCACGTCTTAGCGATTCGTAGAGAAGGCGCGCGCCAGTTGCGCTCCTGCCGCGCGCCAGGTCCGTGCGCGGCGAAAGGTTGCCGGCCGTGGCGGGCCGCATCAGCACGAAGGCCATGCGCAGCGACATCCAGGAAAGAGCGGCTGCGGCAGCAGCGGCCAACATCGTGGTAATGGCGAGTACGGCGAAGTTCAACACGATGAGCATGGTCTGTCTCCCGAAATGCGCACTACCGGACGGCAGGCCACGAGCCAATTTCAATTTATTGGAAACAAAGACGTTATACCCTGCTCGAAGACAGAGTTTTGTGGATGCGGGCACACGCTGTGTCGGGCGGGACGCGAAACGGCCTGGCGCACCGTTTTGCCGGGGGAGAAATTCGCGCTAGTGTAGATTGTGAGGCTCGCGGGATATGCCTGAGGCTGCGGCCCCGCCGCCCGCTTTCGAGAAAGCGTTGGTCCATGTCTTTTCGAACCGCCGGCTTTCGAATCGCTAAAATTCTGGGCATTCCTATCTATCTGGATGCCACCTGGCTGCTCATTTTTGGCCTGATTACCTATACGCTGGCCATGAACTTCGGGCTGCAGCACCCGCACTGGACCCCGCTCCAGCACTGGGCACTGGGAATCCTCACCAGCGTATTGTTTTTTGCCTCGGTACTTTTCCACGAACTGGCGCACAGCGTGGTGGCGCTGCGTTACAAAATTCCCGTGCATTCGATCACCCTGTTTATCTTTGGCGGCGTCGCGCGAATTGGGCGGGAGCCGACGAAGCCCCTCCAGGAATTCAACATCGCCGTGGCCGGACCGCTCGCCAGCTTTTTTCTGGGCGTTGTGTTCTTGGCCATGATGCGCCTTTCTTCTCCGGACCAGATGTTAGGCGCGCTGTCGAGTTATTTGGGTTGGACGAACGTCGCGTTAGGCGCTTTCAATCTGGCTCCGGGATTCCCGCTGGACGGCGGAAGAATTTTTCGCGCGGTCATTTGGGGCATCACCAAAGATTTTTCCCGGGCCACGCTGATTGCGGGATCGAGCGGCAGAGTGGTCGCGTACGCCTTGATGGGAATCGGCGGGTACCTGGCGTTCTACAAGAATGACTGGTATTCCGGGCTGTGGCTGGGCGTCATCGGGCTTTACCTGCTCAACGCGGCGCAGCAGAGCATTGCGCAGATGACCATTCGCGATGCGCTTGCGGGGTTGCGCGCAGCGGACGTGATGAGTCACGAAGTTCCCACGGTGGAAGGCCATATGTCGCTCGAAGAATACGGCGCGGAGGTGCTGCGGACCGGGCGGCGCTGCCACTTGGTTCTCTCCGGAGACCGGCTGGTGGGCATGATGAATGTTCATACCCTGAATGCCGTGCCACGCACAGAGTGGGCCAACAACTCCATCCAGTCGGCCATGATTCCGCGCGACAAGATTCAGTGGACTTCCCCGGATGAGCCGCTGCTGCGGCTCCTCGAAAGACTGCTGACGTCGGACATCAACCAGATGCCGGTGGTGAGCGGGGGCGCGGACCAAGCGCCGCAAGTCATTGGCATGGTCACGCGCGACTCCATCCTTCGCGTCATGCGCACGCACTCCGAGCTCGCCTCCCAACTCTCGAGCAAATAGGCTCACGCTGGTCATTCCCTACCGCCGGCTCTAGCCGGCTGTTTTTTCTTATAGTAGGGGCAAGGAGGAACGGCTAAGTCTGCTAATCGGCACTGACGGCTTGGCGAGCGGGGCGGCTCTCCGGGGGAAGAATGTCTCGTGGACGGGCTTGCCGCGATTCCAGCAGCACGCGCACACCATACCGAGGACGCAGCGTTACGGACGCGAGCGGCACGACCGGATGATGCGGCACCAAATGCAGCCGGTACTTTTGTGCTACCGTGGCCAAAATCAGCGCCGCTTCCATCGAAGCAAAATTATTTCCGATGCATTGGCGCGGGCCGCCGCCAAACGGGAAATACGCAAATCGCGGGATGCGCTTTGCGAAATCGCCCTCCCAGCGCTCGGGGCGAAATTCCTCCGGCGCATGGTACCAGCGCGTATCGCGATGGACGACCCACTGCGCCATCGCTACACCCATCCCTTTTTTCACCGGGTAGCCGGCCAGTTCGTGATTTTCGACGGCGATGCGCGCCAGTCCCCAAGCGGGAGGATAGAGTCGCAACGATTCGGTGATGACGTTCGCAGTGTAAGGGAGGCGCGCGAGATCATCGATCGAGGGCGCGCGCCCACCGAGGACCTCGTCGAGTTCCGCGTGGAGCTTCGCTTCCACAGCAGGATTCCGCGCCAGCAGCCACCACGTCCAGGAAAGAGAGCTGGCCGTAGTTTCGTGCCCGGCAAGAAAAAGCGTGATGGTTTCATCGCGGAGCTGCTTGTCGGTCATGCGCAAACCGTCTTCGTCCTGCGCGCGAAGAAGCATGGAGAGAAGATCTCCGGTGTCGCGGCCAGAGGTGCGGCGTTCGCCGATGATGCGGTAGATAATGCTTTCGATGAAGGCGATTTCGCGCTTGATGCGGAGGTTCGTGAGGGTGGGCACCCAATGCGGAACAAACAGAGTACGGCGAAAATCGGCGCCAAGTTCAAGAAGCAATTCGAGGGATTTCCCGACGTCTTTGGCGTCGCGCGCAACGTCGGCGTCAAACAAAGTCTTGGCCACGATTTGCAGCGTCAGCCGCATCATCTCTTGATGCACGTCGCGTTCTTCTCCGGCGCGCCAGCTTTCCAGCATGCGCTCGGTGTACTCCACCATGGTTTGCGCATAGGCGGCAATACGGGCGCGATGAAACGCCGGCTGCACCAAGCGACGCTGCCGCAGCCAGAAGTCTCCTTCGCTTGTGAGCAGGCCGTCGCCAAAAACGTGCCGGTAGGCGCGCAGTACGCGGCCCTTGATGTAGCGGCGCGGATGGCTTACCAGCACTTCTTCAATGAGCTGGGGATGATTGATAAAAATATTGCGGAAATTGACGACGCGGACACCGACGACATCCCCGTAGCGCGCCAAATCACTGAACATCTCGAGCGGGCTTTGATTCAACGCGCGGAAGGACCAACCTTTGAGCCCGCTATAGGGGCCGGGGGGGAATTTGTTGCGGCGGAACCACATGCGCCCATGCTAAGCCGCAGGCTTGGCGGGGGTCAACGCGGGTGAATCCTGCACTAAATGGTATGGGGTAAAAGACTACTCCGCACGCAGCGCCCGGATGAGAAAGCCGCCGCTCCGGGAATCTATGGTGACCTTGGAGAGTCCTGCGGCCAGCAATCTTTGCTTCGCGGTCGCCGGGTCCAGGGGCACGTAGGTGCTTTTGATATGGCCGACGCGGTGAATCCAGTGATCGGAAATATCGAATGCCAGGAAAACCCCTCCTGGCCGAAGCACGCGGCCCATTTCGGAAAAAGCGCGATCCTGCAACGCCCCGGATTTCAGATGGTGCAGCATGAGGATCGCAATCGCGGAGGAAAATGTGGCATCCGGGAAAGGCAGAGTCGCGGCGTCGCCTTGAATAATGCAGACGTTCCGATGCGCTGGCGAATGATTGGCCCGTGCGCTAAGTTTCAAGGCCAGGGCGTGGTCGTATTCGAGGCTAGTCACGCGAGGCGCGTGACGCGCCAACTCTATGGTCGCGGCGCCCGGGCCGGCGCCGATTTCCAGAATGTGCTCGCCCAACTTCGCGTCTTGGAGCATCCACGGCAGCAGTTCGCGCCGTGTGAGATAACGCCAAAGAGCCGACCCGCAATACCATTTTTCAAACCAATTCATGCGTTTCCTAGCAAACGTCTGGTCCACCACTTTATCGCGATCGGCAGACGATTACTGCAAAGGCCCAGAAGGAAGCCACATCATTTGCTGTACGGGATATTATTCAGACGGTGGAACGAATCAGCGGCCCACCATGGCCATCAGGTGTTCGGGATATCGCGAGCCCGCCGCCGCACCCTGCGGCGCCACCTCGTCAATCCGTTTCAAGTCGCGCTGCGAGAGTTTGACATTCAGAGCGCCGGCATTCTCCTCAAGATACTTGCGCCGCTTAGTGCCGGGAATCGGAATGATGTCCTGCCCTTGCGCCAGCAGCCATGCAAGCGCGAGCTGCGCGGGCGTACAGGACTTCTCTTTCGCAATGGTCTCGACGCGTTTCACCGAGTCCAGATTTTTCTTGAAATTTTCTCCTTGGAAGCGCGGAGAATTTCTCCGGTAATCATCCGGCGCAAAATCTTCGAAGCGCCGGATTTGCCCGGTCAGGAATCCGCGTCCCAGGGGGCTGTAGGCCACGAAAGCAATGCCGAGTTCGCGCGTTGTGGGAAGAATTTCGTACTCTGGATCGCGCGTCCACAAGGAATATTCAGTTTGCAACGCCGCAATGGGATGCACCTTGTGCGCGCGGCGTATGGTCGAGGCGGAAGCTTCCGACAATCCGAGATAGCGAACTTTTCCGGCCTTCACCAGCCCGGCCATCGCGCCAACCGTTTCTTCGATCGGCACATTCGGATCGACGCGGTGCTGGTAGTACAGATCGACCGTGGCCACGCCCAAACGCTTCAAACTCGCCTCGCAACAGGCCTTCACATATTCCGGCCGGCCGTTTAGGCCGCGCACGGCGGGATTCGCCCTGTCGCGCACGATTCCGAACTTGGTAGCCAGAAAAACCTTCTCGCGCATGCCGCGAATCGCCTGTCCCACCAGAATTTCGTTGTCGCCATGGCCGTAAATGTCCGCGGTATCCAGAAACGTGACGCCCAAATCAATCGAGCGATGGATCGTGGCTGTCGACTCTCGGTCCTCCCGGGGTCCGTAAAATTCCGACATTCCCATGCAGCCCAAACCCAGGGCGGAAACGAGAGGTCCATTTTTGCCAAGCGCACGTAGCTGCATCACCTACTCCTCCCGAGATGGATACTGTTTGGATGACCATTTCGAGGTTTCGGATACCCTCGAGCCAAGAAAGTGCGCGTCTTTCCTCCTCATGAATCGTTAAAATGAAAGTGGTCCCCGCGGCAAAACGCCGTGCCGTCGGCGAGACCCGAGTCGGAGAATATTCGGTGGGCGAAGAAGAGCAAGAAACGCATAGCGGGCGACAGATTTATCCGCTTGGTCTGAGCCTGATTGCCACCTCAGTCAGCGGAGCGATCTTCTTCGCCTCTCTTTTTTACCAATTTGCGCTGGTTGAGATGGCCGCCAGCCTGGTGACAGGCTTCGAGGTATTTTTTCTCAGCTCCGCAGTGGCGGACTTGATCGAGAGAGAGAAGACCAGCGTCAGAAGAAATTCTTGGGCCATCGTTCTGGCAGTGTTGCTGGCCGCCTTTTACTGTTTTGCTTGGTATTTTCGATAGGGTCCAGGATTTTTTGCGGAACGGGCCGCGTGCGGTGCGCGAAGTCACGCAGTATCTCCTCCCTGGTTGCGCTTGGTGGCCCTTCTCCGCTTGATTCAAAATCCTACAAACCCAAGAAGTCCTTTAAGGTCAGCATGTTGCAAAGCCTAAGGTTCCGTTCGACTTGGCAAGTGGCATGCCCCAAAACAGGGCAGGAGGTATCTCCCATGGCTCCGTCCGCCATTGCCGAACACCCCGTCAAAGACGAAGTAATCGTCCCGAAGCTCATCGAACTTGCGCCCCTCCCGCTGTCCGATGGAAAGAAAAAGATTCCTACGCTTGCGGATCAGCGCGAAATAAAGCCCGCGTTCAAATTTTCGCAAGCCGTGCTCCTGGATGAAAATCGATTCAGCACCGGCTCACGCGCGTGGAAACTTGCCGTTTCCATCCTGACGCACGCCGTGGTGCTTACAACTCCCATCCTCATAGGTCTTTTTTTCACCGATACCATCAACATCAAGCAGTACGCCGCGGCGATGCTGGTGGCTCCCCCGCCCCCGCCACCGCCACCAGCAACTACGGCCGTCATCAAAGCTGCCCCGTCTCGCGCAAGATTCATTTCCGCCGGCAAGCTGTTTGCGCCGACGGTGATTCCCAAACAAATTGCCGAGATCAAAGAAGCACCGCTTGAGTCAGACAGCCTCGGTGGCGTAGTCGGCGGTGTGCCGGGCGGCCAGATGGGTGGCGTGATTGGGGAGTGCTCGGCGGAGTGCTGAGCACAGCAGCCAAGCCGGTGGCACCGGTAGCAAAATCCGGTCCGGTCCGAGTCGGTGGCCGCGTGAAGCCGCCAAGGGCAATTATTCAGGTGCCTCCCGAATATCCGCCTTTGGCGCGGCAGGCACGCATTCAGGGGCAGGTACAGATCGACGCGGTCCTGGACGAAAGCGGCAACGTGGTTGAGATGCATGTCGTTTCCGGACCGTCGCTTCTCTACCAGGCGGCCTTGGATGCCCTGAAGAAATGGAAGTATGAACCGACTTCCTTAAACGACCAGCCGATTGCCGTCCAGATGATCGTAACGGTCACATTTGTACTGGGGCAGTAATCCGGACAGGTTTGGACGGAGAGGGTGGGGCGCTGCAGTTTGGGCGACTCCACCCTTTGCTTTGGACCGCATTACGCGGCGACCAGGGTCGGGCCGGTCTTACCCTCGGGCTTACCGTTTCTCTCGAGCAATTCACGCTCGGCCCGCACCCAGTCTCCCAGGGCATGTCCCGAGGCTCCTCCGCGTTCCAAATAAATTTCATAAGCGCGCAAGGCGATCTCTTCATGGGTCGGCGCGCCCTTGGTGGACCGCAATTTCTTGGTAGCCGGCATGGAACTCTTCAATCTCTTGGACATGGTCTCCCCCCTTCAACTGCTGCTTGCATTTTACGATTGGAGAGAAGGAATTGCCGCATTTTTCCTTCGAAACTGCTTCGAAAGTTTCAATCCAATGCATCAAGGAAATAGCTTACAAGAGAAACCGTTTTTGCTGCGCGCGTCTGGCCCTTGCTTCTTACGCCGCTTCGCTGCCCCCGCCGATTGGCCTTGTATTAGTCTATAGGTAGATGCCGCAACCCAAGAAACAATCCCGGGAGTGAGAATCGACCATGCTTCACATCAAGGGCACCGCCGTAATGGACGCGATGGAAGCGATTAAAGCACGCGCCGGACGAGAAGAATTAGAGAAAATCTTGTCGCTTCTTGATGTGGAAGCCCAAGAAACCTTCCGCGGGCCCCTCTCTCTCTCTTCGTGGTACTCCTGTGATGCGTTTGCCCGTTTTCTCGAAGTCGACATCCGGGAAACCGCCGGGGGCAACGAAAAAGAATTGATCAGGCGCTCGGAAGCGGTAATCGAGAAGCAGCTAAGCGGAATCTATAAAATGTTCGTCAAGCTGGGCTCGCCTGAGTTTGTCATCCGCAGAATCGCCGCGGTGCACTCCACCTACTTCGACGGCGTGCAGATTATTCCGGAGATGCAAGGACCGAAAAGCGCAACCATCCAGTACGTCGGATTTTCTCGTAACCACCGGATCATGGGATTCGCCATCATCGGCTTCTTTAGAAAGGCGTTGGAGATTTCTGGCGCAAAGAAAGTGGACGTACACTTCACCGTTCCTATCGAGGCCGGCGAGAAATTCTGCGAACTGGCATTGAGCTGGGATTGAACTAAATGTCATACATGGCGTTCCGGGCGGGAAAACCTGCCCCCTTATGACCCGACCTCCCGCGAGGCAGTGAGGTCTCATCGCAAATCGTTTCCGTCAAGTTGGCCAATGTCCCGCCTCATGCGGACAGGGGCACGAATTGTAGTATGCAATTCGAGCGCTGTCAGTCTTGGGAGGCTTTCCTTACCGGCCTATCGGCGCGCTCGATTCGAAATGTGAAGCATCCCGCGGTCGTGCTGTGCACTTGAATGTAGTCAACTTCTTCTTCTTCGCGCTTGAGCAGTTTTTCGATGGCCGGCTCGAATTTCCCGTCCGACACATACTCTTGTCGCAAAAGACGCCGGCCCCGGCCGTAAGCTTCTAGCGTGCGCCGGCTGGGGCGCAGTTGTTCGGGAAAACCGGAGTCGCTTTTGTAACGCACGCACGATTCCTGGTGGGAAATTCTCGGCCGCCGCTCAACGCCTTTCTATCCGGCAACAGTCGTCAAACTATCAGCCTTACCGCCGCCTTGTGAAGGGACCCTCTGTTTCAGCCGGATTGGACCTAGCCATTTGGCGGATGTAATCGCCTGGGCGCGTGCGGCATCTTGTTCATGGAGGTTCCCCAAATGTCCACAGAACTGATTGCTCTTTCAAACGCTCTGGCGCAGGCCACCGAGCGCTCCGCAGCAAGCACTGTTGCCCTTCACACCGAGGCGCGCGGCTCGTCGAGCGGCATCATCTGGCGCAACGGTGTGATCGTTACCGCGGAGCACGCGCTCGGTCGCGATGAAGACATTCAACTGACCTTGCCGGATGGCCGCGTTGTCACCGCCACACTTACAGGCCGCGATCCATCCACCGACCTGGCCGTATTGAAATGCCCGGAAGCCACCTCACCGTTTACAGAAACCGGCGATGTCTACCGAACCAAGCCCGGAAATCTCGCGCTTGTTGTCGGCCGCACGCGCGCGAGCGGGCCCGTTGTCGCGCTGGGCGCCGTCAGCCTGGTTGTCGCCGAGCGGCGCGCCTGGACGGGCGCAGCGCTTGCGCCCTACATTCGGCTCGATATCGGCTTGCAACCCACTGCCGTGGGCGGAGCGGTCATAGACGCGCACGGCCGACTAATCGGCATGGCAACGCCACGTTTCGCGCGCTTCGGCGCCATTGCCATTCCCGCTCCTACCGTCAGCCGCGTCGCCGACGTGCTGCTCGAAAAGGGCCGCATTCCTCGCGGCTATCTTGGTGTGGGCTTGCAGGCGGTGCGCCTGCCGGATGCGCTTCGGCGAACCCTGAATCGGGACGCCAAGACCGCAGCCATTGTCCTCGAAGTTGCGCCGGAAGGCCCCGCGCATAAGGCCGGGATCGTCATCGGCGATATTCTTGTGGCGCTCGCGGGCCAACCGGTCGCTCAGCTGGAGGATGTTCACGGGCAACTGGGCGCGGAGTCCATCGGCAAATCGCTCCCGGTCCAATTCATTCGCGGCGGCGCGCTCGAGCAGGCCAGCATTGTTGTTGGTGAGCGCGCGCACGGAGCCGAATAAGATGACCATCCCGGGATTTGGCGAAATCGCGGAACAACTAAGGCGCTCGACAGTTCTGATTCATTCCGGCGGTCGCGGGTCGGGCTCTGGCGTGATTTGGTCGAGCGACGGCTTCTTGCTGACCAACGCGCATGTCGTTCGCAGCAGGCGCCCCACGGTTCAGCTGTGGGACGGCCGCGAATTCCAAGCCACGGTTCACTCGCGCGACCCCTTTCGCGATCTCGCGCAACTGCGCATCGACGCCACGAACCTCCCTGCCGCTTCTGCGGCGGATTCTTCCCTGCTGCGCCCCGGTGAGCTCGCCATTGCCATCGGCAATCCAATGGGTTTTGTCGGCGCGCTTGCGACCGGGGTGATTCACGGCGTTGGCCCACTTCGCGGCCTCGGCCCGCACTCCTGGGTGCAGGCCGAAGTGCGTCTTGCGCCTGGAAACTCCGGCGGTCCGCTAGCTGACGCGCGTGGCCGCGTTGTCGGGATCAATACCATGGTCGCGGGCCGCCTGGCGCTCGCGATTCCCAGCAACGCGGTACGCGACCTTCTTTCTGCAGCTCCGAGCGATGGCCGGCTTGGCGTCACGGTTCACCCCGCGTTCGTCCCTCGGCCTTATCGCGCCAAAACCTTCGGCTTGGTCATTCTCGAAGTCGAACCAGAGAGTCCCGCGGCTCTAGCCTCGCTTCTGCCGGGCGACATTCTCCTGGGCACCGGGGAGCGACGTTTTGCTTCGCTGGAAGATTTGGGGCGCGCACTTCAAGGAAATGGCCCGCGTGTCTTGCGGTTGGAATTCCTGCGCGGCGATTATGAGCGAATCCGCCGGGTCAGCGTCGAACTCGGGAATCGGTTGGCGGCAAGGAGCTCCGCCGCGGCGTGATCTCCGTTTTCATTGTCGCGGCTTCCCCGCTGGCGCGCGCCGGGCTGGAAAATCTGTTGGTGGCTCGTCAAATCGAAGTCGCCGGCAGCGTTAGAGCCCTTGCCGACCTCGACGGCCGCTTGGATGACGCTCCGACCGACGCCATTGTGATTGATTCCGCCGGAGAGCGGTTTGAATCATTTCTTGATGCCATCATTGCTTCGGGAGTTCCGTCGGATTTTATCGTGGTCCTTCTCGTGGAACCTGCTTCACTCGGGGCTTCGTCAGCGGCGCTCGGTGCGGGAATTCGCGCGGTCCTGCCTAACGATGTTTCACCCGACCAACTCGTCGCGGCGCTGCAAGCTGCGACAAGCGGCCTGCTGGTGATGCACCCCGCGCAGGTTCCGCTGACGGTCAATGTCAATGGATTCGCTTCCGCACCAGGGCGCTCGCAAGGGCTCGATGAACTCGCCGAAGCACTTACGCCACGCGAGAGCGAAGTTTTGCAGATGCTAGCCAGCGGGCTCCCCAACAAAGAGATCGCCGCAAAGCTCGCCATTTCCGAGCACACGGTAAAATTTCACGTGGCATCCATAATGGGCAAGCTCGGCGCGGCCAGCCGCACCGAAGCCGTTGCTCTCGGGATCCGCCGCGGCCTAGTGCTCCTCTAAAGCTCGGGCTCCTGCATTTTCGCCAAGCGCGCCGCGATCGTAGAGGCCGCCCCAGCCTAGCCGGATGCTGATTGGTCGTCCGCTCTACTTCAGAATCTCTAGTTCGTCGTGGCCCACAGGATCGCGGAGCGTGGCCGCGAGATCCGCATTTGCTTTGCGCTTGCTCTCCTCGGGCTGCACGCGAAGTCCGGCCTCGTCGAGCGCCTTTTCGAGGTTTGCTGCTTGCTCGCGATCTTTCAGGACAAAGATGCGCATATGCGTCCAAGGGGAATCCGGTTTGTGGGAGATATACGTGGTGATGGAAAGGAATGCGCCAGCGCGCTGCGCCTCAAAGTCGATAGGCTCCCCCACCGTCTTGATGTAGTGATTGTAGTCGTCCAGTTTTCCGGGCTTCGCCTTCCAGTAGTAGACCATCGCCACTTTTCCGCTAGATTCCTGGCCGCGGAGAAACCATCCGGAGCCTGAGCCAATGGCGAGCGCCAAAAACAATCCCGCGACTTTCTTCAACACCAGACTCCACCTCCTTTTTGGGGCGAAATTTTCTCACAGATTTTCGCGGTTACGGCATAAGAATCAGGGAGCCACCAGGCCCCGGGCAAACATAGCTGACACCTGCCTTGGTGACCGCCGTCATAGCAGCAGGCTTGGCCTTGGCTCCAGTATGTTCGTCGGATTTTTGCCCGTCTCTGCCTGAGCGGGGCACGAGGTGTACGGTTAAGGAGGTTTGAACCATGTGGCTGAAGATTCTTGCTGCTGGGGCCATCCTGCTGTTCGTCGTTTGAGTGCTTGCTGTGCTCCAGTCCTAGAGCAAAACGCCCCCTTCGGGACGCCTTACCGGGATAGCGTTCATGGCCCTTTTCGGCGCGGCCGCCTTCTGGGGCTTCCGGATCCTCTTTGGCGTACCCCACTGAAAATTCGGCCTCTGCTTGGGTGAGCAGCAACCGGCTGGAGCCCATCTTGCCGGGTTCCTTACGGCCGCTTCGAGGAGTAGAATGCTCCCTAAATTGTGGGCGTGGAGGAACGCAATGCATGCCGACCGAGTGGAAGTTTCCTGGGATGCCAGCAAGTCGAACTGGCTGGTACGCATCATGACGGGCGAGGAGGTGATTCGTCGCCACTGCAAGGTGCCGAAGGACGCGGACGAGCAAACCCTGCGCTCTGTCGCGAAGAAGACGGTACAAGAGGAAGGTTACGAGCCAGATGTCGAGCTCAGCATCCGCCGCTAGATGCACTTGATCCGCACGGAAACCAGGAGACATCAGGCAGCGGTGATGTTGGGTGTGTACCAGCCGGCGACACCGGGGCCTATGGTAGAACGTGCAGTTCCAGGTTCACGGAATGCAACAGAGTTCCGCTCGCACCGGTGATCCTCAATTCGTACTTTCCTGGCTCGGCGGCGGTGTCCACCTGCAAGGTCAGCGCAGCGTTGCCCGAGCCGGTGATCGTCGGCGGGTCAAAGCTCGCGAACGTGCCGGAGGGCAGGCCGCTGACGCTGAAATCCACCGTCCCGGTGAAACCCTGCAAAGCCACAACGCTGAAGGTAAAGGTTTCTGCAGCACCGCGATGAATCAGGATTGTTTGACGAGGCGGTTCAGTGAGAGAAAAGTCGCCCGCAGAGGCAGCGTTGGCCGCCAGCGCTTGTACCAGGTCCAACCGGCCATTACCCATGTCGGCTCCGATGGGCACGGCATGGGCTACGGCGGAAGCGGCCTGCGACTCATTGATGCCAGGCGTTTGATTCAGTAACAGCGCAGCTGCCCCGGCAACAAAGGGCGCGCTAAACGAGGTTCCCCATCCAGCCCCGTAGACCCCAAACGGATAAGTGCTGATGACGGCTTCCCCGGGGGCCGCTACCCAAACGATGGCATCGCCAAAGTCGGAGAAAGTGGACCGCTGATCCACGTCGTTCGTGGAGGCCACTCCCATCACGTCGCTTTGAAGTGCCGCCGGATAAACGATTTCCATTGCGCCGTTGTTACCCACCGAGGCAGTGCAAATCACATTTTGCTGGTTGGCAAAATCGAGGGCTTTGGTTAACTCATCCGAGTTGGACTCGAGGTCGAAGCTCATGTTGATGACGTTGGCGTGGTGCTGAACCGCAAAGTAAATGGCACTCAAAATATCGGAGAGGAACCCTGTCCCATCGGAATGGAAGGCTTTCAGTGGAAGAAGCTCGGCGTGTGGGGCTACAAGATGGATGATGCCCATCACCATGGTGCCATGACCGAAGGCTAGGTACTCAGGATTCCCATCAAGCACGGCAGCAGTCGATTGGTCCAGCACGGCTGCGGTCGATTGATTCACAACCGCTGCGGGGCAACCGGAACACGAGGGAGGCGGTGTAATTGTCGGATCAAGATCCCTCATCTCGGAGCCGACCGGCAGATTCCGGGTAAAGTCCCAGCCTGGCAACAAAACACCTTGCAGCGCCGGGTGATCGGGGTCCACACCCGTGTCAATGTCTGCCACGATACCGCTCCCAGCAACGTGAAACGTGTTTTGCGCCTCCGACACACGGACGATCTGCGCCCCAGGCTGATACACATAGCCACCCTGAACGAACGTGCCGAAGTACTCGACAGGGGTAGTGTCGGAGAGCCCGGCGGGTATCGGGCCTGTTTGATTCAATCCCGTTACCAGAGCCACCGCTTGATCCTGCTCGATGTTGATCACCCCGGGCGTTTCCAACAGTTCATCCAAAGCACCATCCAGATCGATCTCCCCAGGAAATGTGACCAGAAAAACGTGACTCAGGTTGGCGTCAAGGCTTTGGACGATCGTACAGCTTAGTTTCTCGCAAGCCTCCTCGAGCGAGGCGAGACCCGCAGTGTCGCGCACAATGAAGCGCTTGTGGGCGGAAGCGCTCGTGGGCAAGAGCGCGAAGAAGAGCAAGAAAAAGGACACAACTTTGAGCCTCATGGATAACCGCCTTAGTCTTCAATCTCTTGCGTCGTGGCTAGAGAATCTGGTAATTCTAGCGATACCCAATGTCGTTCCCTCACTGCGATCTCTAGCTTCATGTGAGTATGACTATCAAAATCCAACTGAAATTCGCCCATGGTGTTGCTGGTTGTGGCGGCAATCGGCTCGGTTTCACTTTGAAGCATCACGGGGTATGACTTTTGAGACGCCGGTCTAGCCCGGCTCAAAATCTGGCCCATAAGCTTGGCACGACGCAAATCACTCTGTGACTCGAGCCACAGATCCACCGTCACGTCCCCGGCTTCGTAAAGGAGGGTACGGTCCGCAGGCAGCGCTGAGCGGATCCCGGCAGGCAAGGGCTCAAGAAAACTGTCAAATACCAGCCGCGCATTTTGCTTGGTAGGAGCGATATTCCGGCGGAACAACGAATCCAAGCAAGGCCACAGCTCCTGAAAGACCAGATCGACAGAAACCTTTGGGAGTGAATAGGCGTCGAGCATCTTAAGTAGTTGTGGGTCACTGTCTTTATCGGTGAGCAGGGCCGCGCGCCCTTGCAACCTAAAGAAGAGCCTATGCAAGGTGGCCAAGATCTCGGCAGTCGTGGACTTTAGCAGTTGCTGGTCAAGAAGCGCGGCATAGGGCTTTTCCTTATCAACTAACGCGCGCGCCTCTTTGAGACTTGCGCCGATGACGCACCTAAATCCGAGGGTCCTAAGCAGCACACGGAGGTTATCTAGGAGCAGCTGACGCGCGCCCACTACGAGGACTGTAGGCAGATTCCAAGTCTCTTCTGCAAGCATTCCAGTAGCAACTGCGACCTTTCGAGGCTAAAACAGGTTGCGGTACGACTTTTCCCATAAAACAATCCATAGTCAATTCGGGGAAAGGCTGCAATCGCAGAGGGATAACACCTGAACAACCGCGCACGAGTTCCCGGCTGCACCTCGTTCCCGCCTGTCTAAAGGCGAGAATCCCAGTAGTGGGGAGGCGGCCGCAACGGAGGCTGCGGTTACAACACCGAAAAAAGAATTTTATGCGGCGGCGGGTTCGGCCTCGAGGATGTGCGTGGGGACTTTACGCAGGTCCCAAACGATCCCGAGCCAAGACATCAGTTTCAGCGTGTAGTAGGTAATGTCAATCTCCCACCAGTAGAAGCCCTGGCGCGCGGAAGCCATGTAGTGGTGATGGTTGTTGTGCCAGCCTTCGCCGAGCGTGAGGATGGCAAGCAGCCAGTTGTTGCGGCTCGTGTCGGTGGTTTCATAGCGGCGCGAACCGAACAGGTGTGCGAGCGAATTGATGGTGAAGGTGTCATGCCAGAGCAGCACAGTGCCGAGGCAGAACGCCCAGATAAACACCGGCCATCCGCCGATAAGCCACAACACCGCGCCAAGCACCGCCGGCGGCACTATGTGATATTTGTTCAGCCAGCGCAATTCCGGGAATTTCGCAAAATCGCCGATGTAATCCATGCGCGTGTCGTTGTATTTGTCGGAGAGAATCCAGCCGATGTGCGACCAGAAAAAGCCGAACAGCGTGGGCGAGTGCAGATCCAGTTCCTGGTCGGAATAGCGGTGATGGTGGCGATGATGGGCCGCCCACCACAGCACGCCCTTCTGCGAAGAAGACATGGCCATGAAGGCGATGACGAACTGGAAGACGCGGCTAGTCTTAAACGACCGGTGTGAAAAGTACCGATGATAACCGGCGGTGACGAAGAACATCCGCACCGCCAGCACCGCAAGCGTAGTCAACACATAATACCAATGGAAAGGCATGAAAAAGATCAGCAGCGCCAGGAGATGCACCAAGAAAAAAGGCAGCGAGTGAAGAATGGAAATCCGCGAGCCATTCGGCAGCGGGATAGTTAAATTCCGTGGAATCGAAGCCATCCGGCAGAATCCTCCGCGTGGAATTAAGGCGCTCTTGAATCGCGTCATTCCGCAAACGCCGAGATCCAGCCAGGAACTTCGCGCCTCAAACAACTGCGTAACCACTCCAGTCTACGGTTGGGCTCGGAGCGGGGTCAAGCACAACAGAAAACAAGGTTACAGTTAATTAAGATGTACGAAAGGACAGCGGGGTTGTGAAACAGAGATTTTCCCTCATTTCGTACGGCTTAGTCCGACAAATCCCGTAGGAAATTGGCGGATGGAATATGCTATTGTCACAGCCGGGTTGCATCTTCGAGGGAAAGCATCGCGAAAGCGGCGGTCCGGATGAAATGACAAATGGCAGAACGCCCTGTTCTTGTTGGATTGATTCCGCAAACGGTGGTGCTCGATCCCGGCGACCAGGTTTGCTGGATTTCCGACGCGGGAAACTTGCGGGTCGAGTTTGACGCGAACCGCTGTCCTTTCTCCTCCAATGTTTTTCAAGCGCCTTCCGGAGTCCGCCTTCTCAGCGGCCCGCCGCGCCCCGGCAGCAAAGCCACCACTTACAAATACCGCCTGTGGCTCAACGACCAGCTGGTCGGCCAAGGCGAAGTGATCCTGCGCGAAAAATAGCTGGCCGCCAAACAATCCGACGACTGGCCGCTGATGCCCGGGCGGTGTACGTCATCCTTTGTCTTTGGCCGGGAACTTTGTTGCGGGCCAGCAGGAATAGAAACGGAGGCATGTACCCCTAACCGCTGGGTTGAATCCCGGTTACTTTTCTCCCAGCGCGTACGTCTTTCTAGAGAAGAAGTCCATGGGAGAATAGCGAAATGGGCGCAAAGGAATTCTTTCCATTGAGTCTGACGCTTCTGCTGGCGGCAACTCCTTGGCTGGCACAACAGCAAGCGAGTTCGCAGGGACAAGGCCAACAGAGCGCGCCGCCGGCAGGTGAGGTCAGGATGCAAGGTCCCCCCGAAGGGCGCGGCCACGGGGTGGTGGGGAAAATCACCTCGATCAAGGATGGCGCGATTGAGCTGACAAGAATGGACGGAGCCAGCGTTACCGTCAAACTGACGGACAAGACGCAGTACCGCAAAGACCGCGAAAACGCCAAGCTCGCGGATTTTAAGATGGGGGACATGGTTTTCATCCGCACGGAAGGCGCCGGAGATCAGGACCTGACCGCACTGATCGTGGCGGGACGAAGCGGCGGACCGGGTGAGCATGGCGTGGGCGGTTCGGGCGGCGGAATGATGATGATGGGCGGCGGCGAGCTTGGAAAGGACTTCGTTTTTGGCGAGGTGAAATCCGTGGAC
Source organism: Acidobacteriota bacterium (assembly GCA_003223245.1). Lineage (GTDB taxonomy): Bacteria > Acidobacteriota > Terriglobia > Acidiferrales > UBA7541 > Acidiferrum. The sequence continues at coordinate 93,508 of QHYI01000130.1, forward strand.
GCGCCGAAGATCACCGTGCTGCGGCCGGACAATGTCACTCAAACGGAGATCACGTGTTCGTGCGCGGGGCGGTGCAAAACAACGCGTTCGTGCCTAAGATGGTGATGGTCATCGGGGCCGAGCAATGGAAGCGAATGCAGGAAATGGGTATGGCGCCGGGAATGACGACGGGAACCGCCAAACCGCCTGCCGATTCCAAACCCAACCCACCGCAACGATAGGCAGCAATTAACCATCCAGGGAGTCTTCGAAGTGAAGTTCAGGTGGCGCAGCATATCTATTTTGAGCCTAGCCGCGATTTTGTGGCCCTTCGCTTTGCGAGCACAGGATGCGCCTCCCCCCGTGCCTGCGCCACAGTCCGCCACGGCGCCTGTCCCTGCTCAACAGGCGCCGGTTACTTTCGAAATCACCGGCTCGGCGCGCAGCGGCAAAACGCCATTGCCGGGAGTTACGGTCACCGCGGCGAACACGCTGACCGGCAAAAAGTATGTAGCCGCAACGAATTCCGAAGGCAAGTTCAGCCTTGCTGGCATGGCGCGCGGGCGATACGTCGTTCGCGTCGAGTTCATGGGATTCGCCACGTTCACGCAGGAAGTCGTGCTGAATCCGGAGAATCCCGCAGCAAAAGTCGATGCGGAGTTGCTGCTGGCCTCCCGCCAGCAGGAGCAATCCACCAATGCAATGGCGGCGCTGGCTGCGGCAGGACGCGGTTTTCAGAGCCTGGCGATGGAGAACTCGCTTTCCTCGCTTGGCGGCGGAAGCAGCGACTTCGGCGGGGCAACCGGGAACGGTGGAGGCCAAAACAACGGAGACGTCTCGAGCTTGCCGTTAAGCGGGGCCGGGGCGGAAGGTCCGACCGAATCTGTGAGCGTCAGCGGCGCGCAGGGGCGCACGCAGGATTTCGGCATGGGCAACGAAGAGGAACTGCAGCAGCGCATCCAGGAATTTCGCGAGCGCATGCAGCGGGAAGGCGGTGGAAACTTCGGCCCGCAGGGCGGAGGAGGATTCGGCGGCCCGGGAGTTGTGATTATGGGGCGTATGCCGCGGGGCTTCAATATCAATCAGCCGCACGGCGTGCTCTACTACACGGATGACAACTCCGGTCTGGACGCCCGACCGTACTCGCTAACCGGTGTCCCCGCACCGCAGGCTTCCTACAACCAAGCGCGGTTCGGCGCCAACGTCGGCGGGCCCTTGAAGATTCCCAAGGTTTTCAACGGCGGCAACAAATGGTTCTTTTTCGGCGGATGGAACGGTTCGCGGGGCAGCCATCCTTACGATGCGTTCTCGACGGTGCCTACGCCGGCCGAGCGTAACGGAGACTTTAGCCAGGCCACCTACAACGATGGGAAGCCGGTCCAGATTTTCAATCCACAAAACGGCCAGCAATATCAATTCAACGGCCATCCCAATGCGCTGGACGCCAGTTTGATTAGCTCAGCGGCACAGGCGCTGCTGCCTTACATTCCCTTGCCCAACATCGCCACAAATGCCTTTGGCCAGAATTTCCATTATGTCACTTCGGCAAACAGCAGTTCCGACGCCGTCTCCCTCCGTCTGGTGCACAATTTCACCGCACTCGGCGGTCCCGGCGGCGGAGGGCCCTTCTTCGTTTCCAGGGAGGGAGGAGGCGGTGGACGCCGGCGCGCGCAGAACAATGTTAATTTCGGCCTGAACTGGGCGCGCAGCTCGACGAACATCGTGAATCCGTTCCCTTCGTTGGCGGGCGGCAACAGCACGCAAGGCTTGAACGCGAATGCCGGGTGGGTCTACGGCAAGGGTCGCGCAACAAACATCTTTCGCGTGAATTACAACCACAACCACGTAGCAACAACAAACCTGTACTCGAACGTGACGAACGTGGACGCGCTTGCCGGTATCACCGGGGTTTCCACGAATCGGTTTGACTGGGGCTTGCCGGGAATCAGCTTCACCTCCTTCGGCGGCCTGAATGACCCGACGCCGCGGCGCGAACTCGACCAGACTTACACGATCTCCGACACGATTTCGTGGAATCACGCGAAGCACAACTGGCGCTTCGGTGCAGATTATCGCCGCATTCTTCAGAGCTTCCATTCCGCGAGAAATGGGGAAGGCAGCTTCGTGTTTACGGGATTCGCGACCTCGCAGTACTCTTCCGGGAGCGCCATCCCGGTGACCGATACCGGATACGATTTTGCTGATTTTCTGCTGGGCTTTCCACAACAAACTTCGCTGCAGTTTGGGACTACTGCCTACAACTTCCGCGCGAACTCCTACGCCTTCTTCGTCCAGGACGACTGGCGTTTCCGACCGAGTCTGTCCTTCAACCTGGGGTTGCGCTACGAATATAACGGGCCGTACACCGAGGCCAACAACCGCATTGCAAACTTAGATGTTGCGCCGGGATTTGGCGCAGCCGCTTTGGTCTTGCCCGGCGCAACCGGCCCCTACAACGGCACTTTCCCGGCGTCACTCATTCAGCCAGACCGCAACGATTGGGCGCCGCGCGTGGGCCTCGCTTGGAGACCGCAAAAGAAGATGGTCGTCCGCGCCGGGTACGGCATCAATTACAACCTCGCGCAATACGGCACCATGATTCAGAATTTTGCCTTTCAGCCGCCTTTTGCCGAGACCGCGACCAATGCCACGGACGTTACCAGCCTTGTCGCAGGAAGTCCCCTGACGCTGGTTAATGGATTCCCCCCGGCATCTTCCAGCGCGGTGACCAACAACTTCGCCGTCAATCCAAGCTACAAGCTGGGATACGTGCAAATCTGGAATCTGGACCTCCAGCGCGAACTGCCCAGCGGCTGGATCTTGAGCACCGGCTACAACGGGTCGAAAGGCACGCGTCTCGATACGGAGCGCGCCTTGTTGGTCGCGGGAAACCAGCCGTTCATCTATGCGTCCTCCGAGGGCAATTCCATCCTGCATGCAGGTTCTGTGCGGATTCGCAAGCGCATGGCGAAAGGGATTGGCATGAGCGCGCAGTACATGTATTCCAAGTCCATTGATGATGCCTCTTCGATTGGCGGCGGAGGCAGCGTGGTGGCGCAAAATCCCTTGGACATTTCTGCGGACCGCGGCCTTTCCAGCTTCGACCAGCGTCACAAGTTCACCGGGAACTGGATCTACGACTTGCCCATCGGTGAGAACCGCCACTTTTCTCCAAAGGGCGCGTTAGGCCACATTTTCGGGGCGTGGCAGTGGAGCGGCGATTTCACCGTGGGTTCCGGTTTTTACTTCACACCGCGTGTGCTGGGCGACGCCCTGGACATCGGTCGCGGCGTGAGCGGCTCGCTCCGCGCCAACACCGTCGCCGGACAAACCGTTCGCCTGAGCAATCCCACGACGCGCGAGTGGTTCAACACGGCCGCGTTCTGTGCGCCCGGCGCTGCTTGCAGCAATCCCAATGGCACGGCCTTCGGCGATGCGGGCCGAAATATCATTGCAGGTCCAGGACAAGTCACCTGGGACATGGCGCTGAACAAAACGATTTCCATCAAAGAATCGCGCGCGCTGGACCTTCGGCTTTCCGCCAACAACGTCTTCAACAACGTGCATTTCACTTCGATCAACACGGTCGTGAACTCGCTCGCGTTTGGCGAAGTGACGGGAACGGGCAGCATGCGGCGTGTCACTATGACCGCGCGCTTCCGGTTCTGAAGGGCAATGAAAATGCGTCAGAAGATGAAAAATCTTGCGGCCATTCTCACCAGCGGGCTGCTTCTCCAAACAGCCGCGCCACTCGTCGCCCAGCAAGCCCCGCAAACACCAACAAGCCAGGGGCGTATCCGCATAACCACAGAGCTGGTGCTCGTCAATGTCGTTGCGCGAGACAAAAAAGGAAATCTCATTCGTGATTTGAAAAAAGAAGATTTCACGGTGCTCGAAGACGGCAAGAAGCAGGAAATTTCTAGCTTTGATTTCGAAAATGTGGATCAGCCCCTGACCGCGGGAGCCGCAGAGGCCGCGATTTCCGGCACGGCGGGAGCCCGAGCGATTTTGCGCACCGGGAAAAACGCCGCTCCCTCGCTCGCGGCGCGCGACCGCCGCCTGATGCTCTTCTTCTTTGACTTTTCCGCAATGGATCCGGAGCAAATCGATCGCGCCGTCGATGCAGCGAAGAACTTCGTTTCCACCAAGATGCAGCCTGCGGACTTAATCGCGTTAGTCTCGCTGGCCACGAACATGCGCGTGGACCTGGATTTCACGGATGACAAGGCGAGAATCCTCGCGGCCCTTTCCGCATACACTTCCGGAGAAGGCCAGGGATTCGACAACGGCGGCGCCGGGAGTGCCGAAGGAGAGGCCGAGACCGGCGGCTCCTTCACGGCCGACGACACGGACTACAACACCTTCAGCGCGGACCGCAAACTGCTGGCGTTGCAATCCTTGATGCAATCTCTCGGCAAGCTCACGCAAAAGAAGAGCCTCATTTATTTCAGCAATGGAATCAGCCAGTCCGGCATGGACAATCAATCGGCACTTCGCAGGGCGACCGCCGCCGCCGTGAAGGCCAACGTCTCCATCTATTCGATGGACCTGCGCGGGCTCGAGGCCTTTCCGCCAGGCGGCGAAGCCCAAGCAGCCAGCTTGCACGGGCAATCGGCGTATTCCGGCCAATCCGTGCTGAACGATTTGAATAACAATTTGAGTTCGCAGGAGACGCTGGCAACGCTTTCCGCCGATACGGGCGGCAAGTCCTTTTTCGATTCCAACGATTTCGGCGGCGTGTTTTCTCAAGTTCAGAAAGACACCTCCGCGTACTACGTCCTGGGCTTCTCGAGCAACAATCCCCTGAAAGACGGGCGCTACCGCCATTTGAAGGTTCAGGTGAACCGCGCCGAGGTAAAGCTCGATTACCGCTCGGGATACTACACGGACCGCGATTTCGAGCACCTGAGCAAATCCGACCGCGAGCAGCAACTCGAAGACGAACTAGCGGCCGAGCTCCCGCAGGTGGACGTGCCGCTCTACACCGGCGCCGCCTACTTTCGCCAGGACGATTCTCACTATTACCTGGCGGTTTCACTCGTGATTCCCGGCTCGCAAATCCCGTTTGTGACGGAAAAAGACAAAGACAACGCCACCATCGACATCATCGGCCAAGTCCTCGAGGGCAGCAAATTCCCGGTCGGCCATTTACGGGATACCGTGAAGCTCGCCGTGGACAGCACCCAGCAGGTCCGCCGCAAAAACGTGCAGTACAACACGGGGTTCGTGCTGGCCCCCGGCAGCTATCACTTGAAATTTGTGGTGCGCGAGAACCAGACCGGTCGCATGGGCTCATTTGAAACCGATGTGCAGATCCCCGATTTGCGCAAAGCGCCGCTGAAAATGAGTTCGGTCGTGCTGAGCAGCCTGCGCGTTCCGGCCAACGGCAAGAAAAGCGGCCCGAACCCCCTGGTGCGCGATCAGATGGAGACCGTTCCCAACATCGCCCACGTTTTCACCGCCGACCAGCATCTCTATCTGCAGTACGAAGTGTACGACGCCGCGAAGGGCAAAAATCCCGCCCCGGCCGCTCCGATAAACGGTCAGGCGGCTGCCGGTAAAGCCGAAGCCCGGAAAGGTCCGCGCGACAGCGTCCGTGTACTGACCAGCATCGAGTTCCTGCAGGGCGGCGTAAAGGTCTACGAATCCAAGCCCATCGTGACGAACGAAGTGGCAGCCCCGGAGCGCAAGGCCGTCGTCGTTCAGATCGATGTGCCTCTCGAGGCCCTTAAGGCGGGGCTTTACCTTTGCCAGGTGAACGTTATCGATGACGTATCCGGCAATTTTGCCTTTCCGCGGTTTCCCGTGCTGATCCGCGATGCTAGAACAGCCGGGCTAAAGGCGGGAAAGTAAAAGTAATGGAAGCGACCAAACGCCAGCCAAAGCCAGCCAAAGAAGGAATCTCAGTCCTCTCAAGCGGCCGCACACCCCACAAGGTCTTAAAATGGAACACTCGGAGGGCCGCCGCTCATCCGTCGGTTGTTTGGATTACAGGAGGCCTACGGCTTCGGCTCAGTCACTGTTTGCGGGGCAGCCGCCTTCCTTCAGGTCCCGCAGCTTCTTCGAAGCTTCTGCATTGTTTTTTTCGGACGCGGCCAGCAGCAAGACCCGCGCTTGCTCGCAGTTCACCGGGACGCCTTCACCCCGTGCGTAGAGGTCCGCAAGCGCTACTGCCGCCTTTATGTTTCCTGCTTGCAGCGCAGACCACAACTGCTGCGGCGTCGCCGACACCTTTTTCGCGTGCTCGACTTGCCCCGAGGAAGAATGCGCCTTTGAGGCGTCTGGAGCGGGCAATACTGCCGCCTGGCTTGCCCCAAGCGGCTGCTCCGCCTTCCCCGGCTGCGGCGCTGCCGACGGCGATGCTGTGCCCCTCATCGGCGCGGTGGAAAATCCTTGCGCTGTCTGTGGACTCTGCCTCCGCGGCGACCTTGTTGGCTCGGCCACGGAGACCTTCTGCACCACCGGCGGCGGCGCCAGCGCTTTCCTAGCGGTCGACTCCGAGATCGACGCACTTGGCGGCACGGAATGTACTGCTGACGCCGGAGTCTGTTCCGCGCTGGATTGCGCCGCGTGGCTGGCGCTCTCTATCGTCCAGGCCAGGCTGCCTGGCTTCATGCCACCAGCATACCGGAAGATGGGAACCATGAGCGCCGCGCATATCCCGAAGCCCACCAATAGGCCGCCGAGGAAATGCCGGCGCTTCTGCGCCCGGTGCCGTTCTATGGGAACAAGTTGCAAGCTCCGAAGGCGCCGGTCCTGCCAAACTACCAGCTGGCCGGTCGCCGCGCCGTCATCGGCTTGCTTATCAACCTTCTGCAAAAACGCGCCCCCGCTTCTTCCGCCGGACGCGATGGAGGTCTCGCTCAGCCAGGCGCGGATCTGCTCGCGCGCCGACGTGCTCAACTCCACGAAGCGCAGGCCTCCCGTGCGTTTTGCCGAGTCGATCCACGCCAACCGGCCGGCGGCCTCGATCGCGCCGTTCAACCCATCCTCGGAAAGATTCAGGACGGAACTGCTTTTTTCGCCGCCGAGCTTACACAACACGATCTGCTCGGGCTGCTTTCGTTCTTGCAACCGCCGGTTTGCGTTCATGGTCGTGCAGGACTCCCCTCGTAGACTTTTTCTCGAGAGGACCGGGTAGACTCAAGACACTAATATAAGATGTTAATTGTATACGCTAATACTGAAAACTGCGTAATTAGTCTATCAGGTTCTTACTGTAGTTTCATGCAAATAAAGACCTTAATAATTCATCCGACACGAGCGCCAAAAGAGAGCTTGTAGGGCTTTGTCTGATTGACGAAACCCATTCGCCACTTTAGCGTGGCGTGAATGCAGAACCTTCTGCAAATCGTGTTGCAGCAGTCTTGGCTGAATATCAAATACCCATCGAGCGCTCGGCCACTGCGACTGCCGCCTGGACTTCTGCGCAAGGAACGCACGGCGAACCACGGGTGGGAGCATGCGCTCAGGATTTTTCTTGCTCCGCTTTACGGCGCCATGGACGAAAGCAAGCGGCCCGAGTTTATATGCCCGATATGCAGAACGATGTATTCGGCCCCGGAGTCCGTGGAGTCGGGGAAAATACCGAAGTGCCGAAACTGCGGTTGCTTGCTGGCGTCGCTGCGCCAAACCCTCAAGGATTTTCATTCTAAACGCCGGGGACTGCGGTAGGGGTGTCCTCACTCGGCTGAGTCGAACAGTTCCAGCAAGTCGCAGATGACCGAGCGGGGTGGCGGCGCCACCCTGAGCAGCGCGCAGACGCCCGCCGCCCGATTGGAGACTCCCCCTACAGAGAATTACAACCTTCATCGGATTGACCGGACGGCGGCTCGGCTGATAACCGGAAGCGGCCCCTTTAGGCGTCGACGCCTAGAAGCCAAGGAGTTCCCCAGCCCATCCATGGGAGTGCCCTCTATATGGATTCCGGGCGAAGAGAACGGCGCAGTCCCAAGCAACAGCTCGAAGTATTGCTCTCTACCGGAGAGCAACCCATCCTCTCGGAACTAGCGCTCACGGAAAACGCCAGCTCTTGCGGCCTACGGGTCCTCACAGAACAACCTTGGAAGCCGGACACTCCGCTGCTGGTGCGATCCCCGCAAGGTGGATGGGTGCGCGCCAGGGTCGTCTACTGTCAAGGAATTGACACCAAGTCCTTTGCGGTTGGGCTGGAGTTTGCGACTCGGACACGCACCCCGTCTTCTAGCAATAGCCAATTCCCGCTCACTTCCACGGCACAACGATAAACACGGCAAGCGCTGTCGAGGTAAAGACAAGTGACCACAAGACGGATTGGCGTCCAAGATAGGGACTTGACGAGTCTGACTCCAGGGTCCATGGTGTCGCTAATCCAAGGAGTGCTCCCATGGACGCCGCGAAGCACTGGCAACTGACGACGGCCTACACGTGTCCGCAATGCGGCAAGCGTTACGCGGTGGTCGAATGGAAGCAGCACCCGAGATGCCGGCAGTGCGACCTTGAGCTTCGCGCCGACGCCAAACCGCACGAACCGCCTCCGCGGCCACAAGGCAAATAGGCAGCCTGACCGACCCTACGCTCCGGCCCGCCACGTACCAAAACAAAACGAAGCTATTTCCCTTTTCGCCCTTGGCCCTCGGCCTTCTGCTTTCCGCCTTGGCGGCACTATGCGGTCCGAGCTTCGAGGGGCCATCGTTTGTGGAATTGTGGTTTTAGGCCGAAGGCCAAAGCACAGCAAAAGATGAGAGCACAGGCAGAAGTGCCTGTGCTACAGGAAGCCATGAGGTACTCAATTCGCCGTTCGTGGAATTGCGATTCAGTGGGGAGGCCAGAGTGCCTGTGCTACAAGGCGGCTAGTCGCCGGCGGCAGCGGCGGCGCGAGGAATTTCCACCGATTCGGCCAGTCCTCGCCGCATTGGACCCAGGACGGAAGCAGGTACTTCCCTCTCGGGAGCCAAGGTCACGCTGGTCGCGCGCTTGGGAAACTCGTTCCGGCGATCGAGCCGCATACCCGCTTGTTTCAAAAATTCCGCGGAAAAGCCCATATCCTCGGCGCGGTCCACGCCCCAGAACCACAGCTTGTCTTCCTGCCTTTGCAAGAAATCCAGAGCCTCTTCCAGCTTTTTCATGGCTCGATCGAAGGATCCGGCCAGGAAGTAGACGTTCAGCGTCCAGGCATGCCGCGGGTAATGTACGCGGAGACGAACGCAATACTTTCCCGACTGATTGCGTTCAATACTGCAGCGATATTCGTTGCGCGAGGTTGCCGTTCGAGTAGGCATCGAAGTTTCACCGATCTCAAGAGTCATGGGCCGGATGACTCTGGAATTGTTCAAGGAATCCCGAATGTGGTCGAAAGAGCCCGATCTAGGTTTTGAGACAACTCAGGGCAAAACGAACCTAGTGAAGACACCCATAGGGTAATGAGCTGCGGCAAGAAAGGCAAGAGGTCGCTTACGGCAAGCTAAGTTGTTTATTTTATTTAAGTTAGCCTAGGTCAGGCTGCCAAAGCTCTTCAATTTGTCAGGCATCAGCTTCAGCTTGCCCTCTTGCTTCAGGCGCTCGGAAAGGGCCGAATGGAAAGCCTCAAACGCCACCTCGCGCTTGGATTGCAGCAATTCGTCGGTCAACTGCTTCCGCTGCGCCTCAAAATTGGCCGGATCCGGCTCGACCTTCTCCGCAATGCGGTAGACGAACCAGTTTTGGCCGAGACTCAACGGCGCGCCAACATCCCCTTGCTTCAAGTTGAAGGCCGCGCTGAGCTGTTTGCCGCTGGCCGCGCCGGAAATCGAGCCGTCACGCGCGAAGAAATCGCTCGTTTTCGGGTCCAATCCGAGGGCTTTGGCGGCAGCATCGAATTTCTCGCCGGCCTTCACGCGTTTAACCAACTCTTCCGCCTTGCTCTTCGCCTGCTGTAGGGACTCTTCTTTCTTCAACTCGCTAATCACTCGCTCGCGCACTTCCTCGAGCGTACCCTGGTGCGCCGGGAAAGAATCCTTCAGCGCAAGCACCACATAGCCACGGTCGGTGCGAATCGGCCTGCTCAGCTCGCCACTGCGCAGACGAAAGATTTCATCCTTGACTTCCTGGGAGTTGCCCAGCTCGAGAAGCGCGTCCGCGGCGCTGACAGGCCTCGTCTCGCCTAAAGTCAAGTGATATTGCTTGGCGAGGTCGTCCAAGGAAACCTTGCTGGAGCGGCGGATCGCGGCCGAAAGCTGGTCCGCGGTATTGCTGGCATCCTTGTCCGCTTCTGACAGCAAAAGCGGTGTGCGCATGGACTCCCTCACCTCATCGAAGGGTTTGGTGTGCGCCGTCTGTTTTTCCAGGACTTTGATGATGTGAAAGCCGTATGGCGTTCTCACCAAATCGGAAATTTGTCCCGGCGCGAGCGAAAACGCCGCCTTTTCGAATTCCGGGACCGTCTGCCCCTGCCGAATCCAGCCCAGGTCCCCGCCTTTCTCCCTGGAACCGGGGTCTTCGGAATACTTTTTGGCCAACTCGTCGAATTTCGCGCCTTTCTTAGCCTGCTTGAGAACCTCCTCGGCTTTCTTCTTGATCTCCTCTACTTCGGCATCCGTTTTTCCAATGGTCTTAAAAAGAATGTGCTCGACATGCACCTGGTTGGGCACCTCATATTGCTTGATATTGTCCTGATACTGTTTCTTGAGCACGTCGTCGGGAATTTGGATCGCCTGACGAAGCTGGTTCATGTCCAAAAGCGCGTAACGCACCGATCGCCGTTCCGGCACCTGATACTTATCTTTGTTTTTCTCGTATTCCGCTTTGATTTCCGCTTCCGTCGGCGTGATCTTGGCTTCCAGATCCTCCGGCTTAACCAGTGCGTAATCCAGCTTTATCTTTTCGTTTTTGTAGCGATACTCGTCCTCGAGCTCTCCCGGACCAACGCTAATCCCATCGGTTACGAGCTTCCGGAATTTCTCCTCGAGCAGGCCCTGCCGGATGAGTTCTTCGAAGGCCGGAACGGTAAGCTGGAAGCGCTGCTGCACTAGCTCCGCATATTGGTCCTTGCCGATAAAAGAGCCACCACTGACAGCCATTGGGAGATACAAGCGGATGCGGTCGGCTATCTCTTCATCCGATACAGTGATTCCCAGGCGCTTAGCTTCGAATTCCAACTCTCTTTGAAAAACCAGGTTCTGCAGAATCTGCTGCGCGTAAAAACTTTCCAGCTGCCTGGGGACCTGATTGTTGCGCTCAATTTGGTCAAGCTGCTGGCGGATGTCCTTCACCGTGACGGACTGATCCCCAATCTTCGCGACCGTGTCTGTCGAGACTTCGCCCGTGGCGGGCCCCTGTGGAACCAGGTACAGCAGCATGCTGCCGCCAAGAACCAGACCCGCTGCGCCAAACAGGATGCGCTTCGTCAGGGTACTCTTATCTTTCGTTCCAGCCATTCCTATGACTCCCCCGGTCCCTAAACAAACTTAACATTATAAAAGATCACGGCATAGGCCTCAAATGGAATCGTGGTACGACAATTCCGCAAGGAATCCGCACAATCCGGATCCCAACGAAGCCCTGCGTTGGGGCGAGCAAACGTACGAGGAGATAATGGTCGGCTTTTTCGATGTCGCCGTTCCCGCCGCGATGGACAAATGGCGCTTTTTCATCCGCCCCCAAAATTAGACGCGTCAGAGGAATTCGCGGGGCAAGTCCGGATCGGGACTGTCTTCCAAACCGCATTGCGCGGCGTGTCTTCCCTTCCCGGGGTCTCCGGAGCGGCTTTGACCTCAAACTTTCCTGCGAGCAGCGTCGACAATGAAAAGACCTTGTTCACTATCCAAGGCCGGTCGGCTCTTCAAGCCAGCGAAGCGCCCGCGGCGGACTTGCAAATCATTAGCGGAGATTATTTCTCCGTTCTGAAAATCCCTCTTGTCGCGGGGCGGTCCTTCACCGAAGCAGACACCGCGGAGCGCACCGCGCGTCGCCCTCATAAGCCGGACAATGGCGGACCGCTTCTGGCACAAGAGCGATCCCTTGGGGCAAAGATTCAAGCTGGGCGCAGCAAACTCGGGCGGGCCTTGGATGACTGTAGTTGGCGTGGTGGGCGACGTCCGGCAGAACTGGTGGGACCCCGCAACCTTCCCCGTCGTCTATCAGCCTTATCTTCAGTCTTCGAGAAGCTCGTTTCGGTTCCTCCTGCGTGTCACCTCGAATCCGGCCGGTCACAGTTCGGCGGCGCGTGCGGCGATCTCACAACGCGATCCGCAAATCGCTATAACCGAGATCAATACTCTCCAGACAGAGATTCAGGATTCCATCGCCATGGTGCACATCATGGGAATTTTGATGACCGTCTTCGGAATCGTGGCGCTCCTGCTTTCTTCCCTAGGCGTCTACGGAATTTTGTCTGAAAACGTCGCGCATCGAACTCACGAATTCGGCATCCGTTTTGCCCTCGGCGCCAATCCACGCGATGTGCTCCAGCTCGTCTTGCGCCATGCGCTTCTTGTTTGTGGCATTGGGTTGGCCATTGGCTTGCCGATTTCGTTCGCTGTCAGCCAGGCGATGGCCGCGTTTGTTTTTGGAATTGTTTCGGTGAGCCTGCCTGTTCTGGCATCGCTCGCCGGGCTGCTCATCGTCGTCGCGCTCATCGCGGCCTATTTTCCTGCGCGCCGCGCGCTTCATGTCGATCCGATGGTTGCTTTGCGCTACGAGTAAATGGACTTGAGAACCTCTTGCGCGGCTCTCCGAGCCTCACCGCTGTAGCCGTTCAAAGCATGGACTGATTTCTCCGTCGAGGCAGAGAATCGAAGTCCTGGCGCGCGCGACCTGGCCGCGTGGGCAGGTGCGGTACAGCGGTACAGCGAAAGGTCTAATGGTGCGAACCTGCCACGTGCTATTTGCAACTTGACTACGCAACTGCCTCGCCGTTCTAGAGTCCGCTGCCCGCTGTGCTAGATTGAAAATTTGGAGCCCGGTGATCGAAGCGACCCGTGACCATACATTCTCCTACTGACCCGAGACACACTCAACCCTACCAAAAGGTTCCGCGAGTGGAAGTGTACTGGACCACCGTTACCTACAAGACGGTTTTCCTGTACTGCCTGCTGGCATTGTCCGTCGTCTTCGGAGCAATCTACATCGCCAAGCCGGACCTGTTCACCGCAGTCATCAACAAGATCGACAAATCGGTGGGCAACCCGGATGCCGACGCCGTCAATGCGGACCAAAAGCGCGCGAAATTCGTGAATCTCGAGGGCCGCGTCCAGATAAAGAAACTCAACTCCGTACAATGGGTGGATGCTACCCTAAGCACGTCCCTGGATAAGGGGGACTTGGTGCAAACCGGTTCCGACAGCGACGCGCGCATCAGCTTCGCAGACGGTACCGACTACACCATCAAGCCGGATACGCTGATCACCGTGGAAGAAAACTCCACGGAAAGCAACCGGCCCACGAGCGTGACGGTGAGCATTCAAACGGGCGCAGTGGATTTGGCCACGCCCTTTTTGAGGTCTGCGGATTCCAAAGCTGCGGTAAAATCCGAAGACGCCACCACGCAATTGCATTCCAACAGCCGAGCGGCTGTAAAGTTTGATCCGGAGAAGAAGGAAAGCGAGGTTGTGGTTTCGAGCGGTACTGCGCAGGTGCAACGGGGCCAAGAGAAAATTGATCTCGTGCAATACGAAAAGGCCACCATTCCCAGCAGCGGGGCGATCCAGAAATCCATGGTACTGGCTCCCCCGGATCTGGTTGAGCCGTTGAACCTGGCGCCCATTATCGCGGAAAATCCCAAGAAGGCGGTCGTGCATTTCGAATGGAAGCCCGTGCAGGAGGCGGTTTCTTATACTCTGCGAGTGAGCGCCACCTCCCTGTTCACCAGAACCGTGGTGGACAAATCGAACATTAAAGGAACGAGCGTGGACGTTTCCGGTTTGGATTCCGGAGACTACTTCTGGAACGTGACCGCCACGGACGCCAAGAAACAGTCCAGCGAGTTGGGCGTGATTTACAAGTTCACGCTGGTAGCGCAGGGCAAATCTCAGGACATGATCCTGGAAATTACCGGCTACCAGCTTCATGGGCGAGTGGCGGAGATTATCGGCAAGACTGAACCGGGCGCGGCCTTGATCGTAAACGGCCAGCCGGTTCCCAATATTGCGCCTGACGGCACGTTCCGGCATTTCACCGAGACGCTTGAGCCAGGACATCATACTATCGTAGTGGTGGGGCAGAATCGCCGTGGCGGTACGGGACATGCGCAGGTTTCTATCGTCGTGCCAAAATAAGAATTCCGAACGACAGGCCATCGCGCGTTGCATAGGTCGGGGTGCCCGGAGACAATAGCAGGAAGGCTGATCGCACAGCCCTCAGTGCTTTGCCGGCCGGACGGCGGAGAGCCTCTCTCCGCGGGGGGAAGTAGGGATGAACAAGAACGGTTACAACATGAGGTCGGTGTTCAGTCTGTTTTCTTCCGACCTGGCCATCGATCTCGGCACGGCAAACACCCTGGTGTTCTCGCACGGCAAAGGAATTGTGGTGAATGAACCTTCCATCGTTGCGATCAACAAAGCCAGCGGCGACGTCGTAGCCGTGGGGCGCGAAGCCAAGGAAATGCTCGGGCGCACGCCGGGCAACGTGGTGGCCATCAAACCGATGAAAGACGGGGTCATCGCGGATTTCAAAGTCACGGAAAAAATGCTGACGTATTTCATTCAGAAAGCGCATAACCGCCGCGTGCTCGTGCATCCGCGCATTGTTATTGGCGTGCCCAGCGAAATCACGCCGGTGGAAAAACGCGCGGTGCAGGACTCGGCGTACCGCGCGCGCGCCAGCGAAGTCTATTTGGTGGAACAAGCCATGGCCGCGGCCATCGGTGCGGGTCTGCCCATCGAAGAGCCTTCCGGGAACATGGTCGTGGATATCGGCGGCGGCACCACCGACATCGCGGTCATTTCCATGAGCGGCATCGTATATTCGCGTTCCGTGCGCGTGGCGGGCAATGAGATGGATGAAGCCGTCATGCAATATCTCAAGCGCAAGTACAACCTGCTGGTCGGCGAGCGCACCGCAGAACAGATCAAGATGGAAATCGGCTCGGCCTATCCGCTCGAGAAGCCACTGACCATGGAAGTCAAAGGCCGCAACCTCATCGAGGGCGTGCCGCGCACCGTGACGATTGACGACAGCGAAATCCGCGAAGCCCTCAGCGAGTGCGTAGCCACTATTTTGAACGCCGTGCGCGTGGCGCTTGAGCGCACGCCGCCAGAGCTTTCAGCGGACATCAGCGACCGCGGCATCGTGCTGACCGGGGGCGGCGCGCTGCTAAAGAATCTCGACAAGCGCATCCGCGAAGAGACGGGCTTGCCGGTTTCCATCGCCGATGATCCACTGGCGTCGGTCGTGCTCGGCACGGGGAAAATGCTAAGCGACTTCAAGCTCCTGCGCATGGTTTGCATCGACTGAATGGTTGGCGGCAATTGGTGCCGAGACACCGGTTTGTTGGAGGACACTGCAGGATATTCGAGAGCTTTTCTTCCCGGCGTCGCTCTCCCGGAAGCGGCATGTTTTGCTTTTGAACTGCCAACTGTGAACTGTTAACAACTATGACTGCGATTCCCTCGCGCCACAAATCGCTGGTTCTGCTCGCGGGCGTCATTCTCCTGCAAGTGCTCCTGCTCGCCGTGCAGATCAAGCGCGATTCCCAGGGGCGCCTGATTCGTAGCTGGACGGTGGGAGCGGTTTCGCCTTTTGAGCGCGCCGGCTCCTACGGGTTTGGCTGGTTTCGCGACGCCTGGCGCAACTATTTTGCCCTGCGAAGCACCCGGAAAGATAACGAGGATCTGCGCCGCGAGAATGACGCGTTGAAATTGCGCCTTGCCCAACTCGAAGGCAAAGCTGCTGAAGCCGATCGCCTTGCCACATTGCTTCATTTCCGTCAATCGCAAGAGGACGTTCCCATGGTGGCTGCGCGTGTGATCGGCGGCAGTGCGGATGGGAGTCATCACTCCCGACGGCGTCGTGGGAAAAGTGATTGAAGCCTTCCCGAACACTTCTCAAGTGCTGCTTCTCACCGACAGAGAGAGCGGCGTCGGAGCCATGCTCGCGGACTCGCGCATCCAAAGCCCCGTCGGCGGCGTGGGCGAGCCTCTCATCACCATGAAATATGTTCCGAACGACGATGATGTAAATATCGGCGAGCGGGTCATCACGAGCGGCATGGACCGCATTTTCCCGCGCGACCTGCCCGTCGGAACGATCACAGAAATCAAACCCGGCAGTACCTTCAAGCAGATTCGCATCAAGCCTGCGGCGAATCTCGAAAAACTGGAACAAGTGCTGGTCCTGTTAACGCTGCATCCTCTGAAGGAAAGTGCTGCCCCGGCAGCCGCGCCCGCCGCTTCGAATGCTGCGCCCCCCCAGGCGGCCAATCCATGAACAGCGCCTTCGATTTGCGCATTGGCGAATCGCACATCGAGGTACACAAGTTTCGTTCCGGCGCAATCGTCTTCAGTGCGCTGCTGGCGCTGGTGATCCAGGCCTGGCTCCCTCTGCATTTCACCCGGGCGTCTCTGCTCGATTTACCTTTGCTGGTAACGATTTATTTCGGGCTCAGCCGCCGCAATCCGTCCACAGGACTCATCTTAGGGGCCCTCATTGGGCTGTCGCAGGACAGTCTCAGCGGCCCCACGGTTCCACTAGGCCTGTTTGGGATCGCAAAAACCGTCATCGGTTATCTGGCCTCTTCCATTGGCGCGCGTCTGGACACCGAGCATCCCGTGGCGCGATTTGCCGTGACCGCAGGATTCTTCATCGTCCATCAGGGTATTGTCGCCATGACGCGCCGCATCCTGCTCGCACAACCGGAACCGTGGTTCAACCTGCACCTGTTCGGCGCGGCGTTCCTCAACGCGCTCTTCGCCGTATGCCTTTTTCTCCTCCTCGACCGCCTCCGCCGACCGTCATAATAAAACTCCCTCAGGGCCCTCGGCCTTACTTCTTGAAGCATTTCATAATCCTGATAAAAGGAACTGTTTGAGGTCCGCGTAGTTGCTCGACATCGGCAGCGACAACTTCTCTCGATTCAGGCATCCTGCCAGCCGTTCCGGCAGCGGCGGCGCCGTGCCAACCGCTTTTCTCACCACGTCCGCAAATTTTGCCGGATGCGCCGTCGCCAACACCAGTCCCTGCGCGGGCTCCGCGTGTTCGAGCTTGTACGCTTCCCAGCAGAAAACGCCGACCGCCGTGTGCGGGTCGGCGAGATACGCAAATCGTTCGAAAATCTTTTTCATCTCGCATAGCGTCTCGTCATCGGTCGCCGCATGGCCCCAAATTTCCTTTTGCACGTATTCAAGACGGCCCCGGCACAAGTCCAGCAGCCGCGGAAAATTATTCGGATTGCCGACGTCCATGGCGTTCGAATACGTGGCCTTCGCGGGCCGCGGGCAAAATTGTCCGCTTCTCAAATATTGCGGCACCACGTCGTTGATGTTCGTGCTGGCAATAAACTTCGCCACCGGCAGCCCGATGCGCTTGGCAAAAATTCCCGCCGTCAAATTGCCGAAGTTTCCGCTTGGCACCGACACAATCAGCGGCACGGACGCCACCGGCAACTGCCGGTACGCCGCCACGTGGTAAAACATCTGCGGCAGCAGCCGCCCGATGTTGATGGAATTGGCCGAAGTGAGAAACGCGGTCTTATTGAGTTCCACGTCCGAGAATGCCTGCTTCACCAGTCTCTGGCAATCGTCAAATGTGCCCGATACTTCGAGCGCGGTGATGTTTTCTCCGAGCGTGGTGAACTGCTTTTCCTGCGCCTCGCTGATGCGCTTCGAGGGATACAGAATCACGACGCGTATTCCCGGCACGCCCAGGAATCCGTGCGCCACCGCGCTCCCGGTATCGCCCGAGGTCGCCACCAGCACGGTGAGCGGCCGCGATTCTCCGCGCACGAAATAACCCATGAGCCGCGCCATGAACCGCGCGCCAAAATCCTTGAACGCCAGCGTGGGCCCGTGAAACAGCTCCAGGATGTGCAGCCCCGGAGACAGCGACACGAGTTTCACTGGAAAATTGATCGCTTCGCTCACGATTTGCCACAGGACTTCTTCCGGCACGTCGGGTGTAGCAAACGGCTTCACCACTCGGAAGCAAACTTCGGTAAACGGCAGCTTGCGGAACTCTTCCAGTTCTTCCGGCGAGTGCCGCGCAATCTCCGCCGGCATGTACAGCCCGCCATCGGGCGCTAGCCCGCGCAGCACCGCTCCCCGCAACGAGGTAAGCGGTGCCTGGAGCGATGTGCTTCTATACCTCATTTCCGTGTGCCCTCAGGGCCTGCTGAAAGAGCTCGCAGACCAGCGATCGGAGATCAGGAATCTCACGTTCATTCTACTTTCCGCTCTCCGCTCTCTGCCCGCTCTTCTCCGCTCTCCGAATCCGCTCCAAGAACTGCTTCGCATCGAACAGTGCCCGCAATTCGCCAACGTCCACGGTGCAATGCGCCAGCGCCTCGTAACTTCGCCGCCGCGCCTCGATCAGCGCCGGATAACATCGCGCCACGGTTTCCCGGGGCGTTTCTCCGCTTCTCGGTTGAAACGCGCCGCGCCACAGCACCGGTTTCGGATCCTTCAAATATCGTTCAATCAGCAGTTGACGCTGCTGGGCGCTCGCCGCCAGATACACCAGGGTCATCTGCCGGCGTAAGCGCTTGAGCAAATGACTCCCTGCATAAATCACGCTCCCCGTAGTATCCAAAACCAGGGAAGCGTCGGGCTTCTGCTCGAGCTCCCGTAAGACTTCATCCAAGGTGTGAATCTCTTCCGCCAGGTATTCCGCTTCGCGCTCGGCGTAGGTCGCGCTGTCCGGCCAGCCCATCCACGCGGCTACGCCGTTAATTCCCGAATACCCGCTCGGAACCAGCCTTGGCGCTAGCCTCTGCTCGATCCGCTCGTCGCAAAAGACGGCCGGCGCCCCCTTCTCCGCTAACTTCTTTGCCCAGAAGGTCTTCCCGGCGCCGGACATGCCAATCAGCGCCAGTCGCATCGGTTTTTCCATGTTGGTTTCTCGGCGCACAAGAGAATTTTCTACAATAGCGTGTGCCCGCCGCCGGAGCAACCGGCCTTTCCCCGGCTCCCCCCGAGAGATCTGTGTACAAATCTGGAACCTGTCCCTGCGGACGGCTTGCAGCCCCCCTGCGCAAGTGATAGGTTTTAGAATGACTCGGCTGCCCTGGCGCAGTTCTAGTCCAGCGGCTTTTACGGGAGCTCCCGAAGATTTTTTCGCAGCCCAGACCTGCCTTTCGCAGGCAGATTCGAGGAAATTTTCGACGGACAATTTGAGGCTGACTTCGGTTCTAACGGAGCCAACTCGAAACCCACGCTGTAGATTTTTTCCGTGACGCGAGTTACGTCCGGCGTATTGGGACGAAATCGGAAGTCCTACGAGACTCCTCGCGCGTGGGGTTTTGCGTGTCTTACTGGTTTGGGAACGACAATCGTTTGCCGCAGGCGCGGCTCGCTATCGCGTCCTACGTCATCGTGGGCATGATCGGCGTGCTCTTGCTGGGCTTCTGGAAACTCCAGGTCATCGACTCCGATAAGTACGCCACGCTCGCCGAGCGCAACCGCGTCCGCGAAATTCCCATCATCGCTCCCCGTGGCCGGATGCTCGACCGCGACGGCCGCGTGCTCGTGGACAATCGCCCCTCCTTCAGCGTCCTGCTGTTGCGCGACGACATGGCCGAAGTGGAAAAGCATCTTGCCGCCATCTCGGATGGCCTGGGCATTCCACTCGCGGATCTAGAAGAGCAGCTCAATAACACCAAGGATCTTCCCAAGTTTCAACCCATCATCATTAAGCCCGAGGCTTCGCAGGCGGACATCGCCTATATCGAATCGCACCGATCCGACATCCCGGTGCTTGAAATGATTTCCGTTTCCCGCCGCCGCTATCTGCCTGACGGTTTCCTTTCCCATGCCGTCGGATATGTGGGTGAGGTCAGCGAGCAGCAAATCGAGCAAAGCAGCGACAAATTGCGCCCCGGCGACTTCGCCGGCAAGAGCGGCCTTGAACGCCAGTATAACGATATCTTGATGGGCACCGACGGCAAGCGCCGCGTGGTCGTGAACAGTGTTGGCAAAGAAATGAAGGACATGCGGCTTCCCGAGCAGGAAGCCATTCCCGGCAAACAGATTCAGCTCAGCGTTGACTATGACTTACAGCTCGTGGCCGAGCAATCGCTCGGCGCGCGCCCCGGCGCAGTTGTTGCACTCGATCCGCGCAACGGCGAAGTTCTGGCCATGGTGAGCCATCCCGCCGTGGACCCCAACGATTTCGCCGTTCGTATTTCCGCCGACGAATGGAAAAGACTCAACGAGGATCCCGAGAAGCCTTTGCTGAATCGCGCCATTCAGGCGCAACTCGCTCCCGGCTCCGTCTTCAAAATTGTGACTGCCACGGCGATGTTGGAAGACCATGTTCCTTCGGAAAGCTTCAAGACTTTCTGCCCCGGCTATGCCAACTTCTTCGGCCGGCAGTATCACTGCTGGGTCTACTACTCCAAGAAAGGCAAAAAATCCCATGGCGTCACGAACCTTCACGAAGCCATCTTGCAGTCGTGCGACGTGTTCTTCTACAACGTGGGCCTGCGCCTGGGAATCGACCGCCTGGCTTACTACGCCAGCCACTTCGGCATCGGGCACAAGACCGGGATTGATCTTCCTGCTGAAGAGTCCGGCTTGATGCCCTCCCCGCAGTGGGTTGAGCGTGTTCTGCACCGTAAGTGGTATCAAGGCGAAGTGATTTCCGTGGCTACGGGGCAGGGCGCCGTCACTACCACCCCTTTACAGCTCGCGCGCATGATCGGGGGCATCGCTTCCGGCGGCGTCTTCATGCAGCCGCACATGCTGAAGGACGCGCCTAACGTCCAGGTGGAACGCTTCCCCATCTCGGAACCGACCGTCGAAAAGATTACCGACGCCATGTATGGTGTGGTCAACGAACCGGGAGGGACCGGGGGTCAATTGCGGCTCGCGGGGATCGAACTCAGCGGCAAGTCCGGCACGGCCCAGGTGATCGGTTACGATACGCTCGCGCGCATACATAAGCAGAAGAAGTTCGATGACAACGCGTGGTTTGTCGGCTATGCCCCGCGCCGCAATCCGGAGATTGTCGTCTCCGTCCTAGTTCAGGAAAGCGGAAAACATGGCGGCGAGGCCGCCGGACCCGTGGTGCGGGATGTCATTAAGGCGTACTACGACAAGAAGAATAAGAAGCAGGGGCAGTACACCGCAGAAACCAAGCCGCCTGCGCCTCGGACGAAACCCCTCTCGACAGCGGTTAGGGTACCCCGCGCGCCCGGCGTGGCCCTTAAAAAACAAGAAACCGTCTCCACCGCAACCGTGCGTCCGGTCGCCGAAAGGGAACCGTGAGCCCAGCTATGCCGCAAGTCGTCTGCACAATACCGAAAGCCATGGCGCAATCGGCTACTCCGCTATTCAACTTTTCTTCTTCTGCCTGTGGACGGCGAGCTATTGATTGTGGACTTTCTTCATGAAAGACGCACCGGGAACCCGCGATTACGACTGGTGGCTTCTGGCCATCCTCACCACTATCTGTGCGCTTGGCGTGATTGAAATTTACTCCGCCACCCACGGCAGTTCGCTCGCAGGTATGCACTGGAAGCAGGTACGCTGGCTCGCTGTCGGCTTCATCTTGATGTTGGCGCTCTCGCGCCTCGACTATCACCTCATTCTGGATCAGGCTCCCATTTTGTACCTGCTAAGCATTGCCGCCCTGATCGCCGTACTCGTCGTGGGCCACACCCGCTTTGGGGCCAAGCGCTGGATTAACGTCCCAGGCATCGGCGAGCTTCTGCAGGTGTCGGAATTGGTCAAATTGGTTATAATCATTGTGTTGGCGCGCTTCTTCGCGGAAGTGCGCACGGATGAGCTTGATCTCCGGGACCTCATCAGGGCAGGATTGATCGTGGGGGTTCCGCTGGTGTTGATCCTGAAGCAGCCTGACCTCGGCACCGCCCTGGTACTGATGCCCTTATTGGCGGTCGGCGCTTTTTTGGCGGGTCTGAAGTGGCAGCACGCAGCCGTTTTCTCCTTAGCGGGGATTCTCTTTGTTGGGGCGGTTTTTTACCCCCCCGTCAGCAGGCGAATCCTGAAGCCGTACCAGCGGGAGAGAATCACTTCTTTCCTGCACCCGGAAGAAGACGCTAAGGGCGCCGGATATCAGCTCTTGCAGTCCAAGATTGCCGTGGGTTCCGGCGGGTTCTGGGGCAAAGGATTCGGCAATGGCACGCAGAACCAACTGGGCTACATCCCGGTCCGCTATTCGGATTTCATCATGTCGGCCTGGGCTGAGGAACAGGGATTCAAAGGCGTGCTTCTTGCTCTCGGGTTGTATATGGCGCTATTGCTGCGCTTAGTGCAGAATGCTCAACACGCGAAGGATCGCGCGGGAATGTTTCTGGTCATGGGCGTTGCCGCAGCGCTGGGGTTCCATGTGTTGGTTAACGTGGCGATGGTGATTGGCGCGATGCCCGTCACCGGCATTCCGTTGCCGTTGATGAGCTACGGAGGCTCCGCCACGCTGTTTGTTTTCTTGGCGATTGGTCTGGTGATGAACGTTCGGCTTCGCCGCTTTGTCAACTGATCGGCCGCCGCCCCCGGCGGCATTCCTACTCCGTCGGAATGCCCTGGAGAAATCGGAAGTAAGCAAGTCTCTGGTAGTCAAGACGTATTTGAAAGTTAGGAAGAAATTGGAATTGTTTGGCTCCGGCTTGGCCGGTGTCAACGCCCCAAAAAGGATTTTTAGAGTGAGGACAACATCGTCCGCCGTTCGCCCAGCCAGTTTTTGGCAACGGATTAACCTCGATAGGCTGAGGATATCTTTTCCCTCTGGCTTCGAACACCAAGCTATTTTGCTACTAGTGCACCCAGCGTCCTTCCCGGAAGTGCCGGGAAGCGCTTTCGTTTGTTGGGCCCACGATGGGCAGAAGCTTGCGGCGGTGCGTCCTGCCGTGGACTCCGGCCATGCCGGAGCCACTTTGAAGGAGTTTTCATGTCAAAAGAATTGGTTATCTCCGCGTCCTCCCACGAGCGGCGGGTCGCGATTTTGGAAGAAGGCCAGCTAGTCGAAATTTACATCGAGCGGGAAAAAGAGTTCGCTCTCGTCGGCAGCATCTACAAAGGGAAAGTCACACGCGTCCTCCCGGGCATGCAGTCTGCTTTCGTGGACATCGGCCTGGATGGTGATGCCTTTCTCTACGTTAGCGATGTTTTCGAAAACCTCGAGGACTACGATCACCAGCCCTACGAGCAGCATGAACATCTGTCGGCTCCGGCAATCCCTCAGAGCAACGGCGCAACGGTTGAAGTGCTTCCCGGGGAATCTCTCGCTCGTGCCGCCGAGCGGCGTAAGCACGAGGAAGCGCATGCCGAGGAGTTCCCTTCTCAGCCTCTCCTAGAGCCCGTGACAGCAGAAGAGGGCTCGCCCCTAAGCAGCCAGGAAGGCCCGCAATCCGAGGAGCAACCTGCTGGCGAGCCAGTGGGCTCTGCCGCAGGCTCTCCTCGAGAGTCAGGCGAAGAGCGTCAGCCCGATTCCAACGCTTCGGCCCCGCAGAATTTCTCCCCGCGTTTTAATCCGACACAGAATTATTCGCGTCGCCCGGGGAACGACCGCCAGGGCCAGAATTATGGCCAGGGCGATCGCGGCCGCGGACGCTTTGGACGCCGGGGCGGGCGTCATCGGGGCGGCGGCGGCCGCCAGCAGGGCGGTCCAGGCGGGCGGAATCTTCCACCGTCGAAATATGCTTCGCCGCAGAGCGAATACCGCGGCTACGACAATCGCGGCCAGCAACGCGGCCATGACAATCGCCGCCAGGAAGGCCCGCGCAGTTCCGGCCCTTCGCCAGCCGATCTCTCGGAGGAAACGATTCTTCTTCCCGGCGAGTCTCTCGCAAAATACCGCGCCAGAGCCGTAGCCTCTCCATCCTCTGCCCCGACAACCGAGCAGGAATCTGGTAGCGACCCCACCTCGAGCGAAGCTCAGACTCCGCGCCCGGCGTCGAATCTGCCCGCTGCTGGTTCGGGCGCGGCTGGCGTTCCTCGCCGCTTTTCCGGAGGTCTGCCGAGTTGGCTCTTGGCGGAGGGCGGCCTAGCGGCGGCGCCCGAAACGGCTCCAGCAGAAACGGAAACGACCGAGACCCACGCTGCTCGTGAAACTGAGGCGGCGGCCAACGGCGCAGATCTAAATGATGATCAGGTCGCCGCGTTGGCCGCTGACCTCGTGGAAGCCAAGCGCGAGGAAGCCACCGCCGAGGCAGAAGCCGACGCCGTCGTTGGAGGCGCCGTCTTCGAGGAAGAAGAAGAAACGGAGGAAGAGGAAGCTTCAGGGGAAACTTCTGCTCAAACCGCTTCCGGGCTTAGCGCCGAAGATGTTGCCGAGGTGGAAGCCAGCCGCGCCGCCGAGCGCGCGGAGTTTGCCGCGGACGTCGCGCAGGAAACTGCCGAACATGTCGCAGCTCTGGGGGGGGCTCACGAACTGGCGGAAGAAGAACCAGAAGAGCCGGAAGCCGAAGTGGGTCCCGCTGAGTCGGAAGACGAGGAAGAGCTTTCGCCGGCGGCACGATCCACGGAAGAGCCCGGCGAAGTGGAACAAGTTCACACCGAAGCCGAAGCAATGACCGCATCGTCTGGCGCCCTCGCGGCCGAAGCTGCGGCCTCCGAAGACCATGAAATTCTGCTCCCCGGCGAGACGCGCGCTCCTCGAACTGCTTCCAGCCGCGAGGATTATCCGCGTGATTCCGCGCGCATCGGCGGAAACGCCCGCTCGCGCTTTCAGCGGCCTTTCCGCCGCGATCGGGGAGGGCGCCCCGACCGTCGTGGTGGCGACCGTGGCCGTCAGCGATTCGAACACCGGGGCCGTCATGATCGCGGCCATTCCGCGCCGCGCCGTCCGCAGCTTATCTCGGAGATGCTCAAGCCCGGCGAGGAAATCGTTATCCAGATTGCCAAAGAGCCTCTCGGTAAAAAAGGCGCGCGTATTACCAGTCACGTCGCCTTGCCCGGCCGCTTTTTGGTCTACATGCCCACGGTTCATCACACCGGCGTGTCGCGCAAGATTGTCTCTGCGGAAAACCGCGCGCGTCTCCGTCGCCTGGTGAGCGAAGCCAGCGCCAATTACCCCGGCGGCTTCATCGTTCGCACGGCTGCGGGCGCCGCTTCCGACGACGAAATCCGCGCCGACATCGATTTCCTCGGAAAAACCTGGGAGGAAATCAAGAAGCGCAGCGAGGAGCGCAAAGCGCCCGCCCTGCTGCACCGCGATCTCGACCTCGTCGAGCGCATGCTGCGCGATTACGTCAGCGACGATTTCACCGCCATCTGGATTGACAGCGAAGAGGAGTACGGCAAGGTCATCGAATTCGTCAACCGCTTCCAGCCCAAACTCGTCAGCAAGGTCAAGCTCTACACCAAGCAAACCCCTATCTTCGAGGAGTTTGGCATTCAGCACGAGCTCGACAAGGCTCTGCGCGCCAAAGTGTGGCTGAAATCCGGCGGTTACATCGTCATCAATCACACCGAAGCGCTTGTGGCCATCGACGTTAATACCGGCAAGTTTGTCGGCAAGGGTTCCACGCGCCTTGAAGATACTATCGTCAAGACCAACCTCGAAGCGGTGAAGGAAATCGTTCGCCAGATTCGCCTGCGCGACCTGGGCGGCATCATCGTCGTGGACTTCATCGACATGGAAGAGCGGCGCAACCGCGAAAAGGTTCTCCAGGCGCTGCAACAGGCGCTGGAGCAGGACAAGGCTCCGTCAAAAGCGCTTTCCTTCAACGAATTCGGTCTCGTCTGCATCACCCGCAAGCGCACCAAGCAGGCTCTCGAGCGCGTGCTCTGCCAGCCCTGCCCGTACTGCACCGGCTCTGGCATGGTGAAGTCCACCCCGACGCTTTGCTACGAGATTCAATCCGAAGCGCGCAAAATGGCCGCGGCCGACCCCGAGAACCCCAGCATCACGCTGCGCGTGCACCCGGAAATTGCCAAGGCGCTTAAGACGCGCGAATCCATGCTCATCGACGAGCTCGAGCAGAACTCGCACAAACACGTCATCATCCAGTCCGACGCCACCCTCCACTGGGAGCAATACGACATCTATTAGGTCTTTAGCTTGTATAGTGCTGAAAAATAAAGAGATAGATAAAACGAACTTCCTTATGGCATAAATTTGGCATAACGTTTCTGGGTCATGGGGACGCCTCGACCATGACCAAAATCACCGACGAGATCACGCGCACGGTCAAACGCACTGCTCAATGCGTTCTTCGCTCGTTCGCTCGCTTTCGCAAGCCGCGCGAGATGCCCATCCGTACTGCCCGCTTGCTTTAGGCGAACTCAAATTAGCCCCACAATTGTAACCAGCGGTAGTCATCTCTAGTAATACAAAGAGAGAGTAGTGCATGGAGCTGCTCGAACGATTCGCGGCGGGCGACCTCGAAGCCTTTGAGGCTCTCTTTCGCGAGCACCAGAAGGAAGTCTATCGCTGGGCCGTCCGCATCGTTCGTGATACCGGCATCGCCGAGGATTTAACTGTGGAGACGTTTTGGCGCATTTACCGGGCTCGCCAGCGTTTCGACCCCGTCGCGGGAAACTTCCGCGCCTGGGCCCGCCGCATTGCCACCAACGCGGCCCTGGACCATCTTCGGCACGCGCGCGTGGAAACCGAGCTTGGCGAGGACTACCCAGCTGCAGTTCATGGGGACTCCGCAGTCCGCGACGAACTGCGCGGCCATCTTCGGCGGGCTTTTCTCGAGCTCCCTGCCAAATATCGCGTTGTTGCGACTTTGGCGCTCATCGAAGAGGAGCCGTACAAGGAAATCGCCGACGCCGTTGGCATTTCCGTGGCCCTCGTCAAAGTGCGCGTCTTTCGCGCTGTGCGCCTGCTGCGCAAAAAACTCAACTCTCTCGGCGTGGAGGTTCCCGCAAAATGTCCGACAAAATGACCCATCCGGAAAACGAAAAGGAACTCCAGGCGCTTCTCCAGCGCGCGTTCCCTCCCCCGCAAAACGCAGAGTTGCAGCGCGATCTCTGGCCCCAGATGCTGCGCCGCCTCGACGCGCAGCCGCAGCCGCTTCGCGTCCCCTGGTTTGAGTGGGCTCTGGCCGCGGTTGTCGCCGCTATGCTGGTGCTTTTTCCGAATGCCATTCCGGCACTGCTCTATCAATTGTGAGCGGGAGGCTTCTATGAATAAGCATCCTTATCTTCGGGCCTACATGGCGGGTATCGCCGTGCCCACCGTCTTTCTACTCTTTATCATGACCGGCTACACGCTTTTGCGCCTGGTCTACCATTTCCCGGTTCCCGTGGAACGCGTCATCGTTTTTCCCATGGCCGTAGTGCCCAACCTCTGGGGTCTCTGGAACGTTCTCTTCATCGCCTGGCGCCGCCGCGTGCCTCTTTCTCTCGGCCTGCATGGCGCAATCCTGCCAATTCTGCTCGGGCCCCTGGGGCTGGCGGTCTCCGCTCTTCTGAAGTTTTCCATTCCCGGCTTCGCCGCGCACGCATTTCCTGTGCTCGCCCCCCTGGCGCTGATCGTCTATTATTTCGCTTGGAAATATTTCGTGGGCTTTCTGAACAGCGTTCTCGAACTCGCCTGAGCCCAGCGGGGCAGGTTGGTTATCGCAATCCAAAGGAAGCACTCGGAAACACGTGGCCTCATTTATACTCCTGATTTTCCGTTTCTGTCTTCGGCTCGGAGATCTTCTGCTTCTCATCTACCGCAAAGAGCAGATAGTTGCTGTAAGTGAGGCGGCGGTGCATCCGCTTTCCTCTCCAGTCGCTATACAATTCCGCGCTCTGCGGCAGCCACATTTCCACATTGCGCTTTTTGAAGCGAACCGGGCCGTAGTCAACTACCGTGTGGTCGGCAAAAAGACGGATCTCAGGCAGAGGAGCCACCAAGTCGGTTTCCATGCGCAGGATTTGATAGCTCTCCGTCGCAATCCACGCGCGCCCTCTTAGCGCAACGGGATGGGCAGGACCATTCTCTCCGAATTTGTATGCTCGGATGGTGTTTGGTTTGTCCGCTCGTTGCCGGAAACGCACCTGCCACGCCAAATGTCCATTCCATTTGCTCAAACCCTCGCAACTCATTTCAAAGTTTTCAGCGTTGTTCGGATGAAAGATCAGCGCCAGAGCCGACAATCCCCTTGTCTCGACACCGTCGGGAAATTCCGAAGGTGACGGTATGCCAGTTCGGTACTCCGCCACGCTGAAGTACCCTGGCTTGTACTGATCAATGCTCGCCACATATTCGAACTTGCGCGTCTGTTCGGACTGGGCAAATCCTCCCTTGTCAATCGACTCATGTTCGAGCAATTCATTGGCCGTGAAACGGTCGACATTCTTGACAAACTCCTCCACGCGCTTCCCCGCCCTCCGAACCAGGTCGTCCAATGCACATGCCGCTTCTGCCTCCACAGGAGGAACGTTTTCATCTATGTCGGGCGGAAACCATCTGGTGGCAGTCAGAGGCACAAGCGTGACGGCAGCGATTGCACTCGACTGCAATAGCTCCTCGGCCGATGCTTTGGCAGTGTCCTGCCCATTCTGCCCGCTAATCCCACGCAGTTTGTCCAGCTGCTTTTTCGCGCCAAGGTCTGCGCGGTGGTTGCGCACGTAGCCTTCCAAAACGCTGACAGCTTGGCCCTCTTCTCCAAGCTCCGCCAGGGCCGCCGACAGGTACCTTTGCGCGATCGAGCTTTCTTCGCGGCCCAGGTCGATTGCGCGTTGCGCCTCTTTAGCTGCTTGGTCCGCAGAACCTTGACACAAGTACACATGCGCCTCCAGCGCATGCGCACGCCAGGAAAACGGTTCTGCTTGGGCCGCCCGTTCCAGATAAGGCAAGGTTTCATCGGGTTTGTTTTCCTCCACCAGGGCCTGACTGAGAGACAGAAGCGCGCGAAAATGCTTCGGGTTGAAAGCAACCGCTTTTTTCCAATAGGACACGGCCTGTGCGCGGTCATTCCTCTGCCAAGAATAAACGCCGAAAAGGTAATTCACATCCGCGCTAGCCGGTTCAATCCTGTACGCCGTTTCCAGATGCTTCCTTGCCCACTCCTTTTCCTCTGGCGACGAGCCGGACTCAAGAAGTTTAAACGCTTTATCCAGCATCTCTTGTGCTTTCTGCCGGGAGTTTCGACCCCTGGGCGAGAATTCCGCTTCACTGCTGGCACTCTCTTCTTCCGGGTGCCCCTTTGAGGGGAGCGGAAGCGAGATGGCCCTTTCGGCCTCGGTCTTCGTTGGCGGCTTGGCCTCGAGGGCGGCCTTACTAGCAGAGAGCAAGCTCTCGAGTTGCTTGCCCGCCGCGCCATCGTTCGGATGCTCCTGAACGTATTCTTGAAGAACGTTTATCGCGCGTTCCTTGTTCCCGCTTTCTGCCAACGCCCGCGCTAACATAGGCTCCACAATGGCAGCCTGTCCGTGCCCCAATTCCAGCGCGCGGTCCGCTTCCTTGGTGGCCTCTGGCGCCGAGCCTTCCTTAAAATAAACATCCGCGAGGATTGCGTGCGCCCGCCACGAGTTGGGATCGGCGTCCACGGCGCGCTTCACATACGATTCTGCCTCCGGAAGTTTTTGCTCTCGCATCATGGTCTCGCTCAACGAAAGCAGTGCGGAAACATGCTTGGGAGCGAATTCAATGGTCTTCTCCCAACAAAACTTGGCTCTTTCCTGATCTTTCATCTGAAAGAAATAGACGCCGTAAAGGTAAGTCACCGCCGGATGATTCGGCGCTCGCCGATAAGCCTCCTCGAGATGGCTCCGCGCTGCTTCTGGTTTGTTCGAGCGCAACGCCTCCAGGGCCTTGGCCAGCTCTTTCTGAGCTTTCGGCGCAAGCAGCATCTGGAGCGGTCCAGCCCCTTTTTCTCCGCTCGAGGCTGGCCGCATGTCAATGACAACTCTTGACGCCGCCGCGTTGTACCCGTCGAATTCCTTCGCTGCATTTTCATAGCCAGGCGCGGTCACTTGGATGGTGTATTCGGTCGCCGCAATCCCGTTGAACTGTATGTTTCCCCCCAGGGTGGTTCCTTGCGCGACAACTTGGCCCGTTGCGGCAACCAAAGTGACCACGGCCGTCACTTCAATCGGCCCTCCATCTGCTCCCCTGACGTAAACATCCATGCCCACCGTGGCATCGCCGCCCTCGAGGGGGGACAACCCCGGCTTGCTGCCGGGTCCGCGATTCGGTGGTGGCGCGGGTCGCTGCGCTAAGACGGCGTTACAGAAAAACGTCGCCGCGAGAAAAAACATGACAAAGGGAAGGCGCTTCGTGACACGGAAACCCACGGCCTAAACTCCACCGCCCAGCGCAAACTGAGCGCCGCTGTATCATACACCTGCCATCGGATATCGGGGGCCAGCGGGCAAATACTCGAGACTGCTGGCTTTCTCCCTTTTTCCTCCTCGCCATTCGCCCGAGCCGCGCGTTTCAGCCCTCGCTGATTGGCAGGAAAGGAACCCTAACGTACATTTCCCCTTGGGTGAGGCGAAGGCAACTTCATTCTCCGATCCCATCTCACCTCGCCTGTCCCTACGGTCAGTTTTCCAACTGCGCAAATGTGCTGCGTTTCTCGGTTGCCGCGCCGCGCCGCGCGGAACAACATGGTTTCCATACTGCTCCTTCGCCCGGAGCAAATTTTATTTTCAGGATTCCAATAAGGGAGGTACCAAATAATGTGGTCCAAGCAGCAAGCAGCGGCGGCGGAGCCATCTGCGGTTTCACTATCGCCCTCGACTCCCGTTGTTCCGTTTAACCAGCCTTCGTCAGGAAAACCGAGCGGCGCCCCGTCTCGTGGTGGCGCGCGTCTGGGCGCCAGCATGCAGATCAAAGGCGAAGTCACCGGCACCGAAGATTTGCACATTGACGGCATCGTGGAAGGGCCCATCCGGCTCAAGGGGCATGAACTCACGGTCGGCCCCGGTGCCCAGCTCACTTCCGAAATTCATGCCGGCGACGTGGTGGCTTTCGGCAAAATCATGGGCAACGTTCATGCGCGCGGCCGCGTCGACATCAAGAAGGATGGTTCGATCACCGGCGACATCGCTTCCGCCCGCATCAGCATCGAAGAGGGCGCTTATTTCAAGGGCCGCATCGAAATCGACCCGACCAAAGCTCCCTCCGCCGCTGATTAAAAACGGCTGGCGTCTTGCGTTGCAACTTCATAGAATCAAGCCGTCCGTACCCTTTGGAGCGTGATGGCCTTGGTGCATTTCACCTGCAAGTCCCTTCGTCGGACAAACTTTTGCAAAACGGGGAGCACAATCCATGCAAGCAACCGGATGGGCTCGAAACGAACCTACATGGTCCCCTGAAGAGAAAAAGCTGGCTCGAAAGGCTTTTGAGCAAGCCTACAACCGGCAGTGCGCGGCGCTGCTCGCGAAAATCAAGGAGATGATCGCGAGCAGCGCCGACCCTAACGTGATTTGGCAGGTCCACGATTATCTTTCCGAGCAACGAAAGGAAGTCGATCGCACATTTGATTACAGGTATTCCGTTCTCCAACAGGTCTTCGGAAAGCTCCTTTGTGAAGGCTGGTTAACCGAGGCGGACTTGGCTGGTCTTGGTGAAGACAAACTCAAAAAAATCAAGCTCTGGGCCACCCTCTGACCTCTCTTCGTTGGCCCGCAAGCCTTCTTCCCCTCATTTTTTGAACTTTCCCGCCGGGATGCAAATCTTACTGTTCCTTGCTTGCTGATCTCTCGGCTCATCCCCAATCACTCATACCGCAACGCCTTCATCGGATCCAGCCGGCTCGCGCGCAGCGCGGGAATGTACCCTGCCGCGCACGCCACCACCGTCAACCCCACGGTCGCAATCGCCAGCGTTCGCGGATCGTGTCCCGTCAACCCGAACAGTTGGCTCTGCACCACGCGCGTGAGCACCAGCGCCGCGGGGATGCCCGCCACGATGCCAAGGCCAATCAACCGCAGCACGTCGCGCATCACCATCCACACCACCTTCCCCTGCTCCGCGCCCAGAGCCATGCGGATTCCGATCTCTCGCGTTCGCTGTGCCACCGCATACGACATCACGCCGTAAAGACCGATCACCGCAAGCAGCGTTGCCAGAAACCCAAACACCGTCGATAAGCTCGCAATCATGCGTTCGGTAACCAGCGAATTGCTGATTTGCGTTTCCGTGGTTCTCAGCCCGTAAATCGGCAGGTTGGGATCGAGCTCTCTCACTTTTTCGCGCACCGTCGGCATCAGCAATCCCGGATCGACCGCCGTACGGATATACACCGTCATGCTCCCGAGAAAATGGCTCCCCAGGTACGGGATGTACGCCTGTTCCGGGATCTCATCCCGCAAATTCGTGTACTTGACGTCCTTTACGATGCCGATAATTTCCATATCCGTGGGCGTTCCCGGGTCGTTTCCGAAACCGAGACGCAGGCCAAGCGGATTCCTGCCGGGGAAATACTTCTTCGCGAACTTCTCATTGATGATCACCGTCGTGGGCGTCCAGTCATCCGGGTCGGGTCCATGCTTGGCCTCGTGATCATCCGTCATTCGGAAGTCCCGTCCCGCGACAATCGGTACGCCCAGCGTGGCAAAATACCCCGGACTGATCTGATTCATGTACGGTTGGGCGCGGTCCTCGGGCTTGGCGGCGGTGCACCCTTCTACCGTCATGCTGCTGTCCCACTCATTGTTTTCCAGAATCCGCATGCTCGCCAGGCCCACGAACTTCACTCCGGGAATGGCGCTGAGCGTATTCGTCAACTGCTGGTAGTAAATTTTCGATCTTTCGGGAGTGTAACCGCCGAGCGACGGATCAATATTAAAGGCCTCCAGCCGCTCCACAGGGAATCCCGGGCCGAGATTGCTCAAATTTGTCAAACTGCGCAGAAACAGCCCCGCGCCGATGAGTAATAAGAGCGAAAGCGCGACCTGCGCTACCACCAGCGTTTTCCTAAGCCCCGCGTGGCCGCCGCCCACCACCGCCCCCGCCTCATCCTTCAGCACGCGACCTACGTCCGGCCGCGTGGTTTGCAACGCCGGCACCAGCCCGAACAAAATTCCCGTCAGAATGGTTACGCTCAATGTGAAAACGAGAATCCGAAAATCCGGCAGCGTGGAAATATTCAGGTTCGTCGAATCCGCCGGCAAATAAATCCTCATCAGCGCGTTGTCCGCCCAAAACGCAATCGCCAGCCCCAGCAGCCCGCCTAATGCGGCGAGCGAAAGTGTCTCCGTCAGAAGCTGCGAGACGATGCGCCCCCGGCTCGCCCCAATCGCCAGCCGCACCGCAATCTCTTTCTGCCTCCCGGTCGCTCGCGCCAGCAGGAGATTTGCTAGGTTCGCGCACGCAATCAGCAGCACCATTCCCGTTGTGGCCATCAGCACCCACAGCGGTGTTGAAAGCTCCCGCCGCGTGTACGACCGCCCCTGCGATCCCGGCAAAACGTCCATCCAGCACTTCAGAAATTGCTCGCGGTCGTAGGCCGAAGCGTGGGCGAACGCCGCTTCCTTCACTTCCATTTCGAGCATCGAATGCATGAACGGTTGTAGCGACGCTTTGGCCTGCGCCAGGGACACGCCCGGCTTCAAGCGCCCGAATGCATTCACCCAACGCGACCGGCGGTCGGTCAGCATTTTGGGATTCCCTACCACGATCCACTCTTGCTCCATGATGGGGATGAAGATTTTCGTGGAATAGCCGAGCTCCACGCCGTCAAATCCCGGTTGCACCACCCCGACCACCGTCATATTGTGTCCGTTCACAATCAGGTTCTTCCCCACAATCCCGGGATCTCCTCCGAACCTTTGCCTCCAATAGGCATAAGTCAGCATCACCAGCGGATGCCCCAGCGGCACGCGATCGTCTTCCGGCGTAAACGCGCGCCCCAAAATGGCGTTCAACCCAAGAACACTGAAGTACGTCCCCGAAACCAGTTCGGCATTCACGTGTTCCGACTGCCCGCCAAACGTGAGGCTCACCGGGACCGGAAAGCGGCAAAACATTCCGGAAAACACTTCGTTGTGCGCCTGGAAGTCACGGAACATAGGATGCGAAATCGCGTTTCCGCCCCAATTGTTCCCGTAATGGTGCCCCCGCATCGTCAGCAGAACCAATTGCTGCGGATTTTTTACCGGCAGCAACCGCAGGAGGATTTGATCCAGAAGCGAAAAAATCGCCGTGTTTGCCCCGATTCCGAGCGCCAGCGTCATCACCGCTACGGCCACATAGCCCGGGCTTCGCCGAAACGTGCGCCAGGCAAACTTGAGATCGCCGATCGCCGTACTTGCCCACTGATTGAAGCTCATCAAAAGCCCTCCGCCCGGATTTGCCGGTCGCTCTGCTCTAGGGCCTTGCCGTCGAGAGCATTCCGCCGCCTTCTTTGGTCCCTACGCGATTTTCGGGCATAGGTTCCGCAACCGATCTAGGCTGGCTAACAACTAGGACGTTCGACAACCGAAACAGTCACGTCAAACGACACTGTCCTGAGGCTAAGTCAAGCAGGCACACTCAATTACAGGTTCTATGAGAGTCTCCCGATCTACGTTCTGGCGCCTTGCAGAAGATAGCGGTCGATCCACTCCAGAATCAGCTTTCGCATCTCCGGCAGCTCCACGTGCGCGCACTCGTACAATTCAATCCGGCAGTCGGCTTCCTTTCCATACTTCCGGTACAGCGGCATCAAATAGTCGCGAATCTTCTCGACCCCTGAAGGCGGCGTCAGCTTGTCGAGCCGGCCATTCACGCTCAGATGCGCCCGCGGCACGATCAATTCATTAATCTCCGCGGTCTGGAAATGTTTCAGCAACGACGGCACGTAGTAATAGATCCCATGCCCGCTCAGTCCATTCGCTTTGATCAGCTCTTCATAATCGGTCAGACAGCAAACATCCATACAAACGCGTACCCGCGGCTCGAGCGCCGCCAGCCACCACGCCTTCGTCGAACCCATGGACATCCCTAAAACTCCCAGCCGCTCGGGATCCACTTCCGGCCGATGCGCCAAATAATCAAACGCCCGAAACTCGTCGAACATCATCATTCCGAACAGAACTCTGCCGTTCCAGAGCATCAGCTTGAAAGCGTCTTCTTCTCCTGTTCGCCCATTCTTCTCGTGCTTGCGCTCCCCGAAGCACCAGCTATCGATCGCCAGCGTCACCAGCCCTTTTTCGGCGCACACCGGAGCGTAGGCCGGCTGCGCTTCGACTCCCTTCCATAGCTGTTCTTTCCCAAGGTCGTACATTCCGCCATGCCAATGAATGTAGAGCAGCCCGGGCGCGCGCTCCGGTCGCTTGTCCGGAATCAGCAGCAGCGCCGGAACCGGCTCCACGCCATTCAGGTCCAGAAGCAGTCGCTCAAGCGTATACCCTTCATGCTTTTCGCTACTCACGACCTTCGGCGGCCCAGGCATATCTAGCGTCGGAAGATCTCCCAGCAGACTCCACAGTTCCTTGCGCCGCTCGTCCTGTTTCGCCGCGAAGACCTCCTCTCCCTTCCCGGCGCGTGCCGCAGTCTGCTTCGCGTCAACCGCCGCCTCTTCCCCGCCGGCAAACCTCACGCGATGTGTGCCCGCAATTCCGCTTAACGCCAAGCCCGCCCCCGACCGCTGCAGAAATTCCCGTCTATTCGATAATTGCTTTTGGTCACTCATGCCGTCCTCCCCGGGTTACTCTCCCCGCAAAAACCCGTTGTCCGCCTCCCGCTCTCAGCCCTCTGGTTTCTTTCAACTCTTCCATCTTGTACGCCCTCCGCCTTTTCGTGCAAAATGAACCGAACTAGCCCGCCGCTCCAGGCGCAAGCGATTCGCTCGACTCTTTCGTTCCTGTCATGCGCGTCTAGGGGATAAGCCATGGTGGGTGACTGGAAAAAATTCGAGGGCCAGTTTTTCCAAGACAATTTTCCTCTTCAAAAGTTTTTGGGCAGCACGAGCTACAGCGCGGTCTTCCTAACGCAAACCCCCCCGCCGGAGCCAAAAACTCTCGCCATCAAATTTATAAGTTCTGGCGCGAAGGCAGATTTCCACGCCTCTCTTTTGCGCCGCGCTTCAAAGCTTGTTCATCCAAATCTCCTTCGCCTGCTGCCTGGCGGCCCCTGCCGCCTTGCGGGTATGGATTTGGTTTTCGGGATGATGGAATACGCGAACCAAAACCTTGGACAAGTTATCCGCCGTCGTCCACTCACCAAAAAGGAAGCGCACGAATTGCTCGAATCGCTCCTCGACGCGCTTGGCTATATCCACAGCGAAGGCTTTGCCCACTCTCACATCAAACCTTCGAACATCATGGCCGTGGGCAATCAACTCAAGCTCTCAAACGACGCGGTTCTCCCCCTCGGCGAACCTCGCCCGGCCTACCGCCCGCTTGACGCTTACGACCCGCCCGAGGCAGGCTCCGCGCCGGTTGCGCCTTCGAACGACGTTTGGTCTCTGGCGGTAACGCTGCTCGAAGTACTTACGCAGCAAGCTCCTGTATCATCTCTCGAGAGCCGAGACGATCCCGCCGTTCCTTCCACGATTCCTCAGCCCTTTTTCGACATCGCGCGAAACTGTTTGCGTCGAGATCCTCGGCTCCGCTGGACCACCGCTCAAATCAAGGATGCTCTCAAGTCTCTCCCGTCCAACTCCCCGCACCTGCCCCAGCGCTCGCCGCCACTGAATAAACAATAGTCTGTATTTGCCCTGTTGTGCGAGAATTGGTCACGCCCATGCTCCAGGTTTAGGCGATTTCAGGGTCCTCATCGCCTTTAATCCGCAGCCTTGCCCAACCGCGCTTGTGGGGTGTGCCAATGAGAGATGACTGGAAAAAGTTTGAAGGCCAGGTTTTCCAGAACAGGTTTCCGCTTCAGAGGCTTTTAGGCGGTACGAGCTACGGCGCGGTCTTCTTGACGCAATCCCCTCCCCCGGAGCCCAAAAATCTGGCCATCAAATTTATAAGTTGTGGGGTAAAGGCAGACTTCCAAGCCTCTCTGTTTCAACGCGCTTCGAAGCTGAGTCATCCAAATCTGCTCCGCCTGTTGCCTGGCGGCCCCTGCCGGTTTCTGGATATGGATTTGGCCTTCGCGTTGATGGAATACGCGGAGGAAGACCTCGGACGAGGTCTTTCCGGCCGGGTCCTCAGCGAAAAAGAAATTCGCGAAATGCTCGAACCGCTCCTCGACGCACTGACCTATATCCACAGCAATGGCTTTGCCCATTCTCACATCAAACCTTCGAACATTTTGGCCATCGGCAATCAACGCAAGCTCTCAAGCGACATGCTTCTCCCCCTCGGCGAACCTCGCCCGGCCTACCGCCCGCTTGACGCTTACGACCCGCCCGAGGCAGGCTCCGCGCCGGTTGCTCCTTCATGGGACATTTGGTCTCTGGGTGTGACGCTGCTCGAAGTCCTCACGCCCGAAACTCCTGTTTCATCTCCCGAAAGGCAAGACGATCCCGCCGTTCCATCCACGATTCCTCAGCCCTTCTTCGACATCGCACGGAACTGTTTGCGTCGAGAGCCTTCGCTGCGCTTTACCGCCGCTCAAATCAGAGATTGTCTCAACCCCGCTTCCGTTCAGGTGGCCGTCGCCGCTGGAGCGGCAGGGGTCATTGAACAGAAAATTGAACAGAAAATTGAGCAGAAAAGTGAACAGAAGAGTGAACAGAAAATAGACCCCGCGAAGGAGAATCCCGCTCCCGTCGAAGTTGCCGCACCGGCAGAGACTGCGGGCGAGGAAAAGAAGATAGAGCCTCCGAAGGAAATGTGGGTAAACAGCAATTATTGCTGGGTGGTTGTATGTAAGAACCACTGGTTTCACGGGCGGGGCAATTTCTTTACCGTGCACCGGATTCCATTGGGGGAGACCGACGCGGTGTGGCCTCGACCGAAGGTCGATAAACCATTTGGGGTCCGCTGCGATGAATGCGGCAAGGAATACATCTATCAGCCCTCCGATGTATTGAAATACGAAATGGAAGCGCCTGCGTCTTTTGTACCCCATCCGCTGTTCGAGAAAAACCCCGAGACCGACGACGAGTCCGAGTCCGCAGTGCCCCCACCTGCAAATATGCAAGACCTGCAGTTCGCGCGAAGAAAACGGTTAGTGCGAGCCTTGCAACAGGTTGGGGTGGCGGCTTGCTTAACCCTGATCGTTGCTGAATTTGTCCTAACCAATATGCCCAAGCTATCCGCGGATGTTTCTGGTCCATTACGTCCTGACGACCTCATGGGAGCCAAGTTCAATCTGTCCAATAACGGCTTGTTGTCTGTTTACGATGTGAAAGCCGGATGCAAAGTGATGCGCGTTGACACACCTCTTTCTACAAACAGAGATTTTGCGGAACCCACAACCGTCTATTTCCCTGAATCCTATGCTGAAATCTTGTCTCCTGGGCATGACATGGCGGTTCCGTGTGGACGAGCAATCTCGATCAAGCCCGCCAATATCCAAGCGTCGGAAATCCACGCAGAAATGTTCTTTGTTGTCAGCTACAGGCCGAAAGGCGTCTGGTGGCACAAATCCGAAAATTTCCCGATGGAAACGCAGAAAACAGAAAATGGAAAGTGGGTATGGAAAAGCATCCCACGATGAGCTACACCTGCTATGGAGTCCCGCAAAATATTGCAACGCCACTGTAGCCGAGGGCGCTAGCCCTGCGGCTTTTCCTTTCGAGCGGAAGCGTAACTATATTTGGCGGGCCTAAATAAGTCCTCCTGCACCCGGAACGAATTGCCAGAGTTCGGCTAAGCGCGGTTACCGAAAAAACGCTGCGAAGGGAGGGATAGTCTGTTACCAGCCCCCACCAAAACCAGCCTGAGGTCACTGAGTTTTAGGGAACTCCCGGCGGCTTTCTTCGTATTCCTCGTATTCTGTCTGTTTTTCTGATTGAATCTGCCGATCGAGGTGTGGACATGCTCAAGCTTTCGTCACTTTTTGCTTCACTCTTCTTCCTACTTTCTTCTGGAATCGTGTCTGCAAAGGGCTCTCACGCGGAGGAACCGCAGGAGGCCGCACATCCATCTAACACGAGCGTCTCAGGCCGATGGATCATCACTGTGGACGTTTACGGGACCCCGCTTTTCTACCAGATGCATTTGAAGGAGGAGGCGGGAAAACTTACAGGAGATTTTGGCGGCGACAAGCTTGAGGGAACCGTCACGGGCAATTCCATCCATTTTGTTGCCAAAGACGAGCAGGGCGGGACGGAGGAGTGCACGGCCACTTTGAAAGAGGGAACCATGTCCGGGACATTCGTGTTTACGGATGCAGGCGACCCGACTCGTCCGGAAACACATGCGTTCACAGCGGCTCTTGCGCCAGAGCGGCGCACGGGGCCAGCGAGACGGCACGAGTTCGTCCCCACAACGTTTTACCGCCAATTTTCCTCGGCGAACAAGCCGGTGCTGACCATCTCGCCGGGAGACACCGTTCACACAACAACTGTGGACGCTGGCGGAACCGACGAAAAAGGTGTGACCCGCGTCCTGGGAGGAAATCCAGAGACTGGGCCTTTCTACGTGGAGACGGCGATGCCGGGCGACACCCTGGTGGTGCATCTGACGCGCGTGCGCCTCAACCGCGATTGGGCCATCAGCGACGATGGGATCGTCCCCCGCGGCCTGGACACCGGCCTCGCCGTGAAAATGAAGGACGGCGGAAAATCCGTGCGCTGGCATTTGGACACGGCTCTCGGCGTGGCAACACCCGGGAAACCATCGGAACATTTGGCACATTATTCCGTGCCGCTGCGGCCGATGCTGGGATGCGTAGCGACCGCTCCGCCTCCTGCGGCGGCGCCTCCAGGTACGGGCGACTCGGGAGGTTATGGCGGGAACATGGATTTTAATGAAGTGGCCGAGGGCGCCACGATCTATTTGCCGGTGCGGACGCCTGGCGCTCTGCTTTATCTAGGGGACGGTCACGCGGCCCAAGGCGACGGCGAATTGAACGGCAACGCGCTTGAAACTTCCATGGACGTCGAATTCACCGCGGACGTAATCCCCGGAAAACGCGTGCCGGGTCCGCGAGTCGAGTCTCCTACGCACATCATGGCCGTAGGACTGGCTGGGTCGATTGACGACGCCTTCCGCGACGCTACCGCAAATATGGCTGCATGGCTTGAGGAGAAATATGCATTGACCCCGCCGGAAGTGGCGGAAGTGTTGGGCACCGCGGCGGAGTATAAAGTGAGCGAGGTTGCTGACCGCAACGCCGGCGTCGTGCTGAAAATTAACAAAGAACGCCTGCTCGCGCTTCCCGCCGCACCTGCTAAGTAAGCCAGGGCCGCCGCAACTCCGCGATGTGGAGGGCCCCAGCGGTCAAACAGACGCAGCCGAGCGGCCCGCCTAAACGCCCAAGTCCGGTATCGCCCGCAAGGCATCGTTGAAGCGGTTGGTGAAATTCGCGAGACAGACGACCATGGTGAGTTCCACGATTTGTGCTTCGTCAAAAAACTTCCGCAATTCCTCGAGCGTGCCCGTGCGCATCGCGGCCGCTCCGCGCGTTACGCGCTCGGCGTACAAAAGCGTGGCTTTGTCCTTCTCATCAAAGAGCGGGCTGCGCTCATAAAACTCGAGTGCCTGGATCTGTTCGTCGGTAATGCCGATTCGCTTCGACGAAGCGATATGCGCGCGCGTTCAATATTCGCACCCGTTGAGCAGCGACGTTTTTAGGTAGGCCAGCTCTTTGTAGCGCGCTTCGACCGCGCCTTCGTTCATGATGGCCCCGAACAAAGGCAGGAAATTCTTCAGCACGTTCGGCCGGTGGGCCATCAGCCCGAAAATCGCGGGCATTTTGCCGAATTTTTTGGGCAACTCTTCGTAGACAGCGCGCAGCTCTGGCGCAGCTTTTTCTTTTGTCAAAGGACTGACAACGGCCATAAGCAACCTCCATAGGCAAGCAAATGAACATAGAAATTTTACCGGAGTTGATCCCGCTGAGGCTAGTAATTCGGGACCCAAGGAACCGCTTGAGCCGGATCAAACCCAGCAGCAAGGGTCTCCTTTGGGATGGAGCCAAAATTCATAACGATCCGCTAACGCTCGATCGGCATCTTCCCCCGGCCAGCCCTGCGGCGCAAAACAGCAACCAGGGACTCGGGAGTGATGCGGCGCGCCTGACGGAGATTTGCTCGGCACAAGCACCCAGCGCTGAACCGCTGGCACGGTCGAAATCGCACATGGAGAAGGGCTTAAGCGGGAGAAACTTTGCGCTACTTTTGGGGTTTGTGATCACTCTGTCGCCTGAAAGGCGACGGCTTCTCGCGGCACGCATGAGCATGAGACGACATCCTCTACGTTATGCCGCGAACGCCCGATCCGGGCGCGTTGCAGTATGCTGTCCACGGCAACGGATTTGCGCAGATTGATCAAAAGACTTTCGCGCGGAAGATTGGCTGGCCCGGTCCACGACGCCGGATGGAACGCTTTCTTTGCCATCTATACGCTTTGGCGACAGAGATGTTCGTTGTGTAGGTGAGAGGGCCACTCATTTGAAGCCATTAGGGCCAAGCACGCGCGGAGGTTTACCGAACGGTTGCGGCAGGCCGGGATACGCGACGGTTCCCCCGAGTGGAAGAGCGCTTGGAAGGTTTTCCACTCGGCTTAGAGTCAACGTTCATCGCCATTCTGTGGATTTCCTTCATACGGCGGTCCTGTTCTTCTTTTGAAAACTGTTGCAAGGAGACATACAAAGTTTCTGCTATTTTTCTTGCGGCTTTTTTCTGCCTCGCGAGTTTGCTCTCGGTTCTCATCGGCCGATTTCTCCAAGTACCTACACCCTGAGTATGCACCGCGAATTGTTTTGTGACCACACAAGTTGGCACAAGGTTTCTTAAGATGCAAGCCCCGGCCCTATTTTTCAGTGCAGAAAATGGCGCATGCCGGTCGACACCATCGCGAGGCCCAGGCGGTCCGCGGCGGCGATGACTTCCGGATCGCGCACCGAGCCGCCCGGCTGAATGACTGCGGTCGCGCCGGCCTTGGCCGCTTCCTCAACGCCATCGGGGAACGGGAAAAAGGCGTCGGAAGCTACGACGCTCCCTGCCAGCGGCACTTGCGCTTTCATCACCGCGATTTTCACGGAGTCGACGCGGCTCATTTGTCCGGCGCCCACGCCGACGGTCGCGCC
Source organism: Acidobacteriota bacterium (assembly GCA_003223245.1). Taxonomy (GTDB): domain Bacteria; phylum Acidobacteriota; class Terriglobia; order Acidiferrales; family UBA7541; genus Acidiferrum. The sequence goes on from QHYI01000130.1 coordinate 135,571, forward strand.
GTCTTTCGCGAAAACGATGGCGTTGGACTTCACGTGCTTCGCGACCTTCCAGGCAAAGCGCATAGTGTGCATTTCTTCCTGGGAAGGCACGCGCTTGGTCACGATGCGCAGTTCGTTGTCATGGAGTTCACCGGTGTCCGGATGCTGCACCAGCATTCCGCCGAGAATGCGCTTGAGTTGCAGCTCTCGCTCAGGGGCAAGTCCGCCGGGGGGCAACTCCAACAGCCGCAAATTTTTCTTCGCGGAAAAAATTTCTTTGGCACGTGGCGCGAATCCCGGTGCGGCGATGCATTCCACGAAGAGCTTGGCCACTTCTTCCGCGGTGGCCGCGTCCACTTCGCGATTGAAAGCCAGGACGCCGCCAAACGCCGAGACCGGATCGCAGGCCAGCGCCTTCCAATACGCGTCACGCAGGGAAGCTTGTTCCGCCGTGCCGCAAGGATTGTTGTGCTTGATGATGACCGCCGCGGGATTCTGGAATTCCGCGGCGAGGCTGCGCGCGGCTTCGAGGTCGACGAAATTATTGTAGGAGAGCTCTTTGCCCTGAACCTGCTTCGCGGCGGCCAGCCCTTCGGGCGCGTGACCGGCGGGCACATACAGCGCGGCGGCTTGATGCGGATTTTCGCCGTAGCGCAATTCCTGCTGCTTTCGCAGCGCGAGATGCACGCGCGCGGGCAGCGCCGGCTTTGTTCCTAGCTCGACCTGCACCCGGGCCGCGCTCAGCCGTTCCAATTCCATGGTAATCATGCCGTCGTAGCGCGAGGTAGTCGCAAAGACCTTTTTTGCCAGCTCCAGCCGAGTTTCGAGCGTAGTGTCGCCGAGGCTGTCGATTTCTTTGGCCACGCGCTCAAAATCCGCGGGATCACATACCACGGTCACACTTTCGAAATTTTTCGCCGCCGAACGCAGCATCGTGGGACCGCCGATGTCGATCTGCTCGATAAGTTCCTCGCCGGTGATTCCGGCCTTCGCGGCGGTGGCCTCGAAGGGATACAGATTCACCACCACTAGGTCGATGGACGAGATGCCGTGTTCGGTCGCTTGCTTGCGGTCGTCTGCATGCTTCCGGCGAAAGAGCAGGCCGCCGTGGACTTTGGGATGCAGCGTCTTCACGCGCCCGCCGAGCATTTCGGGCCAGCCGGTGAAGTCGGAAACGTCACGAACGCCGACTCCGTTCTCGCGCAGGAGTTTCGCGGTTCCCCCAGTCGAGAGAATTTCGATTTTCCGAGTTGCCAGACGCTTCGCGAAAGCCACAATTCCTGTTTTGTCAAAGACGCTGAGGAGCGCGCGCTCTACGGGCATGCATCCCTCCGTGAAGGAAACAGAACAGTGTAAGCGCCTGGTGCGGTTTACGAAAGTCGAGCGATGTAGAAATCTGGGGAATAACGGTGAAGTTTGCAGGGGAGTTGCAAGTCAAAAGTTGCAAGGCCAAGCGAAACGAACAGGGAAGAGTCGCAAGGGCAAAAACCCACCATCCATCCGAGGCTTTTAACCTTTGACTTTGAACTTTTAGTTTCCTAGGCCTTCACCAAGGCCTTGAGCTTGACTTGGCCTTCCACGGTTTCGACGACGTATTCTACGTCTTTGCAGTTTTTTTGCTTTTGTAGTTCTTTGGTCTTCTTCAGGACAAACTGATTGAAGCTAAAGCGTGAAAGGTTTCCCGTGTATTCGCCGGCGAGTTGCTTGGCCTGGAGAAATGCCTCGTACAACTGCTCGACTTTTTCCGGCTCGCTTTCGGGCTCGGAACAGGTCATGCGAAACGTTTTGGATGTCGCCCCTCCCGCAGCTGCCGCTTCCTCTTTGGCATGTTCTTTGGCGCGTAACGCTTCGATGGCTTTCGCGGCGGCGCCGAAATGGCGCTGCACGGTGCCCTCTTCTTTCTGCTTCGTTCTTTTGCGGAAGATGTCTTTGTATTTCGCGTAGGTCTGCGTAAGGTTGTTGAAGCGGAAGCGCTGGTGAGACTTCATATCCCCGCCACGCTCGTTGTAGCGCTTAACCAAAAGATCGATCCGCCATTCAATATCGGTGGGCGGCTTCTTCCGGCCGCCGCCGAAAAACTGGTCGTATTCGATTTTGAGCTGGCGGATGTCCTTTTCGATCTGGGCCAAATCTTCGTCAATCGTCGACATTCTTGCCAAGGCTCCCGAGAGCTCCATGCTAGGGTGACGAGAGGAAAGCGTCAACCACGGAGCGAAAAGGTGCTTCGAATGCGACATGGAGAGGAACCTAACGGCTTCGACCGGGCCGGAGTAACCTGCCCGGGGGCGGCAGGCTAAAGGTATGGCCATCTTGTGGCTTGCGGCATGGCTGCCGTTCGCGGGAGGGTAAAAAGCCGTGCCCTCTACAAACATTCCTCTTGGGGGTGGGATGCGCATCCGACAGGATTGCCCGGGTGGGCGGCTCTGTGCTGAAATGTGCGCATGGCGTCGCACACCAAACGAGGGATTTCGGCCGAACAGTCAGAACTGCTGCGGCAGATTCCGTCGGTCGACGAGCTGCTCGCCGAGCCGCGCCTGGCAGAGCTTGCGAAGCGCGTGGACCGCAATCTGGTCGTCGAAGTTGCGCGCGCCGTGCTGGAGGACCTGCGAGGACGCATCACCGGGCAGGCGGCCACCGCCCTTCTCGCGGAAATTTCTCCTGTGGCGTGCGATCCGGCATCGCTCGAAGAGCGCATCACTAGGATGGTAGAGCGGATTCTGGCGCGGTCGCTGCTGCCGGTGATTAACGCGACAGGCGTGATTTTGCACACGAATCTGGGACGCGCGCCGCTGCCGGAAGGCGTAGTGGAAGAATTTCGCCGCACGGCGACGCGATATTCGAATCTCGAATATGACCTGGAAGCGGGATCGCGAGGGAAACGCGACGTGCATACGGCGGAACTGCTGAAGAGGCTCACGGGAGCGGAAGCCGCGATGGTGGTGAACAATTGCGCGGCAGCGGTGCTGGTCACGCTAGCGGCGTTTGCGCGCGGCGGCGAGGTGATTGTTTCGCGCGGCGAACTGATTGAGATTGGCGACGGGTTTCGCATCCCGGAAATCATGGAGCAGAGCGGGGCACAGTTGCGCGAGGTGGGAACGACGAATCGCACACGGCTCGCGGATTATGAGAAGGCGATCAACGAAAAAACGCGGTTGTTGCTGCGCGTGCATCCATCGAATTTCAAAGTAACCGGATTCACGGACAAACCGTCGCTTGAAGAACTTGTCTCGTTGAGCGAGCGCACGGGAATTGCTCTAGTGGAGGATCTTGGGTCCGGCTGCCTCACCGACTTGGCCGAGCACGGGATCAGCGAGCCGACGGTGCGGCAGAGCGTGGAGGCGGGCGTTGGGATTGTGACCTTTAGCGGAGATAAGTTACTCGGCGGGCCGCAGGCGGGAATCCTTGCTGGGAAAAAAGATTTGATTGCACGCGTGCGGCGGCATCCGATGTTCCGCGCACTGCGGGTGGACAAACTGACGACTGCAGCGCTGGAAGTCACGCTCGGCGCGTATCTGCGCGCGGCGTGGGACGAAATTCCGGTGATGCGGATGATTCGCGTGACGCCACAGGAATTGCAGCGCCGCGCGGAGAATTTCATCCGCGAGCTGCGCCCGGAGCTACCGCGAGACGAAGTGGAGATCGAGGTGGTAGACGGAGCTTCGCTGGCCGGAGGCGGCTCGACTCCAACACAATCGCTGCCCAGCAAAGTGGTTCGCATTGCCAGCGCTCGCTATTCCGCCGCAAAGCTCGGGCAGCGTCTGCGCCGCGCGCCGGCGGGGATTTCCGTCATTGCGCGCGTGGAAGAAGATCGCCTGGTCCTCGATTTGCGGACTGTATTTCCCCACGAGGAACCTTTACTTCTCAAGACACTCGCCGCCGCGCTGCGCTAGCGGAAACCGGCGCGTACGGCTAGAGTAATCCAAGGTGGGAAGGGGTCATCCAATAGAAAACCTAGGCCAAGATATCCGATACTCCGTCCGCACGCTGAGCAAGAACCCGGGCTTTGCCGCAGTCGCGATGTTGACGCTGGCACTGGGCATTGGAGCCAATACCGCGATATTCAGCGTAGTGGAGAACGTGCTGTTGCGGCCCCTGCCTTACCCGCAGCCGGAAAACCTGGTGCAAATCTGGAATACCTATCAGCCGCAAGTACCGCGTGCCGGATTGTCGCCGGGAGATTATGCCGACTGGAAGCGGCAAAACTCGAGCTTTTCGGAAATGGGAGCTTACGTCCAACTCACCCAGGGATTCAATCTGACCGGCGAAGGCGAGCCGCAGCGGGTGCTGGGGAGCTACGCAAGTGTGGGCCTGTTCCCCTTGCTTGGGTCGGGCGGGAAGCGCTCCGGCAGTGATTTTGAGTCATCGGCTGTGGGAGAGCCGGTTTGGAGGCGATCCCGGCGTGGTAGGGCGAGTGATCACGCTCGACAACCAGCGTTATGCGGTAGAGGGCGTGCTGCCGGCGGATTTTCGCCTGCTGCGCTGGCCGGACCTTTGGATGCCCATTGGGCAGTATGCGGATGACTTGAGCGAGCACGTCCATCACGCCTTCATCGGCGTCGCGCGGCTCAAGCCCGGGGTTACGCTGGCCGAAGCCCAAGATGAAATGAACCGCCTGAACCAACAGGAAACCGTCGAGTACCCGGATTCGCACAAATTTTTCGGCGTGCTCGTCGAGCGCATGGAGGACCTATCGGCTGAGAAATTACGAAGCATCCTCCTGGTCCTTTCGGGCGCTGTGGGACTGGTGTTGCTGATTGCGTGCGCGAACATCGTGAATCTGCTGCTGGTGCGGAACGCCGGGAGGGAGCGAGAAGTAGCCTTGCGCACGGCATTGGGCGCAAGCGCGTGGCGGTTGTCGCGGCAATTGCTGACCGAAAGCATGTTGCTGTCGCTCGGTGGCGGGGCGCTCGGATTACTGCTGGCGGTTGGCGGCCTGCGGGTCTTGATGGCGTTGGCGCCCGCAGATCTTGGCGTATTGCGAGAAAGTGGCGTGAACGGGCAGGTGCTGGCGTTTACGGCCCTGGTTTGCGTGGCCGCGGGAATCATTTGCGGGCTGCTTCCGGCGCTGCGCGCGCTTCGCGCAAACCTCGCGGGAGTTCTCAAGCAAGGAAGCAAAGCGACGAGCGGCTCAGGCGCTCGCCGGACGCACAATCTCCTGGTCATCTCCGAGATTGCCATGGCGCTTGTGCCGCTCGTCGGAGCAGGACTGCTGCTGCGGAGTTTCCAGCACTTGCTGGACGTGCAACCGGGTTTCCGCGTGGACCACATCCTGACGATGGAAGTACAGCAAGCGGCGATACCCTTTACGGAGGCCAGCAAGCTTTCGCAACAAGATTGGATCCAAATTCAGGAGAAGCAATCCCTGCAATTCGAGCAAATCGCGGAGAAGATCCGCGCGCTCCCGGGGGTGAAGGATGCCGCGGGCACTGACGATCTGCCCTTGAGCAATGAATTTGGCCAGGCATCACGGTTTGTAATCGAGGGCCAGCCGATCCCTAATGCTGGTGCGCGGCCGCTTGTGCAGTTTCGAACCGTGAGCCTCAACTATTTTTCGACCGCGGGCATTCCCTTGCGGGAGGGCCGCTTGTTTACCGAAGACGACTGGAAAGTGCCGAGAGGTGTGATCAACGAGACCATGGCGAAGCGCTTTTGGCCCAAAGGCGATGCCATCGGGAAACGCATCAATCTGTGCTCGCTCGATCCCAAACCGTGCTGGAGCACAATCATTGGAATCGTTGGAAATGTGCACCAGTTCGGCCTGGATGGCGCACCGACCTTTGACGTGTACTTCGTGGGCGGTTGGACTCCTTATGTAGTGGTGCGGACCGCGACCGATCCTTTGACGCTGGCCGCTGCGGTCACGGAGGTGATTCACAAGGCAGCTCCGGACCTGCCGGTAACCCATGTGATGACCATGGAAGAGCTGCTCCGAGGCTCCGTCTCGCCGCGGCGATTCTCCGCGATGCTGGTTGGGATTTTTGCCATCCTGGGGGCGGTGCTCGCCGCGGTGGGCATCTATGGAGTAATGAGTTACGCGGTGAGCCAGAGGACGCAGGAAATTGGCGTGCGCATGGCGCTCGGAGCGCAGGCGGGAAATGTGCGCAGCATGATTCTGATGCAGACCTTCAAGCTGACGGCGGCGGGCGTGGTGATTGGGCTGGCAGGAGCGTTTGTGGTGGCGCGCTTTTTGACCAGCTTGCTGTTTGGCGTTGGGACGCACGATCCGATTACGTTTCTGGGCGTGGCGTTACTGCTGATTCTGGTGGCGTTGGTGGCGGCGTACGTGCCGGCGCACCGCGCCATGCGAGTGGATCCCATCGTGGCGCTGCGGTACGAGTAGAGCGATGAAAGATGTTCGCCGCTTCGCCGCATGTAGATGCGTTGCGGGAGCATGACTTGGCCACGGCACTGATTCATCTGAAACCGGAGCAAAAAAAGCGGCTTGCCCGCCGCGCAAGGCTCCGAGGGAAATCCTTTTCGCAGGAAGTCCGTGACGCCATCGACGTGTACCTCGATATCCCGGTCGAGAGTGAAGAGGAGCTGAGCGTGCTCGCTAAACAGGCCAGCCGCGCGGCCGGCAGGATGATTAGAAGACTCGACGAAACTATCGCTCATGTAGATCGGGTCCTCCGCCAGATGAGGAGAAAGAGGTGAGCTGGGCCCGTGAGGCTGTGGGTGCCATTCGCAGGATCGTCTTGATTTAGGATCGCGTGGACCGAGTATCAAGCCAGGTGGACCATCTAGCCGAGACCTGCCAGGAACTTGACCGCCGATTGCTCCGACTGGAAGCGAAATTTGAACTTTTCGAGAAAGTTGCTGTCACGCGCCGCCGCTCAATTCGCGGAAAATCTGAAACCTAGCGCGAAGTGAAACTGCAGGAAGTTTTCATCCGTCCATATCAGAGGTTTCGCGGAGTCGGCGGAGCCTTCAATCTGCCAGATCCCTGATTTTGATCGAGAATTTCTGAAAGGAAGACCGAGAGGTGGGAGATGAGACGAAACGTGTGCGCCCTGGTTGGAGTTTGCGCGCTGCTGGTTGCACCCGCGGCGAGGAGCCAAAGCGATCCGCAGCGGCCTGGTGAATCGCCATCGCAGCAAATGACCGTTCCTCCTGCGCAGCAACCCCCGCAACAACGCCAGCGGACAGAGAGGCCGCCGGAACCGACGCCCACGCCACCGGAAAACGCGCAAGGGAAGCAGGCGCAGCATCCCCCGATCGCGGAAGAAAAATCTTCAATGACGCATCACTCTGCGCGCATTGCCGGGCAAGAAATCAAGTACACGGCAACCGCGGCAACCTACATCATCAAAGCGGATGACGGCACGCCGAAAGCCACGATGTTTTACGTGGCGTACATCAAAGAGGGGGTAACGGACATCGCGAAACGGCCGATCAGCTTTGTTTACAACGGCGGGCCGGGTTCGGCGTCGCTGTTCACGCACATGGCCTTGGGGCCGAAGCGCGTGGTTTTGACGCCGGACGGCCACGGCGTGCCCGCGCCGTACACGGTGACCGACAATGAAGATTCGTTTCTCGACGCCACGGACCTCGTCTTTATCGATGCGATCTCAACGGGATTCAGCCGGCCCGCACCCGGCGAAGCCGCGAACCAATTTCACGGGATTATCGCGGACGCCAACTGGTTTGCGGATTTCATCTACGAGTACATTACCCGGAGCGAGCGCTGGGCCTCGCCCAAGTTTCTGATTGGCGAAAGCTATGGGACGACGCGGTCGGCAGAGCTTGCTGGTGTTTTGCAGGAGCGCCATCAGATTTATTTGAGCGGGATTGTGCTGCTTTCTTCGGTAGCGTTCTCGAACTGGGGCGCCGACAACCGATTCGAATTTTTTCTGCCGACGTATGTGACAACCGCTTGGTACCACCAGCTGCTGCAACCAGACTTGCAGAAACTCACGATCGAAGAGGTTGCGCAGCAAGCGCGGGAATTCGCGCATACCGAATATGCCCAAGCGCTCGAAAAAGGCGATGCGCTTTCCGCGGCGGAGCGTCAGAAGGTGGTTGCGGACCTGGCGCGCTTTACCGGGCTTACCCCCAAGTACATCGAAGAGACCAACCTGCGCATCAGCCCGTTCCGTTGGTTCAAGGAACTGGAACGTGACAAACGGCGCACCGTCGGGAGGCTCGACTCGCGCTTCGAGGGTATGGATGTGGACGCGGCCGGAGAGCGGCCGGAATACGATCCGAGCGAAGCGTCCTATGAAGGCGCTTTTGTTGCCACGTTTCATGATTATGTGCGCCGCGAACTCAAGTGGGACAGCGACGCTTATTACACGGTGACAGCCAACGTGCGGCCGTGGGACCAGACGGGCAACACGGAAGTGGCGGAAGTTCTGCGCGCGGCGATGACGCAGCAGACGTACCTGAAAGTGCTGGTGCTTTGTGGCTACTACGACGTGGCCACGCCGTTCAATGGGATCGAGAACACGGTTGCGCATATGAACCTGGAGCCATCGGTGCGGAAGAATGTGAGTTTCGCTTACTACGAAGCGGGGCACATGATGTACATCGACGAGAAAGAGCATCACAAGCTGCACAAGGACGTGGATGAGTTCATCAATGCGGGGTATGGGCGGTAACCCCAGGGGTTGCCACCCCGCTATGGGGCACCTTTCGGCACGGCTAAAGTCGTGCCGTGACGAATTTCGCTTTATTCTGCTTAAGGCCTTGTAGAGTAGGGGACGGGAAGGGTGCGTCGCGATTGGAAGGTTGCGGACGGTTGAAAGGTCCGTACCGAAGTTGCGCCCGCGGGTGGGCGTTGGTGCGCGTGCGGCTGGCGGGAATTTGCAACACCGACGTGGAGATCTTGCGCGGATACCATGATTTTCGAGGGACGCCGGGGCATGAGTTTGTGGGAGAGGTCGCGGAAGTTGCGAGCGTTTCCTCTAACGAGCGCAAGAAATGGATGGGGAGGCGGGTTTGCGGGGAGATCAACGTCACATGCTCTTCCTATGGTTTCAAACCGCGGTGCGAGTTTTGCAAGCGCGGTTTGAAGACGCATTGCGCGCGGCGGACCGTGCTGAGGATTGTAGCGCATGATGGAGCGTTTGCGGAGTATCTGGCGCTTCCGCTGGAAAATCTGCACGCGGTGCCGGATTCGGTGAGCGATGAACAAGCGGTGTTCGTGGAGCCGCTGGCAGCAGCGTGCGAAATACTGGAGCAGGTGAATGCGCCGGCATTTCGTTCAGCAGCGGTGCTCGGCGATGGAAAACTTTTACAATTGATTGCCCGCGTGCTGCGGACGAGGATTCCGCGTGTCGCAATGTATGGAAAGCATGACAAAAAATTGGCGCTCGGGCGGCGGGCGCGAATCGAGACGAAGAAAGTTCGAGGGGATGCCGGCGATGACCGAGAGGCACCGAGGACGCAAAGGTTCGCCGAGGGTTTCCGCATTCCGCTAGAAGCGGTTGATGCAGGAAGCGACGCAGGCGGCGCCGAAACCGTTGTCGATGTTGACGACGGTGACGTTGGAGGCGCAGGAGTTGAGCATGCCGAGGAGTGCGGCGATGCCGCCAAAGCTGGCGCCGTAACCGACGCTCGTAGGCACAGCAATGACCGGCGCGGCGACGAGACCGCCGACGACACTGGGAAGCGCGCCTTCCATTCCGGCAACGCAAATGATGACGCGGGCTTGTGCCAGCTTGCTTTCGCGATGCTCGAGGAGGCGGTGAATGCCGGCGACGCCGACGTCGTAGAGCTCGTCGACGCGGTTGCCCAGCATGCGCGCGGTAAGCAGGGCTTCTTCGGCGACGGGAATATCGCTCGTGCCTGCGGAGACCACCAGGATCCGCCCCTTGCCGGGGATTTCGTTGCTCCGCTCGATGGTAATGACGCCGGAGAGCGGATGAAATTTGGCGGCGCGCGCGGCTTTGCCGTTGGCTTTTTTGACCGCGGCGAAGACTTTGGCGTCGGCGCGGGTGACGAGAACGTTGTGGTGCGAAGCTTTCTTCCCAAGCATCGCGCGGACGATTCCGGCGACTTGCTGCGGCGTCTTCCCTTTGGCAAAGACGACTTCGGCAAAGCCCTGGCGCAGGGCGCGGTGATGGTCCACTTTGGCGAAGCCGAGATCTTCGAAGGGCAGGTGCTTGAGCCGCTCGAGGGCCGCGCTGGGGGAAAGTTTGCCGCCGCGCACCGATTCCAGGATTTTCAGTAAGTCCGTTTGATTCATGCAATTCAACCGCTCGAAATTCTATCATTGGCGAACCGCGTTACTGCGGCTTGACTTGCTAGAAGGCGGCTGTAAGACTCAATTTAGCCACGAAAAAAGAAAGAAAAGAAAAAGATTTACGACCAGAGAGCACAGGGAACAGCAGACAGTAGAGTTCAGGGAGAAGAGGGGAAGGGTTCCGCATTTTTGACGGAATTTAGAAGGTTAGATTCAGACCGAATGGAGCACAGTACGCCGCCATGAGCAGAAGCCGCATACGCACGGTGCTGGAGATGATCAAGTTCGAGCACTCCGTGTTTGCGCTGCCCTTTGCGTTGACCGGGGCGCTGCTGGCGGCGCGCGCGACACGGCGCGGCTGGCCGACGACGGGGCAGATTCTCTGGATTGTGGTGGCCATGGCAGCCGCGCGGTCGGCGGCGATGACCATGAACCGCATCGTGGACCTCCGTTACGACCGCGAGAATCCGCGGACCAAGCGGCGGGCCCTCGTGACGGGGGCGGTCTCGGTGGGATTTGCGTGGTTTTTCACCGTGCTCGCCGTAGCGATATTTTTTGTAGCGGCGTGGCAACTGAATCCGCTGGCGCTGAAGCTCGCACCGGTGGCCGTTGCCATTCTGTTTTTTTATTCCTTCACCAAGCGATTCACGAATTGGTCGCATCTTTTTCTGGGATTTGCGCTGGGAATTTCTCCGGCGGCGGCGTGGATTGCCATTACCGGCGGCCTCCATTGGCGGATACTGATTCTTTCTGCCGCGGTAACGCTGTGGGTGGGCGGATTCGATGTGCTGTATGCATGCCAGGACATTGATTACGACAAAGAGGCGGGACTGTTTTCTGTTCCCAAGAAGTTCGGAATTGCGAATGCGCTCGGGATCGCCAGAGGAATGCACTTTGGGGTGATCGCGCTGCTTGCCTGGCTGGCGCTCGGCTTCGGATTGCCCTGGCCGGCGTGGGCGGGCATCGCGGTCGTTGCGGCGCTGCTCGCGTATGAACATTCGCTGGTGAAAGCGGATGATTTGAGCAAGCTGGACGCTGCGTTTTTCACAGTGAACGGCTATATTAGTATGTTGTTTCTGCTGTTCTGGGGCGCGGCCGCGGCATTTTGGCGCGTCTGAAAATTTCGACGGATTTGAAATGAGAGAACCGACGATTACCGACGAGGGGTTGAAGCCCATCAGCGAAAAAGTGCTGACCGGGGAGCGGCTGAGCTTCGACGACGGCATTACGCTCTACCGCTCGCCGGATTTGCTGGCGGTAGGCTGGCTGGCGAATTATGTGCGCGAGAAAAAGCACGGCAACGTGACGTATTACAACGTCAACCGGCACATCAATCCGACCAACATTTGCGTGGCGCACTGCAAGCTCTGCGCGTTTGGCCGCGACCCGGACGCGCCGGGAGCGTACAACTTCGCGCTGGAGGAGATCTACCAGCGCGCCGAACAGGGGATGCGCGAAGGCGCGCTCGAATTTCACATTGTGGGCGGGCTGCATCCCGACCTGCCGTTCGAATATTTCCTGGAGATGCTGCGCGGGCTGAAAAAACGCTGCCCGGGCGTGCACTTGAAAGCGTTCACGATGGTGGAAGTGGGCTACTTCGCGCGGATTTCGAAGCTGAGCGTGAGGGAAGTACTCGTGAAGCTGAAAGAAGCCGGTGTGGATTCCATGCCGGGGGGCGGCGCGGAGATTTTCCATCCGCGCGTGCGCAGGATTATTTGCGACCACAAGGTGAGCGGGCAGATGTGGCTGAACATCGCGCGGCAGGCGCACGAAGTCGGCCTGAAGTCGAATGCCACGATGCTCTATGGCCACGTGGAAACGGAAGAAGAGCGCGTGGACCACCTGGTGAAACTGCGCGAGCTGCAGGACGAGACGCACGGCTTCGTGGCGTTCATCCCGCTGGCGTTTCATCCGGACAACACAGCGCTCTCGCACATTGCGAAGCCGACGGGCTATGCGGATTTGCGGAACATCGCGGTGTCGCGGCTGCTGCTGGACAATTTCGAGCACATCAAGGCGTACTGGATCATGTTGACGCCAAGCATCGCGCAAATTGCGCTGCGATTTGGCGCGAACGACCTGGACGGCACGGTCGTGGAAGAAAAGATTTATCACGACGCTGGCGCGAAGACTTCGGAGTTCACGCCTCGCGCTGAGTTGGAACGGCTGATTCGCGCGGCAGGGCGCGTGCCGAAAGAGCGCGATACGCTCTACCATCCCGTGGACCGCTCGAAGATGCCGCCGCTTCCTCCCCCGACGCATGCGGACCTGGTTTCGCTCACGCTCGACGTTTGAAGGCCATGCTTATAGAAGGCTATATTCTTGCGTTGCAAGATGATGGCCGCGCGATCCCCCCGGATAACTTTGAGAACTTACACGAACCCATTTCCGTCCAAATTTCGTGCCGTGAGCAACAGACGTAAACAGCATATGAGGCCAAGGAGCGCCCACCGGAATGCGAACGATTCTTTTGCTGATGATTTCGAATATTTTTATGACCGTAGCGTGGTATGGGCATCTGAGATTCCGCAGCGAGGCGCTGTGGAAAGTGATTGTGGTGAGCTGGGGCATTGCTTTCTTCGAGTATTGCTTCCAGGTGCCGGCAAACCGCTTCGGATCGTATGAATTCACGCCGGCGCAATTGAAGACGATTCAGGAGATCATCACCCTTTCGATTTTTCCGGTGTTTTCGATTTTGTATTTGCATGACCGTTTCAAGTGGAACTACGGCGTCGGTTTCGTCCTCATTGTGGCCGCGGCATTCTTTATTTTCCACAAATGGTAGACTGAACCCTTTCTTCCACCCAGCTGAGGACGAGGAGGCTCCCGTGAAATTGCGCCTGTTTACGATTCGCGCAAGCTTTGTGGCGCTGCTCAGCGGGGCGGTGCTGGCAGGCTGCCAGTCCGCTGAGGCACAAAACGTTACACCGACGCCTGAAACCGGGGTGACGCCGAGCACGCTGCTCTTGTACCGGGCTGATCTGCTCCCCGGCAAAGAAACCGCTTACGAGCAGACCGAGGCGGACATCGTGCAGGGTTACACGGATGCAAAAATCCCGATTTATTGGACGGCGCTAGAAGCCGTGACCGGGGGCCCGCACGTGCTGTACTTCGACGGGTTCGACAACTTCGCGGACATCGAACGAGCGGGAGGGGACTTGGCCCAAGGGTTGGACGGGCATCCGGAAATCGTAAAGCTGCAGCAGAAACTGGCGGACTTCGTCTCGGCCACGCGAACGGTGCTGGCTTTCCGGCGCGATGATCTCGGCTACCGCTTGAACAAAATTGACCTGGCGAAAGCGAATTTCGTGCGAGTTTCCATTTTCCAATTCCGCGCGGGCTACGAGGACGAGTTTGCGGAGGCCGTGCGCACGCGGGCCCGGATGTATGAAACCAACGACATCGACACGCCGTGGATGTTCTACCAGGCACAGTCCGGGATTCCGTTGCCCGCTTATATTCAGTTTCAACCCATGAATTCGCTGAGCGAGATTGACGATGCGCTGGATCGCGACGCCAAGGCCCGTCATGCGGGCCAAGCGCGTCCGCTCACCACTCAGAAATGGATACGAGACGCAGACCTCAGCATCGACATACAAATCTATCGGGTTAGCCAGAGCATGAGTCATCTATCCGCTGCGGACGCCGCTGCCGCAGGCAGCGCAAAAGGCAAAGGTGCTTCGACCGCGGCGACTGGAAAATATACCGTTCCGCCGCGCCCGTGAATCGAATTTCAGGCAAGTCAAGGCCAGGATGACACCAGAGGAGAGACATCATGCAGCGTAAAGGCTCAGCGGTTTGGCAGGGCGGATTAAAAGACGGCAAAGGGACGATTTCGACCGACAGCGGGGTGCTCCATCAGACGCAGTATTCCTTCAGCACGCGTTTTGAAAATGGCGTCGGGACGAATCCCGAAGAGCTGCTGGCCGCGGCGCACGCCGGCTGCTTTACCATGGCGCTTTCCGCGCAACTAGGAAATGCCGGGATGACGGCGAGCAAGCTCGAAACCATGGCGACGATTTCCTTGGAAAAATTGCCGGACGGATTTGCCATTACCAGGAGTCATTTGGATCTGGTGGCGCACGTTCCGGGTGCGGATCAGGCGAAATTCGATGCGGCGGTGAAGAACGCAGAGACGGGCTGTCCGGTTTCGAAGCTGTTCAAGGCGGAGATCAGCGTAAGCGCGCGACTGGTCCCGTAACAAAAGTTGACCGTCAGCAGTTGGCAGTTGGCGGGAAAAAGAGCCGGGCTCATTGAAAAACTCAGGGGGAAGTCCCAGGTATTTTCGCCGCATCGGGGATGGCGATTTTTCGAATCGTTTTTAGACCACCAAAAAGTCACGAATCGAGCTAAATGAGTACAATGCCGCACATGATTCCCGCTCCGGGGGCGTTCGCCGCAGGTTCCGCCATTTTTGTGATTGTGCTGTGGGACGCGTTTGAATCCATCATTCTTCCCCGCCGGGTTACACGAAAGTTCCGGCTCGCGCGCGTGTTCTATAAATTCACCTGGAGGAACTGGAAATTCGTCACACAGCTGATCCGCTCACGTAAGAGGCGCGAGGCGTTACTCAGCTTCTACGGGCCGCTTTCGCTGCTCGTGCTGGTTGGCGTGTGGGCGGTTGGCTTGGTCCTGGCTTTTGGCTTGATGCAGTTTGGGGCGGGGTCGGCTGTCAACATGAACGGGGGGCAGCCCGGTTTCGCGACGGATATTTATCTCAGCGGAACAACTTTCTTTACCTTAGGGCTCGGCGACGTTGTGCCGCAGACAAGCTTGGCTCGTGTTCTGGTGGTCACAGAAGCAGGCTTCGGGTTCGGATTTCTCGCGGCAGTGATTGGCTATTTGCCGTTCATCTACGGATCATTCTCGAAGCGCGAGGTGAACATTTCGCTGCTAGACGCACGCGCGGGCACGCCTCCAACGGCTGGAGAGCTTTTGCGGCGGCATGCCTATCCCGGGGGCGCCGAGGCGCTGCAGTTGCTTTTTAAGGACTGGGAATACTGGGCGGCAGAGCTGATGGAGAGCCATCTCTCTTATCCGGTGCTGGCATTCTTCCGCTCGCAGCACGATAATCAATCGTGGATCGCCGCATTGACGGCGATTCTGGATAGCTGCGCGCTGGTGAAAGTGGCAGCGACGGATACGTGCCGGCGGCAAGCGGAGTTGACCTTTGCCATCGCGCGGCATGCCGCGGTTGATCTTTCGCAAGTTTTCAAGACGCAGCCGCGCGTGCTTCCCTACGATCGCCTTCCTGCCGAGGACCTGAAGCGGATTGCCAACATGCTCGCGCAATCTGGCCTGAAATCGTGCGACGCCGTGGAAATAGGCAAACGGCTCACCGAGTTGCGGAATATGTACGAGCCTTATCTTTTCGCGCTGGCAGAATATTTGAGCCTGTCTTTGCCGCCCTGGATGCCTGGCGCGAAAGGAAAAGACAATTGGCAGACAACGGCTTGGGGGCGCTCAGCCGGACTGGTGGAAAAAGAAGGGGCCGCGATCGGCGCAGACGACCATTTTTAGCCGGTTCTCGGTTCCCGCTTCTCTCGCCCGTGGTTTCTTCTTAATCTGGCGCCCGGAAGCTTACGCGGCGCCGTTGCATTCGTCGGAGACAAATCATGAAAGCCATTCTCGTTGGTCAATTCGGGGGGCCCGAAGTTCTCAAACTCGAAGAAGCGCCTACGCCCCAACCGGGCTCCGGACAAGTGCTGGTGCGTATTCACGCGGCGGGCGTGAATCCCTACGACACGTACATGCGCACCGGCACCTACGCGCAGAAGCCCCCGCTTCCCTACACGCCAGGATCGGATGGCGCGGGCATGATTGAGGCTGTCGGTGACGGGGTCAAGAAGGTAAAGAAAGGCGACCGCGTATACACCGCGAAGACCGTCACGGGCGCTTACGCCGAATATGCGCTGGCGCTCGAAGAGCAGGTGCATCCGCTCCCAGCGAACATCAGCTTCAGCCAGGGCGCGGGCGTGTGGGTGCCGTATGGAACCGCGTACCATGCGCTGATTCATTCCTCGAAAGCCCACTCTTCGGAAACCGTGCTGGTGCATGGAGCGAGCGGCGGTGTGGGCACCGCCAGCGTGCAGATGGCGCGCGCGATGGGGCTCACGGTTTTTGGCACCGCGGGGACATCGAAAGGGCTCGACCTGGTGAAGCGCGAAGGTGCACACCAGGTGTTCGATCACCGCAAGGCGGGCTATCAGGACGACATCCTGAAAGCGACGGGCGGGCGCGGCGTGGACATCATTCTGGAAATGCTCGCGAACGTGAACTTAGCGCACGATTTGAAGCTAATTGCAACTCGGGGACGCGTGATCGTGATCGGCAACCGCGGCGAAGTCACCATCAACGCGCGCGAACTAATGGCACGCCGCGGCTCGATTCGCGCATTCACGCTTTGGGGAATCACCTCTGCCGAAGAAGCGGACATTCATGCGGGGCTGATTGCAGGCCTGGAGAACGGCACGCTGCGCCCCGTGGTGGCGAAAGAGCTGCCGCTCGGCGAAGCGGCGCGTGCCCACAAAGAAATCCTCGAGCCAGGAGCGGCGGGAAAAATCGTCCTCGTGCCGTGAAGCGACCTCCGCGTTCGGCACCGGGCGGGCCTTTGCCGTATAATGAAAGGTCGTCGGAAACGATGAGAAGAAACTTGTAACGACGGACTCTCTATCGTGCACGCCGCCCTCACACTCACGACCTTTCTCGCGCACCAGAGTACCATCAGCCGTTACATGCATAGGCTGACCGACAGGACCTTCAGCGGCATTTACCACGCCAACGCCTTCGACCTGGCAATGATGATTCCTTACTTTATCGTGCTCGCAGTGCTGGCGATGTACGGGCTTCACCGCTACTGGCTGGTGTACGAATATTTCCAATACTCGAAGAACGTCCCTGCTCCGCCGCCGCCGGTCACGAATTGGCCGCGCGTCACCGTGCAACTGCCGATTTTCAATGAGCGGTATGTGATTGAGAGGCTGGCGGAAGCCGTTGCGCGTTTCAACTATCCCTGGGAGTTGCTCGATATTCAAGTGCTGGATGACTCCACCGACGAGACGCAGGACATCGCGCGCGCTTGCGTGGAACGCCACGCGTCACAAGGCATGCCCATCACGTATATTCACCGCACCAGTCGTAAAGGCTACAAAGCCGGTGCGCTCGAAAACGGCTTGAAAACAGCCAAGGGGGAGTTCATCGCGATTTTTGACGCGGACTTCATTCCCCCGCCGGATTTTCTGCGCCGCACGATTCCGTATTTCCTGAACCCCGATGGCGGCAATCAGATCGGCATGGTGCAAACGCGTTGGACGTATTTGAACAGCGACTATTCCCTGCTGACCAACGTGGAAACCATCCTGCTCGACGGGCACTTCGTTGTGGAGCACGGCGCGCGTTCACGGCGCGGCACGTTTTTCAATTTCAACGGAACCGCAGGCGTGTGGCGCCGCAAAGTGATTGACGAAGCGGGCGGCTGGCAACACGATACGCTGACCGAAGACACCGATCTTTCTTATCGCGCGCAGCTCAAAGGCTGGAAATTCTTGTATCTGCCGCAAATCGAATGTGCGTCGGAATTGCCCGTGGATATGAACGGCTTCAAATCGCAGCAGGCGCGCTGGGCCAAGGGCCTGATGCAGACGGCCAAGAAAATTCTTCCGGAAGTTTTCAAGGCCAAGGTGCCCCGGCATATCAAAGCGGAAGCGTTTTTCCACCTCACCGCCAATATCAGCTATCCGCTCATGATTCTGCTTTCCACCATGCTCTTACCGGTGATGATCGTGCGCTTCCAGCAAGGCTGGTTCCAGGTGCTGCTCATCGACTTGCCGCTCTTTCTGGCCTCGACCTGCTCCATTTCGAGTTTTTACCTGGTAGCCCAAAAAGAATTGCGGCCCAAAACGTGGTGGCGCACCTTTCTTTATTTGCCCTTCGTGATGGCCACCGGCATCGGCATTTCCGTGCGCAATGCGCAGGCGGTCATTGAAGCGCTTATCGGCAAGCAAACGGAATTTACGCGCACGCCGAAGTTTAGGATTGAAGGTAAGCAGGACACCTTCGCGAAAAAATCCTACAGGAACAAAGGGGGGTGGATCCCTTATGCAGAAGTTGCGCTGGGGGTTTATTTTGCGCTGACCGTCGCCTACGCCATCGCGAACGAAAACTACGGCACGGTGCCGTTCCTGCTGATGTTCGTGTGGGGCTATCTCTACACGGGTCTGATGTCGCTCGGGCAAACCTACTTCGCGCATCTCCGGTTTGGCGTGAACGCTCCGGAAATGCGGCCTGCCGCTTCCGGCGCACCGGGGTTCTGAGCACTTTCCGTTCCGTATTCGTATGGATCCCGTCTATTTCGAAAATTGCGGTGTGCGTCTCCACGCCGTGGCTGCGGGACCGAAAGATGGACGAGTGGTCGTTCTTCTGCATGGCTTCCCTGAATTTTGGTATGGATGGCGCAAGCAAATCGCGCCACTGGCTGCCGCTGGATTTCGCGTGATTGTGCCTGACCAGCGCGGGTACAACCTCAGCAGCAAGCCACGCGGTGTGGCGCCGTACGCCCTGAACGAGCTGGTCTCGGATGTCATCGCCATTGCGGATCAACTCGGCCAGCATCAGATCTTTCTCGCCGGTCATGATTGGGGCGCGGCAGTTGCCTGGGGTACCGCGCTATTGCATCCCGAGCGCGTCGCCAGACTCGTCATAATAAACGTGCCGCATCCCTCCGTCATGCGCCGCTATGTTTACACGCGCCTCCAGCAGACCATGCGAAGCTGGTACATTTTCTTCTTTCAGATTCCTTGGTTGCCGGAGGCGCTTTTCTCCTCGTTTCGTTTTCGCGCGGGAGTTCGAGCGCTCCTTGGCTCCAGCCGACCGGGCACGTTTTCCCCAGAGGACCTTGCAGAGTATCGCGCAGCCTGGTCGCAACCCGGTGCGTTCGCCGCGATGATCAACTGGTATCGCGCAGCCATACGCTATCGCGTTCCATTCTCTGACCGCACCGTGCGTGTTCCGACGCGCATTCTTTGGGGAGAGCAAGACAAATTCCTGATGTTGGAAATGGCTCGCGAGAGCTTGCGCTATTGCACCAACGCAGAGCTTTTCACTTTTGCGAAGGCCAGCCACTGGCTGCAGCACGAGGAGCCGGAAGAAGTGTTTCAACTTCTGCTGGAGTTTTTTCGAAGTTGACCAAAACCTCCAAAACGCCAGGACAGCTCGCCCGCGAGCCGGGCTCTGCTTAACAACTAGGATGGAAAGCTGCTACCGGTGATCTTCAATTGTCCGCGTCACTAGTGTCGGCGCCGGAGAAGTATGGAACAGCAAACCTTTCACCGAGACGGTGTTTCCCACGGTGAGCTGGCCCTGGTTAGGAAAGTCCTCAAAGTTCATATTTGGGAGGGTCATGACCGTTATGGTATTCACAGGTGGGGTTGCGCCAGTGAAAAGCGGTGAGAGGCCCGACAACGTGAACGTACCATTGTTCGAATTGATGCTGGCCACCTGGCCGGTGATTTGCGAAGGCCACAGGCGCACCAGGTCGGTCGTGACGGTAACGACCCCGTTGGCGGAACTCACCGTTCCGGGACGCACCTGCACATCCTGCCCCACCATCAAGTCCGCCGAACTGGCAAAGCTGAAGCCCATCATGGGGAAGCCTCCGCCCTCGCCCATCTCTTCCCTGCCGATCTGGAAAGTCGCATTGGGAGCGATGGTCACAACAACCGGGGCGCCTTCTGAGATGCCATTGACTGGAGGCTCTTCCCGGAACACAACCATGTGGAACTGCGTGCTGCTATCCACGCTGGTGATGGTTCCTTTGATCGCTTCCTGGCTGGCGTTCTCGATAAACTCCACGCGGGTAGCCAGCATCGAGCCCATGCCATTTTCGCTCAACTTGACTTCCACGATTTGGTTCGTCTGAAGACAGGTGAAGTCCTGCGGATTGGCCGCGCATCCCGCGCGGTCGAAATCCTCGAACACGGTGTTGTTATCGACCTTCACAGTAAATGACTGGCCGTTTCTCCGGTTAACCAGGGTGAACTGGTTGGTTCCAAGCGCGGTAATCTGGCCATCCAATTCATCGAGCTGCTCCATCTCTTGGCCTTTATCGGAATCCGGCCGCTGCCGGAAGTGCGCAATGGTTACCGAAGGATCGATGGAAAGATCACTTTCAACCGAAGAGTTCACGTTTAAGTCTAGTTTGATTCCCACTACCGAATTCATATGGATAATGACCGGAAAGGGCGCACCGGATAGAGTGACCATGGAGGTTGAGAAATTCGGCGTCAACTGACAGACGGAATTGTTCGCGCAAGAGCCGACGGCTGCTCCAGAATGATTCACGATAGTCATCTCCGCGTTCCCGAAGGTCAGAGTCATGCTGTTGTAAGTGTCCGGCGTGACACGGGCCAAGTTCAGGAAAGCTGTGTCGGTCTGCAGATGGCCGAATTCGACTTCTACGGGATTTGCTAACACGGAGATGGCAGGTTTGCTCGAATCCGAGGGCTGCAGCGTCGCTCCGGTAATGGATGCCTCAAAGAAGAGCACAGCCACACCGTTCCTCGGCGTATCGCCAATCGTAAGGCTCAATGGAGCTCCATTGCTTACCGTGATGGGGTTCATGGAACTGCAGGCAAAAAGCCCTCCAACAGCAAAAAGGACTGCAACAGGAAAGAGCATCCGCTTCATCGAAAAGCCTCCATGGACAAAACCTATTGGGAATCAGGCGGGACTCGGGGCAGGGTCAAGCGTCCAACCATTCCACTTTTTTAGTAATTTCTGGGCGAAAAATGGTTGCCTGGGACCGGCGTCAATTCCGCTGCCGCATCGACCATTCGTTGTTTTTCGTTGTTCGTATCGCTATTTCATTTTGCTCACTTCGGATAAACTTGCGAAGGGCACGCAGCTCGCCATCGCTGGGGTAAACGAAGCCGCAATCCTTTTTGCCTTGTTGAAGCAGCAGAGAACCAGAGAAACGTTGAGGTGATGTATGAGTGGTCGGCCGTCAGTGGTCGCAGCGGTCGTGTTTCTGAGTTTAACGGCACTGCCGGCGGAAGCGCAGCAGCGTCGCGAGCGCGAACCCAACAGCGTGTATGCCGAGCGCCGCGCGAAACTCGCTTCCCAGGTTGACGGGCCCATCGTTCTTTGGGGCTTCACCGGGCGCGAAGAGATCTCGCAGGATTACGTCTTCGCGCAAGAAGAGAATTTCTATTATTTGACGGGGCACAACGAAGAGGGCGCGGGGATGATTCTGCTTCCGGCCGCCGGTAGCGAGCGGGAGCCGTCGGCGGGCGCGCGCTGGAACGGGGCGCGCGAAATTCTTTTTCTCCCGGCAAAAGATCAGGTCAAGGAAAAATGGAACGGCGTTCGCATGTCGCCCTCGGATCCCGGCATCGAACAACGCACAGGATTCTCGACTGTGAAACCCTTCACCGAAATGCGCTCTACCGTCGAGAATCTCGCCAAGCTTTATCCCACGTTCTACGCGATTCTTCCTTACGACAAGGAACTCGGCGGCTACCCGCATGAAAAGTCGGTCGTCGATTGGCTCGAGCTTGCCGCACCGAAGGCAACACTGAAAGACATTCGCGCGCAGATTGCGGCGATGCGCCCGATCAAATCTCCTGGTGAAATTGCCTTTCTGGAGAAGGCCATCGATTTATCTCTGGATGCGCAGTTGGAAGCGATGAAAATGATGCATCCAGGGCTCTACGAATATCAGGTCGCTGCGAAAATGGTCGAAGTGCACGCTATGGGCGGATCGGAGAGAGAAGGTTATGCGCCAATTGTCGGCGCGGGGCCAAATTCGACCGCGCTGCACTACGACAAGCTCTCGCGCAAGATCGAAGATGGCGACATCGTAGTCATGGATGTTGGTGCACAATACTCCGGCTACTCGGCGGACATCACACGCACCATTCCCGCCAACAGCAAGTTCACCGCGCGCCAGCGTGAAATCTACGAAATCGTTCTTGGCGCGCAAAATGCCGCTCTCTCCGCCATCAAACCGGGCGCGCATTTTTCTTGTAGAGGCAAGAAAGACGGGCTGATGAATATCGCGTACGAATACATCAACTCGCACGGCAAGGACCGCGAGGGCCGGTCACTTGGCCAATATTTCATTCATGGGCTCGGCCACAATATCGGGCTTAATGTTCACGATCCGGGCGACTATTGCCGCCCCCTGGAGCCGGGCATGCTAGTCACTGTCGAGCCGGGCATCTACATCCCGGAAGAAAATCTGGGTGTGCGCATTGAAGACGACGTGCTGATCACCGACTCCGGTTACAAACTGCTGAGCGAACGGCTGCCACGCGATCCTGATCAAATTGAAAAAATCATGGCCGAAGCCGCGAAGGCGCGCGTCGCTGAGGACAATCGTTCGAACGGTGCCAATGCAAATCTGTCTGTGAGTAGCGACGCAACCGAGCACATCAAAAGCCTCATTGCCAAATATGCGAAATCGGTCAGCGACGCAGACACTGATCTCGCCTCCCGGATTTGGTGGAATTCCCCCGAGGCTTCGTTCATTCACCCGCTTGGCCATGAACACGGTTTCGAACAAATCAAAGAAAATGTGTACCAGCGGCTGATGGGCGGGATGTTCTCCGAGCGGAAGCTGAGTGTCCACGACGTTGCCGTGCAAGTGCTCGGTGACGCAGCGGTAGCGGAATTCTACTGGGATTTCATGGCCAAGCGCCGAAAAGACGGCTCGCCGGTCACGATGCACGGCCGAGAAACGCAGGTTTATCGCAAGATGCAGGACGGCTGGCGTCTGGTCCATGTGCACTATTCTGGGATGCCCGTGACGGCAGAGCGCCCGGGATGCTGACCCAACTGAAGAATGCTATGGAAGAATGCTATGGATTGACCGCGCGGAAGCAGCGCCTTTATACTGTCTCTTCGCGCTCGGTTTGAGAATTGCGCCGGTGCACCTCGAGTCATTCCGGATGAGGCCACAATCCTGGCCCGCCTGAATTTCCGAAATCGAAACTTCTCAGGGAGCATATGAGCAGCCTCAAAGCCACACAACTTCGCCCCGGCATGGTCATCCAGCATGAGGGCCAGCTTTTCACCGTGCACAGCACGGAGCACCGCACGCCCGGCAACAAGCGCGGCGCCATGCAAACGCGCATGAAAAACCTCAAAACCGGTGCGATCATCGACTACAAGTTTCGCGCCGAAGAATTCGTGGAGCGCGCCATTCTCGACGAAGTGGAATTTGAATACCTCTACAACGAAGGGGACGACTTTCACTTCATGAACACGCAAACCTACGAGCAGATGCACCTTACGCGCGAGCAGCTCGGCGAAGCGGTTTACTATCTGATTCCCAATACGGTTGTCAGCGTGGAATTCTTTGAGAACAAACCTATCGGCGTGGCCTTGCCGGATACCATGGATTTGAAAGTCACGCAGACCGAGCCGACGCTGCAAAAGGCCACGGCGAGCGCGGTGATGAAGCCAGCGACCCTGGAAACCGGGTTGGTGGTGCAAGTGCCGCCGTTCGTGAATGAAGGCGACAAGATTAAAGTGGATACTTCGGAAGCGCGCTACGTGCAGCGCGTGGAATAGTTCTCAGCAGTCCAAACCTGGTGTTGGCCTTTGAGAAGAAAGTGCTTATGCGGCCGCGAAGGTCCATCTCACCGAGCCGAGCCGGCAGCTGATTTTTCTCCGGGAGGGTGCGGGCCGAACACGCGGTCGAAGATAGCGTCCACATAACGAAGTTGGCGCTGAAGATCGAACGTGTGCGCGAGGGCTTTCGCGCCGAGATACTTCGAGATCCGCTTATCTGCGGCTACCCGCTCGCGAAAGCTCGTGTCTGACTCCCAAGCCGCCATGGCATTTTCCTGCACCGCTTTGTAGGCGTCGTCGCGCGGCATGCCGCTTTCCACAAGGTCCTGGAGCAACTGGCCTGAGAAGACCAGGCCGTGCGTGGATTCGAGGTTGCGCAACATGCGCTCGGGAAACACGCGCATCTGACCGACGATGGTGATCATTTTCGAAAGCATGTAATCCACGAGAATCGTGGAATCGGGAAGAATCACGCGTTCGACGGAGCTGTGCGAAATGTCCCGTTCGTGCCACAGCGCGACGTTTTCGAACGCCGCCAGCATGTTTGAGCGGACCAAACGAGCAAGGCCGCAGATTTGCTCGCAAGTCACGGGATTGCGCTTGTGCGGCATTGCGGAGCTGCCGCGCTGCCCTTCGCTGAAGGGTTCTTCGGCTTCGCGAACTTCGGTGCGCTGCAAGTGCCGGATTTCGAGCGCAATACGCTCGAGTGTCGCACCGATATGCGCCAGCGCGCTCAGATACTGCGCGTGGCGGTCACG
This sequence comes from Acidobacteriota bacterium, assembly GCA_003223245.1. Lineage (GTDB taxonomy): Bacteria > Acidobacteriota > Terriglobia > Acidiferrales > UBA7541 > Acidiferrum. The sequence goes on from QHYI01000130.1 coordinate 160,060, forward strand.
CTGAATCACTTGGGAGGTGATGGGAGCAACACCGAGGCCCAGCCGCTTGCAGATTTGTTCTTCAATTCCCGGGCCCAGGTGCGAAGCCGTACCCACGGCACCGGAAATTTTCCCCACGGCCATTTGCGCTGCGGCATCGCGAAAACGTTGGATGTTGCGCTGGTTTTCGGAGAACCAGTTGGCGATTTTCAGGCCAAAAGTAATAGGCTCCGCGTGGATTCCGTGCGTGCGTCCGATTTGCGGCGTGTGGCGGAATTCGTGCGCGCGGAGATCCAGAATTTCTCCAAACATCACCAGGTTGCGCTCAATCAACTTCGAAACATCACGAACCTGCAACGCCTGCGCGGTGTCCACCACATCGTTCGAAGTCATGCCATAGTGCAGCCAGCGAGCGGCGGCAGGATCGCCGATGGATTCGCCAACGGCCATGGTGAACGCGATGACGTCATGCTTCACGCGCGCTTCAAGTTCGTGAATGCGCGCCACGTCCACTTTGGCGCGCGTGCGAATTGCCACAGCCGCTTCTTTCGGGACCTGGCCTGCCTCCGCGAGAGTTTCTGCAGCGGCAATTTCCACTTCCAGCCACTTGGCGAAGCGGTTCGCGTCGCTCCAGACATGGCCCATCTCCGGGCGCGTATAGCGTGGAATCAAATGAGATCTCCTAAAACGGAAAAACAAGCAACGTGGATGCCGGATAAAATCCCAATATCCCATGATACCGCAGTTGGCCTGGAGAACAGCCGAAGAGGGCTCGACAGTCGACAGGGCCTGTCCAAATTTGGGATGAGGAGTCTCGCAAGCGGGCATCTCCGGAGCCGCCATCGGTAGGATGTCTACAGCCATGGGAGTAGAATGTCGACAGCCTGCGGCTGACGAACCGAAGTTCGCCGCGTCTTAGCAATCATAACCATGGGCAACTACACAGAACGGGACGAAAGGAACACCGGGGGGAAGCGGGATGCTCGAAAAGAAGGAACGCTACCAAAACCGCATTGAATTGCTGCAAGGAACGCTGGACCTGCTGATTTTGCAGACTTTGCAATGGGGGCCGCAGCACGGGTACGGCATTAGCGTGGCCATCCGCAGCCGCTCGGGCGAGATTCTGCAAGTGGACACGGGCTCGCTCTATCCCGCCTTGCACCGCCTGGAGAAGCAGAAGTGGATCCGAGCGGAGTGGAAGGTTTCGGAGAACAAGCAGCGGGCAAAATATTACCAGCTCACGGCGGCGGGAAAGAAGCAGTTGAGCCGGGAACTCTCAAAGTGGTCGCAGTTCTCGGACGCGATGGCGGGCGTGTTGAACCCGGAGCAGACGTAAGGCCAAGCGCGAATGACGAAGCGCAGTGTGGGGTGAAACTCAATGAACTTCTGGCGGCGGAAAACAAGTGGCGCGGAACTCGACGAGGAAGTGCGCGCGCATTTGGAGATGGCCGCGCAAGCACGCGTGGAGCGAGGCGTAGACCAGAAAGAAGCGCAACGCGCGGCGCGGCGCGAGTTTGGAAATGTCGGCTTGGTGAAAGACGTGACGCGTGACGCATGGGGAGGGAGATGGCTGAGAGACCTGCTCGACGACACGCGTTACGGCTTGCGCATGCTCGCGAAGAATACCGGCTTTACTGCTGTGGCGGTGCTGACCGTGGCATTGGGGATTGGCTCCAACACAGCTGTTTTTTCTTTGATTGACGCTCTGCTGCTGCGCAGCCTCGATGTTCCGGCGCCTCGGGAGCTTGTCCGCATTTCCTTTGGGCCACCGGGAGATCCCGAGCCGATGTCCGGTCCGATGTTCGACCGCCTCCGGGAGCAGCAGAGCGCATTCACGGACCTTTTTGCTTGGAAAAATGCTCCGATGGTCTTAACGGAAAAAGGCGGGGCGCGCCCCATCACCGGCGCATACGCAACCGGTTCGGCGTTTCCCACCTTGAAGCTCAAGCCGCGGCTTGGCCGCTTGCTAACCTGGCAGGACGATGAGCCGAGCGCCCTCTCGAATGGAATTGCCGCGGTAATCAGCGAAGCGTTCTGGCTCGAACATTTTGGCGGAGACCCGCGGATCCTCGGACAGCCCATCATCGTGGACGGCCAAACGGCAACCATTGTTGGCGTTGTGCCGCGCTCGTTCAACGGCATCACCGTGGATTACGCGCCTCAAGTGGTGCTGCCTTTCATCTTTGATGTGGCGGTCCGCGGAAAATCTTCGGGTCGCTTTCGGCCCGACTGGACGTGGTTTTCCCCAATGGGACGCCTCAAGCCCGGAGTCAGCTTGGCGCAAGCCAAAGCCAACCTCTCGACGATTGCCCCGGAAGTTCTGAAGGAATCGCTCCCATCGGACGATCAGAGAATCGATTATTTGCGCAACGGAACTTTCTCTCTCTCCCCCGGCCGCAGGGGCAATTCCCCTTTGGGAGAAATTTACGGCCGAGAGCTCTGGACGCTTCAGGCGCTTGTGGGTTTGCTAATGATTATTTGCTGCGCCAATTTGGCGAGCCTGCAACTTTCACGCACGTTCAACCGGCAGCAAGAACTGGTGGTGCGCAGCGCGCTCGGCGCCGGGCGGGTGCGGTTGCTGCGGCAGCTCGTGGCCGAGAGCGCCATCCTCTCTTGTACCGGTGCGGCCGCCGGTATCGTGCTGTCGCAGTGGATGGGCGCGGGGCTCGTGCGCTATATCGAGCAATCGGACTTCCCGGTCTTCCTCGATTTGCGTCCCAATGCGGCGATTTATGCCGCCACCATCGCTCTTGCCATGCTCACCGTTCTTTTTACCGGAGCATTGCCAGCCCTTGGCCTGACCCACGTGCACACCGAGGAGATGTTGCGCTCGGGAACGCAGCGAACGGTTATCCACAAAAAGCATCCTCTTGCGGCAAGCCTTCTGCCCGTTCAAGTTGCGTTATCGCTCCTGCTCGCGTCGCTTGCTCTGCTTTTTGCTGTAAGCACCGGAAAGCTTCTTCGAACCGACCCCGGTTTTCGAGTGAAAGGTATAACGTTTTTTAGGGTCGACTTCGACGAGCGTCCCGAAAAAGGAGAGGCGCTGCTGGATCTGTATCGCAAGGTGCTTGAGGCAATCCGGCAGGCGCCAGGGATTGCATCCGCCAGTGTGATTAAACATCTTCCGTTAGAAGAGGGCGGGAGCGATGAAAGCGCCGCCCCGGTGGAAGGAAACGGGCAGGAGACCAAGCACTTGTTTGCGAACGTCGTGGGGCCCGATTACTTCGCAACGGCGGGAACTAAGGTTCTTGCAGGAAGAGATTTCTCGAAATTCGACCGAATCGACGCAAATCCTGTTTGCATCTTGAATCAAACCGCTGCGAACTTCTTCTTCCCGCACGAAAGCGTCCTTGGCAAACATATTCGTTCCACGGAGCCCAAGGCAAATCGAGCTACCTGCGAAGTGGTCGGCATTGTTACGGACGCGAAATACAATTCTCTTCGGCAGCCAGCGCCGCCAACGATCTACTACCCGTACGAACAACTCCCCGCCTCTGGTTGGGGAGGATTCATAACGCGAAGCCATGACACTTCCGCCGCAGTCGCTGCCTTCAAGGGGGCCTTGCATCGCATTGCGCCGGATACACCTCTATTGCCACCCATTACGATCGAGCGGCTGCTCGAGGATTCCATTGGCAAAGAGCGGATGACCGCAACATTGTCCCTGTTCTTCGGCAGTTTAGGCTTGTTGTTGACCGCGATCGGGCTTTACGGCCTGGAAAGCCAGCGCGTGGCCGAGCGCAGGGCGGAAATTGGCTTGCGCATGGCTTTGGGAGCGCAGAGGAAAGATATGCTCTGGTTCATTCTGCGCGAAGCCGCGTTAATTTTCGCTATCGGCGTCCCGGTTGGCTTGTCCCTGACCTTTGGAGCGTCACATTTCATTGGGGCGTTGTTATATGACATTTCGCCACTCGACCCGCGAGTTCATTTTGCCGCCATCTTGACTCTGCTCAGCGCGGGATCGCTCGCTTCGCTTATCCCTGCGCGGCGCGCGACGAATGTCGATCCCATGGTGGCGCTGAGATACGAGTGAGAAAAAGCGCGAGAAACGATACACGGGAGCTGCTCCTCTGAGGTGACCTGATGAGACTTTGGTTCTGGCGGCGGAAAACACGCGAAGCGGAACTCAACGAGGAAATGCGCGCGCATTTGGAGATGGCCACGCAAGCACGCCTGGCCCAGGGCGCCAACCCAAAAGAAGCGGAGTCAGCGGCGCGGCGCGAGTTTGGAAACATCGGCTTGTTGAAAGAAGTGACGCGCGACAGATGGGGAGGGCGATTCCTAGAAAATTTGACGGAGGATGTATGGTACGGCTTGCGGATGCTGCGCAAGAATCCTGGCTTCGCGGCTACCGCCATTTTGACTCTGGCGCTGGGCATAGGCGCCAACACGGCGATCTTCAGTGTAGTCAACACCGTGCTGTTACGGCCTCTGCCTTACAAGGACGCGGATCGTCTGGTGACGGTCTGGGGCTACAACCGCGCGCGAGGCTACGACACCGACTTCGTATCGCCGCTCGATTTTGCCGATTGGCGGTCGCAGAACCACGTTTTTGAAGGAATGGCGGCATCCACCGACGTGCAATACACGCTTACGGGCGAAGGAGAGCCTCGAGCCATCATCGCCTACGCTTTCTCAGCGGACTACTTCCACGTGCTTGGCACCGCTCCCCTACTCGGCCGCACTTTCCTTCCCGAACAGGAGCAGCCGGGGAAAAACCACGTAGCGGTGCTGAGCTACGCATGCTGGCAGAAGCGCTTTGGCGGAGACCGAGACGCGGTCGGTAAAAACATCCTCCTTGATGGAGCGCCCTACACGGTCATCGGGGTCATGCCGCCCGGGTTTCAGTATCCATCGTTCACGGAGCTTTGGACCCCGCTTACCGTGAGCCGGGAAGCCGCTCAAGATCGTGAGTACCGCTATCTGCGGGTGATGGCCCGTCTCAAACCTGGCGTCACCATCCAGCAGGCCCATTCGGAAATGAATAGCATCGCTCGGCGCTTGGCGCAGGAATACCCCAAAACCAACAAGTACGAAGACACGACCACGCTGGTCAGCTTAAGGGACATGATCAGCGGGGACATACGCCCGGCTTTGCTGGTGCTTTTGTGCGCGGTGGGTTTCGTGCTGTTTATCGCTTGTGCGAACGTCGCGAACCTGCTTTTGGCGCGGGCAACGGGCCGGCAGAAAGAAGTCGCTGTGCGCTCGGCCCTCGGCGCTGGACGGTGGCGGCTCGTGCGGCAGTTTCTGACCGAGAGCCTGCTGCTGGGGCTTGCGGGCGGGGCGGTTGGTCTGGCGCTCGCATCGTGGGGTACAAAAGTCCTGCTCCCTATGTTTCCCCCAACGGTATTCAACGTCGACATTCCGCACATCGACAATATCCCCATGGATGGCTGGGTGCTAGCCTTTGCCCTGGCCGTTTCCTTGGTAACGAGCGTGTTCTTCGGACTGGCGCCGGCGCTGCACGCCTCCACAAACGCCAGCGAACCGCTGAAGGAATCGGGGCGGGGACTGGCGGGAGGCGCCGAAGGCAGGCGTTTGCGCAGCGCCCTGGTTGTTGCCGAAGTAGCGATTTCCTTGGTCCTTCTCACCGCGGCGGGGCTCACTCTTCAGAGCTTCGTTCACCTGGCTGGAAGTAACCTGGGCTTCCACGCGGATCATGTTTTGACCATGCGCGTCTTCGCGCCGAGCTACAAATACAAAACCGACGCACAGCTCATCGCCTTCAGCAGGCAAGCGCTGAGCGGTATCCGCGCTCTCCCTGGCGTCCAAGCAGCCGGGACGGTGACCTTTCTTCCTTTGAGCGGATGGCAGGGAAACCGCGGGGTTGCTCTCAAAGGTCAATCCACGCCCGAGAATCAGCTCGCGGTATGGAACTCGGTCACGCCGGACTACTTCCGCGCTATGGAGATTCCTCTGATCGAGGGGCGCCTTTTTGAGGAGCGCGATGATGAGCACGCGCCGCCAGTAGCGGTTCTTAGCGAAAACCTTGCGCACCGGCTAATGCCAAACGCTGATCTTTTGGGTAAATGGGTCGACGTAGAAGGCCTCGAGAAACCGGTCGAGGTCGTGGGAGTCGTTGGCGACGTAAAGCAACTGGGCCCCGCGTCGCAAACGATAGCCGGAATCTATTTGCCCTTTTCCCAAGTTCCCGCGCCGATTATCTGCTTTGCGATCCGCGCAAACCAAGACCCGTCGAGCGTCGCCAAAGCAGCGCAGCAGGCGATTTGGGCCGTCGATAAAGACCAAGCTGTCGGCTTCGTGATGAACATGAATCAATTGACCTCGGAGGTCGTTGCTCCCGAGCGCATCCTTATGCTGGTCCTGGGTCTGTTTGGAGGAATGGCCCTGCTCATGGCCGTCATTGGAGTGTACGGCGTAATTGCAAATTCCGTGGCGCAGCGCACCAATGAGATTGGCGTTCGCATGGCCCTCGGTGCGCGTTCTGGCGATGTGCTGAAGCTGGTGATGAGTCAGGGGCTTCCGCTGGTGTTGCTGGGTGTGGCCTTCGGGCTCGCGGGGACTTTTGGTCTGATGCGCTTTGTTTCGAGCCTTCTCTACGGCGTTCGCGCTACGGACCCGGTGACCATGGCCGGCGCCGCTTTTGCATTGGCTGCGTCGGCGCTGCTAGCGTGCTACCTTCCGGCGCGTCGCGCTTCGCGGATCGATCCGCTGGTGGCATTGAGATATGAATGAAAAAAGTTAGACGAGAAAAGATTCGTCTCGGTGAGGTGAGCTCCTGAAACTTTGGTTTTGGCAGCGAAAATCGCGTGAAGCGGAACTCGACGAGGAAGTGCGCACGCATTTGGACATGGCCGCACAAGCCCGCGTGGAGCGCGGCGCGGACCAGAAAGAGGCAGAACGCGCAGCCCGCCGCGAATTTGGAAACCTCGAACTGGTAAAAGAAACGGCGCGCGACCAATGGGGCCGGCGCTCGGTGGCAGAGCTAGCCTATCTTCCGCAGTTTTGAATGAATCGGAAATTTTTTGAGCACCATTGCGTGCACAGCAGCCGTGCAAGTGTTTTTCTTCGTGTCTGAATGTTGTTGAACAATCTGGTTTGCATGCGAAATGTGCATGTAGTGACGACTCACCCTCTTGATTTTGCGTGTCCGAATCGTAGCATCGCA
>QHYI01000131.1 GCA_003223245.1 Acidobacteriota bacterium
TTGTACGTCAGCACGGCGAATTGCCTGCCGGTGTGCCACGCGATCGGAGCCGCCAGCCTGCGTGACAAAATCAAAGTGATTGCCACCGACTTGTTTAGGGAAATGGTTCCTTACTTTGAGCGGGGCCCTATTCTGGCCTCGATTCACCAACGTCCCTACCTTCAGGGCCAAGTGGCAGTGCGTTTGGTGGTGGACCATCTTGTGAATGACCGGCCCATTCCCTCCGCCTACTTTCTAACTCCTCACGTCGTTCTGCAATCGAACATGCATCTGTTTCGCGAGCTGCGCCAAGACGGTTTACCGGAAGGTTAGGCACTTTTCGAGACCTAAAATGCGCGGCAACGTGTCGCTCGCGGCGCACTCGCGCGAGCCTTGTCTTTGGGCATCAGGAGATTTTTTAGAAGTTTCGCTTGACAAGTCCGAAGACGCTAGAGTAGTTTTGCGCCGTGTCCGTTAACGAGATGCGCCGCTAAAGGGTGTCCGGATTATCTTCGCAGCGTAATCCTTGATCGCCAAAGCCGTTTGGCTGGCTCGCTAAGCTGACCCGCCCTTGGGGTGGGAAGTCAAAAGCTGACAGGGGGCCAAAATGTCGTCGTCGAAATCTCTCCTTCGGGTTACCTTCGGGATATTGGGAATCTCGACCTTGCTTTCCCTGGTGACGGGCGTAGCTTCGGCCCAGGTGGACACCGGGACGATCTTGGGTACTGTCACCGACCAGTCGGGCGGGGTGGTCGCCGGCGCCTCGGTGACACTAACCAATCAAGGTACGGATCTCGAGCTCACCACCGTCACATCGAACACCGGCGATTACATTTTCACTCCCATCAAAATTGGGACCTACAAAGTCACTGTCAGTAAGTCCGGCTTTCGGACGTTCAGCCATATCAACATCGTTGTCAATGTGCAAGCTCAGGTGAAGGTGGACTTCGCGCTGGAACCTGGCGTGGTCACAGAGACGGTAGAGGTCACCGCTGCCGCCCCGCTCCTCCAGACCCAATCAGCGACCGTAGGGCAAACAGTTGGCTCACGCCAGATTACCGATCTGCCTTTGCCGAGCCAGAACTACACCTTTCTCGCACAACTCGCCGCCGGAGTGACGACCGTGGCCACCGGGGGCGGGGGGCGCTTCAATAGCACCGGCGGCTTTGTTGCCAATGGCTTGCCGGCTCCCCTCAACAACTATATTTTGGACGGAATCGATAACAACAACGATGAGGTGGACTTTCTGAACGGGACCGCTTACGTAAACCTTCCGCCGCCTGACGCCATCCAGGAATTCAAGCTTCAGACCAGCAACTTCAGCGCCGAGTTTGGGCGGGCCGGAGGCGCGGTAGTGAATGCGGCCATCAAGTCCGGCACAAACGATTTTCATGGAGATGTTTGGGAGTATCTGCGCAACGATAAGCTGGACGCAAACGGATTTTTTGCGAACGCTCTGGGCCAGGAAAAGGGAGAATTGCGGCGAAACGAGTTTGGAGGGGCATTAGGCGGCCCGATTTTACGGAACAAGACTTTTTTCTTTGGTGACTACAACGGGATTCGGATCCGCCAAGCCTCCCTACACACGCCCACGGTTCCCACCGCCGCGGAGGCTGCCAGTGGTTTCGCCAACTTTCAAGATTTGCTTGCAACGAATCCTTCCTCGAGCAGCGACCTACTGGGCCGAACCTTTCTGAACGAAACCATCTTTGACCCCGCCACCACGCGGCCGGTGGTGTGCGGGGCGGCGGACCCGGTCACCGGACTGGTCGGGACATGCCCGAAAGGAGCTGCACCGGGGACAAGCGTGGGATATGTGCGAGATCCTTTCAGCTTCAACTCAGGTTCCGGAAACAACCTCTATGGAACCCCAGGTTGTCCCTTCGCCATGTCCGACTTTACCAGCGCTGCTGCGATTAGCGCCTGCAGCCTGAACAGCATCAACCCGAACCGCCTCGATCCCAACGCCATTAAGCTCCTTCAGCTCTACCCCACGCCAAACGCCTTTAATCCGGGGATTAAAGCGGTCCAGTTCATGAATACTTATGCGGTTAATCGCAGCCAGCCCGATGACACCAATCACTTTGACATTCGCATTGACCAGAACTTCAGCTCCAAGGATCAGCTGTTCGGTGCTGTCAGCTACACCAAGCGGCACGCATTTTTTCCGGGCGACTTCGTCGGGTTGGCCTCGAACGCGGGGTTTGGGGCGGGGAACTTTGATGATTTGTCCATCAACTCTGCCATCAGCGAGACGCATGTCTTCTCGTCTACCATGATCAACGAATTTCGCATCGGGTACAGCCGCCTGCACACGATTTCGAACCCGATTCTGGTGAACCAACCGGGCATTCCCGCGCAATTCGGAATTCAGGGCGTTTCCCAGGCGAACGGTAACTATGGCTTGCCAGACATCCACTCGGACGGTTTGACAGACCTCGGCGCGGGAGCTTTCGCGAGCCCCAACACGCGGATTAGCAACACCGTGCAGCTTTCAGAGAACTTAACCAAGATTTACGGCAAGCATAATTTCAAGGGAGGCTTTGAGTTTCAGACGGTTCGTTTTCCGTGGACCGACCCTGCATGGTCCCGCGGACAACTCAACTTTGGAGGCTACACCGGCATTCCTAGCGTAACAGGCGGTGTCGGCATGGCCGACATGCTGCTCACACCGATAGCAGCAACCGTTCCCACGGGAATCAACGACGTAGGCGGGCCGAACCGTGTCTTTGCCTCGAACATCACAGCCATCGACGACATTCGGCACTATTACGCTTCCTATTTTCAGGACGATTGGAAGCTGACCCCGAAACTGACCTTGAACCTTGGGCTGCGTTGGGAATTTTTCGGTCAAGTTCGGGAGACGGCGGGGGCGGACGCAGTCTTGTATCCCGGCGCGCCCAACGGGGCCGGCGCTGAATATGTGATTAACTCGGCGAGCAAGAATGTACCCTTATCCCCATCCTTTACTTCGCTGCTTGCGACGGATGGGATCAAGCTCGCGTATTCGAGCATCCCCGGCCTGACAAATACTCCGCTGACTGATTTTGCCCCCCGCACCGGCCTGGCATGGCAGGCTACGCGCAAGGCGGTCGTGCGTCTCGGCTACGGTATCTTTTTCGGAGGGTTTCAGGCTCTTGGCGGCGCGCCCGATCCCGGCTACAACTATCCCTTTGCGGTCAACTTATCGTTCTTTCGGCCCAATGACACCAGCCCGATTACCTTCCCCGGCGGACAGAATGCGACGCTCGAAACCTCTCTCATCAACGCGAACCCCAACCCCGCCAGCCCAAACTTCAACGCCGAGGGCTTGGGCCTGACCGGGTTCCAATATCCCTGGAAGACAGGCTATACCCAGGAGTGGAATGCAGCGTTTGAATACCAGTTCACGCCAAACCAAAGCATCACACTCCAGTATATTGGGAACACCTCGCGCCATTTGCTGAACGGCGATAAGCGAAACGTAACCACCGAGATTCTGCCGCCGGGCACGGCGTGCTGCAAATCTTATATTCCCTTCCCGGATTTCGGATATAACAGCGACTATGTTGCCGCGAACGGCGATGCGCATTATCACGCCTTTCAGGCCACCTTCGAGAGGAGATTCAGCGAAGGACTCCAAGCGCTGGTGAACTACACGCGCTCAGAGTGCATGACCGACGCAAGAAACATTCTTAACAGCTTCGGCGACAACATCTTTGCCCGCGCACCCTTGTTGCCGGGCTTCGGGCTGAAGGCCGATTACCGTCACTGTGGGTCAGACGTACCCAACATTTTCCATGCAAGCGGTATTTGGGGCGTCCCCTACGGAAAGGGCCGGCGCTTCGCAAACAATCTGGGCGGCCCCTTGAACCAGATATTGGGCGGCTGGGACGTGGTCGGGATTTTTACCGCTCAAAATGGCTTTCCGTTCAGTGTTGGATGTGATCCCGGCACCACCGCAAACTTCAATTGCTACGCCAATTTGGTGCCTGGGATGGGTCCTTATGCGAACCAGGGGCCTCACGGCATCGTTCATTTTATGAATATCGCGGCCTTTGCCGAGCCGCCCGCTGCCACAGCAATCGGTCAAACCGATTACTCCCCACTCGGCAGCAAGCCCGACCTGTTCCACGGGCCAACCTTCAGCGAGCTCGATTTCTCACTGTTAAAACAATTCCAAACCACGGAGAGGACACACCTGGAATTTCGCGGCGAATTTTTTAACTTGCTCAATCATCCGAGCTTTAACAACCCAAGCTCGCTGGACATCAAGAACCCATCGAACTTTGGAGTAATCACCGGCACTCGCGGTATCGCGCGCCAAGTCGAGTTGGGTCTCAAGTTCTACTATTAATTACGGCCAGGCAGCGGATTCCCGGCCGTCGACAAAGCCCTCTTACCGAAGGACCCATCACACGCGTATCGGCTGGAGTCGGTTACGGCCGAAGGAATTTTCAATCCGCCGAAGCCAGGAGGGCCCCATGCATCATTTCCGCCTCGTAAGCTTCTTCGCCGTGGTTCTGGCGCTTGTGAGCGCGGAGGAAATTCGAGCGCAGTCGAGCCCGCCGGCCGGCAGCGGCTGCACGGTTGCCGCGTTGCCCGCCTTGCCGCTCGAGGTCCATGGTCGCTGGATCGTCGATCACAAGGGCCATCGGGTTAAACTCGCGGGTGTCAATTGGTACGGCGCCGAGGAAAAGGATTTTGCGCCTGCCGGTCTTTCCCTGGCGCCTCTGGAACAAATTGTGAACGAGATCCGCTGCATGGGGTTTAACGTAGTTCGCCTTCTTTGGTCGAACGAACTGTACGAATCGAACCCCGTCGTGAGCGAGGCGGCGGTAGCTGCCAACCCGCAGTTTCAGGGTAAGCACGCGATGGATGTCTTGGATGCTGTGGTTGGCGAGCTGGCTGGGCAAGGCCTGATGATCGTTCTCGACAACCACATGAGCAATGCGGATTGGTGTTGCAGCAACACGGACGGTAACACCCTGTGGTACACCTCGCAGTATCCGGAAAGCCGCTGGATTGCCGATTGGCAGGGCATGGCGGCGAGGTACCGAAACCTGCCGCAAGTGATTGCCGCCGACCTCCGTAACGAACCTCGCTCGAACGCCACATGGGGCGGTTCCGCCGCAACCGACTGGCATGCCGCTGCCGAACGCGGCGGCAACGCCGTACTCGACGCCAATCCCAACCTGATCATTTTCGTAGAAGGGGTCAACTATGCAGCCGACTTGACCGGCGTTCGGAATCTCCCGGTGGTCTTGAATCTTCCGGGTCATCTCGCTTACGAAGCGCACGACTATCCCTTCTACCACAGTCAGCTCACCAGCGAAGCGCAGCTCGACCAGCAATTGAATCAATCCTGGGGCTATATCCTCACTCCCGATCAGCCTTATACCGCTCCGGTCTGGGTGGGAGAGTTTGGAACTTGCCATACGCAATCGTCTTGCCTGGAAAGTTCGTCTCCGGGCCCGTACGGCTTCTGGTTCGAATCCTTGCTGCGCTATTTTAGCCAGTACGATCTGGATTGGTCGTACTGGGCGCTTAACGGCACTGCCGCTACGGGTACAAGCCGCCACTTTGGCGCGGAGGAGACATTCGGAATCCTCGATCCCTATTGGAACGCTCCCGCCATTCCCGACGAACTGGCTCCGCCGCCATCCATCAATCTCCTAGGGATGCTCCAGACCGCCATCCAGCCGCTTCAAGGCCCCGGCAACAGCGCTTCTTACCCACCAGTGGTTTATATGACTAGCCCAGTCAACGAGTCCGTCTTTGCTGCTGGCAGCACCATTACGCTTTCTGCGGATGCGACGACGTCGTACGGAAACGTGAGTGCGGTTAAGTTCTTCGCCAATGGTGAATTGTTGGGCTCGGTCAGCCAGGCGCCATTCGCGTTCGACTGGCTCAACGTGCCTGCTGGCATGTATGCTCTTCGCGCGGAAGCTGTGAGCTCAACCAGCACCGGCGCCACTACGAGTCTCGAAAGTGAATCTGCGCTGAGCGCAATCGATGTCGTGGACTATTCCGCAAGGCATCCTGCCTACGGCAAGAGCATCGCGATCAACTTTGTCGGTTGGTGGGGATTCCCGGGCACACCCATGAGCCAAAGTGAAGTCGCGGGCGTTGTGCCACAATCCAACTGGAATAACGCGTACGGAAATTCAGGAAGCCTATCTTCGTTGGCAGACAGCGCAGGCCATTTAACTACTGCTTCCGTGGATTGGACTTCTACTAACATGTATTCCACTTCGATCCCAGATGCACCGGGGAATTTCCGCATGATGAAAGGCTATCAAGATAATTCGAATACGATTCCCACCGTGATTCACCTGCGCGGCCTTCCGGATTCCCTCGGGCCGTACGATGTGATTGTTTACTTTGACGGGGGGAATGGGCGGGCGGCGCGCGCTGCCAATTACCGCATTGTGACCTCCGAAGCAAGTGCGGCAGGCTCAGCCTCCGCATTTTTCGGTTGCCCGCAAGGCGTTGCCGGACCGGCAACGATCATCAGTGGATTGGATGCGGCCAACCAGGATTTTTCGGGCATTTTCACCCTTGCAGCTGGTGGAACGGCAGGCAATTACGTCCTTTTCCCTGATTGTCATGGGACAAGCTTCACCCTGCTCCCGGTTCACGGAGCTTCGACGGATAGTCAATACCGCGCTCCTATCAACGGTATACAGATCCTGTCGCTTTCGGACAATCAAGGAAGTCCGTAAGCCCCGGAAACGCTTCATAAAAACAGCGGCCATCCAAGCTGCGGGGCCAGAGCTTTCTCACTTGGTTGATAGGGGCGTGAGTTCCAGAGGCTACAAGAAAAAGAGTCCTTCGGGCCTTCAAGTTGAATCTCTGGGGATCGCGGGTTTATGCCATGTCGAAAATCTTAAGATTTCCGTGGGCGCATGCGCTTCTGGCGGGCTGGGCCATAACCTGGTCGGCTGCGCCACTTTGCGGGCAGACTTCTGGGCTCGCTGAAAATCCACCTATGGGATGGAACGACTGGTATCAATACGGTTGCCAGGTCTCTGACCAGATTGTCCGCGCCAATGCCTCGGCCATGGTAAAGAGCGGTATGAAAGCGGCCGGGTATACCTACGTCAACATCGATGATTGCTGGCAGGGACAGCGCGATGCCAAAGGCTTCATTCATCCGAATGATCGCTTCGCGAACATGAAAGAACTCGGCGACTATATTCACAGCCTCGGACTGAAATTCGGAATCTATTCCTCGCCAGGGCCAAAAACTTGCGCTGGGTACGAGGGCAGTTACGGTCATGAACAGCAGGATGCGGATACGTATGCTGGATGGGGAGTTGATTTCCTCAAGTACGATTGGTGCAGCGCGTCAAAAGTTTACCAGCCCGATCAGATGCAGGCCGCCTACCGGAAAATGTACGAAGCCATTCGCAGCACCGGCCGCCCCATGGTTTTCAGCCTTTGTCAGTACGGGCTGGAAACGGTCTGGCGCTGGGGAGCTTCGGTGGGCGGCAACATGTGGCGCACTACCGATGACATCGGCGGCGACTACAACAGAGTTTCGCTCTTCGGATTCCAACAAAATGGCCTCGCAAAGTTCGCTGTCCACGGCCATTGGAACGATCCGGACATTCTTCAAGTCGGGCTGGGCCACCTCAACCACGAGGAACAGCTTACCCAGATGAGTTTGTGGTGTCTTTTGGCCGCCCCACTGCTGGCCGGCAACGATCTGACCAAAATGACAGAGGAAACGCTTCAAATTCTGACTAATCCGGAAGTTCTCGCAGTTGATCAGGACCCCGATGGCGTTCAAGGGTACAGGGTTTCGCAAGAGGGACCGCTCGAAATCTGGGCCAAACCGCTCTCGGGAAACGCTATCTTAGTGGGGTTGTTCAACCGCAGTGAATCTGCCGTTCGCATGGAGATTCCCTTCAAAGCTCTCGGGATGAATGGGCCTCTTCAAGGGCGCGATCTATGGCAGAGGAAGGATCTCGGAGTCCTCCAGGAGCATTTCTTCGATGAAGTCCCGCGCCACGGCGTGGTCCTCATCAAGCTGAAAGCATCGTCCGGCAAGTCAGGTTCTTAATGGAGCAAAAAAGGAGCGTCTCAGGCAGCCACAAGCCCAGCTATTTGTCAGGCGAGTTCTCAGATGCCAGGTTGATCGTCGAACCTGGAATCGAGTTTGCTCCCCGGTGACCCTTGCCGGTGGGGTTGTTCAGAAATAGGGAAAATTTTTCTCTCAAACGAGGCTTCGTTATGGATCCAAGCTACACAGGCGGCCGGCGAAAGAGCGTGGTGGGCGGAATTCTGCCGGGTGCGTTGGCAATGTTGTGCCTGCTCTCGGGATGCACTTCACGAAAGTCAGCGCCCGAAACGACGCGGATCACCGTAGACGGCCATGGCGCGGGCCGCATTTTTGACGGCATCGGCGCTCTTAGTGCCGGGGCGTCCTCACGGCTGCTCGTCGACTATCCTGAGCCTTTTCGTGCCCAGATTCTTGACTATCTCTTCAAACCTGATTACGGCGCTGCTCTCCAGCATTTAAAAGTAGAAATCGGCGCCGATGTGAATTCGACCGATGGCGCCGAACCGAGTTTTGCGCGTACACGCGCTGAAATGGCTCATCCCAATTTCAACCGCGGCTATGAATGGTGGCTGATGGAGGAGGCAAAAAAGAGGAATCCGGAGATCGCGCTCGACTCGCTCGCCTGGGGGGCGCCGGGATGGATTGCCAATGGTCACTTTTATTCACAAGATATGGCCGACTACACCGGCAAGTTCATCGAGGGGGCGAAGACAGCGCACGGCCTGGATATAAAGTACACAGGTATTTGGAACGAAAAGCCCTATGAGGCGGATTACGTGGTTCGCCTGAAGAGAACGCTATTGAAGAACCAGCTTTCGACCGGGATTGTATGCTGCGATCTTACTCCGAACGAAAATCAATGGTCCCGCGTCACTGACGACATGGGGAAGGACCCTGAATTCCGAAATGCAATTAGTGTGATTGGCGTCCACGCGCCCAACGTTGTCGAGGGAGCAACGGTTCCATCAGCAGCGCGCGAGAGCGGGAAGCCCTTGTGGGCCTCTGAGGATGAGTTTTTTTACTACACAAGCGGCCTTTCAGAGAAATGGTCTCCGTTTGCGGAGTCGCTGGCTATGATTTACAACCGAAACTACATCCAAGAAAGAATCACCGCCACAGAGATTTGGAGCCCGGTGACATCGTACTACGACAACCTCGCGGCTCCGGGATCAGGCCTCATGCTCGCCAATACTCCCTGGTCTGGGCATTTTGAAATCTCCCCCATGGTCTGGGTCACGGCTCATACCACACAGTTTGCCGCCCCGGGCTGGCAGTACATCGACAGCTCCTGTGCACCTCTCGCAGGCGGAGGGAGCTACGTCACACTGAAATCCCCTTCCAATACGGGCTACAGCATGATCGTGGAAACTATCAATGCCAAAGAAGCGCAGCGCATCGAGGTTCACCTCACGGGAGGGCTTTCACAGGGTCCGGCTCACGTCTGGGAAACCAACGCTAGCAAGACTTTCGAGCACGTTGCGGACATCTCTCCGCGAGACGGCACTTTCAACCTCATGCTCGATCAAGACTCCATTTATTCCATAACCGATACCACTGGCCAAGCAAAGGGAGCGGCAGCACCCCCTCCCCCGGCGCCTTTTCCGTTTCCGTACGCCGATGATTTTGAGCACACTGAAGTTGACCGTTCCCCGCGTTACTTTGCGGACCAAGATGGGGCCTTTGAAGTTCGTCCCTGCAAGCAACGGCCGGGACGCTGTCTCGATCAAGTCATCACGCGTCAACCCATACCGTGGAGTCCGCTGCCCGATCCGTACACATATCTCGGGGACGCCCATTGGCAGGACTACACCTTAAGTGCGGATGCGCTGCTCTCTGGCCTCGGAGACATTACGCTCCTCGGCCGTATCGATGACGCCGATGTTTTTAAAGATCATAAAGCGCGTTTCCCGAGCGGTTACATTCTGCTCGTGGATCAAAACGGAAGTTGGCAGCTCGACAGCGCTGCCTATAAATTGCCCACGGTAAAGCTCGGCTCCGGGAAAGTGTCTTTCGACCTCAGGAAATGGCACCACCTCGTTCTGGCCTTCCATGGCGAGGACCTTGTTGCTTCAATCGATGGTACCCAACTCACGCACTTGACCGACACACGCCATAAACAGGGCATGGCAGGCATAGGTTCCGGCTGGAACCGAGCAGAGTTCGATAATTTTGACGTTCATTAGCCCCTTATTCGGCTTGCCGCTCCGCCCGAAGTATCGAATGTCACCTGAGTGTCTCCAAAACGGTTCGTCCATGGCGAGAGCCGAGGCGCGTATTTTCCCGGAAACGCCAGTGCAGGTGAAACAAAGTAAACCACAGAAAGAAAGTCTCCAGGTTCCAAGTGAGCATTTTGTTATTTGGCCTGAATCGTTTAGGCGCTCGCTTTCATACGATGGATAATCCCGGAACCTTCTTTGATTGTGAGGATTCTGTTGACTTCGAGATTCGTGAAGGTTTCAACCTCTTGGGTCGTTGGCCATTTGACCTCCAGGCGGTCTATGTTTTCTGCGTCGCCCAACCCAAAATGCAGGCGTAAGTCGCTCTGGGACATAACGCTTGTGCCACTATGAACCTCATCCGTTTGCGAGTGCTTTCCGGTTACCACGCGCACGCGGGCGCCAATGGCTGTGCGGTTGCATTTCGTTCCGACCAGTTTGATCTTGATCCAATTCTTTTTGTTCCCTCCGTCGTTGCGCAACAGAGAAGGATAGTCGTTCATATTGTTCACCACGACGTCCACATCCCCGTCGTTATCGTAATCCCCAAAAGCACATCCGCGGCTTGAAAAGCGTTGCGTAATCCCTGGCCCCATCTCCGCGGAGACGTCCTTGAACCTTCCCGTGCCGAGGTTGTGGTACACCAGGCGCGTTTCTTTAAAAGTCTGGCCTAATTGATGTTGGTCGATTTCCGGGTAAACATGGCCGTTGATTTGGATAATGTCTAGCCAGCCGTCATTGTCATAATCGACGAACCCGGCGCCCCAGCCAACATATTTAGTGTTGCCGCCGAAGCCGGCCATGGCCGTCGCATCCCGGAACGTCCCATCACCGTTGTTGCGGTAAAGGTCGCACGTGTCGTTGGAAAAATTCGTCTTGAAAATATCGAACCAACCGTCGCAGTCGTAGTCACCCACCCCCACGCCCATGCCGGCCTGCTCCTCCCCATCATCGTTGTAAGCAACTCCGGCCAAGATGCCTACATCCTCGAACGTTCCGTTATGCCGGTTTCGGAACAGAATGCTTGGCATCGAATCCACAGCCACATAAATATCTGGCCAACCGTCGTTATCGAAATCGTAAGAGACGGCGGTGATGGAATAACGCGGCCCTGGCTTCAAGATTCCCGCTTTCTCGGTCACATCGGTGAACGAGCCGTCTGCATCATTGTGATAAAGCAGATTGCTGCCAGGCGGGAGCCCGCGGGGACCGCACATCACAGGAATTCCTTCCCACTGGCAGTGGCTCCCGTGTCCTGCGGGGGGGACTTTGGACACGTCAAGAACGATGTAATTGGCCACAAAGAGGTCAAGGAAGCCATCGCGGTCATAATCGAGCCAGGTGCAGCCCGAACCCCAGCGCACTTGGTCTTTCCAAAGGCCTGCCTTGCGCGTCACATCCGTAAAAGTTCCATCGCCATTGTTCCGGAACAGAATGTTGTGTCCCCAAAACGTAAGAAAGAGATCATCCCATCCGTCGTTGTCATAATCGCCTATGCATACGCCGGTCTGCCAGCCGGTTCGCCCGATGCCCGCTTTTTCCGTGACGTCGGTGAACGTGCCGTCCCGGTTATTTTTGTAAAGGTGCGTCGTTGGCGCCTGCCCAGGAGCCCACTTCTCCCCAAGCCTTGTCCCATTCGTCAGATAGATGTCGATCCAGCCGTCCTGGTCGTAATCAAAGAACGCAATGCCACTCCCCTTTGCTTCGATGATGTAGTTCTTGTGGTGGACGCCGCCCCAAACATTCCGCGTGTTGAGCCCGGCCTCGCGTCCTACATCCACGAAAGTGACCGGTGAGGGATCTTGAGGACCCGCCGCTACTTTCGTTCGCAACTCGGGAAGTGTCCTCCACCTCCAAATAGGAGTGCGCAGGAAATCAACCAGGCCGGAACCCAGTAGAACAGCGGAATTGCGCAATAGCTGGCGCCGCGAAAATCTCATTTCCTGCTAATGCCGCGGAGAATTCTTGTGAAGGTGACTTTAAGACGCCTTAGGTCATTCTTGCAGCGGGGCGATTATAGCACAGCCCGGGTCGCCATCTCGTCTCTGTCGACGACCGACCAAATCGCGGCTTAGGACCTGCTGGCTTGTGCCCGGATGATTCATTTCCTTGATTGAGCAAGCCCGGAGCTTGGCGCTATAGTGAGACGTTGCTGCGTCGGGGAAACTGCGAGCGGTCTCGGTGAATAGGCGACTTGCCAGAACGAAAGGGCGGAGGTCACGCCGCGAGTTTCTTAGAGCCTCCGCCACGCTATTGGCTGGAACCGCCTGCGGCACGATCTCATCGGGCATGTCGTTCAGCCGGACAGTTCCGGCCGTCTCTCCAGCGATCTCAATTCCCGTCAAGTTCACCGATGTGCGCAAGCGCGCCGGAATTTCCTTCGAGCAGGACTCCACCGGAAGCTCTGAGAAATATTACCTTGAAACGATGGGCTCTGGCGTTGGCTGGCTCGACTACGACCAGGATGGCCTTATGGACCTCTTCTTCGCCCAAACAGCGGCCACCGCTGCCTACACCCCGCCGCACGCGCTTCGGTCCTCGCTCTACCGTAACAATGGAGACGGCACCTTCACTGATGTGACTGAGAAAGCTGGGGTTGGAGGTGAGGGCCACTATGCTCAGGGCATAGCCGTCGGTGATTATGATAATGACGGGTATCCGGACCTCTATGTGACGGGTTATGGTCGCGCCATTCTTTACCACAACAACCGTGACGGCACCTTTACCGACGTGACGGATAAGGCGGGAGTGTCGGATTTAGGGCAGTGGTCCACCAGCGCCGCATGGTTCGATTACGACAGGGACGGCTGGCTCGACCTCGTGGTCTGCAATTACGTGAATTGGTCCCCCAAACATAACCTCTGGTGCGGCGAACACCGGCCCGGCCTTCGCGCCTACTGCAGCCCAAACGATTATTCCGGCCAGCGCATCGCTCTGTTCCACAACAATCACGATGGAACATTCAGCGATGTTAGCCTGAAGTCCGGAGTGGGCAAGCCGGAAGCCAAGGGCATGGGCGTCGTCACAGCGGATTTCGATAACGACGGCTGGCCCGACATTGCCATCGCCAACGACACTTGGCCGAACTTTCTCTTCCTTAACCAGCACGATGGCACGTTCAAGGATGTCTCCTTCATTTCGGGCGTCGCGGCAAGCGAAGACGGAAAATACGAGGCTGGTATGGGCATCGACGCCGCCGACGTCGACGGCGACGGCTGGCTCGACATTTACATTACGCATCTCGACTTCGAGCTCAACCGCTTGTATCTCAACAACCGTGACGGAACGTTTACCGATGACACCTTCGGATCGGCCATCGGTTCCACCGCTATTTTACTGAGCGGCGTCGCCATGAAGTTCATGGACTACGACAACGACGGCTGGGAAGACATCGTGCAGGCGAACGGAGCCATGCTCGACAACATCCGCTTGTACCACAGCGAGGTTAACTACCGGGAGCCGATGCTCATGTATCGAAACCTTGGGGCCGGTAAGTTCGCTAAGGTATCTGGATTGCTCGGATCCGATTTCAACCAACCCATTGCCGGTCGCGGATTGGCAGTGGCCGATTACGATAATGACGGCGATTTGGACGTCGCCGTCGTGGACCGCGGAGGTTATCCTCTGCTCCTGCGCAATGACGGCGGCAACGCCAACAACTGGGTCAGTGTCCGGCTGATCGGCACAAAGTCGAACCGCGACGGCAATGGCTCCTTGCTCCGCCTGACGTCAGAAGGGTTCACGCAGTCGAAGCAGTCAAAGGGAGGAATGAGTTATATGTCCGCACAGGATCCGCGCATTCATTTCGGACTCGGCAAGCGCAACAAGATTGATTCGCTGGCGATCGCCTGGCCGAGCGGCCATGAGGACAAGCTAACGAATCTTCCCATCAATCGGATCCTGACTATCAGAGAAGGCGAAGGCGTTGTGCCGATGAAATCCTATATGTGAAATTCGCGATTCCCAAAAGCCCGTTTTTTGAATACCGTCCGCAGCCGAGACCGGCCGCGCTACAGGTAGCCCTGGTTTCTCGCGTATGCCCCCGGCAAATCGTTGGAAGCTCACGGTGTGCTGCTCGTCCTTGTCGGGCTATTTATATCCCGCGAAGAGCGAAGAGGGCGGCCTGAGCGGCCTCGAGCTCGACAGACATCCTCCCAACAGCGATGGAAGAGGTGCCGTTCCAAAGATCTGTGGCGCGGTAACGCGCGCCCGGTTTTAGGCCGGCACGTTTCAAGTCAATGGCCTTCGTTGCAGGTTCTTGCTGATAATTGAACACTGCGAGGTAGCAGCCCGGCCCTTCTTCGGACACGAACGTATCGGTCGCCCGGTCCCCCGTGTTGTTTTCCACAGGACGGAATGTCTTGCCTCTTCGCGCCAATGCCAGGATAGCCGGGCGCGTCAACAATTCCACAGCCCGCTCGCGCGCATTGGAGTCAGCCGCAAGGGGATCGCTGTCAAGAAACATGCCCGTGATGGCCGAGGCAATAACGCGGCTTCTCGCTGCGTTAAGAGAATTAGGCCCGACAACAACAAGGTCGCCATCGTTATATCGGTAATAATTGCCGAGCCACCACCCGTATGTGACCGAATTCAGCATATATTCCGTGTCGTGGATCGAGCCCGAGGCGTCGCACGAAATCCGCCGCGAGTGGCCGTACTCCGCTCCTGGGAAAAGCGGCGCAATGGACAGACTGACGAACATCTTTCCCGCGATGGCCTCGCGAATATATCGCATGCCGTGGTTATATGCTTTGATGGCTGTCATACCGCCGAGGAAGCGCCGGCCTTCCATGGCACCGTGGGATAGGAAGTCGAGTTTTACGAACTCATAGCCCCACTGTTTGAATTGTTTCAGCGTGCTTTCCACGTACTGTTGGGTACCTGGATGCGTGGGGTCGAGCGCTCGCCCGCCGTCGGTGGCAAGTGGAACATTGTTCGGATCGCGAAGAAAAAGATCACTCCAACTGTATTGAGGCTCGGTCCCGGGCACGGGCTCATGGTCGTTCATCGCATTTCCGAAATGCGCGAATGGCACGAAGTAGATTCCAGGACGCTGGCCATTTCTTCGAATGTGGTTTGCTACTCCTTCATAGTCGGGTTTCGGACCGGCGCCGCACGCGGAGTCCCAGTTGGCATAAACCACCCCTCCATTGCCGTAGCCGCGACTTTCTAGATCATTTCGAATGAAATCCGAGACCGAGATCATTGTTTCCGATTTGATGTTGCAACGGTACGCGTACCAGCTATTCCAACCGACTGGCATACCGCCAACCCACGGCAACCGAGGAGACATGATTTGGTTCGCCCCTCCATATTCTTCCATGCCGTTCCGCCAATCGTCGTAATAGCCCATGAATATGCGCGGCGAGACCACCTTTGTTCCGTGTACCATTCCATGCGGCAGGCTATCCTGCGTGACCGGAGACGAAGCGCCGCCGTAAACGGTGAGAGCATTGATCTTTCCATTCAAGCCCCGGTAATCAATGCCGGTTTTCCAGATGTCGTGGCTGACCGAGCCCACTACCAGTCCCTTGCGGCTCCGATTGTCGTAGATCGCTGTCACTTCATAGCTTGATCCCGTTCCGTTGATCGGTGCGCCTCGAAAGCGAATGAAATGGTCGTTATCCCAGGGCACGATCAGCACGCGAGGATCGAAGGCGCTGCCGATATCCAGGCCCTTGAACCCTTCCCATTGCAACGGCGCAACCCAGTTGGTCTGGATCTCGGCGGTACTTTCCACGTGGACCTCCAGCAAGAGGTATCGTTTTCCCTCGTAGAAATAGTAAGTTTGCCGCAGGGCGGGCTTTCCCACCTCCGCGGTATGCAACAAGCCCAATTGGATGCCCTTTCCGAAACCGTCAAGAAGCGGGCGAACGTCAGAAGATAAAAACATGTGCTTTGCGTAGTCCGTGCTTTTCAGCAGCGTATCCGTTCTGGCACCGCAGTACGCATTAGGGATCCGATCTATCCCATCCCATGCGTAGCTGGTCAATCCTGTAGTCCAGAAAAAGGAAAACTGCATTGGCCCGGTGTCAACCACGAGTTTGTCGGCGGCTTGTGAAACCTGGATGTTTCCGTATTTTGTGGCTGAATCTCGTGCGAGGTTGTTGAAAAGTCGATCCGATGGCGCTTCCGACGGTCGGGCAATGGCCAGGTGCAGGGCCGCGGCACCCGCTGCTGACGACCTCTTGAGGAACTCGCGCCGAGTCAGACGAGCATCACTGCTCGCTTGATCGAGCGCCACGCTGTTTTCCTGGAGCTCGACTGCTGTTGGCTCTGGCTTTCGACAACATCGTTTTTGCCTCACGATTGCTCTGCCCTTTGTTAATTTCAGTTCAAGGGCTCACATTAACACATCAGACTGGCGTAGTATTCTCGCGGAAAATCCGCCGCGCCGCACTTTGCCGGAAAACTTTCCTGCCTCCATCTTTACCGTGTTCTTTGTAAATGAAGCGGGCTATGATGACTTCAGTTGAGATGCAGCCTCAGACAGAGGCGGCAAAGAATCTGGTCTCTCCGGTCGCTTCTGCGGGAACAATGCGAATTTCCCGGCAGTCTGGCGTGGACAAGGTTAGGAACGAAATCCTGGCCAATGGTTTCTGCTGTGAAGTTGAAGGAATAGCATAATTGCCTTGCGGATGGCCCTCACACCTCATACATCCTGGCCGCTATCTTGGATCGGACGCTGGCATTACGCGTTTGTTTTTCAGCGCCGGGCGCGCGTCCTTGCAGAACTTCTTGCTGCTCAAATCCCGCAACGCGCTTCCGTCCTGGATGTCGGCTGCGGTGACGGGACCATCGGCAGTCTCATCGCGCGACTGCGTCCTGACATTTTCATCCAGGGTGTGGAACTCCAGCTGCGGCCTGGGTGCAGAATCCCGTGCAAGGCGTTTGACGGCGAGAAGCTCCCATTCGATGAAGCATCCTTTGACGTATGCCTTTTCGTGGATGTCCTGCATCACACGCAGGATCCGACCATCCTGCTCCGCGAAGCGGTTCGCGTCGGCCGTTGCTTTGTGCTGATCAAAGACCACCTGGCTGAAAACTTTCTTGATCATTTGACCCTGCGATTCATGGATTGGATCGGGAATCGCCCGCATGGAGTCGTCCTCACTTATAATTACCAAAGCCGCGAACAATGGAAGCAAAGCTTTTTGGCGTGCGGTTTGACCGAGGTCAGTTGGACCGCGGATGTGCCGCTTTACCCCGCGCCGTTTAGCCTTTTGTTCGGGCGCGGTCTGCATTTTGTGTCGCTGCTGATGAAAAACATTTAATCGTGTCCTTCACCGTTCTGCTTCGCGTGAAGCGCGTGGATTTGCCCGGTTGTCGCCCGACTACCCATGTGCCGACAGCGCGGGTCGTTTGGCTTGTTTCTTGCGACCCTGTTTAACCCTTCCGGGGTCACTTTGTCCCCTCTCAGGAAGGTTCGCCATTTCGCAATCGCCGTGGGCCTGTCCGGAGCGCGCGCAGAAGATGTCCCTTGCTTTGTTTTTGGGACGCTGCCGCGCCTCTGTTCCCGCCGGCCCGTTTTGTACGGCACGGTGTCCCTAACGCCGGCAGAGTCCTGATCGATCCCGATCACTTCCGGATTCGTCAGGAGTTCGAGAGTTGACCGGCTCAGATTTGTGAGGTCGTTGCCGGCAAACTCAAGGAGCTTATACCTGGCCGCAAGTAGGTCGACACGCGGTCATCGAACAGCAGATCGAGCCCGGTGGCATCAACGCCTTATTCCTCTTGCGTTATTTCAAAGGTCACTCGTAGAGGGACCATCGGGAGGCTCGATGGCGCGGTGTTTGAACTGACGGGTGCCGTTCGCGTATTCCGCAACGATCTGGCCGTTGCCAAAAAGCTTGTATTTGTACGTCGTCAATCCTTCCAGCCCCACGGGGCCGCGAGCATGGAGCTTACCTGTGCTGATGCCAAGCTCTGCGCCCAGTCCATAACGAAAGCCGTCGGCAAAACGCGTCGAAGCATTGTGAAAAACCCCGGCGGCATCCACTTCTTCCAGGAATTTCTTGGCTGCTTCTCCATCTTCCGTGACAATCGTTTCTGTGTGACGCGAGCCATATCGATGGATGTGCGCGATGGCCTCATCAATGTCAGAAACAGTTCGGACGGACAGAACCAGGTCTGAATGCTCCGTCGCCCAGTCGGCCCCTTCTGCCGGTGTAATGTCGGACCGTCTCACCAGCTCAACGGTTCGCGAGCAGCCGCGGATCTCAACAGCGGCTGCTCTCAATTCAGTGACCACAGCAGGCAGAAATCGCAGCGCGATGTCTTGATGCACCAGCAAAGTCTCTGCCGCGTTGCACGCCGCCGGATATTGCGTCTTCGAATCCAATGTAATCTTAATGGCCTTTTCGACGTCTGCGGCGCGGTCCACATAAACGTGGCAGATGCCTTCGCCATGTCCCAGAACCGGAACGCGGCTGTTTTTCGCCACAAATTCAACAAATTCGCGCGAGCCTCTCGGAATAATGAGGTCCACCTCGCGGTCCAGCGTCAAAAGTTCCATCACGTCCGCGCGTGTGTGCAAAAGTTGCACCGAATGTGCTTGCACGGATGAAAACTGTTCCAGGCAGCCGCGCCAAACTTCAACCAGAGCTTCGCTGGTGTGCGCCGCCTCCGCTCCGCCTTTGAGGATGAGCGCATTGCCGGATTTCAGCGCCAGTGATGCTACCTGCGGGATGACGTCCGGCCGTGATTCAAAAACGATGCCTACCACGCCGAGTGGGCAGCTCTCCTTATGAAGAACCAGGCCGTCATCAAGTTCAGTCGCGGCCAACCTGCGCCCCAGCGGGTCAGGCAAGCGGGCTACATCGCGCACGCGCGCTGCCATCTCTTCGATTCCCTTGGCCTTCACGCGCAAGCGGGCAAACATCGCGGCGGACATCTTTCCCGCTTCCACAGCGAGTTGGGCTGCGCGGCAATCCCTCTCGTTGCCGTTCAGAATTTTTTGCGCTCCGCTTTCAAGGGCGCTCGCCGCCGCCATCAATATCTCGTTCCGGTGCTCATTCGAGAGCCTGGCTAGGCTGCGCGAGCTAGCCCTGGCTCTCTTGGCCACCTCTTGTACAGGAGGCTGTGAGGTTTCGATGGAATTTGTCGTCATCGCTGTTCCATTAACACGATGTTGTCGCGGCGGATAAGAATGTGAGTCCCCGTGGCGCCTTGCGCCTTTTCGGGAGCAGCCCTTCTTTTTTGCACGATTTGTTCGGCCTCTTGACTCGCGCAATTGGCAATGCCGCGGGCAATCTCTCGGCCTTCTCCATCCACAATGCTTACCACATCCATGGGAGAAAAGTGACCGTCGACTCGTTCGACCCCCGAAGTAAGCAAGCTGGCTTTGCCATGCGTGATCGCCCGCCGGGCTCCTTCATCCACGACCACGCGTCCACTCACGCCGGCAGCGTAAGCAATCCACCGCCGCTTGCCCCGAATACGCTTGGTTTGCAGGAAGACCGTTCCGACTCGCTCTCCCGCAAAAATCCGGTCCAGAATATCCGGCTTCGTTCCGTTCGCAATCACCGCGATCCGCCCGCAATTCATGGCGATTTCCCCGGCCTCGAGCTTTGTCAACATTCCCCCGCGCCCGCCGGTGTCAGGCCCGGAAGCCAAGGCCTTGAGTTCCGGCGTCACTTTAGCAATCAGTGGAATAGGTTCAAGTTCGACGGTCTCTGCGGAGTTTGCCGGCTTCTTTTGAAGAAACCCATCCACGTTGCTCAGAAGAATGAGCGCATCTCCATCCAAGCCGCTCATGACCAGCGCAGCAAGCCTGTCATTGTCGCTGAAGGCGTTTGCTCGTCCCCCTTTGTCGAGAGATTCGATCTCGGCGGTCGAGACGGTATCGTTTTCGTTGATGATGGGAAGCACTTTGAGGCTGAGCAGCTTCTCCATTGTGCGGCGGAGATTGGTGTAGCGCCGCCAGTTGCTGAAGTCTTCGCTCGTCAAAAGGACTTGGGCGGTCTTGATGTTCCATGCAGAGAACATTTCCCTGTAAGCGTTCATAAGCAGGCTTTGCCCTACAGCCGCGCACGCCTGCTTGGTCACCAGATCATCGAGCCTCGAGCGATGCAGTCCGAGCCATCCTCTTCCCAGGCCAATTGCTCCTGACGACACGAGTACCACTTGCTTTCCCGCAGCATGCAGGCCGGCAACGGATCTCATGAGAGGTTCAACGCGCTCCCGGCACAAAGTTCCGTCCGGCGCGGTTACCGTGCTCGTGCCCAATTTAATGACGATGCGAGACGCGGCTTTCAGAACTCTTTTGCGCTCAGCCTCCAATTTGGAATGGTCGGATTGCATTTGATAAGTTTGGACGAAAACCAGCTCCTCAGAATTTGAAAAGCGTGCTCCCTCCTAAGACAAACCAAGTCCGCTGCAACAGAACGTATTCGAAGAAACTAGACGCAAATCCCTCTCACAAGATTTTACCGGAATCTCCGGCTCGATGTTGGCTTAAGCAGTTCTCCTAGGCGGCCACCTGCTGTCCTTGAGCTGTCCGAAAATGCCGGTAGCTCCTTCCTTCTGCTCCCCGAGTTTTCCTCAGCCTCCAAAAATTCTCCGTGAAATTCTCCTTTAAGAGCCGTTACAATTGCCGCATCGGACTCCGCATCGAATGTCCAAAATTATCATGGCTATCGGCAGCAAGCGCGGCCCGAAGCTCAACGCCGTCCAGCAGGCATTGGAATCCTTGTCTCCCTTCTTTCCTCCGGCCACCGAATTCGAGCTAGTCGGCCTGGAAGTTGACAGCGGCGTCAGCCACACTCCCTCGTCCCGCGAAGAACTCATGCGCGGCGCCCGCCAGCGCGCGGAAACTCTCGTGCAAATCGCGCAGAAAAGCGCTTTGCGGTGGCACTACTTCGTCGGTTTGGAGGGCGGGCTCGACGTAATTCACGAGACTGCCTCGCCCCTCCCAATCCGTGGTCATTCGGATGTTCCTCCAAACGCGCGCCGCCGCGTTTTCCTTGAGAGTTGGGCTTATGTTTCGGATGGTAAGCGCGGCCACTACGGTCGCTCGGGTGGTATCGAACTCCCCGAACCGCTCGTGCGCGAAGTCCTTGAAAATGGCACCGAGCTTGCCGTGGCCATCGATCGGTTTGCCGGCACGGCGGGCATCCGAGATGCGCAAGGCGCCTGGGGCGTTCTTTCGGGCGATCTCATCAGCCGCCAGGAAGCGTTTCGCGTGGCCGTGATTGCTGCCTTCGCCCCGTTCTATAATGCAAAGATGTACCGTGCCGCCGCCGTTGGCGCTTCCGGCTCGGTCTTATGATTGCGTGTCAAGGAGTGTCAAACCGGGCTTTTTTGTGGAACATCAAATGGAAAGGTCTATGCGCAACAAAGAGCACGCGAAGGAATTTGTTCCTTAACTGACAACGAAGGACTTACAACTTAGGACTTTTTCGGACAGGAGCCACCGTGGACATCGTCAAAGGCAATATGGGCTGGATCGAAGTCATCGTCGGCCCGATGTTTTCCGGCAAGAGCGAGGAACTGATTCGCCGACTGCGCCGTGCGGAGATTGCGCGCCAGCGCGTGCAAATCTTCAAACCTGCCATCGACGAACGCTACGCCGCCAACGAAATTGTTTCGCACTCCGGCCTGGGTATTTCCTCAGACAACATCGCCAAGGCCTCGGAAATCATAGACAAGCTCTCTCCGCGCACCGAAGTCGTCGGCATCGACGAAGCGCAATTCCTTGGTGAGGAACTCGTCGATGTTTGCACCAAGCTTGCCAACCTTGGCAAGCGCGTCATCGTAGCCGGCCTCGATACTGATTATCGCGGCCGCCCTTTCGAGCCCATGCCCCGCCTCCTGGCCATCGCCGAGGAAATCACCAAGCTCCTGGCGATTTGCGTTCGCTGCGGCAATCCCGCGGTCCACACGCAGCGCCTCATTGAAAGCGAAGAATTGATTGTTGTCGGCGCGATGGGCGCTTACGAAGCTCGCTGCCGCCGCTGCTTCGAGCCCAGTCCCGCGCTCGCCGTGAAAAAGACAGACGGCCCGCAACTCATCGCTCGCAACCGCGCTGCCACCGCTGGCGATTAGTGCGCGATCAACTCTCCGTACTTTTTTTTGAAGACCGGCATTACCTTTCCGCCAACTCCCCCCTTTCTTTCCTTGAGGTTGCGGCTCCATTCCGTCAAACTGTTCCGTCCTTGAATATCCAAAAATTAGGCTGACTCGCAGCTATGATCATCGAATCGAAGGCGCCAACCCGTGTGGACTTCGCCGGCGGAACGCTCGACATTTGGCCGCTTTACCTTTTCCATCCCGGAGCCGTCACCGTCAACGCCGCCATCTCCCTCTACGCTTCCTGCCGCATTGAAACTAATGGCAGCGAGAGTATTCACCTTATGTCTCGTGACACGCAGCGCGAAGAAACCTTCTCCTCTTTCAACATGCTCATGAAAACCAAGCGCTATCGTCTTCCTCTTCTCGCAGAAATCGCCAAGTTCTTTCGTCCTCAGGGCGGCTTCACGCTGATGACGGACTCCGAAGCCCCGGCCGGTGCGGGAATTGGCGGCTCCAGCGCCATGGCCGTGGCTATTTGCGCCGCTCTTGACCGTTTCACTGGAGCAGGGAAGAGCAAGGTCGATTGGATTCACATCAGCCGCGACGCCGAGGCCATCGTCATCAACGTTCCCACCGGCACGCAGGATCACTACCCTCCGGCCTTTGGCGGTGCCGCTGCGATTGAGCTGCCTGCCGGCGGTGAGCATCGCGTCGAGCTTCGCGTCAATCTTGATGAGCTGGAGCGCCGCGTGGTGGTCTGCTATACGGGCAAGCCCCGCCAGCATGGCATCAACAACTGGGAAGTTTTCAAAGCGCAAATCGGGGGCAAGCGCGCCGTGCAACAAAGTCTCGAGCGAATTTCCGAGGTTGCCCAATGCATGCGCGTCGCTTTTGAGAGGCCCGACTGGAGGGAAGCCGGACGCCTCATGCGGGAGGAATGGTCCTTCCGTAAACGCAACCTCCCCACCATCTCGACCAAAACCATCGACCGCGTCATTGAAAACGCCCGCCGCAACGGCGCTCTTGCGGGCAAGGTTTGCGGTGCGGGCGGTGGCGGCTGCGTGGTTCTCCTCATCGAGCCCGAAGCGCGCGACCGCGTCGAAAAAGCTATCAGGGAAGCGGGCGGCGAGGTTCTGCGTACCACGATCGACCGCCAAGGCGTAAACGTCGTTTCCCGCTAAGCTCTACGGGAGAAAACTGCTCATTTTCGGGGTTGCTGTCTTCCGCCCGTCCCACCGTACAGTTCGGCGCCCGCCCCGTACAGTTAAACAAACTGCCTCTCGCCACACCCGAGCACCTGTTCAGCGGCTTCCGAGCATCATAGAATAGGTAACGCGGGCACCCAGGAGGCGCCTGCCCAAGTATGCCGAACTGGTATGCCATTCCTCTGGCTTTGCTGCTTTTGGGCGATGCGGACATCCCGCGCGTGAATAGCCTTCGTCCGCCCGAAAAGTCTTCCCTGAACTTTCCTTCAGACGAAGAAATTCCCATTTTTCCCAGCACGGAAGACTTTTCCGCTGACGGACAGACCCAGACAAAGCCCGTCAACAATCCCAACGAGCCGCTGCAAGAGACCTCGAAACTGACCTTGATTCGCTTTGTCTCCGGTGAATTTGCCAAAGCCCTCAAGTCTTTGCCCGCGGGCAAAGAAGGTTTCAACTTTCCTGTAGGCAAACCGCTTGACGCGCAGCTTCTCGACCGTGCCGTGGCCACGCATGGCGCTGCCGTCAATTCCGGCGACAATGTTCAAATCACCGGGCTGCAATTTCGCGCTCACCAGATCATCGTCGACATCAACGGCGGCGGTCGCGGCAAGCATCACTGGCGCGATCATCTCCAAATCGGCATCGGCGGCCCTCATCCTACGGTGCAATCCAGTTCGACCCAGGAAACCGGCCCGCCGGGTTTGCAGCCGGGCATGGGCAGCACCATTTTTCTGGACTTTATTAAGTTCGTTCCGGACATGACTCCGGACGAATTGAAGAAGATTCTCTCGCCCTTCCTCAATTTTCAGAACGAGCGCTCCGCCTCCGTGCAGTGGATTGATACTTTGCCACCGGAGATGAAGAAAGCCATTCAGGAGCGCCGGCCCGTCGTCGGCATGGACCGCGAAGAAGTCGTGGCTGCCATGGGCAAACCGGATCACAAAGTGCGCGAACGCGATTCGGATGGGAACGACATCGAGGATTGGATCTACGGCCAGCCCCCGTCCAAAACCGTCTTCGTCCGTTTCACCGGCGACCACGTCACCAAAATCGAGCAATTCCCTCAGTAGGAAATGGGTTCCGTGCGAAAACCCCATGAATGCCCTCGATTTCAGGGTGTTTTTATAACCATCCACTGCGCTCCAATTTTTGAAGCTGTTTTCATTCTCGAGGCTCCCGCGTCTGCGGCCATTGCAATACTACGATTCTGCCGTCGGCTTCCCGTTCCAAGGTCGGCGCATACAATCCCAACTGCTCTCGCCGCCACCACATGCCCGTCGCGCGCTTTTCCTCTGGCGTCGTGAACCAGTATTGCCATAGCACCGCCCGTACCTCTTTCGGTGGAGCTTTCGGAAAGGGATTGCCAGCGAACAACTCCAGCACATCTTGCGAGCCTCGCAACAAGGCCTGCTCCGTTCTCGGCACAATCATCGACTCATCCCGCCAAGTGCTTAGCGAAGCAAACCACAAATTCCAATCGAAGCGCGGCTGATATGGGGCGTAAATCCCCGGCGCCTTCGCGGAATTCTGCGGCTTGAAGCGGAACGGATAAACCAGCCAGTTCTGCCCATCGTCTGAGCCTTGGAACTCAATCTCGTATCGTCCCCGCGCTAGCGCCGCGACAGGCGTGGTAGGCAGCTCTACCGGCCGCACCATCCAGATCATCTGCACGGTTGTCGCATAGAAAATCCATGTCAGCATCACCGCCGTCAACGCCAGCTTCAACGCTGCCCATTGCTTCTGCGCCGCCTTCCTCCAATTTTTTCCTTGGTTCGATTCGGCCTTAGGCTTCATTCCCTCCGGTTCAACAACTTTGTTGCTGTCGAGCCTCTCGGATGCCAATGGTGGTGTGTGCTCTAGAGCAAGGCCCAACGTCACCGGTTTTTCTCCTAATTCGTTTTTTCCTCCGTCAGAGCTAGCTACACCGAGGCTATCTTTCCAGCGTTTCGGCACGAATCGTTTCAGCACCTTGTCATCTAGCAATAAGAACCCGAGCACCAGCACCAAATAATTCAAAAACGTGTAGTTCGCCGAGAGAATGATTCCGACCTGCCACGGCGTCACAATGCAAAAACACGCGATCCGAAACCGCCTGGGAAAAAACATCGTCCACACCAGGGCCAGTTCCAGTGCCAGCGTCCCGAACGCCATCGCCGCCTGAACCCTGTGCGGCCAATGTTGCATGTACCATCCAATCCAAGTCGGCAGCGGCCCGTTCTGGTAGTAATCATCGAGCGCCGTGAAGTTCCGCCACTCCGGGTCGCCTCCCATAATTTTGGCCACGCCCGATTCGAAATAGATGCGGAAGCATTCCCACAGGAGCAAAAACCAGCTCGCTCGCGAAGGTGGGCTCGCCTCGCCCCAGCCCGGACGAAACCCCTTCGGCGCGTAAAATAGGGCAATAAATCCCGCCTCCAGAAGCATTCCATCCGATTGGTACCCGGAAAAATCCCGCGCTGCACTCACAAACGAAAGGAAACACACGAAGCAGATCGCCAGCATTCCGCGCGGCCATAAATTCAACACCAGCAGCACCGACGCGATCATCCCCACCCAGCAAATCGCCGTCAGCATGTGCCGCCCGCTCGAAAACCATAGCAGTGTCGGCGCATACCAGTAACCCACTCTGCCAAGCTGTTCCGTCACCGCGCGCAAATATTCGGCAGCCGGAAGAATGCCTTGCGGCCCGATCAATCCTTTGATTTGAAAAACCAGGGAGAAAAGCGCGGAGTAATAAATTAGCCCCAGCGCGCGTAGGAAAATCCAGCGCGGCAGCAGCCCGTCAGGTTTGCCTGGTTGGGAAGCAAACAGCCAGCGCACCGCCGACGCCGGTGACCAGTCCTTCATCGCGCGCCATTATAGTCCTTGCCCACACAACGATTTACTAACTTGAGAGAAAACGATGCCGTACTGCCGTCATTCCGAGCGAAGCGCGGCATGGGCAGCGCCGCTGCGATCACCGTTCTTGGGTGTCGTTTTTTCTTGTAGTGGCGCGTCTTCAGACTCGTGCTTTTCTTGACTCGACCGAACTCTCGTCCGTGAAGTATGATTCGCGCTGTTTTGGCGTTACTTGTGAAACAGAGTCCGTCATGAGCGCGCAAAATCCATCTACTGTGGGCGTGACTGGAAAACCGATCGCGTCGAGTCCCAAATCGACCGTTCCCATTTACGTGGCAATCTGCTGCCTTGTCATCGTCCTAGCGTTGGTGCTCGGCGTTGGATTGGCCGCCAACGAGGTTCTACGCCACCTTGTTCAGACAGCGCCGCTCTGGGTTGGAATCGCGCTTGGTTTCCGCGGCTCAAACGCAGCCTATTGGGTGGCGCTTCCCTCCTTTCTTGTTTGGCTCGTTTTAATGGCCCTTATTTGGGCCTATCTGCTCGGCATTTCCCGGATTGTGACTGGGCACTTCTCTCCCATCGAAGTCGGCATGACGATTATCGTTGGAGCAGCCTCGATTCTCGGAATCTTGAGCTTCGTCAGTTCCAGGTCGAGCTTTTCATCCACTGCCAAGTTAGCGCTGTTCGTCGGTTTCCTAGCTATCCAGTTGATTTGCTTGCGGATTAGTTTCTTGCCTTCCATTGCGCATCGGTGAGTCGGCAAAAATGACTTATTCAACGCCCTCCACCGTCAAACGCGCCAGCTAGGCTGAATCCGTAGAGGCCGGGTTTTAACCCGCCCGGCTTTGCGGCAGATTGCGAAGCTTTGCGCCTAGCCCAGACCGCGGTCAACAGGAACGGTGTCGCCAGAGCAACCACCATCAGGTGCTCGACCCACGGCGTCGTAATGCAGAAGGTTCTAATGCAAAAGGACCGTTCGGCGTTCCACACACCCGGTAAAACGCTGGACATTGTAAAGAACCCGAACGAGCAGTAAGCCTCGAGAAGTTCTGCGCAAAGTCTCCCCCTCCGCCACAACAGCACGCCCGCCAATCCAACAAAGGCTGGCAGAAGCGTGATCCAGAGTCCCGACCGTCCGGTGGTGCGAAGAGGCCGATCGCGAGCGGAAAGCCGTGACAACTCGTAAGAACGATCCAGAAGAACCCGAGCAGAGTTCCAAGCGGCGTCTTAGGCTTCAACGCCTGCATGGTGCGAGTATGCTCCTGGAATCTCTCGCCGCATTCCCCGAATGGACTGACAAATCCTGTGGCCGACCCAAATCGTGCTTGACGAAACTTGCTGAGGTACTAAAATACTTTATAGTGAGCAGGGCGAAAGACTTTTGAGAACGGCTGGATTGCCGCCTCTCTTCTTAGGGTTTTATTTCTGCTCTCAGGCCCGTGGCGCGATGTGCGGTGTGATAAGCCACCGTGATTCTTGGTGACCTGGCGCTCTATAACCCCTTTAGAATCAACACTGCTGCGATTCCTTGCAACTGTTGATTCCAAAGCACTTACAGTAGGCGCTAACCCCTTTAGAATCCGCACTTACAAACAAATATGGGGGGAGGGGCCCCTCTCGTTTTGCAAGAATTTCAAGTTGCCGCACGGAAGTCAACGATTCCTGTTCGGAGGACAGCATGCCCATCAAGGTCGGCATTAACGGCTTCGGCCGTATTGGACGCAACATCATGCGGACGGCGATCGACGACAAGGATATTCAGTTCGTCGCGGTGAACGACATCACGGACGCCAAAACGCTCGCGCATCTGCTGAAATACGATTCCGTGCTCGGCAATCTGCCGCATAAGGTGACCCACACGGAAGACAGCATCTCGGTAGACGGCAAAACCTTCAGGGTATTCCGCACGAAGGACCCTGCGGAGCTCGACTGGGCTTCGGTTGGCGCGGAAATCGTTGTTGAATCCACCGGCCTGTTCACCAGGGGCCCGGATGCCAAGAAGCATCTGCGCCCGCCCGTGAAGAAAGTCATCATCTCCGCACCCGCGGACAGTCCCGACGCCACCTTTGTCCTCGGCGTGAACGACAAGTGCTACGATCCGGCAAAGCATCACGTCATTTCTAACGCCTCCTGCACCACTAATTGCCTCGCGCCTGTCGCCAAAGTCATCCAGGACACTTTTGGTATCCAGAGCGGCACCATGACCACCATCCACTCCTACACCAACGACCAGCGCCTGCTGGATTTGCCGCACAAAGATCTGCGTCGCGCCCGCGCGGCCGCGATCAACATGATTCCGAGCTCTACGGGCGCCGCCAAGGCTTTGCATCTCGTCATTCCCGAGCTGAAGGGCAAGCTTGACGGCTACGCCATGCGCGTTCCCACGCCGAATGTCAGCATCGTGGACCTTACCGTCTTCGTGGATAAGCCTGCGACCAAAGACTCCGTCAACGCCGCTCTTAAGGCCGCTGCAAACGGTCCGATGAAGGGCATTCTCGGTTACACGGAGGAAGAACTCGTTTCCGCCGACTTCAAAGGCGACTCGCATTCCTCTATTGTCGATGCCGGCTACACCAAAGTCGTCGGCGACCGTTGCCTCAAGGTTTTGGCCTGGTACGACAACGAGTGGGGCTACTCCTGCCGCTGCCGCGACCTGATCAAGCTGCTTGCGTCAAGATTCTAGAAAGGTCTCGGCGGTTCTAAGTCTTTAGCCCTCAGTTGTCAGTGCAAGACAACAGAGAATGCGAGAGGTAAGCGAACAGGAAATTATCGCTTTGTGGAGCGTTGAATACGTCTTGACTAAAAACTGACAACTGAGGACTTAGAACTTTCACTCATGTCCAAGCTCACCATCAGCGACCTGGACCTCAAAGGCAAACGCGTTTTCATCCGCGTGGACTTCAACGTTCCACTGAAGGACGCCATCGTCACCGACGACACGCGCATTCGGGAAACGCTTCCCACGCTTCGCCTCGCCATCCAAAAAGGCGCCCGCCTAGTTCTCGCTTCGCATCTTGGCCGCCCCAAGGGCGGTCCCGATCCAAAGTATTCCTTGCGGCCCGCCGCGAAGAAACTCGAAGAACTTCTCGGCAAGCCTGTGGCTTTCGCGCTCGATTGCATCGGTCCTGGCGCGGAAGGCCAGAGCAAGGCGCTGCGCGACGGCGAAGTGCTGGTCCTCGAAAACGTGCGCTTTCATCCTGAAGAAGAAAAGAACGACGAAACCTTTTCCAAACAGCTCGCTGCTCTCTGCGACGGAGTTTTCGTTTGCGATGCGTTTGGTTCCGCGCATCGCGCCCACGCGTCCGTGGTTGGCATCACGCGCTTTGTCCAACAGGCTGCCGCCGGATTGCTCATGGAAAAAGAACTAGCCTATCTCGGCAAAGCGGTCACGAACCCTGTGCGCCCCTTTGTTGCGATCCTGGGCGGCGCAAAAGTCAGCGACAAAATCGAAGTTGTCGAGAACCTGATGAAAATTGCCGATGCGATGCTCGTCGGCGGCGGCATGGCCTACACTTTCCTCAAAGCCGATGGCCAGCCCATTGGCAAGTCCTTGGTGGAAGACGACAAACTCGAGCTCGCGCGTCGCCTACGCGAAGAAGCCCAGAAGAAGAAATTCGCGTTGCTTCTTCCCGTGGATCACGTGGTTGGCGCCGAATTCAAAGCCGACACAGCGACAAAAACCGTTGCCGTTTCTGCGACTCCCGACGGCTGGATGGGCTTGGACATCGGTCCGAAAACCATCGAAACGTATAAGCAGAAAATTGCTGGGGCGAAAACTATTGTGTGGAACGGTCCGATGGGTGTGTTCGAGATGCCCGCTTTCGCGAAAGGCACCCTGGAAATTGCCAAGGCTGTCGCTGAAGCCACGACCGGCGGGGCGACTTCGATTATCGGCGGCGGAGATTCTGTTGCCGCCGTTCATCAATCCGGTGTAGCCAATAAAATCTCACACATTTCAACCGGTGGCGGCGCTTCCCTCGAATTTCTCGGCGGCCGCAAACTCCCCGGCGTCGAAGCTCTCACGAACAAATAATGAACGCGACCCTTCTCTGCGAATCCTCTCGGTCCTCTGTGTCTCTGCGTTATCGTCTTCTTTCTTGTTCTGTTCGGAGGTTTGCATGCGTCGCCGCGTGATTGCCGGCAACTGGAAAATGTTCAAGACGCAGGCGGAAACGCGCGCGTTCTTCGCGGCGTTTGCCCCGCTCGTGTCCCGCGCGAAGCACTGCGACATGGTCATCGCTCCGCCTTTCACAGCGATTCGCGCCGCCGTCGAAGCGGCGAGAAACACCGACATCGCCATCTCCGCGCAGAACCTCCACTGGGAAAAAGAAGGCGCCTTCACCGGCGAAATCTCCGCTGCGATGCTTGTCGAAGCGGGCTGCCGCTACGTCATCATAGGCCACTCCGAGCGCCGCCAATTCTTCGGCGAGACCGACGAAAGCGTGGCTAAGAAAACCAAAGCGGCGCTTGCCGCGGGCCTCCTTCCCATTGTTTGCGTCGGTGAGACCTTAGCTCAGCGCGAGTCCGGCCAGACTCATAAGGTCTGCAAAACACAATTCCTTGATGGGCCTGGCACTCTGACGCCCGAAGAATTCTCGCGCATCTTGATCGCTTACGAGCCGGTTTGGGCCATTGGCACGGGGCGAACTGCCACTCCGGAGATTGCCGCAGACGTTCACAAGTTTCTCCGCGAGTGCGCTGCCGAGAAATTCTCCGCCTCTCCTGCTTCTGCGTTACGCATTCTCTACGGCGGCAGCGTCAAGCCGGACAACATAAAGGGACTGATGGCGCAGGAAGAGCTGGATGGAGCCCTGGTGGGTGGAGCGAGCCTTGACGCGAAATCCTTCGCTTCTATCGTAAATTTTGCGTCGTAAATCGCGTGGCGAATTTCATGAGCTTATTGGAAAGACCGGCAAACTGTGGAGGTTAAGTCCGGGGGCCTGTCAGCGCCTGCGGGCGGGCATAATTCCCGCCTTGTTGGCCTTGTGGTACGATTCTGGCCGAAAACGCCATTCCTGCTAAAATTGAAATGGGGACCATGCTAGAGGCAACCAATATGGCAGAAAAAGTCAAAAAGGACGAGCGCGCCTGGAAGAAACAGCTCACGCCGAACCAATACTACGTGACGCGTGAAAAAGGAACCGAGCCTCCTTTTACAGGCGAATACGAAGATACCGAAACGCCGGGAACCTACAAGTGCGTCTGCTGCGGCCAGCCTTTATTCCGTTCCGAGACCAAATATCACTCCGGCTCAGGTTGGCCCAGTTTCTACGCTCCAGCCAGCGAAGAAGCCGTCAAGGAGGAATCGGACACAAGCCACGGCATGCGCCGCGTCGAGGTGAAATGCATGCGTTGCGATGCGCACCTTGGGCACGTTTTTGATGATGGACCTCAGCCCACAGGCTTGCGCTATTGCATTAATTCCGCAGCATTACAACTGGATGAAGACTAAAGAAAGCGCCCCGATTCTGATCGGGGCGCTTTCTTTTGCTCAAGGGAAATCAGGAAACTTAAGCTGCCGGGCAAGAACAAGCCACCATTTCTGCAATGGGGTCGCGCTCCCACACAGCAAGAAGAAGCACTTTAACGCCAGAAGGATACTTGAACACGTAGTAGGTGTGAGAGCAGCCTTCCACTTCATAAAAGCCAGGCCGGCGTGGATCGGGCCGCGACGGCGCCCCGATGGTCAAAAGCTGGCGCAATTCCGCAACCTGCTCCTGCGAGTGGTTTCGCAGATCCTCCAATAGGGGTGCTTGTTTTGTGATGGGCATCGTCATTGTTCTGCTCCGCCACATTCCA
The DNA here is from genome assembly GCA_003223245.1 of Acidobacteriota bacterium. Lineage (GTDB taxonomy): Bacteria > Acidobacteriota > Terriglobia > Acidiferrales > UBA7541 > Acidiferrum. The sequence continues at coordinate 32,097 of QHYI01000131.1, forward strand.
GCTTACCTTCTTCTCATCTATACAGACGAAAGAAACCGAAAAATGTTTCATGGGCGGCAATAATTTCTGCTCCGTCAGTAGACAATTTGGCCCGGCGTGCCCATTTTTTGCATGGTCTATGAAAACGGCCTTTTTACGCCCCCCAAAAGCCTGGTCGCAGGCTTTGCCCACCTTAACGGCGACCAAGGCCCGTCGGATGCGGCCAGGCCCAAAAAAGTTAGTGTACTCCGCGTTCACTTTTCGATCTAGCGAGTCTCGCAAAACATTTCGACCATGCCCTTTGGAGTGCGCCAGCCCCGCGGCCGCTTTTCCGCCTGCTCACACGGCTCGTACTTTGCGATCCTCAATAAGTGCCTCACTCTTTCATCAAATCAATGCGAATCGCTCCTCGCGGACAGCAGGCAGCGCTGTGAGAAGGGCTTCGCGGAGCAGTCTCATGAGACTTCCCCCTTCTGGCAATGGAGCAGGGCCGTTTGACGGTTATATCGTAATACGATATATTTACAGTTTGAAGGAAGTTCCATACCGATATGTCCTTTCCTACTGAGTCTCGCAAAATATTTCGACCATGCCCTTTGGAGTGCGCCAGCCCTGCTGCCGCTTTTCCTCCTGTTCACACCGCTCTGTATTTTAAGATCTCAGTAATGTCCCCAAGGAGGTCATAAATGATTAAGATCGCCACGTACCTTACCGCGTTCGGCCTGTTCGGCTTTCTGGCCGTAAGCCCGGCCGCTGCCCAATCAAATACGAAACCCGGCAAAACATCAACCAGCGAAGCCACTTCATCCAAACACACGACCAAAATGATTTCCGACGCAGCCTTCGCGCGCGAAGCCGCCGAAGGTGGCATCGCCGAGGTTAAATTGGGCCAATTGGCGGAAGAAAAGGGTTCCTCTCAGGAGGTGAAAGATTTCGGAAAGCGCATGGTTACCGACCATACCAAGGTGAACGACGAACTGAAGGCCGACGCCGCCAAGGAGAAGTTCACCCTTCCAACCGAGATGAGCAAACGGGATCAAATGGCTTACGATCGGCTTTCCAAGTTATCCGGCGCTGCCTTTGACCGCGCTTATGCTCGCGATATGGTGAGCGACCACCGCGCAGATATCGCCGAATTCCTGAAGGAAAGCAAGAACGGCAAGCAGGAGTGGGCAAAAGACTTCGCTTCGCAGACCCTGCCCACGCTTCGTGAGCACCTGAAGCAAGCCGAGGAAGTGCTCCACGCGGTTGAGCCCGCCAAAACCAAGAAGTCCTAGCTTTGTTTGTCGGAAACGGATTCACCTGGGGCGGGTGGCCCCGCAGGCGCAGGGTGCAGCACCCACTTCGAGGACTTGGTCTGTGCCCCACCCGGCTTACACTCTTTTTATCCGGGCACTGGCGTTCCAAGAACGCTTGGCAACACGGCAAGGGTTAACCGACCGCTGCAAGAGGGCACGATATGTCGTGTTCCTGCCACCCGAAGAGCCGGCAGAGTAAAAGCGGCTCGGGCGGGCTCAGGGCGAAGCAATGCGAAGTCGACTCGCCCGTTGCTCATCGCGCCAACCGGCTCGCGGCGTTCCCCTTTGAGTTCGTGACCAAGCCCGAGCAATCCGCCAACGCTGTCTCGCACCTTCCCGCGGCGATCCGATCCGGATTGGAAGACATCGCCGGTTTCGCCGCCAGCCTCGACATGGTGTGCGACCAGGAAGCTCGCCGTGCTCATTTTCTGGACGGGCAGCGAACCCGCGCGGAATTGCGCCCAGAGCGTGCGCCGTGTCCGTGCGCTGCTCGCCCCCTAACATGGACTGCTGTTTGCGCTTGCAAAACATGTTCGCGCACATCCCCGAGCAGCGCGATCTGCCAACGTCGAAGGGCCTTCCAAGCGAGCCTAGTTCTATTGACGCGCGCTTTATAACCGGCGACAGTACTGCTCAGGAAGATAACGTCTGCGTGGCCTAGCGCAGCTTATTGAAAAAGAAAGAGAAACCGGCGAAATGGGGGCGCGCAGAGTTACCAGGCGGGGGTTCGGTGGATAGGAAGCTCGCAGAACGGAATTGCAGCGAGGCTGCTTGCCCGAGCGCCGCGGCTACTTCCCTCGATCAGCAGGCTCTTTGCCTGAAGCATTTTCTTATGCGCTGTTACGCCAAGCTGGAGGCACTCGACCCGCGCGGCGAAAAATCCAGCGAACAGCGCGCCGATTTGGCCGCCATGCGCGCCTTTATTGAGGAATGCTCGCGCTCCACGCCTTGCTTTTGCGGAACCCGCCATCTCCGCGAACCCCTACGCGAAGAAGCGCTCGGCTTCACGGCGCTTCTAACTTTCGCTTTGCTTGGTTTTTCTTGTGGCGTGCCAGCGGGACTTGAGGCTCAGTCTAAGTGCTGCCATTGTGGCGGGGAGGCTTTCCCTGCTTGGTGGTTGCGGTTACACAGGCCTGTGCTCCACGTCACAGCGACTGGTGCGCCCCTTCCCTCAGACTTTGCCGAGGGAGGCGGGTGAGATGGCTAAGGAAAAGAAGCACACACTCTCAAACTTAAGGGCGGAACTGGCGTTTTTGGAACTAGGCGGCTACCGTTCTCCGCAGCAGGCCGCCTGGCGGCCGCAGTTTATTTTTGAGGATTCGCCGACGTGTTTGAACTTCCGAAACCTTGGCAAGCCGCTTCCCTGCAGCGAATGTGCGCTCATGGATTTCGTTCCCGACGGATTCAAACGGGAACGGTATCCCTGCCGGCATATTCCTCTGGATGAATCCGGCCACACTTTGGATTCGCTCTATCGCATCGCAACGGAAGAGGAAGCACACACGATTGTCGCGAATTGGCTGAAGACCACTGTCGCGCAGTTGGAGCGCGAACCGCACGGGAAGCTCTCCGACGACGCCGCGAGCGCGCTCTTCAGCAAATCGGCTCACTAATTCTGAGGGCTGTCTTTCTTTTCCTCTGCCCCGAGGTTGCCAAAGGGCCAAAGGTTGAACGCTTTGAGTTCCTCATACACGTGCTGGGCACGCAGCATGCGCGCGGTGCGCTCCGCTGGCCATGGCGAAGCGAACCGCTCGGGCCGGTCGGCAATCCAGAAGGCCGCTAACGCCATCAACGTGGCATTGTGCGTAAGAACATCCGGCTTTTGCGCCTCCAGCGTGTCTGCTGCCGAGTGATGCGTGTACCGGTAGTCGGAAGTGTCCTGCAACATGTTGATCCCTGGCAGTCCGCCCATGGAAAACGGCAGCGTGTCGGTCCCCGATTCCACTTTGTCGTCGACCTGCAGGGGCTGGAAATTGGCAAGCGTCTTCAAAAACGCCTGGAACGCCGGCACCAAATCGTCGCGGCCGCCCAACTGAAAACCTTTCACCGGCCCTTGTCCATAATCCAAAATCAAGTCGCCAAGATGATTGGGCAGTTCGTCTTTGTGCTGTTTGACATACGCAAAGGAGCCATCGAGCCCTTGCTCCTCGCCAGTGAACAGCACAAAGCGGATGGTGCGGCGCGGCCGTTGCCCGGAATGCACGATGGCTTCGGCAGCTCCGAGGGTTGTTGCGGTCCCCGAGCCATTGTCTGTAGTTCCCTCGGCCAAGTCCCAGGAATCGAGGTGCCCGCCGACGACTAAGATTTCTTCGGGATGTTCGCGCCCGCGAATTTCCCCCACGATATTCGCGGTCTGGACGGGACCGTTGGTAAATGTGTTCTGGACGTTGAACCGAACCCGCGGCGTAAGCCCGCGATCCAGAAAACGCTCCAACTGTCCCTGGTCTTCCGCAGTCATCGACACCACCGGAACAGCAAAATCCGCGTTGAAGCCCAGAATCCCCGTGTGCGTTAGGTTCATGCCGGCGGAACTTCCGCCGCCCTGCCCACCGATAACCGCGATTACTCCAGCGGGGCCCGCAGCCTTGAGAAAGTCGCCGAACATCGCGAAAAGATTCATCTCGTTTTGCGTGGGCTGGCCTTTTTCCGTGACCAGCGCCACTTTGCCTTTTAGGCGCGAAATGTTTTTGATTTCGTTCTCGATGTCGAACATGTTCACTGCCACCACGTCGCCTTCGGCGCCTCTGGCCGGTGTCGAACCCGTCCAGCCCATCGCATCGATGTGCAGCTTGTGATGCACGGGGGAAAGAAGTTCGCCCTCCGCAGAACCGCGCGTCCAGCCGCGCCAGATCGTGTATTTTTCCGTGTGCACGTTTTCCAGGCCGAGGGACTTCATCTTGGCGACGCCCCACTCTTCCGCTTGGCGATCTGCCGGAGTGCCTGTCACGCGCCCGCCAATGTCGTCGCTTAACTCCTCCAGGAAACCGTAGGCGTGCGAATTGAGCAGCCCTTCGCCGGCAATGCGCACGAGCGCGGGCTTTGTGCCATCTTCGTCCGGGCCCTTTGGCGCTGCCCGATTATCCGCGCGAACTGGCAACCCCGGCAGGCTCAGGCCCGCCGCAACAAGCACACCCACGAAAATACCTCGCATCCGCTCTCTCCTCGCGCTTTCAGCGCTCATAAAGATTACCATGCACTCAGACGCGGCTGCGGCGGGTTTGTTTCTTTGGCTGCTTCTCCGCCAGTGTTGCCGCAGCAACTGGCATCGACTCGCAGCTTTACCATGGCCACCCCTCCCTCTACACTTCTTCGGGATGAAAAGGAAACTCTTCAACAGGTTCCGGCCGCGCTGTTCCAATCCGCTGAGAGCGGGCGTTTTGATAGTGGGCCTGTTGTCCGGCATCGGATGCATGGATTCGTTTGCGCAAGAGCTGCAGCAAAAACCTTTGGCTGAACCAAAGGCCCAACGCGCGGAAAAAGCCGAGAAGGCGGATAAAGCAGAGAATCCGGCGCAAATTCAACTGCTTGAAACCGCAGTGCGATTCGAAGCCAACGGGGACAGCCACAAAGAAGTCCACGCGCTGGTGAAAATCAACAGCGAACTGGGGGTACGCCAATTCGCGCAACTCAACTTTGATTTCAACCGCTCGTTCGAATCGATCGAGATTCCGATGGTGCGCATCACCCACGCGAACGGCGGCACGACGGACATTTTGCCGAGCGCAATCACCGACCGCCCCAATCCCGCCGTCGTGAATGCTCCCGCGTATCAGGACGTCCGCATTAAATCCATACGCATCCTCGGCCTTCAGCCCGGCGACACGCTCGAATATCGCGTCACCCGAACCGTATCGCACCATCCCCTTGCGCCTCAGTTCTGGCTTGACCATTCTTTTGACCGCTCCGGCGTGGTCTCGCGCGAAATCTTCGAACTCGATCTGCCCTCGCCGTCGAGCCTGCGCATTCAAATCAACCCAGAGACTCCACCCGATGAGCCTCCTGCCCGCTCAAACGAAAAAGGCGAGCGAATTGTCTACCACTGGACCAGGAAACAGTCTCCTGAATCTGGCAAAGAACCGGCCAAATCGGCGCCTGATATTTCTCTGACTACCTTTTCATCCTGGAATCAGCTGGCGGACCGGCTTGCCGTTTTGTTGATCCCTTCGGAACAAGAGTCGCGGCAGCTTTACGACAAAGCCCTTTCCATCACCTCCAAAGAGGCGAATGGCGATCAAAAAATGTCAGACTTCTACGACTTCGTCTCAAAGAAGATTCGCACCGTGGATCTGCCGCTTGGCGCCACGGGATTCCGTCACCGGAAACCCGCCGACATCTTTGCCGGGAATTACGCAACTGCCGAAGACAAGTTCGTTCTCTTCGCGGCACTAGCCAACAACTTCTTCGGCCCCGCGCACCTGGGCTTCGCTTCCAGTTCGGGAACCGTTGGCGCCAAGGACCTTCCTTCGCCGGCGAAGTTCGATCATCTCCTCACGATGTCGGGCGACCCTTCGGTAAGTTTCTGGATGGACCTGAACATGGAGGTTGCGCCCTTTCTCATGATTCCGTCGCAATTCCGCAACAAGGCCGTTTTTGTGGTGGGCCCAGCTGTCGAAAACAGATGGGGGACTGTCGTGGGATCGTTCCCTTTTCCCGGAAGACAGCACGTGCTTGTAGATGCCGCGCTCTCCGCACAAGGAACACTCGCCGCCAAAGTTCATTACATGATGCGGGGGGACAACGAATTAGCGCTGCGCGTGGCGTTCCACCAATCCGCAAAAGGAAAATGGAAGGAGCTGGCCCAGCTGCTCTCGCTCACGGACGGCTTTCGCGGGCAAGTGACCAGCGCCAACGTGTCGGATCCCTACGCCACTAAAGAGCCGTTTAGCGTTGAGTACGAGTTGACTCAACCAAAATTCGTGGATTGGTCGTCGAAGAAAACCGTGCGCATTCCCGCGCTGCTGCCGCAACTGGGTTTGCCCGATCCACCCGCGTGGTCCGCGTCGGGCGCGGCAAACGCTCCCATCGAGCTTGGTACGCCGCTCCAAGTCGAGACGAGCATGACCCTGCATCTTCCTCCGGGCACCAAGGTCAGTACTCCGGCTGGCACATCGGTCGAACGCGACTATGCCACATACGCCTCACAATATTCTGCGAACGGTTCGACGATTACCGCGTCCCGCCACATCAAATTCATTTTGAGAGAAGTGCCCGGCGATCGCGCGGCTGACTACAATGCCTTCCGCAACGCTGTTCAGAGCGACGAGGCCCAGGATTTCACGCTCGAACGGACCGAAACCGCTCCATCAAAAACAAATTCGGCGGCGCCAACCGGCGCGCCACAAAAGGTTCCGCCCAAACGTTAGAAATCTTACTTAATCTCCAGAATCTCTTTTTCTTTGGCGGCAGAAAGGTCTTCGATCTTCTTCGTTTCCGAGTGCGTGAACTTCTCCATCTCTTCGAGGGCGCGCTTTTGTTCGTCCTGGCTGATTTTCTTTTCCTTTTCGAGCTTATCGATGGCTTCCTTGATGTCGCGGCGGATGTTGCGCACGGCGGTGCGATGGTTCTCCAGGATTTTGTGGAGATGCTTGACAATTTCCTTGCGTCGTTCCTCGGTAGGCGCGGGCATCGGCACGCGAATCACTTTTCCATCGTTCGTAGGATTCAACCCGAGTTCGGAAGCGCGAATCGCTTTGTCGATGAGCGGAACCACGCTGGGGTCCCATGGCGCAATCACCAGCAACGTCGCCTCGGGGACCGTAACAGTCCCCAATTGGTTCACAGGCATCGGCGTGCCGTGGTAATCCACGCGTATCGAGTCAAGAACGGCCGCGTTCGCGCGTCCCGTGCGCAGGGTGGCAAGCTCTTTGCGGAAATCCTCGACCGCTTTTTCCATGCGCGTCCTGGCTGCCGCCATCGCGTCTTTGGTTGTTGCAATTGTCGTCATTTTTCAAGCCCTCAGTCTTCAGTAGATGGAAATCGGAAATTTGAAATTAGAAAAGAAAACCAAGCCCGCGCAAGTATCCATTTTCTATTTTCTGATTTCCAATCTCCAATTAAGCTGGCGTTACCTTCGAGCCCACGCGCTCGCCCAGCACCACGCGCTTGATGTTGCCCGGCCGGTTCATGTTGAAGACCACGATGGGCATGCCGTTGTCCATGCACAGCGAAATCGCGGTTGAATCCATCACTTTCAGATTCTGGCTCAGCACTTCGCGGTAGGAAATCGCCGCGAAAAATCGCGCGTCCGGAAACTGTTCGGGATCCGCGTCATAGATACCCTCAACCCGTGTGGCCTTGAGGATCGCGTCCGCTTTGATTTCCATCGCGCGCAACGCTGCCGCGGTGTCTGTTGAAAAATACGGGTTCCCTGTTCCCGCAGCGAAAATGACCACGCGGCCCTTTTCCAAATGGCGCATGGCGCGGCGCCGGATGAACGGCTCACAAACCTCTTTCATTTCGATGGCGCTCAGCACGCGCGTGAACACGCCTTCTTTTTCCAGCGCATCCTGCAAGGCCAGGGCGTTGATGACCGTCGCCAGCATGCCCATGTAATCGCCGGTGGCACGATCGATCTCAAAACCTTTTTGCCGCGCGCCGCGAAAGATGTTCCCGCCGCCGACCATGATCGCGGTTTCTACCCCGAGCGCGTCCACGTCTTTCAACTCGCGCGCGATGGACAGAATTGTTTCACCGTGAATGCCGAAACCTTGCGGTCCCTGAAACGCTTCGCCGGAAAGTTTTAGTAAGATGCGGCGATAAGCTGGCTTGTGTTTCTTCGCAACTCGAGTGATGCCATTCTTCTTCGAGGCCATGAGTCTCCGATTTACGTCTCCAAAATCCTCGGAATTGTAGCAAACTCCGCTCGCTCTCGCACAACGCGATCAGGGGAAGGCGAACGGAGGCTACCTTGGCATCTTTCGAGCGCAGCAGGCCCTCCTGAGACGGGCCTGTTCGAGGGGCTCGGGCTGCGGGTATGTGAAACAACCTTGGCGCAAAATCGGCTCCAAGCGCGCAAGTGCAAAACGGGCTCGACCGCGGTTCATGCGATCGAGCCCGCAGGAGGGGAGCTGCTTGTGACACAACTCAGTGCCGATGAAATCCGCCGCCGTGGAAACTACCGCCGTGGAAACCGCCGCCATGGAAGCCTCCGCCGCCTGCTCTAAAGCCTCCGTGGATGCCGCCTCCGCCGAAACCACGTACACCGGGGAACCTGGCCCCGGAATGAAATCCACCCGAAGAACCTGGTCCGCGGTAAATGCCGCTAGCGTATTTGGGGCTTGTGACATAGTGCGTTCCGGGTCCCCAGTTGTGGTTGTTGGGGCTGAAGTGGTAGCGGACACCAGGGTGGTAGCCGCTGACAAAAACCCCGTAATACGGCGCGTTATAGACAAACCACGGCGAATAGAATCCCCAGCCAAATGGGCTGTAAAAGATTCCGTCGCCGGGGATGAAAGTGAAGCAGTCAAAACAAGGATCCCAATACCAGCCAAAGCCCCACCAACCGGGACCCCAAGGACCCCATCCGTTAACCGCATAGAGGCCGGCCGCATTGACGTTGGCCTCCGCTACATAAGCGGAGCGCAAGCTGCTCCAGCGGTACAGGTCACTACCGTAGTAGGATTTCTTGTCGAACTTGCGGGCCTTGAGTTGCTCCCCGGCTTCCAAGGGCACTTCGCGTCCGCCCTTGACGTCCATATGCCGGTCATCGTATTGAACGCGGACTTTTCCATCAAAAACACGAAGCTCCGCTTGCCCCAAATCAAAATCGTAAAGGCCGGTCTTCAAAAGTCTTGTCGTTTCGCCCGCCGCCTCGACGCGAATATCGTTTTCGGGGTGGATTTCGGCGACCTCAAACATTGCGTGGCCTTGATTGAGGCCGACTTCCGTATCCGTCAAACTGGACGATATCATTCTTACCGAGCTGTTGTCGTCGACGCGCAGAAACACGCCAGGCGTCAGCAGAATTTCCGCTTTGCCTTTTGCGGTCCTGAGCGATTCACCGGTCTGGAGTTCTGCCGACCCGATGGATTTGGAGCTTAAGGGCTCCGAGCCAATATAAACCGCCCCTTCCAGGTAATTGATTGTTCCGGGCATGGCTGGTTCAGGGCTTGTATCGCACGCCCAGGCGGGAACAGATAAAGTCGCTGCCAGGAAGAACCCGGCAATTCCTGCCAGCTGATGGAGTCTCATCGTGCTACCTCCTCAGCCAACACCTTCTCATCACTCATATGTTTAGATGGGTTTGCGAAGATGTACGTTGCGTCTTGTTAATGATACCGTCCGAGACCATCGGGCGTACTCTGGAGGGAAGCCAATATCAAAAGGTCAGCACTCGGACTTCTGCCTGGATTAAAGTTCGGCCATTTTTGCAGGTTGCGCGGCGCGGGAACAGCGCGCTTCGCCTGCAAACAAAAAGAGCGTTCCAGTTGCGCTAGAACGCTCTAAAACATCTTGTTTGGCTGCTCGTTAAGGTTTTGCAGGAGCGGCTTCCGGACCTGCGGAAGGCCCGCCGCTCACTTCGCCGACTTTGAAGCGCACAAAGCGCCGGATGGAAATGTTCTCCCCAAGCTTGGCCACCGCTTGAGAAATCATTTCGCCGATTGTTATGCTTTCGTCTTTGATGTAATGCTGCTCGTAGAGGCAGTTCTCCTCGTAAAACTTTTCCATCTTGCCAGCGACGATTTTCTCGACGACCTGGGGTGGCTTGCCGGAAGCCAGCGCCTGGGCGCGATAGATTTCGCGTTCCTTCTCGAGCATGTCCGGCGTGACTTCCTCGCGGCGCACGTAGCGCGGATCGAGCGCGGCGATGTGCATGGCGATGTCGTGCGAAAGTTGTTGGAACGCCTCGGTGCGGGCCACGAAGTCCGATTCGCAGTTCAGCTCTACGATCACGCCGATCTTTCCTCCGGCATGAATATAGCTCCCGACGAGCCCTTCGCTGGCTTCGCGCTGCGCCTTTTTCGCGGCAGCCGCCTGACCTTTCTTGCGCAGAATCTCGATGGCCTTCTCGATGTTTCCGTTCGCTTCTACTAGAGCCGCGCGGCAGTCACTGAAGCCGGCCCCGGTCCGCTCGCGTAGCTCTTTCACTAGCTTGGCTGGAATTTCCATAGCGGTGTTTGGTGTACTCATCCTTCTTTTCCTTGTCCTTGCTCTCTAAATTCTTGTTGCCTGCCACTTCCTGTTCTTGCAAAACGGCCCGCCCCCGAGCCGTCCGGGGCGGGCCACTAGAAATTCCCACCCACGCCGCCTGCCGTTGGCAGGCAGGTTCTTTAGCGCTCTTCTTCGTCCGGAGGCACGGTGGTCTCCGCGCCTTCTACCTGGGCTTCCGCGCCTTCCACGTAGTCGCCTTCCTGCTTTTCGTATTGTTCGTATGCGCTGGTGTCCACGTACTCGACACCCTCGACCAGGGCTTGGTCTTCCGCTGACTTCTGCTCCGCCACCTGAGATTGCTGATAGGCGTTGCGTCCCTCGGCGACAGCATCCGCAATCTTTGTGGTAAACAGCCGAATGGCGCGCAACGCGTCGTCATTTCCCGGAATGATCCAGTCCACTACGTCCGGGTCGCAATTCGTGTCCACCACAGCGACCACGGGAACGCCCATGCGGCGCGCTTCCTTCACAGCGATTTCTTCGGCGTTTGAGTCGACCACAAACATGGCGTCCGGCAACTGCGTCATGTTCTCAATACCTTCCAAATTTTGGTGGAGATGCTTCATCTCGCGGTCCAGGCGCGCGCGTTCTTTCTTGGAGAGTTGTTCCATGCGCCCGTCTTCGGTCATGGCTTTCAAAAGTTTCAAGCGCTTGATGGATTTCTGCAGCGTGGCCCAGTTGGTCAGCGTCCCGCCCAGCCATCGGTGATTTACGAAATAGGCCCCGCAGCGCTTGGCCTCTTCAGCCACGGCTTCCTGGGCTTGGCGCTTGGTACCCACAAACAAAACGGTTCTGCCTTGAGCGGAAATATCGCTCACGAAGCGGCTCGCTTCGCGAAACATTTTTAAGGTTTTCTGAAGGTCGATAATGTGGATGCCGTTGCGTTCCCCGAAAATATATTCTTTCATTTTCGGATTCCAGCGGCGCGTCTGGTGACCGAAGTGGACTCCGGCCTCCAGCAACTCTTTCATCGTGATTTCTACTGCCAAGTTCCCTCCTAAAGAAATTGCTGTTTGCGGCAGCGCGTTGGACGGGGCTTCCCGGTAAGAACCGGGACGCAAAAACCGAGCAAGACCCGCCACTACAACTGCAGAACAGCCTTCTTGCCGGCAGCTTGCCGGCCATGATCTCGGTCAGAGCCTGTGCTCTCACCGGAGCTCTTGTGTAGCAGCGGCTTTGGGCCGCTGCCTTGCGCCTGCCTCAGAAGGCAGCCGCAACTGAATCGAGCGGGAATAAACCCGCTGCTAGAAAACCCCGCGCCGCATCAGGCGCTCGTTCACGCCAAGAGCAAGCGGCAGCAAAGCGCACTCCAAAACTAGCGCTTGGTGAACTGGAAGCGCTTGCGCGCGCCCTTTTGCCCGTACTTCTTGCGCTCCTTCATCCGGGAATCGCGCGTCAAAAATCCGTTCTTCCGCAGCGACGGCCGTAGCTCAGCATTGAATCGTGCAATCGCGCGAGACAATCCCATGCGCACCGCGCCAGCCTGTCCGCCTATGCCTCCACCAACGGCGCTCACAACTACCTCTACTTGGTCGGTCAAGTTAGTGAACTTCAACGGCTCGGTCGCCTCGTGCTTCCAAGCATGATTCGGAAAATATTGCTCGACGGGGCGGTCGTTCACCGTGAATTTGCCCGAACCCGCGCGAAGAAATACGCGCGCGATGGCCTCCTTGCGCCGTCCAGTTCCCATAAACCAGGTTTGCGTGCCCGCCAGGGGCGTACCTGCTGTGCTCAACGTTCCTCCTGACTCTGAAAAACCAGAAACCGTGGCCCGGGCTGCTGGATCGTTCAATGGCTCGCGGCGCCCACCAATGGCACCGAGACCTGGCAACAGCCCCAGACACCCCACGCTTTGGACTGCTCCACGCCTAGCTGATTCCCCGCGAAGGCCTGCACCGGACCCACGTAGATAGGAACAGCAACGTGCGGAAAAACAACAAATCTCTTCTACAGCTGGGCGTCTACCGACCTACTAGCCCCCCGCCACTTTTGCGTAAGTGCGCATTCCAAAGGGGTTAGTTTTCACTGTAAGTCCTTTAGAATCCGCAGTTACAAGAGGTCAACTGTTGATTCTAAAGAACTTACACTTGCCCCTTTAAAACCGCCACTGCTTGCGGCTTTTGTCCGGCATGCCTCGCCAAACCCGTCGCATCGCGGTACACGCGCAATTTCTTTGCCCGGCGCGCCTGCAGCTTATTCTTCGGGAGCATCCCAAGAATCGCCTCGCGCACGACCCATTCCGGCCGGTTCTCGCGCACGCGCTTCACCGGCACGGTCTTCAATCCGCCGGGATATCCGCTGTGCGAGCGGTAAACTTTTTGCTCCAGCTTGTTGCCCGTCAGGCGGATCTTGTCCGCATTAATTACCACTACATGGTCACCGGAATCCAGATAAGGAGTAAAGCTCGGCTTATCCTTGCCAATCAAAATCCGGGCCACGCGAGTGGCGAGCCGGCCCAACACAGCGTCCGTGGCGTCCACCACATACCAGTTCGCGCCCGTTTTCAGGGCCTCCGCCTCAGCTCCTTTGGCTACGTAGGTCCTCATCGCGTCTAGTCACACCTTCCCCTTTAGAGACAAATGTTAATTCTAGAGTAGCATTGGGTCGCTGTCAACGCGCGATTTACGAGGTTTTACGAGGTACCGAGTTCAAATAGCCTGGGAACATCGTACCCCTGATGGCTTGAGGAGTTCGGAGCGTCGCGATGTTTGGCGTAGGGTCAAGAAAACGTAGCCCGGGCTACAAGTTCCGCAGGTGCGTCAGCCGGAACGGCGAGCCAAGATTTTCGCGCAGCTCGATCCAATGCTGTTCGCGGATGGACATAAAAACCCTGACCACTTCCGGATCGAACTGGCTGCCGGAGCAGCGTCTGATTTCTTCGCGGGCATGTGACAGCGGCAAAGCACGACGATAGGGCCGGTCGCTGATCATGGCATCGAGCGAGTCAGCAATTGTGAAGATGCGCGCCCCCAGCGGAATCTGATCGCCTCTCAGGCCGCGAGGATAGCCGGAGCCGTCATAAAATTCCTGGTGCGCCAGCACGATTTCCGCCGCATCGCGAAGGAACGGGATGCGAATGAGCATGGTGTAGCCTATTTCGCAGTGTGGAGAAACGCGGCACGCGCGAGAATCGGCAAATAGGTGTCGGGAACCGGCATGGTCTTCGCGATGGAGATGCAGAAAGCGGTAACACGCTGGCAATGCCCTTCGGTTTCCGCGTCCTTTAAGTCCAGCGCGCTGCCGAGGGCTTCCAAAGTGTCGTCGTAAGACTGTTCGAGTTGGTCGAGAGCCTCTTGAAGGCGCGCCGTGCGATCTTCGACTTGTTGTTCGAGGTCGCGTTGATATTTTCGATTTTCGTTGACCAGCCGGCGGTGCTGTAGCGCGCGGCCGACACCCAGGAAAAGCTGGTCCTTTTCAAAGGGCTTCAGGATGTAATCGTAAGCGCCGCGGCGGATGGCTTCGAGCGCCGTGGAAATGTCATGGATCGCGGTCACCATGATGACGGGCACGTCGGGGTCAAATTCGCGCACCCATTCGAGAAGCTTGATGCCGTCCATCTCCGGCATGATCATGTCGCTCAGGATCAGGTCGGGGGTAGTGCGTTTGATCTGTTCTTGCGCGACGCGGCCGTTGTGCGCCACGGTGCAACGATAGCCCTTCGATTCGAGCATCGTTGAAACGACCTCTCGGATCGCTTCTTCGTCATCCACGACGAGTATGTTCTCCATATCCACCCTGGTCCGCTCCAAGCACACATTATAAGGGACGGCACACGCTACTGTACGGCCCCTTGCCCTGTCGGAAAATAGCATGTTAGCGTCAAGGGAGCTCGTCCATTCAGAGCTTCTCGCCGTCTACCCAGAATTTGCTATAGCGTAAACGCCACAGGGACGGCACGTCCGGCAGGAAGGCGACGCGTCGTGTTGCAAAACCAGGGCCTGCTCGGAATCGCTTTCTTCGAAGCCAGCGCCTTCGTCATTCTCCTGGTACTTTTCTTTCTTTTTCGCCGCGAGCAGCAGGGAAGCGATTTCCGCTTCTGGCTTGCCGGATGGTTTTGCTTCACGTTTTCGGCAATCTGTGAAGTCGCGTTACTCGTGCAGCCGCTCGCGGGTTTGCGGCTCACAGGCTTGATGGCCCAGGCCGCTGCCTTGCTGCTTTTCCTGGTGGCCGTAGTGAACCGCATCGCCGGGTCAGACCGCCAGACTCATTTCGCGCTTCCTCTTGTCACTTTAGTTCTGGCCGCGGTCTATTACGTCGAGGCAAGCGGGCCCCAGCGATTTGCCTCCATCCATTGGGGAACCTCTGTTTTGGAAAGCGTGGTGAGCCTGGCCGCCGGTTTTCTGCTGCTGCGATCTCCCGCGATTCGGAAGGGACATGGTTTGCAGCTTCTTGCCGGGGCGTTTCTGCTCCTTGGCTTGCATGGACTCGACCGCCCCAATTGGCCGCAGCACCCCTATTTTTTGTTGCGCATCGCTTTCGACCATATTTTGGGTGTGGCGCTGGGCATTGCCATGGTCGTGGTGGTGCTCGAGAGCGAGCGTACCCGGAGCGAAGAATTAAACGATAAGATGCGCCGGCTGTCGCTGCTTACCGCAGCCAGCACGCAGACTCTTTCGGTGCAGGATGTAATTGACCAAGTGCTGACGCAATTGGTCGGAAGCTTAGACGCGACGCACGGGATCGTGCGCTTGAAGGAAGGCGAGGGCAAGGACATGCAACTGGTTGCCCGCGCCTCGGTAGGTTATGCGCCGGATTTTCTCGCGAAGTACGCTAAGATCTCCGCCTCAGAGCCTTGGGCCCAGCGCGTTTTGAAAGAAGAATGCCAGTTCCTGGAATCGCACGACGAGTGGGACCCTGCTGCACAAAAACGGTTGGACGAAGCAGGGTTGAAGTCCCTGGTAACCCTGGGGCTTCCGGGAAAGAATGGCGCCTTGGGCATCCTGGCGATTGGTACTGCTAAGAACAAACGCTTGGCTCCCGGCGAACTCTCGTATCTCGTGAATATGGCTAACCTGCTCGGAATGACGCTGGAAAATGTGCGTTTGTTTGAGCAGGTTGCCACGGTGCGGCGCCAGTGGGAATACACCTTCGATTCCATTGGGGACCCTATTCTGGTCCACGACGGGCAGGGGCGCATCTTACGTAGCAACCAGCGATTGCGCCAGCTTCTGGGCCGGGAACGCGAGGCCATCGTCGGCCGCAGTGTTGCCGAACTTCTTCCCGCAAAGAATGCCGGCTTCAAGGTTTGCCCCTTTTGCGAAGGAGTTGCCGGTGAAGGAGACAATCCCGACCCCTGGCTTTCTGGATATTTTCTGGCGTCCAACTCCAAATTTGCCGATCCCAGCGGGCAAGACCTGGGCACGGTCCATGTTTTAAAAGACATCACGGAACGCAAGCGAGCGGAAGAAAAATATCGCACGCTCGTTTCCAACGTGCAGGAAGGCGTTTTCATTTCTACACCGCAAGGCCGGTTCCTGGACTTCAACGATGCCTTGCTGCGCATGTCCGGCTATGACAGCCGCGAAGAGTTGCTGGCCATTGACATTCCAACCCGCTTCTACAAGAACGCGGCCGATCGGGAGAGGCTCAAAAAGCTGCTGCAAGAACACGGCGCAGTGGCCGATTTCGAATTCGAAATGCGCCGTAAAGACGGCGAAGCGCGCACCATGCTGGAGTCCTCCATTACCGTGCGCGACGCGGCGGGAAACGCCACTGCCTACCAGGGATTTCTTCAGGACATTACCGAGCGCAAACAGGCAGAATTGGAAATCCGCAGACGCAACCGCGAACTCATGGTGCTGAATTCCATCGGCCAGACTTTGACGGAATCGCTGGATCTCACCGATTCGCTGCATCGTACCCTGCGTCAAATGGCCGAACTCTTCAACCTGGATGCGACTTCGCTTTACCTTTTCGATGAAAGCGGGACCAGATTGCGGCGCGCAGCCGCTGCAGGCCACCGCTCCGAATATTCGCGCCATTTTCCTGCGGTACCCGTCAAGCCGGAATTGCTGCAACACATCAAAGATGCGCACGCAACCTTTATCTCGGCGCAGGGCCTTCCGTTACCGGCGGTGTTTCGCGATGCCCAGATCAAGGAGGGAATTGCCACCGCGTACATTGTGATTCTCTGGTCTAAGGACCGCGTGATCGGCGCCTTAGTCGTAGGAACACGCACGCCGCGCGAATTTTCTCCGGCCGATGTGAACCTGCTTATTGCTGTCGGCAGCCAGATTTCCAGCGCCATAGACCGGTCAATCCTCTATGAGGAAACGCGCCAGGCTTATGAAAACCTGCGCAAAACACAGGAGCAGTTGCTTCACAGTGAAAGGCTCGCCGCTGTCGGACAGCTCATCTCCGGTGTTGCTCACGAGCTGAACAATCCGCTCACCGCCATCCTGGGATACAGCCAGCTACTGATCTCCAGCGGACAATTAGGGCCACAGGGCATGGAATATTCAGAAAAGCTCTATAAGCAAGCGCAGCGCACGCACCGCATCGTACAAAACCTCCTGAGTTTTGCCCGCCAGCACAAGCCAGAGAGAATTCCCGTAAAAATAAATCAGGCCCTTGAGGAAACCCTGGCGCTTCGAGACTACGACTTGCGGATGAACAACATTCGTGTTCACCTTGACCTGGCTGCGGACCTGCCGATAACGGCTGCGGATCCCCATCAATTGCAACAGGTTTTTCTAAACATGGTGAACAATGCCGTGGATGCCATCTTAGAGTGCTCTCGTGAAGGTGATCTTTGGGTCCGCACAGCCATGGAGGACGACCGGCTGATCATCGAATTCACCGACAATGGACCCGGTGTTAAGGATCCCTCGCGGGTGTTCGATCCCTTCTACACCACCAAACCGGTCGGAAAGGGAACCGGTCTCGGTTTGAGCATCTGCTACGGCATCGTTACCGAGCACGGTGGAACGATTCGCGTGCGAAATGTGCCCAGCGGTGGAGCGAGCTTCACCATCGATCTTCCGTGTCAGCCTGTTGCTGCTACTGGTTCTGCTTTTGACGCCCCCAAAGCCGATCCCATCAGAAATGCCCATGTCCTCCTGGTGGATCACGACGAGTCCCTGCTGGAGGCCGTAAGCACTTTCCTGCGCGGCCGGGATCATCACGTTCACGCGGCAAGAAACATGGAAGAAGCCTTCTCGTCTCTCGAGAAGCAGAACTTCGACGTGATTGTGGCGGATTTTCAGCTGGCTGACGCGTCCAATGGATGTGGACTGGAGCATTGGCTGGCCCAGAATAAGCCTGAGCTTTCCCGCAGGCTGATTTGGATGTGTGCAGTAGCGCCTTCTGGGACAGCCGCAGAAAAGCTTGCTGAAAGTAGTTTGCCGATCTTGCAAAAACCTTTCAAGGTGAATGAATTGCTTGCCGCCGTAGACGAAATGCTTCTAAACAAGGTGAATGCCGCACCGATCGGGGGCTGAAACCAGTTCGTTTTAGGCCGGTTTCAACTTGGGACTTTGCGGATCGCTTAGAAGGGACTCTCGGAGTCGGACTTGGGCGCAAGCCGGCGGCACGCCAATCTCGATTCTGCTATCCTGCTGAGGATATGGAATTGCTTTCAAAACGAGCGCGAAGGGTGCTGCTCGCCCTGTTCTTGGGCTTTTGCTGCGGTTCGAGCGCGTCAGAAGGCTACGCGCAGGATAGCTCTGCCGCTGCGTCTCACGCGGCTTCCAAATCGGCGAATAACGCGGAGTTTATCGCTGCCGCCGACGAAGTCCTCCAGCAGATGAGCGAAATCACCGGATTGAAGCTTCTCACGCCTTTGAAGAAATCCTTGCGCTCGCGCGAGGAAATTCGTGCTTATGTGATCAAGCAGATGAACGAAGAGAAGAATCCTGCCGAGCGTTATGCGGACGCGCGCACTGCGGAAGCTTTCGGCCTTCTCCCCAAGGGATTCGATCTGGATACGTTCATGGTCAACGTGCTTACGGAGCAGGTCGAAGGTTTGTACGACCCCAAGGCTCAGGAATTTTACATTGCGGATTGGAGCCCACCTTCTGACCAGCGCATGGTTATGGCTCATGAGTTGACTCACGCGCTCGAAGACCAGCATTTCCACATTGAAGCGTGGAGCCGCGCCGCACGCCCAAATGAAGACGCCGAACTTGCCCGTGATGCCGTGCTCGAGGGCAGTGCCATGGCCGCCATGGTGGATTACCTGATGCAGGGGACCGGCCGCTCGCTCAAGGATCTGCCGGAGTTTGACCCGTCCATGCTTCTCGGCGAGCTGGAGAACACGCCGACGCTCAAAAGCTCGCCGCCCTTTCTCAGGGATGCGCTCATCTTTCCCTACATCAGTGGCCTGAATTTCTCTGCGGCGGTCCTGAAAAATGCTGGTTGGCCCGCGCTGTCCGGGGTCTTTGAAAAGCCGCCTGTTTCCACGCAGCAGATTTTGCACCCCGCTTTGTACAAATCCGGCAAAGGTCCTTCGACGGTCTCGCTCCCGTCATTCGAAAAGATGCTTGGCAAAGAGTGGGCAAAACTCGATGAGAACATCCTGGGTGAATTCGGTTGGAGGGAAGTCCTGAAACAGTTCCTGGATGACGATCGCGCTAAGGCGCTGGCGGCCGCATGGGACGGCGACCGCTATGCGACTTACGAGCAAAAGGAGACCAAGAGGCTGATCCTTCTGACCCGCCTGCACCTCGACAGCGAAGAGCGCGCCGGCCGTTTCTTCGGGCAGTATTCCGAAGCGCTCGAGAAAAAGCACGCCGAGCGCTCAAGCCTGATGAGGCGCCCGAATTTCTTTCAGTTCGACACGCCTGATGGCAGCGTGTTCTTGTATTGTTTCGGCGATAGTTGCGTAACGATGGAAGGCGCCACACGCAAGCTCTTTGACGCCTTCACCAAAGCGCTGAATTGGCCTTCGGCTCCGCCGCCTCCCGAGCACCCCGACGTCGTGACGGAGAAGACGGCTGCGACGCTTTTCTTTCCAGCCGAGCAAGCCGCTCTCTAAGAGTTTTTTCTAGGCGTTCCATCCTGGCCCTCCTGGCTGCTAAATAGGGATCGCGTAAGCCGCCGAAGGAAACAGCACGTTCTCGCTTGAGTTTGGCGAGGCCCAGTTTTGCATATTCCACGGCACGCCCGAAGTTCTTGACTCGACGCTCGTAATACATTGCAAGTTCCCGGCAGGCGTGAACTGCATCCTGAGAACTCCGAACCATCTCTTCCCAGATTTCGGCGGAGCGCTCATATTGGCCGCGCCGTTTTGCCATCAGCGCTAGTTGTTTCTGCGCCCGGGGACGAACATCGGCAGGAAGCCCGATCGCCAGCGCTTGCGCGCACGCCGCTTGTGCGCGTTCCGGGTGGCCGCGTCGCTGCAAAAAGCGCGATAAGCCGAAAAGGTCCAGGCTTTCGCATTCCTCCGCGACGTCCGGCGATTCAGTGAGCGTCTGATTGATTTTGCCGAATAAGGCTGCCAACCCGCGCAAGTCCATCTGATTGTGCCGCACGATTCCGGCCAGCGGAGCCAGCGGGCCGCCGTGCAAATAATCGAAATACCGCTGCGGGATCAGCGCCGAATCCACATCCTCCTCGCGATGCCAGCCGAGCCGCTGGGGATCGAGGACGCTGCGCTCGAGTTCCACCAAACGCACGCTGGCCAGTCGCAATTTCCAGAGCGCTCGAGCCGGGTGCAACAGGTCCAAATGTGCGGCGAGTTGGGGCGCGGCGATCGAGCGCGTCATGGCAAAGCGATTTTCGAGCAGCGGCCAATCAAACGATTTCCCGTTAAACGTCAGAAGCACAGGTCTCTCCCTGATGCGCGCTGCCAGCTCTTCGAGCAGCGAGTATTCTTCTGTGAAATCGCGCATGAAGAACTGCTCGACCTGCAATCCCCCGGCGTCCCACCACGCAATTCCTATGAGAAATGCGTAAGTTCCGGTTCCACCTGCGAGTCCTGTCGTCTCCGTATCGAGGAAGAGCCATCGCGATGGATCTTCCAATACTGCGCGCGTTCGCCGCGAAAGGGATTCGTCGCGTGTGTGCGAGAGAAGCTCCATGGTAGTGCCGGAAGGCTCTGCATATTCCGGCGTGGAATACCAATTTCGAATAACCAGGTGCTCGCCGAAATGATTTCTCGCCACCCCCGCTCCAAGAAGTTGGCCGAGCGCATCCTCTTCCTCCGGAGCGCGCAGCACGGCTTTTTCTGCGGGCCTCGCACTCGGCCGCGCCGGTTTTAGCGCTGCGAGGCGAGAAAACTTGTCAGTTATTGCAGCCATCTAGTTGTTACACAATCGCTCGAGAATGGCGAGCGCGGCTTCCTTGGCCCGCGGCGCAAGATCGCCCGCGGGACCTACGCACGAAGGGCAGCCCTGTTCGCATTCACAGGAAGAGATTAGTTCGCGCGTTTTCTCGACTAGCAGATCGTGCGCGCGAAAGAGCGGTTCGGAAAAGCCGATCCCGCCGGGATAGGCGTCGTAGAGATACAGATTTGGCTCGAAGAACTCTCTGGCATTTGAGGAAACGGCATTCTCCATGCGTACTGCGACGAGACCGTGGTTTTCGGACTCGGGGCTCGGGGGCCGTTCGCCGATGGCTGTGCCCAGATCGCGCCGATCGCACATTAGCAGCAGCGTCGCGACCGATTCAAGCGCACGCAGCAAACCGAACATGCCCGACTGGCGTTCACCGATGGAGAAGGGAAGCGATTCAAGCAGCGGCCGCTCCAGTGTGATCCAGTAGGAAGTCGTGTGCATTTCGTTTTCTGGCAGTTCGAGCTTCCCGTCGCCAATGGTTTCGTTGGTGAAGAATTTAATCTTCTTGAAGCCCACGACTTGCGAGCGCACGAGAACGTCCCCATGAGAATGGGAGGTAAAGGTGGGCCAGGAAGTAGAGGATTCAGAAGCGGCAACTTCCAGCACCCGGACCTGCGTGTAGCGAACTGCATCGGTGTAGTAGTCTACTTCGACGCGTTTCACATAAGCTTTGCGCTCTTTGAAATCGAGATGCTCGACGTGATATTGCGTGCCGCCATGCAAATAGATGGCTTTTTCGTGCACGAAAACAAGAGCGCTGGGAAAATCAATTTCACCGACGACGTTCGGATTTCCGGTGATATCAATGATCACGAAATTGTCGCTCGAGACCGATCGCAGGCTGATGGCATCGGCGGGATACGCTTCGTGCGTCCAATGATAATTTTCTCCCGCAAGGTGCAGAAAACCGGTCTCCGCCAGCCGCGCGCAAAGATCCGGAAGGTCCACGTCGCCAAATTTTTCCTTGGGCGCAATTGGCAATTCGAACGCCGCGCACTTCAGGTGATTAATGAGAATTTCCAAGTTGTCGGGCTGAATGAATGCATGCTCCGGCGTGTGGCCAAAGAAATAATCCGGATGACGCACCATGAATTGATCGAGCGGCGCCGAAGAAGCGACCAGCACGGCCAAGGAGCTTCCGCTGCGGCGTCCCGCGCGGCCCGAGCGCTGCCAAGTGGCGGCAATCGTTCCGGGGTAGCCTGCCAGCACCGCCGCATCGAGGGAACCGACGTCGATTCCCAATTCCAGAGCGCTGGTCGAAACAACTCCGCGAATTTTTCCTTCGCGCAGTCCGCGCTCAATTTCGCGCCGCTCGTTCGGCAAATATCCGCCGCGATAGCCGCGAATCGTTTCCGATCTTCCTGGGAATCGCGGATTTGCCTTCTGCAAGTAAGTCAGCAGAATTTCCGTGTGTAGCCGGGAATTTGCGAAAACGATGGTTTGCAAATCGCGTTTCAAAAACTCTTGAGCGACCCGCGCCGATTCATTGATATAGCTCCGGCGAATGCCGAGGGCGCGGTTAACCACCGGCGGATTGTAAAAGACAAAAGTCTTCTCCGCAGCGGGTGCGCCGTTCGAATCCAGAACTTGGACTTCTGTTTCAAGCAACCGCGAAGCCAACTCGCCGGGGTTCGCGATGGTCGCGGAACAGCAAACGAATTGCGGCTCACGTCGGTAGAAGCGCGCGATGCGGCGCAACCGGCGGAGAACGTTGCAGAGGTGGCTGCCCAAAACGCCGCGATAGGTGTGCAGCTCGTCCAAAACGATATAGCGCAGATTTTCGAACAGCCGCGTCCAGCGCGTGTGGTGGGGAAGAATCCCAGTGTGCAGCATATCCGGATTGGTCAAAACGATGTGGCCCTTTTCGCGGATGACCTTGCGCGGGTCGGCGGGAGTGTCGCCGTCGTAGGTAAACACACCGAAGCAGTTCTCAAGCCGCTGGTTCAGGTCATGGAGTTCAGCCAGCTGGTCCTGCGCGAGGGCTTTCGTGGGGAAGAGATACAACGCGCGCGTGTCAGAATTTTCCAAAACGGAGTTCACCACCGGCAGGTTGTAGCAAAGCGTTTTTCCAGAAGCCGTGGGGGTAACAATCACCACATTTTTCCCGGCATGCACCGCTTCGGCCGCTGCTGCTTGATGCGTGTACAAGCGGCTTATGCCTTTTGTCGCATATGCCGAAACTAGATTCGGTCTCACCCAGGCTGGAAAATCCGCCCACTGGGCCTCGCGCGACGGAAAATGCCGCACGGTCGTCAGGATTTCGCCAGCGTGGTCGCGCTTCGCCAAAGCGTCCAGCACTTCATGGATGCGTGTCATGGCATTTGAAACTCCGGCTCTACGCACCGCGAGCGATTCCGGCATGATGCCCCCGAGGAAAAGGCGACAGGTCACTTGTATTCGCCTTTTGTTCGCCAACAATAACATCTGCCCCCCGGCGAAGCAAGCGAGAAGGTGCAGGAAAGTTCCTCAACGCTGCTTCACAAATTGACGCCGCCAGCAAAACCCTCCGAATTGGGCGCGCTTCTCAATGCCCTTAGTTCTATCTACCTTATCCCGCTCGACGGTGATGTGGTTCTTAGGGCCGTGGAAGCTCACGCCGAGTAGGGGCTCCACTTCTATGAAGGAATGATTGTGGCGACCGCCGCACGCGGCGGATGCCACTAGTGAGAGCCGGGTGAGAGCGGTTGAAGACGCAAGATTAAAAGAGCTCCCGCAAAAAATAGGAGGGCGGAGGCGGCGAAGGCGGTTTGTACGTTGAAGGCGCTCCAAAGGGACCCCACCAGGAGACTAGAGGCGAAGTCGCCGACGGCGTTGACCGCAGCGAGCGTTCCGAAGGCCATGCCGTGCTGTTCCTGAGGCACGAGTTCGGCGGAGAGGGAGTCTTCCAGGGCTTCCTCCGTGCCAATGTAAAGACCTGCCAGGACGAAAATCACAGCCAGCAACGGCAGCGAACGCGCTCCGGTGCAAAGGAGAATCGCGGTGATTCCTGCAAGTGCGTAGCCTGCTGCAAGAACGAACTTGCGTTGCGCAATATGATCGCTAAGCCAGCCGCTCGCATAAGCCGAGCCGGCGTAAAACACGTTGTGGAGCGTATAGAGGCCGATGGCGAGGCTGGCGGCGTCCTTCTGGCCGTGCGCGGGCGCGAGCATGCGTGAAGCGTAGAGAATCAGAAGCGAGTGAGAGAAATCGCCAGCACCAAAGATTCCGACACCGACAAGCAAACGCCGGAAGGGAATCGGGAGCGCCTGCAGTCCGTGAAAGAACGAATGTTTCCTACGAGCAGCGATAGCCCGCTCGCGCACCAGTAGCCAAAAGGAGGCAACGGCCACAAGGCCGGGAAGGAGCGTCCAGAAAAACACTTTGCGGAACGAATGATCGGTCACATCGAGAAGCCAGAGCGCGGTGAGCGGGCCGACGATGGCGCCAAGTGTGTCCATCAGGCGCTCAAGGCCAAATGCGCGACCGTAGGCGTTTGGCGGCACGTCAGCCGCGAGCAAGGCTTTCCTTGCGGGGGTACGCACGCCGCGTCCGAGCCAGGCAGCGGCGCGTCCCATCAGCACGTGGTAGGCTTGCGTGGCAAATCCGAACGACGCGGTCGAAACCGCGGTGAGTGCATAACCAAGCACTGCAAGCGGTTTGCGATGTTTCAGTCTGTCCGTGTAATGCCCGGCGATGAGTTTCGCGAAACTCGACAGCCCGTCGGCGACGCCTTCGATCGCTCCGAGCCATGCCGGGCCCGCGCCAATCGCCGCGAGAAACGTGGGCAAGACCGCGGTCGCGGTCTCATGGCTCCAGTCGCTGAACAGACTGGTGAGCCCGACACCGAACACGGTGCGATTGAGCCAGGATTGTTTGTCTGCGGATTCGGGCACAAGCAGGCAGTTTACCGATGTCCGTCCGCAGTGAAAAGGCGCGGTAGAAGACCGTCTTTCCTAACACTCTTCAAGCCTGCTGTTGCTTTGTGGAGAGATTCTCTATTTCCGCCCAAAGTTGCTCGAGATGGTTGTGAATCGAGACGCTGCCCTCGACCGACTCGGTCGAAAGAAGGTGTCGAACAGTCTCGAGGAGCTCCTCGAACCGTCGGAGCGACGCTTTTTCGGCCGACCGGATCGATGCGATGATGGATTGCTCCCACTGCGAAGTCAGCCGCGACAAATTCTTGAACACTTCGCTTTCTACTTTCTCCACAAAACGCCTTCGCACCAGGCTGCGCATTAGGGACATAGGGATAAGCGCCGAAACCAGCTCCCAGTTGTGGTCAAAAATCCTGCCCACGCTGATATCTGGGGCGCGCGGCGGCACGACTTCGATTTCGGTCTCTGTAGTGCGCAACTTTACACCAAAGAGGCGGGAGATTTTCTCGGCAAGTTGATCACGAAACTTTTGCAAGATGCCCTGGCATTGACGCCGCATGTCCTCGAGCGGTTCAAGAACGGCGGCGTGCTCCGCTGCCGAAATCGCGCTGAGCTCCTCGCGTAACTGAATCCGCAGCCATTGCTCATAACGGCTGAGCAGGGAAGCGAAACTGCTAGGCCAGCCGGCAAATTCTTCTTCGAGGCGGGCCTCAAGCGTCTTGCAAAGAGGACGAAACGCAACCTGGTGCAAGCGGCTTTCGATAAAGGGCCGCGTTCGGGCAGTTGCATGCTTGGCAAGCAGATGGAATTGGAGCTGCGCATCGGGGACGGCCCGCGCCGAACCGAGAATTTCCTCTCGAACCTGCTCCCACTCTTCCTTTCTCATTTCGGCGGAGTTGCGCGCCAATTCAGGTAACCCGCTGCGGAAGAGAGCAGAGTATAAAGCTTTCGCGAGATGGCCGCCGAATCTTCCTTCTCGAATTGTGCGAGCGATTTTGCGAGATGCTCTGCTTTGAAGGTCTGCCGGAATTCCTCGTAGCCCGGCTTTACGGAATACGGGAAGACACGCAGGCCTTCGGGGAACTTCGTGCGAAGTTGGGAAGTTACGAAGTCCAGCACTTCCTGTTGCTCCGCGGCGCCGAGCAGGTCCATGTTTGTCAGAAGCACGGAAACATTGGGAGTAAGCCGCCTCAATCGCTCGATCAAGGAAACGTCTTGTTGCGTCAGAGGAGGATCAACGCCAATGGCTACGAGCGCAAGATCGGTATTGGGGCTCCAGGCGAGGGAAGCCTCGGCATTGTGAGCAAGAATGCTTTCCAACCCAGGCGTATCCACGAGACGAAGCTGCCGGCAAGGAGCCATCTCCGGCAGGAAGACGCAAACGGCTTTAACACCGCGGCGATTCTCGGGATTTTCCGATTCTGAAATATAGGCGTGGATTTCACTGAGCGGAATCTTCTCGACCTTATCTTGCTGCGGGAAAATTACCTCCGCGAATTCTTGCGGTGCGTAACAAATGTCGGTCACAACCGAAGTGACGGGAACTACGCCCACAGGAAGAACGGGTCTGACGAGAAGATGATTCAGGAAGCTGCTTTTCCCTGCTTTGAAACGGCCAAAAACCGCCACGTTTAGGTATTGTCGACGTAATTGACGCCGATCGCATGCAACAGCGGCTGTAAGTCGGTCAGGTGATATTCGCGAATCACCTCTGCGGCAACAGAAATCGCCTTCTTGTTTTGATTCTCCAAACCAATCATTGAACGAAGTTCACTCATGGCGATCTGCTTCGAAAACGGTGGGAGGCGCGGCTTCGGAGCGCATTAAAACGTCGACCGCTAGCGTGTGCAGTTTAACGTGGCCGCCGGATTGATATGTGCTCTGGGAAGCGAGTTCGCAAAGCCGCCGCCAATCAATAACGGAAGCGGTAGCGGAGTTGGGCGAAAATTTCGCGCGGCTTGAGGTAGTGTGTGCCGCCGAAGGTAAAACTGTTGTCGAGCAGCACGCGGCGGTTGGCAACATTGATGGCCTGTATGCTGGCGGAGATTCGTTCGCCAAACCTCCTGCTGAGCGAAAGGTCAAAAGTGGTGTGCGGTGGAAGGTGCCCGCCGGGATTTGCCGGAGTGGGATTCCCGTTGGCGAAGCCGGAGGCATAGGAAACATCCGTCGAAGCCAAGACGCGCCACGGAAGTGGGAACTCGCCGCCGATGTGAAGAGTATTGCGCTGATCGTGGTCAAGGAAACCGAAGCCAGGTGGCCGCATGGGGCAAGGTTCTACAAGCCCCCCTGTAATGCAGCCAAAACTGAGTGCCAGTTGGTTGGAGTACGTGAGGTAAAGCTGTGTGCGATCGCGGATGCGCGGTGAGCGGAGCGTAAGTTCCCATCCGTTGATGCGGGCACCTTGAATCGTAATCGGGAAAAACAGATCGGAATTGTTGAGATTGTTGTGATCGAAGAAATTGTTCGCGCGGGTAAGGAAATTGTCGGCATCAAGCGTCCAACCACGAAATGGGATAGTTACGCCGAACTGATGTTCTTCGTCGCGCTCGCCGTGCAGGGGAATAAAGCTTAGATTCTGCGCGCTAGCTGCTTGCAAAAGCGGGCCGGAAACGGTGAGAAGGGGCGGCGCCTGATAGAAATGGCCATAGAAGCCGCGGAAAACCCACTTGAGTTTGGGAATGCGCAGCGACGCGCCCAGGCGGGGGCTCGCTGCGTTTTCCACTGCACCACCCGAGAAATGCGTTTGGCGCACGCCGGCGTCCAGCGTAAGCCAGGAAGTGGCCTTGAGCTGCTCTTCCACATACGCGGCAACGAGGCTTCCGGTCGAGCTGCCAATTTCCGGAGCCAGGCCCACACACTGTTGCGGATCGTGACAGTCTAATCGAAAGAGCTGACTATCCTGCTGGACAAAACCGTACCATCCCACGCGTAGGTTGTTACGCTCCTCGACCCAGGAAAGAGTCGCTTGGCCACCTTCATACTTGGAGGTACGTTTCTCCGTGGCCGAAGAGGGAAAATCGTGCCCGCTGCTTTGATAGTTTGCAGAATTGTAGTGGTAAAAGGGCGAAACCGTGAGGAGCAAGCTAGGGCTGATTGTGCGTACCCAGGAAAAAGCAGCGAAGGAGTCGCTCTCGCGATTGGCGTCGCGGAGGAATTGGCCCGGCGTGTTGTTAACATCGTTCGGGTCAAAAGGAACTTGATAGAAATCGCGCCGTGACTGCGCAACGAAACGAAGCTGGTCCCGAGGAGTCGCATTATAAATGAGCGAAGTGAACCCGCCGAAGCCGTTGGCGGCGTCGTGAATCACGGCCGCAGTAGGCGGCTCGAGTCCGAGATTCGTGCGGTTGCCGTTCAGGCTGGCGTAGTAGGCGAAGCGATTTGAGTGCCCGCCGAAATTGAGCTGATCGTCGGTCTGATAAAAATCCCCGGCGGAGAGCGTTAACTCGGCTTCGTTGTTGCGCTCGAAGCCGGTGCGCGGTACGACATCGAAGATTCCGTAAGTGCGGTCGCCATAATCGGCAGAGTAGCTGCCACGCTGGACTTCGAGAGCGTCAATGTCTTTGGGATCGATTTGCGGGCCAAGGTTGCTAGCGATGTTGGTGTTCGGAATAGGCACGCCATCGATGAGCCAGCTCATCGGATGCCCGCCACGAATGTGAAGTTGGTCGTGGACGAGATAAGCGCCGGGGACGAAGTCAGTGATCATCGAGAGACTGTTCGAACGCGAAGCGCCCGGTGTCTCCTGAATTTGCACGCGGTCGACCAGAGTCGAAGGCGTAACGGTTTCCGATTGGCCTGCTTCGGCGGAAACGGTAACCGTCTCTTTTTCTGAAGGAAGGCGCAATTCGATATGCAGGATAGGCGCAGCGCCAGAAAGCACGGTGATGTTTTGCGGCGCAGCGAGGAAAGTCGCGTCGGAAATGGATACGGTATATTCACCCAGCGGGACGGCCTCGAAATGAAATTCACCGGCGGTGTTGGTTTGCTCCGTTTGCGTGAATTCTGAATTGCGCGCTTTCAGAATTACGGTAATGCCCGGAACGGGGCGGTGTTGCGGATCGTGAACAATGCCGCGGACGGTGCCGAAAACGGTGGCCAGAGCGCCGGAAGTGGCAACGAGCAAGACTGCGGAAAGCCAAAGGTGTCGCATGGAACTTCCTCTCCAAAGTGACTAGTCTCGCGGACAAAAAGACGCGGAGCGAATGAATTAGTAAGTTCTGAGGAGCAAGCCGCGGCTCAGGCGGCAGCGGCGCGGATTCGAGGAGGGGGAGAGAGAGGTTCGACCGAACAAAGAGTCCTTAGTGATCCGGGAGCAAAAACCAAAGCTTCGGAGTTGCTGGCTGCGGAGACCCTGAAAGGCACGGGAAGCACGAACAGGATGGGCGTCAGCGCCGGCCGTTCCGAATTGTGACAGCACGACATGCTGCATTGGGCCATCGCAGGCAGGTCATGACCGCAGTCCATGGTGTGATCGGGAACGGCAGGCGCATGTTGCGCACGGTGCCCGTGAGTTGGGCATTGGCCGGAGGTGCAGCAAGCCGCCGAATAGAGAGACCAAACAGCGCCGCCCAGGGGTGCGTAAAGCAAGACGACGGCGACAAGCGAGAGCGTCGCGAAAAGCGATCGAAGACGATTATGAGGCCGCCTGGTCACGGGAATCCCAAACTTTGTTCCATGATACGCCAAAAATCATTAGACGGCAGCATGCCTTAGGAAAGCTCAGGAAAGCTTCCAAAAAAGCGAGTCGGCCGGGACCCGCAGGCGCAGGAAAACGGTCAAATCTTGACTTGGCGTGCCCAGCGTCGCAGACTCGAAGCATGGCTCACGCACAAGGCATCTATATTAGCTTCGATTTTGGGACCGACGAGGAAAAGGCCCAGCAAGCGCGGCACAAACTCGACGGCTGGAGGCAGGCGTTCCGGTTGGACAAGCGGGTCCAATATAAGATGGACCGCCCAGAGAGCGCTCCAACGGAAGCCATCGCAAAACCTGCTGCAGCTGAAAAGGCTGCTGCTGCGGGCAAAACGAAAGAAAAACCTGCGGGAAAGGCCGCCAAAGCAGGGAAATCCGGCGATTCCAGAGCAGCAAAAACGGAAGCAGCAAAGCCAGAAGGCAGCAAGCCAGAGACTAGCGCCAATGGTAAGGTGGGTTTGCTCGTCCGGCTCTATTTTTCTCCGCACGAAAAACTTTCCGAGCAGCGATGGCTCGCCCGGATTCCCGCTGAGGAGCCGTTCAAAAGTGCGTCACCGAAAGTCATTCATCAGAATGATCCGGAATTCGAAGCAACCGACCAGCAGTTCGAAGCGATCCCGATCGGCGAGGCGGGTGGACGCTCGAGTTGAACCCAGGCCAAATTGGACTGAAATTCTTGAGTCATGAATCAGCAGAAGGAGAGCACACGAGGGCTGGGCAAAGCGGAATCCGGTATAATCGGGTCCCGCTAACCCTCAACCTCTGATTCCAAACACGAGGATGGAACGAATGGCGCTTCACACACGCGTCAGACTGGCCAAGCTTGACTCCTGCAAAGTTCCGGACCTTGATCGCGATACTCTCATCCGCATCTACCGAACCATGTATCTCTCGCGGCGGCTTGACGACCGCGAAATCCAGCTCAAGCGCCAGAACAAGACTTTTTTCCAAATATCCAGCGCCGGACACGAAGCGGTCTGTGCAGTTATGGGGTTACTTTTGCGTCCGGGCGTGGACTGGCTGTTTCCTTACTACCGCGACCGCGCGCTCTGCCTGATGCTGGGCATGACGCCTTATGAAACACTCCTGGCGGCGGTTGGCGCGAAAGATGATCCCAGTTCCGGCGGGCGGCAAATGCCGTCCCACTGGGGACATCCGCGGCTGAACATCGTCAGCAAATCGTCCTGCACGGGAACGCAATTCCTGCATGCAGCGGGCGCTGCGGAAGCCACGCAGTATTACCAGGGGCACGCCAAGGCGCTCGCGCAAGCCAAGAAAGCGCCGCTCGGTCAAAACGTTCGGCATCATACCGACGAGATTGTTTACGTTTCTGGCGGCGACGGCGCGACGAGCGAAGGTGAGTTCTGGGAATCGCTGAACGTCGCCTGCGCGAAAAACCTGCCGCTGCTTTACCTCATCGAAGACAACGGCTACGCCATCTCCGTGCCTATCGAGGTGCAGACGGCGGGCGGGAACATTTCGAAATTAGTGCGCGGATTCCCGGGGCTTCAGGTCGCCGAATGCGATGGAACCGATCCCTTCGAAAGCTATTCGGTCTGCAAAGAAGCCATGCAGTATTGCCGCGAGCGCCGCGGGCCCGCGCTGGTCCACGCGCACGTAACGCGTCCTTATTCGCATTCGCTGTCCGACGACGAAAAGCTTTACAAAACGCCGGAGGAACGCGAAGAGGAGGCGCGGCGCGACCCGATTTCGAAGATGGCGCTTCGTCTGGTGCGCGATGGGATTCTCGACCAGAAGCAAATCGAAAGCCTGGAAACGGAAGTGGACGAGGAAGTCCGCGTGGCCACAGACCAAGCACTCGCAGCGGAGCAGCCGCCGGCTGATTCCATTTTTACAAACGTCTATTCGCCGGAAATCGATCCAACCTCGGTGACCTTCGAAGCGCAACCGCATTTTCACAACGCGCCCAAGACCATGGTGGAAATGGTGGCTTTAACGCTTTCCGACGAAATGGCGCGCGACGAACGCATCGTGGTGTTTGGCGAAGATGTGGCCGACGCCAGCCGCGAAGAAAACTTGAAGCACGTGAAAGGGAAGGGCGGTGTTTTCAAGGCAACTTCCGGATTGCAGCGGAAATATGGTCACGATCGCGTGTTCAATTCGCCCCTGGCAGAAGCAAGCATTGTAGGTCGCGCCATCGGTATGGCCGTGCGCGGATTGAAGCCCGTCGCCGAAATTCAGTTTTTTGACTATATCTGGCCGGCGATGATGCAGCTTCGCAATGAGCTGGCGGTGATGCGCTGGCGTTCGAATGGCGCGTTCAAGGCGCCCGTGGTGCTGCGCGTGCCCATCGGCGGTTACTTGACCGGCGGCGGCGTGTATCACAGCCAGAGTGGCGAATCGATCTTCACGCATTGTCCAGGTTTGCGCGTGGTGATGCCGTCGACGGCGCTGGATGTGGCGGGGCTGCTGCGCACAGCGATTCGCTCGGATGACCCCGTGATGTTTCTCGAACACAAGCACCTCTACCGGCAGCCGTACAATCGCTCGGAAAATCCTGGCCCGGATTTCACCATTCCGTTCGGCAAGGCGCGCGTGGTGAAAGAAGGCAGCCACTTGAGCATCATTACTTACGGCGCGGTGGTGCACCGGGCGGAAGTCGCTGCAGCGCAACTCCAGCGCGAGGGCATCAACGTGGAGATTCTCGACCTACGCTCGCTTTCCCCCTACGACTGGGAAGCGATTTCCGCCACGGTGCGCAAGACGCATCGCGTGATAGTGGCCTACGAGGACATGTTGAGCTGGGGCTACGGCGCCGAAATCGCCGCGCGCATCGCTGACCAGTTGTTCGATGAGCTGGATGCTCCGGTCAAGCGCGTCGCCGCCATGGACACGTTTTGCGCCTACCAGCCGAAGCTCGAAGACGTGATTCTCCCGCAGACCGAGCACATCGCCGCCGCGGCAAAGCAGCTTTTGAACTATTAAGCCTCCTAGGTTTAAACTACGTCCTAGCAACCCCGGGAAACTATTCGGCCAGGATTCTCGTATCTATACATGGGACGCGGTAATGCGTTCTGCGAGGGTTAATCCGTGATTTGCCCGAATTGTCAGAAAGACATCGCCATTGGTTCCAGGTTCTGCTACAACTGCGGCGCCAGACAGCCGGAGACGCCGCCGCCGGGTATTTCGCCGGCGACCGGCGGCACTAAGAAACTCATGCGCTCGTCCACGGACAAGAAAATCGCCGGCGTGTGCGCGGGTCTTGCCGATTACTTCGACATGGACCCCACGATTGTCCGAGTGCTCTGGCTGATTGCCGTGCTTTGCTTCGGCACCGGCTTACTGGCTTACGGCATTCTGTGGATTGTTCTGCCTCTAGCCCCCGGCGGGGTGGTCCCGACGTCGGCCACAGCTGCGCCCTAAACGCTTTTCAGAAAACTTCCGCGGACTCCCGGGGCTCGCGCAGAAGCGCCTCCCGTTGCCCGCCCAAATTAAAATGCTTTCTCTCGTCCGCGTTTTCGAAGCACGCTACTAGCCTCCTCGTTCAAAAAGGGGCTTGTCCAGCGAGAACGCTCCTGCGCCGACCGTAGCCAGCGCGAAGCACGCCACCGCAAGCGTCAGCGGGAATTCGTATTCGTGGATGGCCAAATAACCTCGGCTGCTGTGCACTTTCCAGATGGCCACGCTCATTTCGACGGTAAACAACAGCGCTGCCGGCCGCGTAAACAATCCCAGCATCAATGCCATGCCGCCAAACACTTCCAAGACGCCCGCGATGTAAACGAAGTATCCGGGCAGCCCGTGTTGCACGAAAAACTCCTGCATGCCGCCGCCCAGGCGCGCCAGCTTAGGATAGCCATGCGCGAAAAAAATGATCCCGAGCGCGAGACGCAGCGCCAGCAACGCAAGGGGCTGGAGAGCGTTGAGGGATTTCATCCGGGAACCTCCGCGAAAGACGCTTTGCGCGATCTATTCGGAAGCTCCGGCATTTTAGCAGAAAAGCATCGCGCCTTCTGGCGTCTCCGGCGCACGCGGTGGCACGCGCGCTTTCAGGTACAATTTCAAGCCATCGGGGTGAGGACAGGAAGATTATGACCAAGAGGAAGACGATCGCTGTGGTCAACGGCGGCGGCGACGCGCCGGGTTTGAACGCCGTGATTCGCGGCGTGGCGCGCTCAGCGATCAATGCGCGTGGAATGCGTGTGCTCGGCATCCACAACGGTTTCGACGGACTCATCTGGCCGGAAGGCGCGAAAGAGCTGACCGAGGAATCCGTGAGCGGTATTTTGCCGCGCGGCGGCACGATTCTCGGCACCACCAATCGCGGAAATCCTTTTGCCTATCGTACCGAGGAAGACGGCAAGGAAGTAGTGCACGATTATTCCAATCTTTGTCTCGAAAACGCGCGCCGCCTGGCCATTGACGCTTTCGTGGTTATCGGGGGAGACGGCACGCAGCACATTGCGCGCGATTTTGCGCGCCGCGGGATGCACATCGTCGGAGTCCCCAAGACCATCGACAACGATCTTTCAGCCACGGACGTGACCTTTGGTTTCGACACCGCCATTTTCATTGCCACCGAAGCCATCGACCGTCTGCATACAACGGCCGAGAGCCACCATCGCATCATGCTTATTGAAGTCATGGGACGCGACGCTGGCTGGATCGCACTGCATGCGGGCATTGCTGGCGGAGCGCATATCATTCTGGTTCCGGAAATCCCCTTTTCTTTTCAGGCCGTTAGCGAAGCCATTCAGCAGCGCGAAATTCGCGGCCATCACTACAGCCTCATCGTCGTAGCCGAAGGCGTGAAGCTTCCCGCCAGCGATCCCAGTGGCAAGCCCATTCCGCCCTGCGGGCCTGGAACCGTTGCTAACGCCATCGCCTTCACGCTTCGCGAAATGCTGCACAAAGAGATTCGTGTGACCGTGCTGGGCCATGTCCAGCGCGGCGGCTCGCCCACGCCGTTCGATCGCGTTCTCGCTACACGCATGGGCGTGCATGCGGTCGATCTTGTTGCTCGCGGCGAATTCAATCGCATGGTTTGCCTACGCGGCACGCATATCGAGTCGGTGCCCCTCGAAAAAGCCCTGGAATGCATGAAGCTGGTGGAGCCCAGCGGCGAAATTGTGCACGCGGCGCGCGCTATCGGCACAATTTTTGGGGACAGCGCATGAAACGAAAACTCCTCATCGCCGTGCCGCTGCTCTGTCTGGTTGCTTTTGCCGCCTGGATGTTTCGTCCCAGGCGCGAAACGCAAGGCGAAGCCTTTGTCAGCGAAAAGGTCGCTCCCGTTCTCAGCGGCATTTCGGAGGTGCGCCAGCAGTTGGGGGAACTGCACTACGGAGAGCGCGTCGAGGTCCTCAGCAAGCGCAATGAATACACGAAGGTCCGCACGCCCGCTGGGGCCGTCGGATGGGTCGATGCCCACCAACTGATGGAGCCGGCGCTCTGGCAACGCAGCATCAATTTGCTCGAGCGGGTGCGCAACATGCCTGTCCAAGCGCGCGGCCGCACCAAAGTCTCTACGAACCTGCGCGTGCTGCCCGGCCGCACCGAGCCGCGCCTCTACCAATTCGCTCGAAATGTGCCCCTCGAAATTGTGGGGCGTGGAATCGCCGACTGGGTGCAGAGCACTGACGAAAGGGATTCCGGCGAGCCGCAGGAAGCCAAGAAGGAAGATTGGTTCTTAGTCCGCGGCATCGCTACTCGCCCGCCGGGCGAAACTTCGTCTCGCCCTGCTGAGACGAGCACGACCACAGAACCTGGGGATCAAACGGTTCCGATTGCGGGTTGGGTGATTGCGCGCTTTATCGAATTGGATTTGCCCGACCCCGTCCGCGAAGGCGCATCGTCCGCAAACATTCGCCCGGTTGCCTGGTTCGAGCTGAATCGCGTTCCCGATCCTTCTGGCGACAAGCCGCAATATCTTCTGGCCGCGACTCGCGGACCGGAAGGCCAGCCCTGTGATTTTACCGCTCTGCGCGTCTACACCTGGTATGCGAAACGAAGCCGCTACGAGACCGCGTTTATCGAAAATCGCCTTTGCGGCCAACTCCCCATTCGCCTCAGCAAGGGCCCGAAAGATGAGCCCGAATTCCGCTTCCATGTCATGGATGGCGACAAACAAGAACGCGTTTACCGCCTGATGCAAACCGTTGTCCGCCGCATTCGAGAGCCCGGCGAGTCTTCCGGTAAACGCGTCGCTAGGAAACGCGTGAAGCCCAAGACAAAATGATTCTCGCTGGCAACGCTCGCAAAGTCACTCCTGATGCGATCGGCACGAAACAGTCGCAAGCCTTTCCGCTTATAGCTCTTCCACGAGTCACTGGTCAAGGGTCACGTTGCATTTCCTCACCCGGATTCAGCAATCTATCTCTATGACACTGCACATCAGCGAGGCCGAAGTCCGCCAGGTGCTCGACATGACGCAGGCGCTCGGCGCGGTCGAAGAAATTTCCCGCAAAGAGGCCAACGAAGAAGTCGTCGTTCATCCGCGCAGGCGATTCGAACTCTTACACGGCGGATTCTTTCACTACATGGCGGCCTCCGACTATGCCGCGGGCTTCGTGGCCATGAAGCAATACACCTACGTTCGCGGAAAGGTGCGGTTCCTCGTTCCACTGTATGAGATGGCCACCGGCGACCTGCTCGCGGTCATCGAGGCTGATTACCTGGGACAGTTGCGCACCGGAGCAGCCTCTGGCATAGCCACCAGGTATCTGGCGCGCGAAAATTCGCGTGTCGTGGCCATTGTTGGAACCGGCGGCCAGGCCCGCACCCAGCTCGAAGCCATTGCCGCCGTTCGAAAACTCGAATCCGCGCGCGTTTACAGCCGCAATACTTCCAAGCGCAAAAACTTCTGTAAAGAAATGTCTTCGCGGCTGAAAATTCCTGTGAATCCTTGCGCTACTTCCAGCGAGGCCGTACGCGGCGCCGATATCATTTGCACGGCGACCACCTCTTCCCAGCCCGTAGTCCAAGGGGCGGACCTGGCGGCCGCGGCTCACATCAACGCCATCGGTGCGAACCACGCTCATAAGCGCGAACTGGATGACGAAGCTGTGGCCCGCGCGAATGTCATCGTCGTGGATTCGATTGAACAATCTCGACAGGAAGCGGGCGACCTGATCATTCCATTTCAAAGGGATGAAAATCGCTGGAGCAACGTCAGGACGCTTGCCGATGTAGTTGCGGGGAAAACCAGCGGGCGCACCAGCGATTCGGAAATCACCCTGTTCAAGTCCAACGGGATTGCTTCCTGGGATCTTGCGGTCGCGATGAAAGTGTACGCCGCGGCCCGCGAGAAAAAACTCGGCCGCGAATTGGCTTTTTGGACTGCCGGCCACGGGTCTTAGCGGGTGGCGTCTCGACAGAAGGCCTGGCCGCCTATTTAGAAACGCGCGAACCTCCGTTCAAAGGAAAATCAAAAAGTCAGAAGAGCGTAGTAAGCTGTCCTCATGCAAACTCTCCCAGACTACCTTCGCAAAGGCATGAAGCTTATCATCGTGGGCTGCAATCCCAGCGAGTCTTCCGTGCGCGTGGGGCATTACTATGCCGGGCGCGGTAATGAATTCTGGCCCATCCTCTATGAGAGCGGTGTGGTTCCGGAACCTTTTGATTATCACGACGACCGGCGGGTGATTGAGTTTGGCATCGGCCTCACGGACCTGGTGAAGCGCCCCACGAAAGGCGTGGAGGAGCTAAAACGCGAGGATTTTGCCGAAGGGCGCATCGTCCTTTCGCAAAAGCTCGAAGAGTTTGCTCCGCGCGTCGTTGCCTTCAACGGCAAGCTCGCCTACGAGCAGTTTGCACAACGCCGCTGCAAATATGGGATACAGAAAGAACTGCTTTACGGCGCGTGCGTCTATGTTCTTCCTTCCACGAGCGGTGCGAATAATAAATACAAGAACGAAAAGCTGGTGCACTTCCGGAAGCTCGCCAAACTCGTCGCCAAGGTTGAAAAAGCCAGGGACGCTCAAGCACACTAGTAAGGCGTCCTATGAGCAATTCCCCTCAACCGGCGACGGCTGCTCCCGTCCTTCTGGAGGCCAAACACCACGGCATCGCCAAGCTGGTGATGAACCGTCCCGACCGTCTGAATGCGCTAGACACAAAACTGGTCATGGCTCTCGATGGTACTCTCAGCCGGATTGCTAAGGATGAATCCATTCGCGTTGTGGTGCTCACGGGGGCAGGGCGCGCTTTTTGCGCGGGCGGGGATCTTGCTCAGATTGCCGAGGGCCGCAAGAGCGGCGAGGCCAAAGAGCTTCAGTTGCTCCTGAGCTCTGGAATGCAAGTTGTAGTCACCATGCGCACGATGCCGCAGCCGGTCATCGCCGCCGTCAATGGCGCTGCTGCAGGCGCGGGAACGAATCTTGCTCTGGCCGCCGACATTCGCATTGCTGCGGAAGAGGCGATGTTCGGCCAGAATTTTGCCAAAGTCGGCCTGTTCCCGGATTTTGGCGGCACTTACTTTTTGCCGCAGCTCGTGGGCCCGGCGAAAGCCGCTGAACTCTTCTACACCGGCGAAATGATCGATGCCAAGACAGCGCTGCGCCTCGGTATCGTGAATCAGGTCGTGCCCGCTGCGCGGCTCGAAGCGGAAGTCGAGACGCTCGCGCAAAAAATTGCGCAGGGTCCCCCTCTTGCAATTCGCGCGGTCAAGGAAACTCTGTTTGGCAGCGAGCAGGAAAAACTGACTTTGGCGCTTGCGCACGAACACACGGCGCAAAGCCGCTGCTATCTTTCGGAAGATTGTGAGGAAGGAATTCGAGCCTTCTTTGAAAAAAGACCCCCGCAGTTTCGCGGCAAATAGTTTTCCTGATTTCAACGCTCGGCCAGCATGACCACTCATCTCGAAACCATTCAGCTCCGCATCGAACATCGCACGGCTTGGATCACGCTCGACCGCCCGCCTCTGAATATTCTCGACATTGCCATGATGGAATCGCTTAACGCCGCTCTGGAACGCGCGCTCGCCAAGTCTGATCTCGTGGTGTTTCAGGGCGCTGGCGTGAAGGCGTTTTGCGCAGGCGTGGACGTTGCCGACCACGCTCCCAAGCGCGTCGACAAAATGCTTTCCGCGTTCCACGGCGTGTTTCGCCGCCTGGCCGTAGCGGATTGCTTGACGATTGCCGCGGTTCACGGCTATTGCCTTGGCGGGGGCATGGAGCTGGCGACGTTTTGCGATTTTGTTCTCGCCACAGAATCCGCGCAATTCGGCCAGCCGGAAATCAAGCTTGGCTGCTTTCCACCTGTGGCGATGGTCACGCTGCCTCGCCTCATTGGCTTGCAAGCAGCCGGGCACTTGATTCTCACCGGTCATCAAATCAGCGCGACGGAGGCGCACCGCCTCGGTCTCGTCACGCGCGTGGTGCCCGATTATGAGCTCTCCGCGGCAGTGGATCGACTGCTCGAGGAACTTCGCGCGCTGAGCCCGAGTGTGCTCCATTTGACCCGACGAATTCTCGCGCGGCTCCACTGGTCCGATTTTCTGAAGCAGCTCGAAGAAGCCGAGCGCGTATACTTGTCCGAGCTGATACAAACGCACGACGCGCAGGAAGGCATTCGCGCCTTTCTCGAAAAACGCAAGCCGGTGTGGAAGGTAAAATAAAGGAAAGAATATGGACCAACTCGAGATTACTCCGGCGGAAGTGAAGGCCCGGCTTGACCGGGGCGAAAAAGTTGTGCTCGTTGACGTGCGCGAGCCCTGGGAATTCGAGATTTGCCGTATTGAAGGAGCGAAACATGTTCCGCTTGGCGCGCTGGCCGCCAGCCTGAACACGTTGCCCGACGTGGACGAAGTGATTTGTTACTGCCACCACGGCATGCGAAGCTTGGACGCGGCGGCATGGCTGCGGTTTCAAGGATTCGAGCGCGCCAAGTCCTTGGCCGGAGGAATCGAGCGCTGGTCGCTCGAAGTCGATTCCAGCGTCCCCCGCTATTAACGCCCGTGTTTTTGATTGCGCGGGGCTGCTGTCTGTACCATTTCTTATAGGGTGCAGACTTCCTCTTAGCCTCGCAAAGGAGTGCTGCCGCCCACCTACTGAGGAGCGAGCATGGCGAAGGTCAAGATCAAATTCCTGAACAAGCCGACGTGAACAACTTGCCGCAAGGCAAGAGGTCTCTTGCTGGAACTGGGGGCCGAACTGGAATCGCGTGACTTGAGCACGGAGCGGCTGACGGAAACCGAACTGGATGCGCTGATTGGACAGCGCAATTACAAGGAATTCTTGAATCCGCGAAACGAACTGTATCGCACCCGAAACATGAAAGAGCATCCGCCTTCGCGCGCGGAAGCTATCCAGTTGATGGCTAAGGAACCGAATCTGATTCGCCGTCCCATACTGATTGTCGGTTCTCAAGTGGTTCTCGGTTTTGATGAAGAGGCCTACAAGAAGCTTTTGAAGTGAAGAGCCTTCCGAAGATGCTCTTGCGCTTGTGGACGTAGGGCCACAGAGTGTATGAATAGGCGTGGCAGAAAACTGTGACCAGAAAGTGCCGGCAATGAAATCGCTCGCGGACAGAATCCTCATCGAACAAGGCGACCTGACGGAGAAGGACACGGACGCCATCGTCAACGCTGCAAACAATGATTTGATTTTAGGGGGAGGCGTGGCCGGCGCGATCCGGCGAAAAGGCGGCGACGCCATCCAGAGCGAGTGCAACGAGATTGGCACGATTCCCGTAGGGTACGCGGCGATCACCTCGGGCGGAAAATTGAAAGCGCGGTTCGTGATCCATGCCGCGAGCATGCGGCTTGGCGGCGCTACGACTGCCGAAGCGCTGCGAAATTCCACGGCGCATTCGTTGAGGATTGCAAAAGAGCGCGGACTCAAAAGCATCGCGTTTCCAGCCATAGGCACGGGCATTGCCGGGTTCCCGCTGGAAGAATGCGCAAAGATCATGTTGCGGGAAGCTGCGGAACATTTGCGCGGAGAAACTTCGCTCGAAAGAGTGCACTTCGTGCTGTTTGATGAGGCCGCGAAAGAAATCTTCGAGCGCACCTGGAAAAAACTCCAAACGGAACTGACCTCAGGAGCCGCCGGAGCAAAGGGCGCGTGACGCCTCTCGAA
Source organism: Acidobacteriota bacterium (assembly GCA_003223245.1). Lineage (GTDB taxonomy): Bacteria > Acidobacteriota > Terriglobia > Acidiferrales > UBA7541 > Acidiferrum. Next base: position 72,383 of record QHYI01000131.1, read on the forward strand.
GAATTGCTCGCCGACCGCATTCGCCGCCGCGGCCCCCTCCCTTTTGCCGATTTCATGCGCGAATGCCTGTACCATCCCGTGCACGGCTATTACAGCAAAGCAGAATCGCAGCGGTTCGCCGATTACTACACCAGCGTAGACGTACACCCGATTTTTGGCCGGCTGCTGGCGCGGAAATTTGCCTGGATGTGGGAGCAACTCGAACGGCCTAAGGAATTTTTGCTGGTGGAGGCGGGAGCGGGCGTGGGGCGTCTGGCACAGCACGTTCTGGATTTCTGCGCCGCCAAGCTGACTGAATTTTACGCAGCGGTGCGTTACGTTGCGGTGGAAAGGTCGGCGTTGCGGCGTGAGCAGGCCGGGAAGCGATTGCGGCCACATGCGACGGCAGGACATTTGCGGATTTCGCCGGAAATTCCGGCGCAGATTCCAGCAGGTTGCGTTTTCTCGAATGAATTTATCGACGCGTTGGCGGTGCACCGGGTTGTAAGGACAGGCGGGATGCTGCAGGAGATTTTCGTCGGTTGGGACAACGGAAAGTTTATCGACGCGGTTCGGCCGGTTTCGACTTGCGCGATCAACGAATATTTCGCGACGCAGCCCGTCACGCTGCGCGAAGGCCAGCACGCGGAGGCAGGGCTCGAAGCGTGCGACTGGATTACGGAGGTCGGTCGGCGCATCGCACGAGGATTTGTGGTCACGATTGACTATGGGCATCGTGCCGAGGAGCTCTTTGACGAGCGCCACATGCGCGGAACGCTGCTGGCGTACCGGGACCACCGCGTTAGCGAAGATTTCTACGCGGTGCCGGGCGAGCAGGACCTGACCGCGCACGTGAATTTCACGGCGCTCGAAACCTGGGGGCAGCGGTCTGGGCTGGAAACCCGGGAGCTTACTTCGCAGACCGCCTTTTTGCTGGCTCTGGGGGAAAGCAACGAATTTGCCGACCTGTACGACCCGGGGCAAAGCGAAGCGGAGCAGATTCGCGCCCGGCTGCAACTGAAGACACTTATCCATCCCGAAGGCATGGGCGAGCGGTTCCAGGCGCTGCTGCAACGAAAGGGACTGACTTGATGGCCCATGAACGAAGGAACGCGCCGACCAAGCGTGGGAGATGGGAGAAACCGACATTGCAAGGATGTAATGTTTTTGCGGAGGAGAAAGTCAAAAGGCGCACTCTGAAATCGCGGGGATTGGGCACAACGGCGGTCTTCGATTTCCACAGGTATCCACCGAATTCCACCGACGAGGCGGTTGCGTCGGGAACGGCGGACCGGCATAGTCGGGTCGCTTCTCGGGGTTGTGGGCAGGATGGTCGATTTGTTGGGTCGATAGTCCTCTAGTGGTTATCCGTCGCAGGAGCGGGAAGGCGGCTAAAGCGCGCCCCTACAACGGGCTGCCACGGCAAATTGATATACAAACTTCGGTTACAAGAAATTGGGAGGGGTGTGATGATGTTCGCTATCGTTCGCCGAGGGAAAAAAGCTGGAATTCCACTGTATCCCCATCGTTTTGAAGAAGATGAGCGATTTCACGTGAGCCTGACCCGGGAGGGGCCGTTTATTCCGCTTTTCGATGACCGGGATATCCCGGATTACCTGGCGAATGGTTATTCGCTGGCCATGAGCAACGGTACGGAGAAGTACGGTCCGACGTTTATTCGGCCGAGTTCGATCCGCGGGTGGGAGTGAGGAGGGGCAGGGAGGAAAGTCGAAGAGTTCAAGGTTTAATTAGCCGACCCTACGAAGAAGAAGCCCAGGCGCTACTGCGGGGAGGTGGGGTCGGGCCTTTTCTTGAGGACGGGCTTTTCGCCGGATGCCGGAGCGGGCAGTGTGCTTGCCGGCTTCGCGGGTTCGGCCGAAGCAGGAGTGGCCACGGCTTGACTGCTGCCTTCGGAATAGGGCTTCTTAATCAACGCCTCAGCACGCGCTTGAGCCCCGCCGGTGTTGTCGTTGGTCTGCCTGGCTTTGCTGTACTCGTTGACGGCGCGCTCGCGCTGGCCTAGTAAATCAAAAATTTCGCCCAAATAGATGTGGCTCCAAACCTCCGTCCACTTCTCGGAAGGCTCGGGGACGTTTTGCAGGCATTCGCGGAAGGAGTTGGCGGCGGCCTGATAATTCTTCTGGTAGAAGAAGGCTTCGCCCATGCGGAAGTTCGCCAGGGGGCGGCCGGGCTGGATGCTGAGCGCCTTTTGGTATTGCGCCACAGCGTCGTAGAAGCGGACTTGTTCGGCGAGATCTTCGCCGCGAGCGATGGCCGCGCGAGCGCGAAGAGCAACGCTGGACTTGAGAATGAGGTTATTGGGATCGATTTTGATGCCGAGCGGTTTGGGGCGGCCGAAGACGTCAACCGAGAATTGAGTTTCCAGGCCGGTGACTTCAATCGTTTTGGTTTCGGGATTGCCTTCGGTCTCGATGCGCAGCTCGACGGGCATGTGGAAGGTATCGAGAGGCTGCTTGATCTTGCCAACCACGCGGAAGCCCTTGGGCGTGCGATAGACCACATAATCGAGAGAAAATTCGGGGATGCCGGTGGAATTCAACCATTGCGCGAAAAAGCTGGGCAGATTGGGAGGGTCTTGAATCTGTTTGCCGTTGGCGGCGACTTGGACGTGGCGTTCGGCGAGATTCTCGAAATCCTCGTTGCGGGCGGATTTTTCGGCAAATTGATAGTAGAAATCGCGCAGAGTGGTTTTGAAAGGCACGTCGCCCATCATGGCGCGCAGCATGTGAAAGAGCATGGCACCTTTGTTCATCACCACGGAACGATAATCGGGGGAATAAGGCGCGAGACGGCCCGCTTGGCCGACCGGCGCGGCGTCCTCATACATCAGCGCGCCGACGGCAAATTCGTCGATAGCGCGCAAGCCGGCCTCCTTGCCTGCTGTTTGTTCCGCGTAGAGCGCTTCGCAGTAGCGAGCAAGGCCGTCGGTGATCCAGACGTCGTTGGGAGTGGCGGGAGCCACTTGCACGCCGAACCATTGCGAGGCGACGAGGCGGGCGATGGCGCGATCGCTGGCTTTGGGATCCCACATGCGCTGGCTGAGAAGCAGAACCCCGGGACCGGCAAATTCGCGAAGGGTGCCTTCGGGCAATTGGATCAAAGTGAAAGAAGGATCGGGGACGGGGCCGAACAGGTCGGAGAAGGTCACGGCGGCGCGGGCAACATCGGAGGCAAAATCCTGCGCGTTGGCGGACATGTTGCGCGCGGCGTAGACGTTGACGCTAATGCCTTCGGCTTGCTTGGGATTGAGCTGCAGGTTGCCGGCGACAAACGTGCCATGCTGCGCGGAACGGTTGCATTCAAAGGTATAGAGAACGCGTGGACCTTCGACGGCGTTTTTCTCAGCCACAGGCGTAGGAGCGGCGGCTTTGCCAGAGCCAGCGACGGCGAAATTGGCCGGCACGTTCAAGCGGAACGTGGCGGTGTAACGGTCGGAAGGATAATCCGTGAGGGGAAACCAGCGCGCGGGCAGAAGCAGATATGCGCCGTCCTTGCTGATGGAAGCGACGCGGACGCCGGGCACCGGGCTATTCTCTTCGTTGAACAGTAGACCGGAGTACGTGAACGTGAGCGTGACTTTGCCGTCGGTGGCGATGGGGGTGAGAAGCTGAACGTTGACGAAAAGCGGATTCTGATTGTCGCGCTCAAAGGTGAGCGGCTTGCCTTCGGGGCCTTTGACTTCCTTGACCACGAGATTGGGATGAAGCTCGACCCGGACATTGCTGGAGGCTTCGGTGGCTTTGAACTCGACTTTGGCGGTGGCGGAAAGCGACTGGCCGATAGTGTCGAGTGTGGCGGAGACATCATAGTGGGTGGCAAGAAAATTCGTGGGGCGTGGAGCCTGTGCGTAGAGCGGCGCCGCGGCGAGTAAACACAGTGGTGCGAACAAACCGACAGCGCTGGAAATCCCCGGACGGCGGGTCATCGGACCCCTTTCCATGTGATGCCTATCTCCAATCACTGTACACCTAATAGGATACCAAAGAGCTCATTTTGCGTTGCTTGGCGCGGGGCGCAGGAGCCGGACAATCTCGTCGGCGGCGCGGTCAACGGCTCCCGGAGGGCCAAGGAGTCTTTGCACCTCTTGCAGGCCGCGCTGCATTTCTGAGACGCGGGGATTGGCGCTCGGTGAGCCGCAAAGCAGCGACTGCGCTTCGGCGGCGAGGCGCTGGGGCGTGAAGTCGTCCTGGATCAACTCTGGAACGACAGCTCGACCAGCTATGAGATTGACCATGCTGAAGAACTTCGTTTTTACCAGGAGTTTCGCGAGGCGGGCGGTGAGCGGTGACAGGCGGTAGATAACGATCATGGGCTTTCCGAGGAGCGCGGTTTCGACGGTGGCAGTGCCGCTGGAAACGATGGCGAGGTCGGCGGCCGCCAAGGCGTTATAGGTGTCGTTCGAAACGAAGCGCACGCGCCAATCCACAGGAAAATGCTTTTCGAGATGCGCTGGGTCGAGCCCGGGCGCGACGGCTACGACGGTGTGGGAGGGGCCGGGGAGGCATTGACGAATTTCACGGATTCCTTCGACAAGAACTGGCAAATGATGCGCAATTTCGCCGTGGCGGCTGCCCGGGAGAACGGTGATGATTATGCCTCCAGGATCAAGACCGTTTTGCTTGCAAAATAATTCCCGTGTCAGAGTCGCGCGGACGTTTCCGACCAGTGGGTGGCCGATGAACTTCACGGGCACGTTGGCGTCGGCGTAGAACTTTTCTTCGAAGGGGAAAATACAGAGCGCTTCGGCGAAGCGGCGGCGCACCAGATTGACACGCCATGGGCGCCAGGCCCAGAACTGCGGACAAATGTAGTAGACATTTCGAATGCCTTTGGGGCGCAGCTTGCGCGCAAGGCGCAAATGAAAGCCGGGAAAATCCGTGAGGATAGCGAGCGCAGGTTTGCGGCGCTGCGCTTCATCGACGAGCTGGCGCATGGTGCGCACGAGCGAGGGCAGGCGCTTGAAGACTTCGGTGATGCCTACGACGGAAACTTCGGAATAATCAGCGATGATTTCAACGCCGGCGGCGCGCATATGAGGCCCGCCCATGCCGAAGAGGGTTACCTCGAGGCGCTGCTTCAGAGCAGTAGCCAGACGCGCGGCGTACATGTCCCCGGAAGCTTCACCTGCGGAGAGCAGAAGCGAGATGGGTAGCATGTGCGGAGAGACTGCCGCTAGTCGCTCGCGCGAAGCGCAGGCGGTTCGGCGGCGCCGCGGGCTTCGAGGGGAAGGTGCAGCTCCTGCTCTTTGTATTGGAGCTGATAGAGGCGGAAGTAGATGCCGCGCTGGGCAAGAAGCTCCTGATGGGCGCCCTGTTCGCGTAGACGGCCCTTGTGAAAGACGAGGATGCGATCGGCATGCTGAATGGTGCTCAGGCGGTGGGCGATGACCAGGGCAGTGCGCCCGGAGAGCAAGCGGCTCAAGGCTTCGCGGATTTGCAATTCGGTTTTGGTGTCCACGCTGGAAGTGGCTTCGTCAAGAATCAAGAAGCGCGGATTGTGCGCCAGCGCGCGCGCGAAATTGATGAGCTGACGCTGGCCGACGGAAAGCGTAGAGCCGCGCTCGTTGACGACAGTGGCGGCGCCACTAGAAAGCGAGCGAATGAATTCGCCGAGGCCGACCTCTTCGAGCGCGCGCTCGACGGTGGCGTTTTCGATGTTTTGGGTGCCGAGGCGGACGTTGGTTTCGATGGTTCCGGTGAAGAGAAACGGATCCTGCAGCACGATGCCGAACTGGCGGCGCAGATCTTGCAACTCGATGAGGCGAATGTCTTTTCCGTCGAGAAGAATTTGGCCGCACTGAATGTCGTAGAACCGGAGCAGCAGGGAAATGAGCGTGGTCTTGCCAGCACCGGTGTGGCCGACGATGGCGAAGGTCTGACCAGGTTCGACGCGGAAAGAGACATCGCGCAGGACCCAATCTTCGTCCGCGGGCTCGGGAACATTTCGGTAGCTGAACCAGACGTTGCGGAATTCGATTTCGCCGCGCGGACAGACGAGTTTGACAGCCTGGGGATCCGATTGAATGGTGACCGGCTCGTCAAGAAGCTTGAAGATGCGTTCGGAGGCGGCCATGGCGGACTGGAGAATGTTGAATTTTTCGCTCAGGTCCTGAATGGGCCGGAAGAAGCGCTGGGCATACATGGTGAAGGCCACAAGTACACCGAGGGTGAGTGTGCCGTGGAAAATGCGATTGCCTCCCGCCCAGTAGATGAGCGCGATGGTTGCAAAGCTCAGGAATTCGACGGCCGGATAAAAGAGCGCGTAGGCGAGGATGGCGTCGCGCCAAGCAAGCATATTATCGCGATTGCGCTTGGAGAAATCCTCCTTCGCCTTTTGCTCGCGGTTGAAGAGCTGTACGACGCTCATGCCGGAGATATATTCCTGGAGGAACGCGTTGATCCGCGCGATGGCGGTGCGGATGCGGCGGTTCGCGTCACGCACATATTTGCGGAAAATCAGCGTGACCACCAGGATGCCCGGCAGGACGGCGAGAGCGTCGAGCGCGAGGCGCGCATCAATCTTGAAAAGCAGCCCGGCCATGACTGCAAGGAGGAAGAAATCGTTGATCATGGTGACCACGCCGGCAGCGAAGAGGTCGTTCAGGGCGTCGACGTCGGTGGTGACGCGAGTGACCAGGCGGCCGACGGGGTTGCGGTCGAAGTAGCTCATGGGCAAACGCTGCAGATGGGAGAAAATTTCGCGGCGCATGTCGTACATGGTTTCCTGGCCGACATGCTGCATGATGCGGATCTGGATGTACTGGGCGAGGAAATCGAACGCGAGCACGCCCAAGTAAATCAAACTCAGCCAGAGGATGCCGACCCAGGCCTTGTGCTCGGGAATGAGGCGGTTCATTGCCGGCACGAAGTTGTTATCAATGGCTTTCTGGAAAATGGCGGGCGGAGCGAGCTCGAGCGGCGTGACCACGGCAACCAGAGCGAGCGCCAATGCGACACGCCAGCGGTACGGCTTCATGTATCGCAAAAGCCGCCGCATCAAGCGCGAGTCGTACGCTTTGCCTAAGGCCTCTTCTTCGTGCAAAGTGCTCATGCGTTTTCGAGCTCTTCCTCGAGCAATTGTTTCTGGTACAAATCCGCGTAATAACCGCCGCACTCGAGCAACTCGTCGTGCGTGCCGCGCTCGATGATGCGGCCTTCACGGAGAACCACAATCTGATCGGCGTTCTGCACCGTGGAGGTGCGGTGCGAAATCAAAATCGTGGTGCGGCCGCGCATAACCCCTCGCAATCCGGAGAGAATTTTCTCCTCCGTTTGCGTGTCCACACTGGAGAGCGCGTCATCCAGAATCAGGATGCGCGGGTCTCGAACAATAGCGCGGGCAATGGCGGTGCGCTGCTTCTGCCCGCCGGATAGCGTGATGCCGCGCTCTCCGACAGCAGTATCGTAACCGCCCGCGAAATCCTGGATGTCTCCATGCAGGCTGGCGATTTCCGCGGCTTCGCGACAGCGCTCGGCGTTGTAATTCGGCAAACCGAAGGCAATGTTCCCGCCGACCGTCTCGGTGAACAAATACGTGTCCTGGGGAACGTAACCGATGGAACGGCGAAGCGTTTCGAGCGGCCAATGTTGAATGGGATGGCCGTCGATGAGCACCGTGCCTTCGGGCGCTTCCCAAAGGCGAGCGACCAAGGCCGCAAGGGTGGTTTTGCCGCATCCCGTGGGGCCAACGACAGCGAGCGTGGATCCGGCAGGAATTTTCAAGTTGATGTCAGAAAGAACCGCGTGAGGGCCGCCGCCGCTAGATTTACCCGAGCCGTTGGAGCCATTCGATCCGTTAACGCCGGAAACCGTGGTCGGATAAGCAAAAGTGAGATTGCGAAACTCGACTTCGCCTCGAAGCGCGGAATCGGCCGGAAGCAGCGCCTTGCGGTCGTCGATATTCGGTTTTGCCGTCAAAATGAAATTCAGGCGGCCCATGGAGGCTGCGCCGCGCTGGAAAATATTGGTGACCCATCCAAGCGCAATCATGGGCCAAACCAGCTGGTTCAAGTAGAAAAAGAAGGCGATCAACGCGCCAAGGGTGATTTGGCCAGTCAGAAGCTGACGGCCGCCCTGCCAGAGAACGATCAGAAAACTCGTGCCGGACAGAGCTTGCAGCGAAGGCATGAACATGCTCCAAGTGCGGATGAGGCGAATGTTACGCGAGACATATTCGCGATTGGGCTCGTCAAACGAGCGCATCTCCGCTTCTTCCTGGGCATAAGCGCGAACAATGCGCACGCCGGAGAGATTTTCCTGCACGCGCGCGGTCAGGGTGGCGAGGGCGGCTTGAATAACTTCATACAGCTCATGAATGGTTTTGCCGAACAACCACACGGCAATGGCCACAATGGGCGCGGGGAGCAAGACCCAAAGCGTGAGCGAAGGGGACAGCGTAACCATGACGAGGATGGCCATAATCATGGTGACGACGGTCGTGGCACTATACATGATGCCCGGGCCGAGCACCATGCGCACGGAGTTGAGGTCGTTGGTGGCGCGGGACATCAACTCGCCGGTGCGGTTACGGACGTAGAATTCAGGTTCGAGAGCGAGCAGGCGGTCCAGAAGATCGCTGCGAATGTCGTACTCGATGTCACGGGAAACACCGATCAGTATCCAGCGGCCCGCAAAAGACAGGAGGCCTTTGACGGCGACGCAGAAGACGATGATGAGGCAGTAGATTCCGAGCGTATGGCGGCTGTGCGGCGCGTAGTAAGGAATGGCACGGCTGAGTTTTGACAAATGAGGCGCTGCCGCAAGCACGGCTCCCGCTGTCTTGGAATGTTCAAAGGGAGCAGGGCTGCCCGCCAACGTGTCCGTCAGAATGCCCGTAGCCAGCGGAAGAATGTTGCTGACGGCACCCATAAAAAACACCATCAGCAAACCGAAGATGATGGGCCCGGTATAACGGCGAAGATAGGGCATCAAGCCGCGCAGGTTTTTGCTCGGAGGCGGCTCGGTTCCGGTATTGGTTCCCGGCGAGTTCGCGCGGGTCGTTGCCTCGCTCATCGCAGCTTAGACCTCGCTGTGTCGATCGACGGAGATTCGGACAGGAAATGTTCGTAAGCGCGGTCGAGCGACTGGTAGCGCTTGGTTTCCGGATTCCAACGTACGCCGATGGGCAGGATATGGGGATCCGTGACGCCTTTCAGGGGCGTGAAATAGAGCCCAAGCCCTTTGTTTTCGGTTTGTTCGTACTGCAAGCGCCAGCCCGTCACAGAGGTCAAGGGCGTGAGGCCTAGGAAGCCTTTCTGATTCTTCAGGTGTTCGTCGCAGCGCAAAACTTCCGACCATTTCCCGTCGCTACTCTCGGCGACCACGGCGCGGGTTACAATCGTTCCGGGCAAGTTGTTGGTGGGAGTTTTGGGCACCACATTGGCCGCGAGGAATTCCTGCTTGCCGTTTTTAGCCAGGTCCCCGAAAAGCAACACTTGCGTTTCCCTCCCCAGCAGGGACTCCGCCGCTGATTGAATCTCGTCGGGGACCGCCGGTGCGGCAGGCTTGGCTTCGGCCTGGGCCACAGTCTTGTTGGCATCCCTGCCGCAGCCACCAAGAAGAATAGCCACCGGCAGCAAACTCAGACACAAGCGCAGCGCGATTTTTCCGGCTTGGACCGCCCCGGCACCGACTATCCTCACTAGGAAGGACGGAGCCCACTCCGTCCCGTTAGCACGCGAACTCTCTCTCGATGAGGTCTTTAGCATCCCAACCCTGGGGCCGCGAGCGGCGTCCCGACCGTCGGCTCACGCTTCCCCACTTTCCCCGGAGTGCCGGAGACTGCCATTTCCGGCGGCACTTCCGGACGCGCCCAATCCATCGCCAAATACGATAATTCTAACTGTTGAAGGCGCTCCTTTGGAAGAACTCTGCGCGCTCGAATTGCCAGAAGCGATGGCTTAGCGCTCGGCGAGAATCTCGTCTAGCCGCGCTTCCATGTTTTCCTCGCCTTCCGACCATAACTCGGTGCGCTCGACGGGCAAGGCCCGCTCTATGGCGTCCACCCACCGAAACAATTGTTGGATGTTTTCGCGGGTCTTGGCGTGATATTCCTTGAGGTTATTGCCGGCGGCCATCCACTGGCGGAACGTATGCTCAACGGGGTGTTCAGAAGAACTGGAAGAATTGGACGAAGTGCCCGGTGCGAGCAGCCTGCCGTGGCCAGTAAAGAAATGTTCGAAACCCAGATCGGCCTGAAAGTGTCCTGCGGCGGAGGCGATTCCGTCATCGTAATCCAAGCCGTGGCAGGTCAGTTCGAGAGGTTGCGGCTTCTGCTGCCATTTCAAAGTGTCGATGTCGAACGTCCACAAGTCCCACGTAGCGCTGACCATGTAAGCAGTATCGGAG
>QHYI01000038.1 GCA_003223245.1 Acidobacteriota bacterium
GCAAATACATGCTGCGATGCTACGATTCGGACACGCAAAATCAAGAGGGTGAGTCGTCACTACATGCACATTTCGCATGCAAACCAGATTGTTCAACAACATTCAGACACGAAGAAAAACACTTGCACGGCTGCTGTGCACGCAATGGTGCTCAAAAAATTTCCGATTCATTCAAAACTGCGGAAGATAGGCTAGAACCTGCGCGGCAGCGTGGAAAGCCGTTCGCTTCAACAAAAATTTCTATCACTAGATGTGTCGCGCCCACAGCGCAGAGTTTTTTGTTGCCCCCTCTCCCGGCCAAATTTCAGCCGCTACTGAGCACCTACGAACCCGAGCGGGAATGGCGGAGCGTGACGACGGCGGGGTAGCGCGGAGCGCTAGCGAGGAGGTGCTCGATGGCGTCGATGGGGCGGATGCCACCGCGTGCGCCAATGCCCGTGCAGTTCAGCGCAGCGGCAGCGCAAGCAAAATCGAGCTGCTTCTGCAAAGGCCAGCCTTGCAAAAGTGCGTAAATGAAGCCGGCGTGGAAGAGGTCGCCCGCGCCGGTGGTGTCGACCGTGTCGACGCGAAACGCGGGAGCGTAATGAAACTGCGAGCCATCCCACGCGAGCACCCCGTCGATACCCAACGTTGCGGCCGTCAGGCGGCAATCGAAGAGGCGATGCACGGTGGTCAGAGCTTTCTGCAAATCGTCGGTGGAGGCCAGCTTGCCGGGGATGTCGCGGCTGGTGATGAGGTAATCGACATTCTTCAAGAGCGCTTCGACGCCGGGATACAGTTCATCGAGGTCCGCGATCACAGGAACGCCTGCGGCGCGCGCCCAAGCTGCGGCTTGGGCCGCGGCTTGGGTGTCGTGGCCATCAAGATGAAGGGCGCGGGCATTGACAATCCACTCGCGCTGGAGTTCCTCGGGGCGCAGAGCGAGGCGGTGGTCGCGCCGCCAGAGGACGGTGCGCTCACCGGAGTCGTCGATGAGAATGAACGCTTGCTGGCTCGGGCAATCGGGGGCCGTGAGGAGATGCGCTTCCACTCCCAGGCGCGAGAATTCCCGAGCGTGGAGTGCGGCCGCGGAGTCTCCACCGACTTTGCCAACGTAGCGCGTGTGAAGTCCCCACTGCTGGCACGCGACAACAGCGGTGGCAGTTTGTCCGCCGGGCAAAACAGTAGTGGGACGAACTGCAACTTTGGTGCCGCGCCCGGGATAGTGTGCCATGGGGATAAGCGTGTCCGTGGCGTTGAGGCCCACGCCAACGAGGTCGACTTTTTCTACCTTCGAGCGGGCGGTCATCTTGCTGAGGTTACTCTAGCAGGCCGCGGAAAATTTTCTCAAGCGAAGAAAAAGAACGAGGCTGAAGACCCGCCACTACACGCGGAGGTGGAATATGCCGGGTAAGACCGCCAGTAACGGTCGGAAAGGAGAATATGCCGCCCTGAAAGGCGGCGCTACAAAAAGCGCGAAGGATTGCAAAGTGGAAGGAGGGCTGAATTGACTAATTGAAGCGAGTGGTGCGCCACAGGGCGAGCGTACAGAGGAAAAGCAGCAGGAGTAGCGCACCAGTGAGCAGCGCAGCGGGGCACCAGTGCAAAGACATTTGTGGGACACGCGCCATCGCCGCAAAAACGACGAAAATAGCGCTGGCCCCTGCGACGAGCAGCCAATCCCAAATGCGGCGGGCATGCGCGGCCTCGTCAGCCGCTTGGCGGCCGTCCAGGCGCGCCTCGACGTAGTCGGCGGCAACGCCGTAGCGCTCGCTTTCGCGCTGCGCCGCTTCTTTCCAACGCGTTTGCTCTTCTCCGGGAGCCGAAGAAAAAGCAACCGCGCCAACCCCCAGCATCATGAGCAGCGAGCCGCCAACAACCTGCAGGTAAGTGGACGAGCTGCGGCCATGCAGTTCACCAAATACGAAGATGCCCCAGAGCAATCCCCAGAGCTGATTGGAATTGGAGAGCGGGATACCGCGGCTGATGCCGACGTATTTGGCGGCGTATTGCTGAAAGAGATCGCCGATAACCCAGATAAAGCCGCCAAGCATCAGCCAAAAAATCACGCCGCGCGCGCTGAGCAATTCCTGCCAGAGCGGTGCCAGACCGGTGTAGCCAATGGCGAGCGTGGACATCATGCCCACTTCACCGAAGGTGAAAAAGGTCACGAACGAGAGCGGGTTCATGCCGGTGAGATAGGCTTTGCGATAGGGAATATACATCGTGCCCCAGAGGAGGCCAGCGCCAAGCGCAGCCCAAACGCCGCGCAGAGAATGACCGGCCGGGCCCTGCGCCGAAGAAGCGATGGCGAGCAGCGTCGCGCCAAGGCACATAACGAGCGCGCCGCCGAGCACGCCGGTCCAGCGGCGCCAGCCGGCCTGGCGAAGTTCGTTGAAAAAGAGAAAGCCCCAAAAAATGCCGAGCAAGCTGTTGGAGTTCCAGAGGGGGAAGGCCATGCTCAGGCCAATGTCGCGAATGGCGAAAATGGTGAGCGTGTTGGCGACCGCCCACAAGCAGCCTGCGAGAACCGCCCAGATGATTAAGTGAGGCGCGCGGCGGACGTCGGCGCGAACGGAGGAAGTACCAAGAATTAATGCGGGCAGGCTCCAGCGCGCAAGGAAAACACCGATGACCATGATGAGCGAAATGGCAATGGGAGAAATGCCCATGGAAACGAGTTTCGTGGGCGCTTCGGCAGCGCCAAGCCACGCGCCCGCGGTGAAACCAGAGAGGATGCCAAGGAGTTGAAGTTTTTTTGCGCGCACGGCGCTCTGCGTTGCGGATGAAGTGAGAGGTTGCGCGGAGGATGCCATTCTGGTTCGATTCCAGTCCTAGCGCATAAGGCTCAGCAGCAGCAATCCGGCGGCGAGCACGGCAACGGGAACCCAAAAATGAACGTCGGTAAGCACGCTAACCAAGCGACTCATGTGTCTACACTTCCCAATTCGGCTCCATAACGGAGCTATTGAAGTCGCTGATTATACCCAATGCGAAAGACAAAAGCAGATTCCTCGGGCCTAAAGGCCTGAGCTACAAGTCGGAACGACGAATCGCGCGCATAGCCGGGGGTAGAGCAACTAGTAGTTTTCGCGCTTGGTGTGCGCTGCGGTTTGCTCGCCTTTGTAAGCTTTCCAAGCCTGACTAATGACGTAAGCGTGGATCGCGTCGGCCTCGGCCACGGTCAGGTGCTCGTTGGGGAAGGCAAATTTCGGCGGGTCGGCAAGGCCGGGCATGCCCTTCGACCAATGCGAGCCGCCCATGACGATCTGGTACCAATTTTTGTGAACTTCCGGCGGCGCGTAGCGTAAATCGGGCACGGCCCCATCTTCGACCCAAGCGCCGCTGCCATCAATTCCTGGCGAGTGGCACCCCTCGCAGTAAAACGACACGTAAAGCTTCTCGCCTTTGCGAATCGTGTCCTGAGAAGCTTTCAGCAGCGGCGGTTTCGGCACCGGCGGAATTTCGATGTGCGGATACGGGAACGGAACGTTGCCGCCCAGCTTGAAAGCACAAAGGCGCGTGGGACCGCGCTTCGATTCTGGCGTGGCCATCGTCCGCGCGGGAGCAAACAAGCGCGAGCCAGAGCCCCAACCGACGGAGGTAATGACGTACTGCTCGCCATTCACGGAAAAAGTGACGGGGATCGAGTCGATGGCGGATTTGGTCTGAATGGACCAGAGTTTTTTTCCGGTGTCCGCGGCATAAGCGGCAAATTCGCCAGTTCCCTGCCCTTGAAAAACGAGATTGCCAGCGGTGGAAAGAACGCCACCATTCACGGCGATTTCTTCTTCGACCGACCAACGCTCTTTTTCCGCAACGGGATCCCAAGCGATGAGCCGGCCGAAAAGACCTTCGCCACTTTCGCCGGCTTCGACCGGCGCTGCGGTGTCCGTACGGCGATCGGTCGTGGGAATGTAGACTAGCCCGGTGAGCGTGTCATAGCTCATGGGCCACCAGTTGTGCACGGTCCACTGGCGGCCACCGCCTTCCGAAACGGGAATGAGAATGGGCTTTTCCGTCTGCAAGTCGTAACCAGAAGCCCAGGTGGTTTTCACCAGGGGCTTGGCGGAAAGCAGCTTCCCGGTTTTTGCATCGAGAATGTAAAAGAAACCGTTCTTGGGGGCGGTCATCGCCACGTGGCGCCGTTCCCCATTGATCATCAGATCGGCTATGACGATTTGATTGTTCTCGTTGTGCACGCCTTCGGTACCGGTCTGAAAATGCCAGACGTATTTCCCCGTATCGGCGTCGACCGCGATGACGCATTGGGAGAAGAGTTTTTCGCCGGTGATTTGCGTGCCGGCCAATTCGCCGTAGCCAACGTCCGCGCCCGCCGTGCCGAAAATCACGAGATTGGTGGCGTCGTCATACGTGATGGCATGCCAGACGTCGCCGCCGCCAATTTTCCAAGAGCCATCGCCGTGCCAGGTTTTCGCGGCCATCTCGAGCTCTTTCGTCTCATAGGGCTTCGAGGGATCACCAGGGACCGTCCAGAAACGCCAAACTTCTTTGCCGGTTTCGGCGTCGTAGGCAGCCAGCGCACCACGAACCGCGTCGTCCGAGCCGTTGTAGCCCATGAGGATCTTTCCCTTAGCCACGCGCGGCGCACCAGTGATTCCGGTTTGCGTAGGTTCGCAAACCGTGGCCTCCCAGATTTTGGCGGCCGTGGCAGCATCAATGGCAATCAAGCGGCAATCGCCCGTGCCCACGTACACTTTGCCGTTCCAAACGGCGACTCCGCCGTTGGTGCGCGCGGAATAGGAACCGTTCAGAGCCTGATCCAGCCGGATTTGCGGATCGTATTTCCAAATGAGTTTGCCCGTGGCAGCGTCGATCGCATAAACCTTCGAAAGCGGCGCGCTCACGTAAATGACTTTATCCACCACGATGGGTTCCGAGACCACGCCCATTTGGCCGTCGTAATCGAAATACCAGGCGAGGCCCAGATTGGCCACGCTCGAAGAATTGATTTGCTTGAGCGGACTGAAATGTTTCGAATCATTGGTGCGGCCGTTCACCAGCCAGTTGACGCCTGTGACGGCGTCGGCAGCGATGCGCTCATCATTCACGTCGCCGGGCTTCATTGCCACGGGCGCGGCGGAAGATGGCGAGAAACGCAGCGCGAGTGCTGCTGCAATGGCCACAAGAACCAGCGTAAGACCCAAAATTCGCCGTGCCTGCATGCTAGAACCTCTCTCCGAAGTTGACGCGTGCCCGTTGCTGTAAAGGAGGAATGTTCATGTTCAAGATTGGCGTGCAATTACCGTATGTCATGTTAGGTGCGCAGCAGAAGGAAAGTCAACGCGTGCCGTACAATGGAGAAACTCGAAGCTTGTGTGGTCTAAGAGTTTGTTAGTGAAAGTTGGAGCGAAATGAATAAGCGGCTACAGGTAATGAAGTTTGGAGGGACATCGGTGGGCGACGCTGCGTGCATCGCGAGGGCCGCGAAGATCGTCGTGGATGCGGCCAGGGAGTATCGTTGTGTAGCGGTTGTTTCCGCCATGAGTGGCATAACGAACCGGCTGATCGAAGCCGCGAATCATGCGCGTGGCGGGAACGCAGCGGAGGCCACGGCGATATTGGAAGCGCTCAGGAAGCAGCACGAAACGGCGCTCGTGAGCTTGATTCCCCATGAAAAGGACCGCGAAGGCATTCGTAAGAAACTAGCAGAAGTCTTAGGGGAAGGCCGCCGGCTTTGTGAGGGGACGGCCCTGTTGCGGGAATTAACACCGCGCACGCTCGATGCCGTGTCGAGTTTGGGAGAGCGGCTTTCAGCGCCGTTGGTGGCTGCAGCGGTTAAAGAAACGGGCGCGCAGAGCAAGGCCATTGAAGCAACCAAGCTCATCGTCACCGACGCGTTTCATGGCGGAGCGGAGCCGCAAATGCAATTGACGCGGGAAAAATCGCAGGCGCGCCTGTGCCCGTTGCTCGAAAAAGGCATTGTGCCCGTCGTGACCGGATTTATTGGAGCAACTGCCGAGGGCCAGTTGACCACGTTGGGCCGAGGCGGTTCTGACTTTTCGGCGACGATTCTCGGAGCCGCCCTGGACGCGGACGAAGTCATTATCTGGACCGATGTGGACGGCGTGCTGACCGCGGACCCGCGGCTCGTTCCCGAAGCGCGCACCATTCCAGAGATTTCCTACCGCGAAGCGGCGGAGCTGGCGTATTTTGGCGCAAAGGTGCTCCATCCCAAAACGCTAAACCCCGTGGTGCAGGCGGCGATTCCCGTGTGGATCCGCAATAGTTTTGCGCCGGAGCGGCCGGGAACAAAGATCACGCCCGAGGGACGCAGCATCGGCGGCGGCGTGAAGGCGCTGACGGCCATCCGGGACGTCACTTTAATCAGCGTGGGCGGGCCGGGGATTGTGGGGTTGCCGGACGTGGTCGGGAGGACGTTCTCAACGACCGCAGAGGTGCGCGCCAACGTCTTGCTCATCTCGCAGTCTTCTTCGCAAAACGACATCTGCTTCATCGTTGCGTCGGCGGACGCGCAGCGAACGGTCGAAGCGTTGCGCAAAGAATTCGCGCAAGACCTGGCACACCAGGACGTGGAACACATCACCGTGGACCCCAATATCGCGATTGTGGCCGTGGTGGGGGAAAACATGCGCGGAATTCCCGGAATTGCCGGAAAAACCTTCAGCGCGCTGGGCCGCGACGGGGTGAACCTGATCGCCATCGCGCAAGGCTCCTCGGAGAGCAACATCTCCTTCGTCATCGAAGAAAGTGCCGTGAAGCAGGCGCTGGTCACCACGCATCGCGAATTTGGTCTGCATGCGGCCGGCTGATCGCGAGAAAAGAATCAACCTTCGAACCGCTCGCGGACTCAAGAAAATTTCAAAACGGTTTTCGACGCTGCTGATTGGCACGCGCTAAGAGAGGATTTCAGAACTCTGGTCGTTCCTGGGTGCGCCTCATTGACCTGCCAGTCTCCGTTTCGAAGAGACCTGATGAATTCCAGGTGAATCAGGTGAATGGAATCTTAGGCCTTGACACTTACGCCATTTGTCGCTATTCTTGGCGACAAATGGCGCTTACACTAAACGCCGTGATTGCGGAGCTGGGCGGGAAGCAAGCCCTCGGTCGGACCCTGGCTACCGAGGACGATGTGCGCGAGGCCATTCGGGAGGGTTTCCCCCCGGCAGTGCTCGAAGAACTTATGCGAGCTTCCGGACTGACGCTAAAGGAACTCGCTGGGGCATTGGACCTGTCACCCCGAAGCCTGCAGCGCCGTCGTCGGAATGGCAGATTGGCGCGTTATGAGTCCGACCGCCTTTATCGGCTGGCACGCATTGTGGCCCTAGCCGACGAATTTCTCGGCGACCACGACAAGGCCCTTCGCTGGCTCAAACGGGCCAACCGCGCTCTCGGCGGCATTTCGCCCCTGGCGGCCCTCGACACTGAATTAGGCGCTCGCCAAGTGGAAAACATCCTAGGCCGGATTGCCTACGGCGGAATCAGTTGAGCCGTGTCTATCGCGTGCTACGCAAGAAATATGCCCGCCATCCTTTCGATGGCGAAGGGGCATACCGATACGGAGGTCGCTGGTCGAGCGCTGGAACTCGCTTGAGCTATACCTCTGAGCATCAGTCCCTCGCTCTATTGGAATATTTCGTTCACCTCGACCAGGGCGACTCTCCTACGGACCTGCTTTTAGCTGTAGCGGAGATTCCAGACAATCTGGGACGAGAGCGGATTGAGGTTAGCCAACTTCCCCAAAACTGGCGTCATCCTGTTGCTCCGCCGGAGCTAGCCTTAATTGGAAACGAGTTCGCGCAAGGAGGGAAACATTGCGCGTTGTTGGTTCCGTCTGTGCTGGCTCCAACTGAGTATAACTGGCTGATTAATCCAGGCCACCGGGAATACGGCAGAATCGTCGTCCAGGAGCCGGAGCCAGTGAGCTTTGACCGGCGCATGTTTGGCGGAAGACGCAGCCAGCGCCGACACTCTGGCCACTGATCCATAGAAACGGCTGCCTTCTCGCGGGCCTTTTGGGACATGGCGCGCCCCAGGGGTTGCCAGTTGTTCAGAGGGAACTGCGGTTGCCAACGCTATGGCAGCTTTAGCTTTTCTTCGACGTAGAGCGACAGCTCGATCATGCGCTCAGCCACTTGGTCGGCCGGCAGGCCGACAAAGTTCTTAAGCACCAGCTCCTTTATATAGAGCCGGACAAGGTAGCGCAGCTGAAGTGCGCGGCTGCGCGTGGCGAAAACGAAATCGCGATGTCCGCTGTTCACCACGATCAGGTTGCGTTCCGCATCGAATCGCGACCGCCACAGTTCGCCGGCAGCTCTCTCAAAAGTGTAGCCAGGCAGGCCGCGCGCACTGACCGTCGCGGCGCCCACGGTCACATCCAATCGGTCGGCAACGGTGATTAACGCCTCGGCAGAACACCGCACGTCACGCTGCGACACAACTAGAGACAACCGCACGAGACCCGGCCAGAGAGGAGACTGAAACTCGACTTCTTGGTCGGAGAGGCTCGAGAGCGTGCCGCTTCCTTCCGTAATCTCCCAGGTGAACACCAGATCATCTTCGACGCGACGGCGCGCGCGGTCGCGGGGTAGAGCACGAAAATGCCGAGCTTGACCCACGGCCACAGTAGCGGCCGCAGGTGAGATCACGACACTGTGCAAAGGCCCAGGGTGTTCGAAGAATTTACGCTGCAGGGATGTTACAACCGGCTCGGCGACACCTGTCGCGGATACCTCCACTTCGCCGACGGCTTCCGCTGACCCCTCCTGTGGTTGGCCCGCGCCAGCGCCTTGCACCGAAGGTGAGCGGATTTCGAACCAATCGTATTCCTCGCGTGGCAAGACGAGCATAGCCTCGCGAAAGGCGCGTTGGATGGCGCGCAGGGACTCTGTATTGGCCTGCTCTTCCTCAGCCCGGCGCTGCGCCTCGATCACACTATTCAGGTGCGCTTCGAGCGGACCGAGACTGTCCACAAAGGCGGCGTAATGCTCATCATGGACGATTCCCGAGCGCGTGCCGGGCGTGAGGTTTACATAGGGCACATCGATCAAGCCTTGCAGGTAACGAGAGTTCCACGGCGGATGCTCGAGACCGGGCAGGATCGCGAGGTCGGCAACAACGCGCGTGCCGCTCTTGGTCAGGGCCACGCAGCGTTCGTCGGCCGGCGCGGTGAGGTACAGTTCGGCATATGCCTCTCCGAAGGTAGAGCGAACTGGCGGAAGCTGGTGCAGCAAGCGGCCTTCGAACTGCCGCGGCTCAACCTGGTACTGTTTGCGGGCGACCTTATCGATAACCGTTACGCGAACGTGGCTGTTGCGAATGCGGTCACGCAGCTCCGCCGCGAGATACCACTGTATTTTTTCGCCGGTCAAGCTGCGGATCCCATTGAGCAGAGGACTGATCCTGATCTCCGTACCGCTCTCCCCAAAAAGAACGCGCTTGGGCTTGACCGCGTAGCGGGGATCTCCTTTGGTCATGACCATCTGATAGGCCCGGTGATCAGCGCCGGTCGAGGTCATGATGAGCGTATGCCCCACGGTCCAGAAGCTCAAAAGGCCAATGCCGAACTCCCCTTGGACACCGGCCCCAGCGTCTTCTTCCTTCAGGCGCCGCTTGATAGAGTCACAGATGTGCGTCGCGACATACTTGAAATCGGGTAGTCCGTCGGCACCGCACGGGACGCCTTCTCCATCATCCCTGACGACAAGATATTGCGAGCCGCGCTCGCGGCCGCGCTCGATGACAACAGTTCTGGCGCGTGCGTCGATGCTGTTCTCGACAAATTCCGCAATGGCCTTCAGGGGATTGCTTTGGGAAAGGGCGATGATGCGAATGGCGTTCCAATCGTCGCCGATCCGCAGTTTACCTCTCTCGGACGCGTTGCTCTTAGCTGCGCTCTTCTTCGTCACAGGGGCCGCGGGTCGAGCATCTGTCAGAACGATGCTGTCACGACCAGCCATTAACTATATCGAGGACATTGCTTGTGGGCAATCCATGGCCGTGAATCGCCCACAAAAGTGCCGCAGCCTCTCAGGCAAAGTACAAGAAGCCAAGCACGCTTCAAACAGCTCCGCACTCAGATGCCCAGGCTCAACTCGGCCACTCTCAGATGCGCAGCCGCACAGCTGCAGGCCGCAATGACGGGGAAAGGGCCTCCGGCCCGAAACCTAGGTTAAAGTGACCGGTACCGACGGGCGTCTGGCCGACGCGTTCGTCAACGATCTTCTCGAGCAGAATCGCCATGGAGAGACCTTACCATACGCAGATTGCCCTCGCGGGAAAGTGCAGCCTGTCGGACCCTAAATGTGATGGCGCGCCCGGTGAACGGAGCAAGTGGAACGGGCGGAGCGGTGAAACCGACGCCCATTGCTCCGCAAAACGAAGGCCAAGTTTCCAATGCAAACGAGAGTACGTCACTGACATCGTCTCGGGCGGGTACCCCATCCAGAAGTGGTTGATGACTTCGCTCGCGATATCATCTACTCGAACGCCGATTCTAGACCTCTTTTTTGGCCCGCCAGTACCCATAGCTGGAAGAGCTCCACCATCACTCCGGCCAAACCTCTTCTGCCGAAGAGCGTGAGTCGAGACGAACACAAAACTTCAATGGAAGGTTCGCCTACCCATCGTTAAGGGCTCCGAACTAGGCAATCACGGCCACGGGGAGCGCTTGAGCACGTTCAGACTCTTCGTGGTAGAATACGCGGCAGAAAGAGTCCTTCACTCCTGCCACCCGTTCGGCGGACGCGCATAAAAAACCTATGTCTTATCGCCCGAAAGTGTTTTACGGTTGGTGGGTTATTGCGGCGTGTTCACTGGGGTTGTTCCTCAGCACAGGTCCCGTTGTTGTGTTCTCGTTCGGCGTTTTCTTGAAGTCTC
>QHYI01000039.1 GCA_003223245.1 Acidobacteriota bacterium
TCATAGCGAATGCGG
Organism: Acidobacteriota bacterium; assembly: GCA_003223245.1. Classification (GTDB taxonomy): domain Bacteria; phylum Acidobacteriota; class Terriglobia; order Acidiferrales; family UBA7541; genus Acidiferrum. Next base: position 16 of record QHYI01000039.1, read on the forward strand.
ACGCGGACTCGCAGCGGAGAGTTCGCCATTTGTTCTGTTTCGAAGATTTGGAATTCCGCAGTTTCCAGCTTCCCGAGTGGGGCCAGGTAGGTCCGCACTTGTTCCAGGAATTGTTCGCGATCCACCACCGTCCCGCTGGGAAACTTTCTTCGAAAGACTTCAATTCCATTTCCTGGGCGGAGTTTTCTGTCGTCTGCAGGGGTGAGCGGAGCTGCTTTCAAAGAAGGGTCGAGCAATTCCGCCAGGCCTTCGAGAGAGTGTGGTTTTGAGCGCAACTCGTTCGACCAACCACGCAGGAGTGCCGCAATTTCGGCGGCGTATTTTTCCGTCAAATATTCATCCGTGCCGGGAGTGACGTACCGAAGGACATCGTCCAAAGGAGACTTCGTCGGATAATGCGGAGTCAGTCGCGATTCTGCAAAAGGGAAGGAAGGTGTCTGTTCCGCCAGCGGTTGCGGGACTGGCCCGGGATAGGTTACCGAATGAAGAGGAGCCGGAAGAAAAAGCAAGGGGCTCCAACGAAACGCCCCCAGAAAAGTTCGGCGCGAAAGTCTGCGCTTGCCATTCATGTCAGGCCGCATCCCCACTTCGACCGAATGCCAGGATGCTAGCGAAGATTTCTTCGCCCTGAAGCCCGGGGCCCTTTCTGCACACTCTTTTTTCTTGCCCCCCATCCGCCGCCTTCGTATAAAGACTTGCCTCATAGAAATTCGGTTGCTCAGTGAGCCTTTGTCAAGCGATTTCGAGGCTGTCCCCGCGCCCGGTTGGGCGTCTGTCTGATCCGTTCGGATTCGCCCCATGGACCCGCACCCTCGGGGATCTCTGTGCCACAGCGGCCAGTCCGCCCCCTCGCAACCATTGCACTCACGCAAGACCCTTCGGTGAAGCATTGCAAACGCGAAGGGAAGCGTTTTGGGCGGCGCGATGCCGTCGCAGATGGCCTTCCGGATGATTTACCCGGGGGCCAGGTGAGGTTTTGGAGTTTCCCTTTCCGGCCAAAGAATCCAGGAGGGCGGCTATGAAGGCAAAGGCTAGGAACAGGTTTTACGGGGACCGTAGAGTCTGGTTCGCGTTGTTCTCTATTGTGGCCTTGTTCTTTCTGGCAGCTCCGCTCTGCGCTCAGGTGGATACGGGCGCTATTCTCGGCACGGTAACAGACCAATCGGGGGCCGTAATTGCGGGCGCAACGGTGTCCCTGAAGAACGAAGGCACAAAGTCAGCGCGACTTTCAAGGGATTTCAGAAAACGGAGACGCGCCATGTCGTCGTTGACGTAGGCGCCCAAGTGGTAGTGGATTTGCGTTTGAGCCCTGGGAATGTCACTGAAACCGTAGAGGTCGTTGCCACTGCTCCCCTAATGCAATCGCAGGACGCGTCGGTCGGGCAAGTGGTCGACTCGCGCGCGGTCAATGACATTCCATTGAACGGTCGCAACTTCACCTTCCTGGCCCAGTTGACAGCGGGCGTTAACACTCCGCAAGCCGACACTAGAGGCAATGCGGCGACGGGAGCATTTTCGGCCAATGGTCTCCGCCCCGCACAGAATAACTATCTTCTAGACGGCATCGACAACAACTCCGACACCGTCGATTTCCTAAACGGCACAAACTTCGTGGTCCTTCCTCCCGTGGACGCGGTGCAGGAGTTTAAGGTGCAGACCTCGGACTTTAGCGCCGAATTCGGACGCTCGGGAGCCGCGGTGCTCAATGCCACCATCAAGTCCGGCACCAATGAACTTCATGGGGACGCTTGGGAATTCTTCCGCAACGACAAGCTGGATGCGGCTGATTTTTTTGAGAATGCGGGGAAGATCCAGAAAGGCGCGCTTCGCTGGAATCAGTTTGGTTTTACTCTCGGCGGGCCGTTAGTCATTCCACATGTCTACGATGGCCACAACAAGCTCTTCTTTTTCGGAGATTACGAGGGATTTCGGCACGTGCAGGGCACGATCTTGACAGGCACTGTCCCCACCGTGGCGGAACGCCAGAGTTGGGACGCGGGCGGTCCCACGGTAAACTTGCAGGATTACATCACCCCTCAGCCCGGCAAACCAGATAATCTGGGCCGCACAGCTCCGATCGGAACGATTTACGATCCCACGACAACCCGTTTAGTTACTCAGGGACAGGTGGACCCGACCAGTAGTCTGGTGGCGACCGCTACCGGGTTCACACGGGACCCGTTCGGCACGTGCGCCGCTAGCACTCCGACTTTCACTTTGGCAAACTGCAATTTGAATATCATTCCCTTCAATCGCTTGGATCCGAACGCCATCAAGCTTCTCGATCTTTATCCGAAGCCAACCCTTTCCGGAACCTTTGGCAATTTTTCTACTTCCCCCAAGCTCTTCGAACACAAAAACTCCTTCGATATCCGCACCGATGCCGACGTAAACGAAAAGAACCAGGTTTTCTTCCGCTTCAGCTATGTCGATGATCCGCAATTCATTCCCGGCATCTTTGGCGGCGTGGCCGACGGCGGGGCTTTTCAGCAGGGGCCTCAGACCGCGCTGGCGCAGCAAAGCGCTTTGGGCTACACACATACTTTCTCGCCCAAGCTCATCAACGACGTCCGCATGGGCTTTAACTATTTACATACTACTCGCGCAAGCCCGGTCGCGAACCAACTCGGTCTGCCGGCGCAATACGGCATTCTGGACATTCCGCAGGTGGCGGATAATGGCGGACTCCCTGCTTTTGGCATCGGCGCTCTGTCTACCTTGGGAAGCAACGCTTTCCTGCCATCGGACGAGGTTAGCTCCACCTTCCAGCTCAATGAGAACCTCACCAAAATCTACTCCAAGCATACTTTTAAAATGGGCATTGAATGGCAGCACGTAAAGTTCTCCACCTTGCAGCCACCCTGGTCCCACGGCCAATTCAATTTCGGTGGGTACACAGACTCTCCCGGGGGAACTTCAGGTAACGTCGGTATTGCGGACTTCCTCTTGACACCTGCCGTCCACAATCCTGCCATTCCGAATGGGATAGATTACGTAGGTGGCGCCAATGGCGTTTTTGTTTCCAATATTTCATTGACCGACAACGGGAAGAATTATTACGGCGGCTACCTTCAGGACGATTGGAAGATCACTCCCAAGCTGACCCTTAATCTCGGTGGGCGTTACGACTTTTTTGGTCTGGTCTACGAGCATCATGGGGCTCAAGCGAACTTTGTGCCCAATCTCTATGGCACGCCTACCTATCTCTTGCCGGCGGGAGCGAACTCTACTTTGCTTTCCAATAGCTTTAAGACCCTGCTTGCTAAGGACGGAATTAACCTGGCCATCACAGATCATTACGGCAAGGGCTTGGGCTATTCCCAGAAGGCGAACCTTTCTCCCCGCGTAGGGTTTGCATATCAGGCCTCCCCGAAACTGGTGGTGCGCGGTGGATTTGGCCTGTTCTACAACGGCTTTGAAAATCGTGGATTCTCGCCGAATATCAGCGAGAATTATCCGTTCCAGTTTAACTTTTCCTTCTTTCCGGGCCTCAAAACGACGAGCACCGGCGCTTTCGACCCCACTGCTCTATATCCCTATGCCACGGCCGGACCAGGCGGAACTCCCTGCGGCGGAATCGGCTCAAACCCGATGGACGGCTTAGCAACTTTTGAATCCGGCTTCTCTTGTACCCCTTTGAGTCCGCTCCTCGTCAATGCCAGTGGATTGGCTTTGCGCGGGATTCAGTTCTTTTACAAGACTCCCTACACCATGAGCGGCAATTTCACCGTGGAATATCAGATCGAGCCAACGTTGGCCGTTCAGGGCGCCTATGTGACCACCCAGGCGCGCCACCTGGAGACCTTTCCGGGAAGCAACAGCGTTCCTGTGATTACCGACAACAATGCGAATCAAGCCAACTTGGTCCCTTTCCCGGATTTCGGACGTGGAAGCAGCTATGCCGCGACGCAAGGAAACAGCATCTACCACGGCCTACAAACGAAGGCCGAAAAGCGGTTTGCAGGGGGGCTGAGCTTTCTCGCCACCTACACTTGGTCTAAGACACTCACCGATGCAGGTGATTTGCTGAATGGCGGAAGCCTTAGGGGTTACCGTGCGCCGAACGTTCCTGGCCTGGGAATCCATTTCGACTACGGCATAGCGAATTTTGACGTCCGCAATGTCGTTCACTTTAGCGGCAGCTATGATCTACCGTTCGGCAAAGCCAAGCGTTTCGCTTCCGGGGCCGCGGGGATCGAGGACCACTTGATCAGCGGCTGGAGCATGAATTGGTCCACAACACTGCAAGGCGGCCAGCCTATTAGCCTTGGTTGCCCGCAGGGTACCGCGGCAGGTTTGGGTTGCGGCGATCTTTTTGTGAAGGGCCAACCATTGAAACTTGGCTTATATACGGACAAGAACGGCAAGTTGAACTATTACGGCAATGCGGCGGCGTTCGCGCAGCCTTGCATTCTCGGTCCCGGTGGAGCGCCCACCAGTTTGCCGACGGGGTGTGTGCCCCTAACGGGCTCCGCTGCGCTCGGTGGGCTCGCCATAGTGCCTGGCCCAGGATTCCATAGGCTGGACTTCTCTCTGTTTAAGGATATTCCGCTTAAGGAGCGCTACCGATTCCAATTCCGAAGTGAAATTTTCAATATTCTCAACCACCCGAACTTCAACGCTCCCAATTTCGGTGGCAACGGCGTCGTCGCCGTCAGCGGCTCGGGCAACTTCACCAGCCCCAATTTCGGGGAGATCGGATCCACGCGCGACGCTCCGTACGACCCGAGGGAGATTCAATTCGCCCTCAAATTCTTGTTCTAAGGTTACTCCTTAAACGCGGCACGCGGCGGGATGGCCTTTCTTCGGAAAGGTCTTCCCTCTTCCCGGGCCTTTCCTGTGCTAAATTCTCTATCAGCGTGGCTGGACCAGAGGCGTAAAAGTGACGTTTAGGCTTTGGATTTTGGGTTCAGAGTTATCCCTGCTTGCCGTCTGCATTTCCATACCTTTTCCAAGCCGGGCTCAGCAACGGGACATTGACCTGGACTTTCAAGCCGCGGTCGCCCAATACGAAGCCGGCAGGTATCCTGAGGCGGCCGCCAAACTCGAAAAGCTCCTTCCCAAAGTCCCTCAGAGCTTTGAAGTTCACGAGCTCCTTGGCCTCGTCTACGCGGCGCAATCCCAGGACGAAAAAGCGAGCGAGCATCTCGAAGCCGCGGTTAGCCTCAAGCCCGGCTCTGCTTCCGCCCACACCAACTTTGGAAACATCCTTGTGCACGCTGGGAAGCTCGACCTTGCTGAGCAACAGTACAAGAAGGCCGTTGCTCTCGCTCCGCAAGACTACGAAGCCAATCACAATCTCGGCGAGCTTTTTGCCCGCGTGAACAAGGTCCCCGAGGCCCTCCCCTATCTGAAGAAGGCGCAGCAACTGAATCGGGGTTCGTACGATAATGGCTACGACCTAGCTCTCGCCTATTTTCTGACGGGGAGCCTCGGTGACGCTCGAGAGCTGATTCACGATCTTGTCGGACGCAAAGACACCGCCGAACTCCACAATCTTCTGGCTGAGGTTGAAGAAAAGGACGGCAATTTTGTCTCCGCGGTCAATGAATTCGAAACCGCGGCGCACATGGACCCGAGCGAGGGCAATCTCTTCGATTGGGCCAGCGAACTTCTCGTGCATCGCACGCTCGAGCCTGCCATCGATGTTTTTCACCAAGGCACGGAACGCTATCCCAACTCTTCTCGCATGGCTATAGGTCTTGGCATGGCCTACTATTCGTTGGGCAAGTATGACGACGCTGTAAAGTCGCTTCTTCGCGCCGCTGACCTGGATCCGTCTGATCCGCGCGGCTATCCTTTTTTGTCGCGCGCGTTTGATAGCTCGCCCAGTCAGGCGGATGAGGTGGTTGCGCGGTTCCGCCGTTTCACCGAGCTTCAGCCGAAAAACGGCCGCGCCTTCTACTACTATGCCGTGAGCCTCTGGAAGAGCAAAAGGGAGCAGGATACCAACCTGGATGTTAGTCAGATTGAATCTCTTTTGAAAAAGGCAATTGCGCTAGACCCACAACTGCCAGAGGCGCACCTGCAATTGGCGAATCTTTATTCGGATCAAAAGAAGTATGCAGAGGCTATCCCGGAGTATCTCCAGGCGCGGGAACGCAATCCCGATTTGGCGGATGTTCATTATCGGCTGGCCCAGGCCTATGTTCGAACAGGCGAAAAGGACCTTGCTCAGCAGGAATTTAACGTTTATCAGCGCCTCCGCGAGCAGCATCTTTCTGACCTCGACAAGCAACGGGCAGAAATTCGGCAATTTGTCTATTCGGCGAAGAAGGATTCTGATGGCAAACCTTGATACCATCGGCCGTGTTATTTTGGCCGAGCCATGAGCTACAGGTGATTTCGCTTAATGAACATTTGGCGCATTCCCTGACAGCGGATTCCCTATGGCCTAATTTCTGGCAACGCTGCTGAATGGCTCATGAGGTCCCGCTCCACATTTCGAGTGGCAAACCGACGCGTGATCAAGGGCGATCCGCGCGAACTCGCCAGGCAACTCGTGTTCTCGCGGCGAGGATTCCTGCGCTCTACGGCGGGAATGGCTCTCGGGAGCGCCTTGTTGCATACGAGCCCGTTTGGGTTTGGGGCAACACCTCAGTCCAAGAGAAAAGTGGTGGTGATCACCTTTGGCGGCGGAGCGCGTGACGAGGAAACGTTTACGCCGGAAGGCCAGGAAAATATTCCGCACCTGATGCGCGAACTCATCCCGCAGTCGTCGTTTTTCACGCAAGTGGTCAATCGGGGAATCCTGGGCCACTACGTTGCCACCGCAAGCCTGGCGACGGGGGTCTACGAGACCAATACTTGGGTCGTTGCTCCCAGTAATGGATTTAATCGCATCGGCGAGAGCAGTCACCGCTCATTCGGTCTCGGTTGCGGAGCGCAGGTTATTCTGCCCAAATATTTGTTGGCTGCGGTAACCTCCAGCCAAGCCGACTATGGACACTTGCTTCGCGACAGCTACGAAACGCCGCTGTACGCGCCGACGCTAAGTGGAAATATCTTTGAGCTGGAGCAACTGGAGACGATGCTAAAGCTCTCCGTGGACGATTTCAAAGCCCATGCCCAAACTTTGTCAAGTCCGGATGAACTTTCCGTGTATATCGTCCGCCAATTGATGCGGCGGTTTGCTCCAAGCCTCCTCTGGGTCACTTTGCACGACATCGACATCGCCCATGCTGGAGCTTACTCCCTATATATCGAAGGAATCCGGCGCACGGACCGACTCTGCGCGGAACTCTGGAAGGCCACCCAAAGCGAACCAGAATACAAGGGCAAGACCACGCTCTTTATACTTCCGGACTTCGGACGTGATTCCGACGAAGATGCGGGCGGTAACGGCTTTCAGCACCATCGGACCGGGGACATCACTTCGCGAACCACTTGGATGATGGCCCTGGGCCCGGGCATCCGTGAGGGTGTGGTTTACGACCGAGCGGTCGACAGCATTGACCTAGTTCCGACTCTGGGCTCCATGATGGGATTCACTGCTTCGTTGTCAAAGGGCAAGCCGATCCCAGAGATTCTGTAGGCCGTATGCGTCCGGAAGATCTAAAGCCCGAACAGTTCAACGCCTATCCTCCGGAGGCGAGAAAGTTGGCCCTTGAGTACCTGGAGACGTTCCGGAGATTGCCACTGAGCTTCCTGCCTAGCCTGCTCCGGGAAGTGATCGAGTTCGATTTTAAGTTTCCGGCGGAGCGTAGGCTCCTAGAGAAGGAACTCGCCAACCTCGGCTCCCTTTCGCAGCAGGACCTCCGGGCCTGGTTTCGGGAATTCACGGAAATCAAGCTGTCGGAAAGCCTTGAGAAATCAGACTGGGTCGCTTCCCCTGCGCAATTTGTAGAGCGGCTTTCCGCCCATCTTTGGACCACGCATCAGATGGATGCGTTTCGCCACGCGGCCGTCAGCTATGCGGACAAGCTACGCACGGCGGTCGCGCCAGAACTGCCGGCATCGCCCCGTTTCGGAATTGCGGTCATTGGCCAGGGAGTAGATGTTGCGCCACAACCCCTGTTTCGAAAACTGCGCCCTTATGGCGCTTACTTCAGTGCCGTCAATCCGGAAAATGGCCTGAAGCATCTGTTTGAGGCAATTGCGTCGCGGGCCAACGCGAATCCCGCACAGTATGCCCACTGGTATATCGACGGAGGCGAGCAGCTTCCGCATCCTCCGACAGTTACCTGCGTTTCTTACAAGGCCATGGAGCAGGTTCGTGTCGCTCTGTTGGCGAGAATCCACGCTGAAACGCAGAAAGGAGGCATGGGGCCAGAGGCCCTGCGCACGCTGATGGCTCAATTGCAGCCAACCGACCTGGGGATGGCTCCTAGCGGTGACCCTGTTCTCAATCGGTTCCAAATCAAGTTGTTAACGGAAGGATCGGGAACACAAATCTTCAGCACGAGCTTTGTGCAATGGGCGGCGAGGGAAGCGCTTCGCCGCGCCGAGCCCCTAACGCTGCTTGTCCGTTTTGCTCCTCGGCAGCGCCAAAAGCCCATGAACGAACTGCTCTCCCCGAGCCGTGATCAAGTTGAACTGGACCCGTCTGGCTCGCTGGTGGATGCGGATATGGGCGCCTACTACAACTGGATTGACCAACAGCGGTTGCCCGGCTCTGAAAAATCGTTGTTTTTGGCATGGTTCGAAAATCAAAAGGAAGCCGTCGCGATTTCACCGGTGCTCCCCCGAGGCACCGTTTCGAACGAAACCATCGACCTGCGCGGGATCCTGTCCTGGATGGCCTGAGCAACTTGGCAAATACCGGTGTCCCTTTAAACTTCTTGTCAAATTGCATTCATCTTTGCGTAGCAATTCCTGCCTGTAATTGGACCGTCTGACGAGGTGGTTTGTCGCGCTGCGGGGTGAGCCTTTCCGATCATCGCGATTCGCACTGCCTAAACCACGTTGCAGTTCCTTCGGGAGGAAAATTCATGCTTCAACAGAACAAAAGACTCCCTGTAGTTCTTGCCATTCTATGTCTTGCGCTCGTTTACGTTTTGGCCCCAGATCCAGGCATGGCTCAAGAGCGCAAGGGAGGAATCACGGGTAAAATCACCGATAAGGGCGGGGGCATCCTGCAAGGCGCAAGAGTCACGGTAGAGCCCGGCGGTATTAGCGCGGTATCGGACGCGCAAGGAGATTTTCTTATTACCGGGCTGGCTCAGGGCCCTTACACGGTAACCGTTAGCTACGTCGGATTCACCACATTCACTAAGAACGTCACTGTCTCCGCAGGGCAAGTTGCCAATCTGAACACCCAATTGGCGCCCGCCTCGCAGAACCTGGAAGTTCTGGTCACCGCGGATCGCCCATCCGCAGAGGCCGAGGAGGTCAACCGCGAACGCGCCGCGGATAACGTCGTTCAAGTGCTTACCCCCGTTCTTGGGGACTACACCAGCCCCATGGAGGCAAATGCCGTAACCGAGGCGCAACCTAGGGCGACACCGAGAACCACACCCGCCAGGACGTCGCTTACAAAGTGCATGCCCAACACGACCCGGGACACAGCTATACTCAACGCCAGGAAAAAGAGCACCCCTTTCAGCGGAGGGTAAAAAAAGCTGATGACCAGTGCGATAGAAAACGCGGTCATCGTGTGGCCGGAAGGGAAGGAGAATTGGTCGGGAGGCAGAACTTTGGACCAGCAGTGTGGCTCAAGCGCGCACGGCCGAGGACGCTGGCTGAGATTCTTGAGCACCTTGAATACGAAGATGCCGAAGATGGCTGCAGATCCAGCGGCGCCGATCGCGGAAAACCGTTGCGGGCCGCCGAACAACAGCAGCATCAAGCCAAGGCCGTACCAAATCCAACCATCTCCCATACGCGTTGCAGCGATCATCCAAATGCGAAACCAGCGCGGCGCACGCCAGCGGTTCATCCGCCGCATCACCCGGTAATCGCGGCGCTCGATGAATCCCCAGAAACTGCGTGCAACGGCCATCGCCTTACCTCACCCTGCGGAAGTCGCCCCTAACGTGGAATCCATGCCCCAGAATGTGTCTGAACGGTTCCGGCCATTCTCGACCATGAGCGACCATTTCCGGCAAAAGCGTATTTCATTGATCCAGTGACCTAAAGTGGCGCAGGGAACAAGAAGCACCAGCGGTGAAAAAACCAGGGCCCACGGTTTGTCGAGAAAGAGCGCTTTCACAATGTGAAAAACATCTGCGGTCAGCTTGGAGTAGCTGCCGTGCTCGCCTCGAATGCGTCCCTTTCCTGCCCGCAGCCCGGCGAAAAACTCCTCAGCCGTCCGCGCGCCTGGCACTTCTGTATACGTTCTCCCGGCGCCCGAGATGGTGTGTGAATCACTTCCGGCAACGGCAATTTTGTCCAGGCGTGCTGCGAGAAGTGCCGCGCTAGTGTTAGCGCCCATCCACATTTGCCCATTTCGCGTTTCGAATGCCGGCACTTAGGAGGCAAGCCAGTGGAAGTCCTCCTCTTTGCGGCGGCCTGTCAATCCGGAGAAAACATGATTCACGCTGAAGAACAGCCTCCGTTCGGTTAGATACATGAGGAGCCTAATAAAATCATTTCGCCGTCGCTGGATTTCCACATGGTCGCGCTCGGTTATCGCGTAAACCCCTAAGTGGATTTCTGCTCACTCGGCATTCGCGCGGTCACCTCCTCGCTCAAGAAGAAGCCCGGGTACCCCAGCAATGGTTCGGAGCCCTCGATGGAGTCATGGTCAGTCAAGGTAACAAGGGACATGCCAAGCTGTTTCATGCGGTGGTACACCGCGATGGGTCGGCTGTAGCACTCGCGGCAAATGCGGTTGAGTGCAGGCAAATCAAACATGCCGGAAGCAATCGAGTGAACATGAAGGTCGCATCTCATGAACGAATAATGGTAGTTGCTTATGAACAGCCTGTGAAGAGGTCGCAAAATGTGGGTTTAATGTGCCGACGGAACTCATTGAGCACAGAGGGTTTGTAAAATTATCCACATGGCATTGAATATGCCCGGCCTCCAGGCTTCGATGACGTGGCAAAATGTAGCCAGTGAAGAAGATTCACATTGTTTTTCATGACGGAGGTGGGGGGCACCGCAACGCCGCAACTGCGTTGCAAACGATTATTTCCGAACAGCAACGCGACTGGGAGGTCGAACTCGTTCAATTTCAAGATCTTGCTGACCAGCTAGACATACTTCGCAAGGTTACGGGCATCCGCATCGAGCAGCAGTACAACATCCTATTACAAAACGGCTGGACACTCGGCAGCGTCTATTTGCTGCGTCTCCTTCAAACTGCCATCCGTTCGTTTCATCGGCGCCTGGTGCGGTTGCTAGAAAACTTCTGGCGAGAAAATCCCGCCGACCTGCTTGTTTCTGTAATCCCTCATTTCAACCGGCAGCTTTGCGAAAGCTGGAGAAACATCTACCCGAGTCACCCCTTCGTTACCCTCATTACCGACTTGGCCGATTTGCCGCCACGGTTCTGGATTGAGCCTATTACAGAACAGTATGTCATCGCCGGCACGGAAAAAGCCGCAGAGCAGGCGCGTGCCATGGGACATGACGAAGCACACATATTTCGAACCTCCGGGATGATTCTGCGTCCAGACTTCTATGCTCCCGACCACTCCAATCCCGGGGAGATGCGTGAACGGATGGGCTTGCAACCGGCTCTTCCAACAGGAATCGTCCTCTTCGGTGGGCACGGATCGAAAGTCATGCTGGACATCACGGAGCGGCTGGACGCCGCGAGCTTGCCCCTCCAGCTCATCCTGATATGCGGCCGCAACGAAAAGCTTGCCGCCAAATTGCGCGGCCACATCTGGCGAATGCCGGTGCACGTCGTTGGTTTCACCCGGGAAGTTCACAAATTGATGCGCGCGGCGGATTTTCTGATTGGCAAGCCCGGTCCCGGTAGCATTGCGGAGGCCATGGCTACGAAGCTCCCCGTGCTCATCGAATCCAACGCTTGGACCCTGCCTCAGGAGCGTTATAACGCCGAATGGGTGAGAGAGAAACGCGTTGGCATCGTGCTCAAGAGTTTCAAAGATGTAGTGACCGGGGTAAAGCAGATGCTGGATCCCGGCACGCTGGCCGAGTTTCAGAGGAATGTTGCGCAACAAGAGAACCGCGCCATCTTCGAAATCCCGGAGATTCTCGCAAAGCTCCTCTCGGAAAAGAATTCTGAATCCGAGACCGCCCGGGGTTGCTGGGTTTTGCCGGGGCGAGAAGGGGCTAAGGGAACGAACCTTCACTGACTTTGTGACACCTGTCCGTCGTTTGGGTGAAACGCATATTTCTAAGCCTGAAAATTATGGCACCATCTTAGTGCGGGCGCCGGCGGTTCTCGGCTGGAAACGTAGGAAGGCCGGCGCGCAGTTCGCGCGTGGGCATGCGTTATCAAGCTGGAACGCGCTCCACAAGGCAAAGGCGCCTTACCCGACGTTTAGCAGACTGCCAAGCGAGAAATAATGGATGTATTTCGAAGAGAATTCCTGAAACGCGCGGGATTTGTCATCGGCGCATGCGCAACGGCTCCCTTCTCGCGCCGTTCAAGCGACGTTCCGACTGGGGCCAACCCCGAGTTTTTTGACGTTCGCAGCTTCGGCGCCACCGGTGACGGCAACAGCATCGACACGCCGGCGGTGAACCGCGCCATTGAAGCAGCCGCTGCGGCTGGCGGAGGCACCGTGCGCTTTCCCGCAGGAACCTATGCCTGCTATTCGCTGCACTTGCAGAGCAACGTGCTGCTCTACCTCGAGCCCGGCGCGACTCTTCTTGCAGCCGAAACGCCAATGGAAGGCACGACTTCCGGCGGCTATGATGCGGCCGAGGCAAACACCGGTGACAATAAATTCCAGGATTACGGACACAGCCACTGGCACAACAGCCTAATTTGGGGCGAAGACCTGCACGACATCGGGATCGCCGGTCCAGGACGGATCTACGGCAAAGGATTGAGCCGCGGGGCCGGGCATGACACGCCGCGCGCGGAAGCGCCCGGAGTTGGCAATAAGGCCATCGCGCTTAAGAATTGCCGAAATGTTTTGCTGCGGGATTTTTCCATTCTTAAGGGCGGCCATTTCGGAATCCTTGCAACGGGCGTGGACAACTTCCACATCGACGGCTTGACGATCGACACCAACCGCGATGGCATCGATCTCGATTGCTGCCGCAATGGGCATGTGTCGAATTGCACTGTGAATTCGCCTTGGGACGATGCGATCTGCCCGAAGAGCTCTTTCGCTCTCGGGTATGCGCGCGCAACGGAAAACATAACCATTGCCAGCTGTTATGTTGCCGGCTGCTACGAAGTCGGAGCGCTCCTCGATGGCTCGCTAAAAAAATACGGTCCTGAGGTTCACGTTCCGCGCACAGGGCGCATTAAGTTCGGAACGGAATCCAACGGAGGGTTCAAGAACATCACCGTCAGTAATTGTGTTTTTGAAGGTTGCAACGGTATCGCGTTGGAAAGCGTGGACGGCGCGTTGCTTGAGGACGTAACGTTTGACAATATCACCATGCGTGACATTAGCGGCTCGCCGATTTTTTTACGATTGGGTGCGCGCATGCGCGGCCCTCAGGGAACGCCGGTGGGCGCCCTGCACCGCGTCATCTTGAGCAACATTGTGAGCTACAATGCCCCCGGACCCCTACCCGCGATCATCAGTGGAATCCCGGGACATGTCATCGAGGACATTAAGATCAGCAACGTTTATCTCCAGCATCGCGGGGGCGGCACCAAGAAAATGGTCGCCATCGAGCCGCCGGAAAATGAGAACAAATATCCCGATCCACACATGTTCGGCCCCGAACTTCCCGCGCACGGCTTCTTCATCCGGCACGCGAAGAATTTGGAATTTACGAACGTGGAGATTGCTTACGGGGCGCCGGACGAACGGCCTGCGTTCGTCATCACTGACGTTGACGGAGCAGACTTCTTCCGCATCAAAACGCCGGCGGGATCCGCAGGGCGTGTTTTTTCAATGACCAATGTGAGCGATTTCCGCGCGCTGGCAACGCGGGGAGTGAAAGACGCCGAATACGACAGAGTCGAGGCCAAGATGCTTTGATGCGGGAGTTCGATCCGCGCCCCGCGCCAATGGCTTCACGTCGCAGAATGAAGTGAAGAAAGACGAAACACCAGTTTGGAATTATTATGAAAATCATCCGCTATGAAGATCGCTCTGGAAAGATTCACTACGCTGTCCAGCGGCAGGGGGCGGAGTCCCTGCGCATCAATGGCGACCCTCTCCAGGGATTCGAAGTCACCAGCGAACGCGCAGTGGCAGGGAAGATTTTGGCGCCAGTGGTTCCGCCGATGATTTGGTGCATCGGCAAGAACTACCGGCAGCATGCGGATGAAGTTGGCATGGGAATCGAGAAGTACCCCGAGGTCTTTGCCAAAGGCGCAAACGCAGTTCAAGATCCCGATCAACCCATCCGAATCCCGGAGAAGGCAAAGAGCTCTGAGATCGATTACGAAGGCGAGTTGGTGGTGGTGATTGGAAAGCCCTGCAAAGATGTTTCGCGGGAACAGGCGCTCGATTATGTCGCGGGATACACCTGCGGGAATGACGTTAGCGCGCGCGACTGGCAACTCCGAAGAGGTGCGACGCAATGGTGCCGCGGGAAAAGTTTCGACACGTTTGCGCCGCTGGGGCCTTGCCTGGTCACCAAAGATTCCCTCCCCGATCCTTGCGGATTGCAAATTCAGACGCTGGTGAACGGTCGTGTCTTGCAGGACGCGAACACGCGCGACATGATTCACGATGTGCCGGCACTGATCGAGTTTCTCAGCCAGAGCACGACGCTGCTTCCGGGGACGGTTATTTTTACGGGAACGCCCGCCGGAGTTGGGATGGCTCAGAATCCGCCGCTCTGGTTGAAAGAGGGGGATGAGGTAAGCGTGACAATCGAAAGGATCGGAACCCTAACGAACCGTGTTTGCGCAGCGATGGATTGATGGGTGCGTCTGCCGGCTAACACGAACCGGTCTTGAGTATTTTGCTTCGGAACAAGAGAGGTCCACTCTGGTTCACAACGAACAGCAGTCTAACGGGCGGCTTGACGGCAAGGTAGCGCTTGTTACCGGCGCTGCCAGCGGCATAGGCCAGGCCATTGCCGAGAGGTTTGCGCGGGAAGGCGCACACGTCTGCCTCGTGGACCTCAATGAAGAGGCAGCGAGAAACACAGCGCGTGAGATTGTGCAAAGCGGGGGCAAGGCAGCGTCACATGTCTGCGATGTTGCAAATCAAAAGGCTGCAACCGAGCTATTCCGCCGAATCGCCAGGGAGAACCCCATCGATATCCTTGTAAACAGTGCGGGTGTCTCGCACATCGGAAAGCTCGAAAATACTTCGGAAGCGGAATTCGACAGGATTTTTCAAGTAAACGTGAAGGGAACCTACAATTGCATGTATGCGGTTATCGACTCGATGAAAACCAACGGTGGCGGAGCCATTTTGAACCTGGCTTCCATCGCGGCGACCGCGGGCCTTGCCGATCGTTTTGCCTATTCCATGAGCAAGGGTGCCGTCTTGTCCATGACCTTGTCGGTGGCCAGAGACTATCTGGCGCACAACATTCGATGCAACTGCATTTCACCGGCGCGGATACACACCGCCTTTGTCGATGGCTATCTGAAAAAGAATTATCCGGGCCGTGAACAGGAAATGTTTCGAGCGCTCTCGCAGACCCAGCCGATAGGCCGCATGGGGAAACCGGAAGAAGTGGCGGCCCTTGCTCTGTTTTTGTGTTCTGACGAAGCCGCCTTCATTACCGGAACAGACTATCCGATTGACGGCGGATTTTTTAATCTCCACGGGTGAGAGCTTGAACAAAGGACACGCTTTCGAATCCTTTGTGTCTTCGGAACAGTGCTGCAGCAGGTCATTTTCCTCAGTAGCCGCCAAATTCTTCCGTACGGATGTCATCGTCATCGATTCCAGACTCATTCAACATGGTATGCAGCCCTTTTACCATGGCTGGTGGGCCGGCAATGTAGTAGATAGGCGACTGCACATCCTTCAGGTGGCGAGAAAGCATTTGCTTGTTGATCCAACCAGTTTCTCCACTCCACGCGCGATTTGACTTTGTCATCCCCGTCATCGTAGGAGCGAATCTGTAATTTGGATTCTGCTTTTCTAGAGCTTGAAGCTCCTCAAGAAATGCGGCGTCTTCCGGCCTTCGGTTCGAATAGAAGAGGAAAATGCGGTGCGGCAGTTTCTCTCGCGCGGCGCGAAAAGCCATGCTTCGAAACGGGGTGATGCCGATGCCTCCGGCTAGGATCACGGCCGGTCGCGCGGCATTGTTATGGAGAATTAGGTTCCCAAAGGGACCGTCGATTTTAACCCTGGTGCCCGTGGCCGCTGCCGATAAAACGCGCTTGAAAGCCGTATCCCGCATCCGGGTAGCGACCATTAAGTATTCTTCGTGAGGGGCGCTAGCGATCGACAAAGCCCTGGTATTCCCCTCTTCGTCCGTTTCCGAGGACTCCAACAAGGTAAGGTCAATGGCTTGGCCGGCTTTGAATGTCCAGCCGGGCGGCTTTTCAAAATGAAACGCCACCGTGCGCTCGGCGACTTCTTGGCGGTGGATCAATTTCGACAAAAGGGCTCCTGAAGCGCTGGTAGAAGTCATGGTATGTCCGAAGACCTTTTGTTAGATGCTCCTTCCGCAAGCCAAGGTGCAGTCCTTGGGCGTCAAAACCAACGGGGCCAGTCCCTCAAATTCTGGCGACGCGCTCGTCTGACCGGCACTTCTCGGTTTTGCCTTGCCGAAGCTCTGATTCATTCGGGAAAGTAGATCCAAAAATGCAGCTCAATGCGTTCGGCCGGTCTCGTAGGCGCCCAAATCAAATGGTCCGCCTCTCGGCCGCGGATTGCCGTTGATATCTGTGTAAATGTATTTTCGCAAGTCCGTGACGATGGCTTTTGGCAGGTTAGGCAGCGTGCTTGGATCGATCCCTTTTTTCAACGCCGGACTCGAAGGCCGCAACATGAGTCTCTTTCCAAGGTGTGAGGGAGCTAGAGACTTTTCATATTGTTTCTCGGATTTCGCATCGAAGGGCGGAGGATTCACAAACAAGGGATCGGCTTCGAAGAGCGTTGAAGCGGCGGCGTCTTTGAAGTTGTTGTCGCTCCCAAAATAAAGGTCCGCGTCGTAGCGGATGTTCGCATTGTTGTTTTGCTGATCGTAGGAAGGATTCGAGCTACGCCAGGCCACGGTGATGTTGTTGATGATGTACCCGTCGCGCGAGTTGTTTGTCGTTATCGAACCGGCCGTACTCATCAAAGAATCCAGCCCGTTCTTATAGCAAGTATTGTTCACAATCCAGAAATTCGTGACCGTGTAGGCTTCGATGCACCGCCCACCGTTCCCGTACACTACGTTATTAAGGACCAGTGCCGGAGGCGTATTCGCGGAGTTGTAGTCGTAGGTTCCGTTGCTCAGATCGAGGATGATTCCATTGCCATCGGTGTGGTGACGGGAACCGTCGTATTCCCCGGTAATGACGTTGTTCGAAATGATGTTGTGAAACCCATCGTATTTGTCGAACCATTGCATGCTGTTGTAAGAGACGGCGCTGGTCCAGCCGTAAAGATAGCCGTTGTGGTTGATCAAGTTGTGGTCGGTGGTCAGGTAATCGCAGTTCACCGCGCCCACTCCCGATCCCCCGGTATTGTTGATGCGGGCCGTCGAGGTTAAGGCCGCGAAATTCCAAGTAAGCCGCACCGGAGGGGAATTTGGCGTTGCCAAATTTAAACATCGGCTGGCCGATGGCTCCTCCCGTCCACACCAACTTCACTGGGGCATCGCCATAACTCTTGTAGACGATCCACGCGGAAGGCCTGCCGCTGACAGGTGGATAGAAAGTTGCGGCCAGTTTGTAAGTGCCGGCAAGGAGGCAGACCATGGAACCTGGCTGCGTGGCTGCAGCTGCCCCAAGGAATGTTTTGGGCGCTAGAGGAGTGGTTCCCGAATTCTGGTCATGCCCGGAAGGAGATGCATAGAGAGTGCAGCCGACCGAGCGAGTTGCGGCGGCCTGGGGCTTCTGCTCGAGAAGGTTCTTGGGGATGCTGAGAGCAGGTGACAAAGACACAGCGAGCAAAATTAAGAAAACCCTTGGCCGGGGCGGTGAGGTCAGGACGGGTCGAAGCTTACACATAACTACAACTAAAATATTACCTCTTATCGAATTTCAGTTTATATGCTCGGCCCTTGCGGGTGCAACGAACGCGGAAGAGTCCTCCGTGTGGCGTCCCAATAGCCTTCCTCGGCTGCTCGTGGGTAGGCGATTTTAGGACTTGCGTCGGTCCCGGCGGAAGAGTATCTTGTGTCGAAAAAGCGGCCAGGATCGTTGCAGGGGCGCCGTCACCCGGCTAGGCACGCGATCTGGTCAGCCCTCGACACGTTTTCTCGGACAGGACAGTTCTATCCGTCCTGACGTCGCTGGCGTACAGCTAGTTCTCAGGGACGGCCTGAGGCTGTGAGGCTCGAAAGACGTGACCAGTCAAAGTTTGCCCATAGCTGCGTCAGCGAAACTCTCGACTTCGCCGAGCGAGGCTGATCTTTCGCGGCTGACCGACGAAGAGCTCATCCTTTGCCTCCGCGCCGGTAGCAGCGAGGCCATGACCCATCTCTTCGACCGCTATTACGTCGCTGTCCGAGGCATCGCGCGAAGAGTGCTGCGAAATTCCGAAGACATTGCGGATGTGATCCAGGAATCCTTCCTCGACCTGCACCAAAATGCCAGGACCTTTGATTCTGCAAAAGAGTCTCGAGACGAGGAAGAAGCTTTGTCGATTCTCGAAGCCAACGTGAAGCCCGAGCAATGGATCCGTTCGCTGGATTTCCGCAACTGCCTGGAGAAAACTCTTGCCTCTCTCAATGAAAAGCAGCGCAAGACCATGGAAATGTATTTTTTTGAAGGGAAGGAGCTTACCGTCATTGCCAAGGAGACGGGCGAGAGCTTCGGTAATGCCCGTCATCATTTGTACCGGGGGTTAGAGAAAATTCGTAAAGAATTGGTGCAAAATCGCCTGCTGGCAGGCTATATAGAGTTTGGGGACCTGGAAGAGAAAAGCTCAAGAAGGTAGTACGCTGACTGTGGAATCGTCTCACGAAAATTTCGACCTGCTTTGCGCGATGGTTGCAGCCCATCAAGCCTCCCCCGAGGAGGAGCGGCTGCTCGCCAACCACGCAGAGTCTTGCGAAGCGTGCCGGCATTCCATGGAGCAGTTTCGCCAAGTCGTCTGGCTGCTCTATCAGGAGAAGCTGGCGATGGAAGAGGAGCGCGAGCCTGTTCCCCTGTCCAGAGAAGAAGGCGCAGAGAAGGCGCAGGCGAGAGACCGGCTCCTGCGGGAACTGCACGTTGCGCAAGCGCCGACCCTGACCGGCGAAAGGTTCCGTTCGAACACGGAACGGAATGACCTCAGAAGGAAAATGCGCTCTCTCCGTGGGGCACCAGCGTGGGCGAGCTGGGCGGTGGCGGCCGCGCTTTTGATCGCCGTGGGCGTGAACTCGGCTCAATACTGGTCTTCGAGGCGGTTTTCGGGGGACGAGGCGGCGCGGGCGGTCACTTTGCAGAAAGAGGTGGACCAGCTTCGCGAGGATTTGGCAAAGGAACGGACCGAGCGCGCGCAAAGCGCGCAGCTTGCGGCGGAGAACTCCAAGCAGGAAGCCGCGGCCGAAAGCTCCCAGACGCGGAAGCTGCTGGCAGAGAATCAGGATCTGAAGCGGAATTTGGAAGAAAGTGAAGCGGCGCGCGAGCAACAGGCGCGCGATTTTGTGGCCCTGCGAGACCGGGAACGGTTGCTGCAGAGTTCCCTCGAAGTGTTGCAGGCGTCGCAAACCAGCTTGCACGCGGAGAATGCCGGGCTCGAGGATAAAATTTCGAAACTTACCGATGATTTGAAGAAGTCGCGCGAAGAATCGACGGCGTTAACCGCGCGGAACGAAGAGCTGTCGCAAGAAACGCTTACCAAGGTGAAGTACGCCGAGCGGCAGCAGAAGCTTCTGGCCACCGACCACGACATCCGCGACATCCTCGGTTCGCGCAGCCTCCACATCATTGATGTGTATGACGTGAGCGGTTCCGGCGAATTGGAACGGCCGTTTGGCAGAATTTTTTATACCGAAGGGAAGTCGCTGATTTTCTATGCCTTTGACCTGGACCAGCAGAAGGGCCTAAAGCGCGGCGCGGTCTTTCAGGCGTGGGGGCAAAAAGGACCAGCTAAGGAAAAGCCGCGCAGCCTGGGGACCTTCTACATGGATGATTCTGCGCAGAATCGCTGGGTCCTCAAGGTGGATGACAGCAAGACCCTATCGCGCATCGACTACGTGTTTGTGACCGATAGCTCGCGCAAAGAGGGGATAAGACCCAAGGGCAAGCCGCTGCTTTCGGCGTTTCTCAACGGGCCAGCCAATCATCCATAGATTCTAGGAATAAAGGTTTCTCGACTTTTTTCTTACTTCCTCAAGTGCCCTTCCTGATCTACCAGCGCTAGGGTCACTGTTTCGCCGTGCGCCGGGCGAAGCAGGAGGTGGTGTGGGTGAATGGTGCCATGCGTACCTACGTTTCTCGGGGCCAAAAAGAAACATCAAGCGATGTTGGTACAGATTAGGGGGTGCGGGTCTATAGGGTAGTAGCAGGGGTGGTCGCATTTTCTGAAAAAGTGAGGAACACGATGAGAAATGCCAGGGTTGTGTGCATCGTTGTGTGCGCATTGCTGTGCATGTTGGGGCTTAGCAACGCACTTTTTGCGCAAACCGACGTGGCGGAAGTGACCGGGCGGGTGATGGACCCGAACGGCGCCGTCATTATCGAGGCTACGGTGACGGCAAAGAACGTGGACACCGGAGTGGAGACGGTGGTCCAGACGAATCCAGAGGGCATTTACCGGTTTGCGAGCCTGACGCCTGGCAATTACGAGTTTAACGTGTCGAAGCACGGGTTCAAGGTAATCGTCAAGCCAGGCGTCACGCTGCACGTAGCAGACAATGTCTCCCTCAACTTCAATATGATGGTAGGTGCACTCACGGAAAGCGTGACCGTTCAGGGCGGTGCGCCTATGGTCAACACAACCGATGCTTCCATTAGCACGGTGGTCGACCAGAGCTACGTGGCGAACATGCCGTTGAATGGCCGCAGCTTCCAGGATTTGATCCTGCTCACACCCGGGGTGGTGACCAAAACTCCACAAGATGCCTCGCGCAGCGGCGGAGTTGGTGAATTCAGCGTGAACGGCCAGCGCACGGAAGAAAACTATTACACCGTGGACGGCGTAAGCGGCAATACGGGAGCGTTTGCCGGACAATTAAACGGTCAGCAAGCTACCGTTAGCGGCAATGCGGGAAGCGGTTCGCTACCGGGGGCAACAGCATTGGGCACTACGCAGGCTCTCGTATCCGTGGATGACCTACAGGAATTCCGCGTGGAGAGTTCCACATATTCCGCTGAGTATGGACGCAATCCGGGTGGCCAGTTTGCTTTTCAGACGAAATCCGGGACCAATCTGTGGCATGGCTCGGCCTATGATTACTTGCGGAACGGCTATTTTGACGCGCAAGACTGGTTCAACGATTACTTCAAGACTCCGGAACCAGCGCTTCGGCAGAATGATTTTGGCGGAACGTTGGGTGGGTCGGTGCGCAAGGACAAAACCTTTTTCTTTGTGTCTTATGAAGGTTTGCGTCTCATTGCTCCGCAGCCGCCCGCGAGCAATGTCCTTGTGCCAGATAACACGGTGCGGCAGACCGCAGACCCCGTGCTCCAGCCGGTCTTGAACGCCTTCCCCTTGCCCACCCCGGGGGGAATTGACAATCCATCGGACAACACCGCGCAATATATCGCCAGTTGGACGAACAGGAGCTCGCTCGATTCCACAAGTGTGCGATTTGACCACGTGGTTAAGGATAAACTGAAGCTATTTTTCCGATTTAGCGACACAGGCTCTAGTGCCGGGTCTCGCGGGGGAACAATCAACCTCGGCAACAGCCCCTCCGTGAACACCATTACGGGCTCAACCGCGCGGACCTACACAGGTGGGGTCACCAGCCTTTTCTCCAGTCGTCTTACCAACGATTTCCGCCTCAATTTCACCTCTAACGACATAAATACGCGGAATTTTATTGATCCGATCGGCGGCGGTGTGGCCGTGGACCTCCGTCCGGCCGCAGGGTTGGGTGCTGGCTCGGAGGCGCTGTTTTGCTATTTTGATAGTGCTTTTTTCTGTCTCGGGCTCGATCAGGCGCAATGGTTTGGAGCCCAAAATCAATGGAATTTCGTGGATACAGTGGGCCTTTCTGTGGGACGTCACCAATTCAAATTCGGGGCGGATTATCGCCGGCTCGCGCCTCATGCCATCTCTGCGACGCCCAGCGTTGGCTACCAGTACTTTGGCCCTTCCACTGTCCAGGCTCCCAACGCCGGGTGTTTCTCAGTGCAGAGCTCAGCTCCCGCCTATCCTTTGTTTCAGAACTTCTCGGCGTTTGGCCAGGACGAATGGCATATGACGTCGCGCCTCACTCTTTCCATGGGGTTACGCTGGGAAGTTAATCCTCCGCCGGGCGTAACTCAAGGACTGATGCCCTATGCACTCACGGGAATAAGCATAGACACGTTAATGGCGGCACCCCAGGGCACTCCGCTATGGAAGACGGCATGGTACAACTTTGCTCCCCGTCTTGGTGCGGCTTATATTGTCCGCAATAGGGCAGGCCGGGAAACAATGGTGGATCAGGCTCGTACGGTGGCACGTGGACTGACTTCAGCGGCAATACTGCCAGCACACCGGCCAGTCTAGTTGCTCCCATTCAGAATCCGCCGATAGCAGGGCAGTATGCGGGCCTCGCCGTTGGCTTCTCACCGCATCTTCAATTGCCCTATACGCTTCAGTGGAACGCCAGCATGGAGCAGGCTCTTGGTACATCTCAGGCCTTGACGTTGTCTTATGTAGGCTCGCATGCATCGAGACTCCTGCAGCTGAACACCTTCCTGGACCCCAATAATCAAAACACGTTGATTTTTCATCTCGTTCAAAATGGCCTGACGGCAGACTATCAATCGCTGCAAACCCAATTCACCCGACGGCTAAGCCAGGGGCTAACAGCCCTGGCCTCTTACACTTGGTCGCA
>QHYI01000023.1 GCA_003223245.1 Acidobacteriota bacterium
AGCGAGTTGGAGCGTGCCATTTATGAGTTTCTTGACGTGCACAATGCCGACCCAAAGCCATTTGTGTGGACCAAAAGCGCCGACGAAATCTTGGCCAGCATCGCCCGCTTCGCCCAGCGCACGGCAGCTGCCCAGGCCGCCCAACTTATGTCACGAACCACTGTTACAGGACACTAGCCGCATGTTCTTCTCTGGAACGGAAGAATTCCGAAAGAAACTCACCGCGGCAAAACAGAGGAGGCAACTACGGTTTCAGAAAACGCGAAGGCACATGGTCGTCGCGATCGAAATGCACATCATCGAACCACGCCGCGAAACCATACCACCCTGGGATGGCCGCAGCTTCCGCGCGGCAAATGTGCGCCATAGTGGTCATGACCACGCTGCCTAGACCCATGGGTTTGCTCACCAGCACCACTTCGAGTTCCACGCGAGCCCCCACGGCCAATTCCTTGGGGCAGAGGAAATAAACTCCCGTCGAGCTGATGTTGCGCATCACTAGGGTGAAGGGATAGCGCTCGGGAACGCCGCCCACTGCGCGAAGACGCAGCGGGAGCTTCAGCTTGGCGCGCGGGTGTTGTCGCTGTTCGGGATGCACGCCTACGGCGTGCGTGGGCACTCGAACAAATTGTCGAGGCTGGGAGGAGCGCAGCAAGGGAACCACACGCAAGGCGGGGACGCGCGGCAAGTTGCTAACCGCAAGTTCTGCCGCACGCAAAAGCTGCGACCCCACAGGCGGGACCTCCGGTCCCGGTGCTGCAACCTGCGGCGCCGCAGTCACCTCTCGCAGCTCCGTGGCGGACTTGCCTAGCCTGGCTTCAACTGCAAATGCGCGTTTCGTCGCGCTCATTTCGCCCCTCAGAGACGAAACTTCTGCTCCTGCTAGCTTCGGCCTAACAAGCTACTTCTATCTTAAGCTTTGCGGAATTGCCCCACATCCCGTGGGTGGCGTGGGGACGCTAAGATGGCATTCCAAAAAGTCGGAGTCAACCTGAGGGAAAACCTGAAAGTGTCTTATCCTCCAACAGATGGTAATGGTACGTAAACTCGCACACTACATTCTGTGGATTTCGTCGCCGAATGCCGCAACCAATATGGTCGTCGACACTTCGGCTTTTTCCGGTTATTCGTATTGGTCTGGCCCCGGTTCCGAATTGTGGATAGTTTGTTGATTTTTGATGATCCTTTTCGGATGGATTTGACTTCTAATCCCGGCTATTTCTGGAGCTTGGCCCAGAAGCAGGATTATGTCCACCACCATAACTTCAATGGAGACCTCTTCAGAGAGTAGGAGGCCTCCGGCCTCCGAGCGCCATCCCCAGGCCTCAACGGCCACGACCCCGCTCATCCTAGCTGCCTTTGCCGCCGTTTACATCCTCTGGGGCTCGACTTATTTAGCCATCCGCGTTGGCGTCGAGACGGTTCCGCCGCTGATGCTCGCCGGCCTTCGCCACTTTACCGTTGGATCGCTCCTTTATCCCATCCTGCGCTGGAAAACAGGCGTCCGGCCCACACGCGCGCACTGGAAAACGGCCGTCGTGACCGGTTGTCTGCTCCTGTTTGTCGGCAACGGCGGCGTCAGTTGGGCCGAACAAATCGTTCCCTCGGGAATAACGGCGTTGCTCGTGACCATGGTTTCCCTTTGGCTGGTCATCGTGGACTGGCTCCGTCCAGGCGGCCACCGTCCGGTCCCCAAAGTCATCCTCGGGCTCATCCTCGGCGTTGCCGGAGTGGCGCTCCTGGTCGGCCCCTCCCGTTGGGGAGGATCCGAGCCCGTCGATTTGCGCGGCGTCGCCGTTCTTGTAATCGCCTGTTTCGCCTGGGCTTGCGGCTCCATCTACTCGAAGCACGGCGCCATGCCTAGCTCCGCTCTGCTGGGTGTTTCTATGCAGAGTTTCGCGGGCGGTACGGCTCTTCTCCTCGCTGGCCTTGTCTCGGGCGAATTTCATCGTTTCCATTTTGCCGCCGTCTCCTGGCATTCGTGGGTCGCGCTTGGCTATCTCATCGTCTTCGGCTCGTGCATCGGCCTCAGCGCGTACCTCTATATCTTGAAGAAGAGCACCGCGGCGCGCGTGGCCACTTACGCGCTCGTGAATCCCGTGGTGGCGCTCCTTCTCGGTTGGCTCTTTGCCGATGAGAGTATCTCGCTGCGCACCATCCTTGCGGCTCTCGTCATTCTTACTGCGGTGATTCTCGTCATCACCGCTCCGCATCCTGCGCCCGCGCGCAAAGAGGACCTCGAACCCGTCCCCGCTCCCGGCGAAGTATGAGTGCGAACACGTAGCGAAGTACAAGCCGCCCTTCGACTACGCTCAAGGATGAACCGCACTCGATGAGCCGGCTGGATGCTGGCGATACAAAATGACGGGCACGACGCATCATGCCCCTACGGGAGCGGAACTGAAGCCCGGCCTCTGCAAAGGCATCGCGTAACGGCAAAGGCGCCAATCGGGGGATTGGCGCTCCCAGGGAGTAGTTAGGAGGCGGAGCGCTCGGAGGCGAGGAGCTGCTCTTTGCGGGAGAGGCCCCAGCGGTAGCCGGCGAGGGCGCCGTCCTGGCGAACCGCGCGGTGGCAAGGCACGACGATGGAGACGGGATTCGTGGCGCAGGCGCGAGCCACGGCGCGGACAGCCTTCGGCCGGCCTAGCGAGCGCGCCACCTGCGAATAGGTGCGCGTGCGGCCACGCGGGATGCGTTGCAGTTCTTTCCAGACGCGGCGCTGGAACGCCGTGGCCTGCAGGTCGAGCGGAAGCTCGAAATGCGGCGGGCAGCCCTCGATGCGCGACAGGACTTCCTTCACCCAGCGCTCGAAGCCGTTTGACGCGGCGGCAATTTCCGCGCGCGGATATTCTTCGCGGAGCTCCGTGACGAGTTTGCTTTCGTCATCGCCAAGATAGACGGCGGAAACGCCGCGCTCCGTGGCGGCAACGAGAACCTTGCCGAGCGGTGACTTGGCGATGGTGTAACCGAGCTTCATGCCCAATCCTCCTTTGCGATACGTGGCGGGAGTCATGCCGAGTTGCGAATTGCTGCGTTCGTAGACGCGACTGGAGGAGCCATAGCCCGTTTCGTACAGCGCCTCAGTGATGCTCTTGCCTGCGCGCATCAGCGCTTTGAAGCGCTTGAGGCGCAGGGCTCCGGCGAGTTCACGAGGTTTGAGGCCGGTGACGTGGAGGAAGGCGCGGCGCAAGGTAGATTGCGTTGCGCCGAGCGTTTGGGCCAGTTGGCGCAGCGTCAGGCTTTCGTCGGTGGATTGCGCAAGAAGGTCGGCGGCGTGCTCGACCAGCGCGACGGGGCCGGAAATTTCGTCGGGGCGGCAGCGCAGGCAAGGGCGATAACCGTTGCGCTCCGCTTCTTCGCGCGTGCGAAAGAAGGTGACGTTGCGGCGCAGCGGCCGACGCGCGGGGCATGACGGGCGGCAGTAGATGTGCGTGGAGCGCACGGCGAGGAAGAACGTGCCGTCGGCGCGGGGATCGCGGGCACGCGTGGCGCGCCAGTAGCGTGCGGCAGCGCCAGGCGTGATGGGTTGCGCGAGATTGGTTGATGCGTGTGTGGTGTTCATGCCCATACGTTAGAACAAGCCCCAGAGACCATTCTATCCGGAAAGGCGCGGCAAAGTGGGTTGCATGCCGCTGCGGGTTGGAACAGCGCACAAAAGGGCGAGGTTCCGAACGGGCTGGTAAAGCAAGCCAGGACTCGTGGCTTCGCTCGGAATGGCACCGACGGGGAACAGGGCCAGGGGATGACAGGTAGGGCACCGAGCTAGCCGCGGGGTTTGACGCGGGTGACGCCTCTCGGCCAGTCCTGCTTGAAGGGGTTATCGCTGATCTTGAGATTCTTCAT
>QHYI01000132.1:0-18361 GCA_003223245.1 Acidobacteriota bacterium
CACCACGGCTCCGACCTGGTCGTTATTCACGTTGTTGACGATGGTAACCACGGGAACGATCTCGATTCCCGCTTCGTACATGTTTTCGATGGCTCGCAACTTCACGTCAAACAGGTTGCCCACTTGTCGGTGGCTGTTCGCATCGTTGCCGATTCCATCGAATTGCAAATACGCATAACGAAGGCCGGCTTCGAACGCCTTGCGGCAAAATTCCTTGCTCTTGGCGAATTCGATGCCGTTGGTTGCGGCTTGCACGCTGTTGTACCCGAGCTTCTTCGAATAGGCAATGGCTCTGATAAAGTGCGGGCTCAAGGTAGGTTCGCCGCCGGAAAACTGCACCGACATCTGGCGGCGCGGCTTGACCTTCAGCGCGTTGTCGAGAATCTCCTTGACGTCGTTCCAGCTCAGCTCGTGAACGTAGCCCACCTGGTTGGCGTCCATGAAGCAGGGATCGCACATCATGTTACAACGATTGGTAAGGTCTACCGTTAAAACCGATCCGCGGCCGTAGCGCACAGAGCTCGAGCCGTGTTTATGGAGATCCTCATCGTTGTGCGCGGGAATGTCCCGGCCGGGGAATTGAGATTCGATCCATTTCAGGAAGTTGGCATCGAGCGCCATTATGTCCTCGTAATGGCCGTGCTGCGGACAATCCTTCACCATCCAGATCTGTCCGTCGCGCTCGATGATTTGCGCCTTGATCTCCCCGACTTTCTCGTGCATCAGATCGCGCCAGTCCTTTTGGCCATCGAGGATCGCCTTCCTTGTTTCTTTTACGCAATCGGGGCACAGCGAGTCGGTTTGGCGCGGGAACCCCAGTGTTGGCTTGGTCTTCTCCCACGACTTCAACAGCGGTTTGTCAGACCACTTGGGCGTGAATGACGGATTTGGCCGGAACGAATTGAAAAACTGGACGGCATGGAATGCCGCTCCAGCTGTTTTGCAAAGAGCGTAATCAAAAGACCTTCGTAATTTTGGGGTTATGTTATTGGACATGCTTTTACTCTCACCTTTCAGTTGCCTGGATTTTTCGGCGAAGCAAGCGAGTCGGTGAAACTGCGACACCCTCGCATCGCTTGATGATCAACGAGTTTTTCGGCTCATTTTGTGGTTTGGAAATATGGTCAGCGGGACGCTCTGCTGGGTGGCCCGGCGACCCCTTACTCCTACGGTGGACCAACGGCACAGCCAGGATGACTGCGGGGTAAGGTGCATGAGGAGGGAGGGTACAGCTTGAGGGGAACAGGTTCGCCGGAGTAAAGGGAGCTTCTGGGTCGCTGTCGGGCTCGCGCCCATTTGTGTCTTCGTCTTCGCCGAGATGGTTCCACGTAGGCCAGCATTGCTTCCTCCGACCCGGGCCGAGAAACTTGACCTCAGGTCCGTGTCTTTCGAAGACTGACAACTTTACTTTCTCAGATGCCCACAAAAACAAACAATCCGGCGAAACCTGTAACCTTGGGGCGCTAAATCCTGAAAATGGAAGGGGTTTGTCTAGGTAAAAGGATAGCCGACAGATCCCGCACAACTCCAACGAATTGAGGGATTTGCCCGAATCGGAAGAATCGGAAGCAGATTGCTTGACAATTCCGCGCGGGCGAAACAAACTACATGCCATGCGGGAGCTTCTCGAGCGCTTATTTCAAATCGATTTCATTAAAGGTCTCATCGTTACCTTCCGGATGCAGAATCCCAAGGAAGTCGTCACCGAGCAATATCCGCTCGAGCGGCCCATGGTGGCGGAGCGCTATCGCGGCGCGCCGCGCCTGAATAACAATCCAGAAACTGGCGAGACCCTGTGCATTGGCTGCAATTTGTGTGCCCTCGCGTGTCCGGAGAATCTCATCGTTGTGGGCTGGCTAAGAGATGACGCCACCCGCCGAAAGGTGCTGACCCACTTCACCTATGACACCTCGCGCTGCATGTTCTGCGGATTGTGCGAAGATGCCTGCCCTACGGATGCCCTGGAGTTGACGCAGGATTTCGAAATGGCTTACTACACCCGCGAAGGAGCCATCTGGGACCGTCACCGTTTGGAGCAAGGCCCCACACCCGCCCGTTATACCCGCTAAAAAATTGCATGGAACTTCGCAAAGATCCCATCACGCAAAGTTGGGTCATCCTGGGACAAAAAGAAGTCGTTGCGGAGACGCCGGAGCAATGTCCTCTGGATCCCGCAAAGCTCGAGAAAATTCCTGCCATCATGACTTGCCCTGCCGCTGGGCCTTGGCAAGTGCGCGTCATTCCTCACCCGGATCCGCTCTATCGCGTGGAGGGCGATCCCGGGCGATTAGCAGAAGGCATGTACGACAAAATGGGTGCGTTGGGCGCCCATGAAGTGATTGTCGAGACTCCCCAGCACGACCGGCAATTCTCTCAATTCACCGACGAAGAGATTGAGCGCGTACTTTGGGTTTGGGCTTCCCGAATCGCCGACCTAAAAAAAGATGCTCGCTTCAAATATATTAGCGTGTTCAAAAACCACGGCGCTTTGGCGGGCGAGGAGTGGTCCCATGCGCATTCGCAGGTAACCGCCACGATCTTTGTCCCCCGCCGCGTTAAATACGAATTGAGCTCGTCGCATGAATGGTTCAAGGACAAGGAGCGGTGCATTTTCTGCGACATGGTGCGCCAGGAGGAAAAGCAGGGAAAGCGCATTGTCGACGTGCAGGGAGAATACTACGCGCTTTGCCCCTATGCCTCGCGCGTTCCTTATGAGATTTGGCTGCTCCACCGTCGCCACAATCATACGTTCGAACAACCACGGCCAGGCTCTAATCGTCGGCAATTAGCGGCGCTTCTTGGAAGAGTCTTGCGTCGCCTGGCAAAAGTTGCGCCCGCCTATCACTTGGTCGTCCACACGGCGCCGAGCACAATGAATAAAAAAGGAGAATTGGCGGGCTATTGGAAAACCCTTGCCGACGATTATCATTGGCACATCGAAATCCTGCCAATCCTCGAAAAACGCAGCAAGTCTTACAGCATCAAGGAAGTCTACTTCAATGCCGAATTGCCGGAACAGGCAGCATCCAACCTGCGGGCCCTGGATGCCAATTCATGAAGCATTTCGGGCCCAGGCCACAGGAGAGGGGTGGCATCCTGATCAAGTTGCTCGTATGGCTGGCCATCCTGATCTTTTTCTCTTTCCTCTACCTAGTGCGTCATCCGATCTTTCGTTTTGCGGCGGAATATTGGGTCGTCGAAGATCCTCTGGACAAAGCGGACGCACTGATCGTCTTGAGTGACGACAATTTCTATGCCGATCGCGCCACGCGCGCAGCCGAGCTGTTTAGGGAAGGGAAAGCGCCGCTCGTTGTCGCCAGTGGCCGCAGGTTGCGCCCCGGTGCTGGGATCGCGGAGTTAATGGAACACGATTTGATCGAGCGCGGTGTGCCCAAAGACAAGATCTTGCGTTTTCCACAAGACGGCGACAGCACCCGAGAGGAGGCCGAAGCCTTGGTCAAGCTCGCCAAACCAAAAAAATGGCATAGCGCCATCATCGTTACTTCCAATTATCACACCCGGCGCACGCGATACATCTTCCGCCACGTTTTTCCACAGGCCATAGAGATACGCGTGGCCAGCGCTCGCGATGGCGATTTCGATCCGCAAACTTGGTGGGAGAAGCGCAAATCTACCAAGCTTTTTATGCGCGAGATATTCGCAATGATGGTTGCCATTTGGGAACTCCAATCGGGGGCGGAGAGGCATACAAACTCTCAAGGAATAGTAGGATGGGGAGTCCCAAGTCCACAATTCGTAGTGTATCAATTCAAGAAACGCCCTACATTTGCGATCCGCTTTTCTTGTTTACAGCCCCTAAGTACTGTATTATGTTCAAGCTTCTGAGTCGCGGACTCCTGACCAGCCCGGCGATGAGCGACTGCGAAAATCCCATTTTCGATGTCGAGGTGTCCGATGTGGAAAAAAGATGAGGTAAAGTCTCAAGGTACTCCTGACGTCTCCTCCGTATTTGGGGGGTTCGCAACGCCGCCTAGCTCCGATTCTTCCAATTCATTCCCTGGTGTTCCGCGAGGTACGGCGAGCATCAGTCAGGGAATCAGAATTAAAGGTGAAGTCACGGGCACGGAAGACCTTTTCGTAGATGGTTTCGTCGAAGGAAAGCTAAACCTCACTGCAAACTGCTGCTTGACGGTGGGGCCCAACGGCAACGTCAGGGCCGATCTCAATGCCCGTGAAATTATTGTGCGTGGCAAGGTGGAAGGGAAAGTGATCGCGCGCGATAAATTGCAAATTGGCAGCACGGGGATGATTACCGGGGAAGTACAAACCAACCGGTTGGCCATCGAAGACGGCGCCACGCTTCGGGGCAAAGTGGAAGCAGGGAAGTTGGAAATGACGAAGCCCGTGGAGAATAAAACCGCTGCCGCGGCTGCAGCGGCCAGTACCACGACCAAACCCTCCGCGCAACCCCCCTCCCTCGGCTCAGAAACCGCGGCGGATTGAAGGCGATGAGTTTCCTCCACAAACTTGGGATTGGCGTCGGCAGTGCAGAGCGCGCGCGCCAAGAGGTTCCTGGACCGATTCATCTGACTTCCCGCGCACGCACTCCCGGCGCGCCTGCTTCCTCTTCCTCTACTTCGGCCGTGGGTACCGCCCTTGCACCCGTTCAACTGGAATCCAACCGGCTTTCGAATGGTCTAAAGGAACTTCTGTGGAATCTGCAAGGCTTGGAGCGCGGTGCGCTTTTGGATCTGGGGCCCGTTTGGCAAACAACCCTGAGTTTCTTCATTGAACGCGGATTCCGTGTCTCTTCGGAAGACGTTCTTCGCGCGTGGAAAACATTTCTGAATGAAGAAGAAACCCGCTTGAAACAGGATTTCGCGGCGGGCGAAACGCTGGAGATGACTCCCAGCGCGCGCGCGGCGCGTTTCCTAAAGGAAAACTTGCAACATCCGCGCAGCTCGTTCGATGCCGTGCTTCTCTGGGATCTTCTCGATTACTTGGAGCAGGCTCTGGTGAAGCAGATTGTGGCGAATCTCACCGAATTGTTGCGGCCTGGTGGAGTAGTTTTCGCCATGTTCCACAGCAAGAAACCGGAAGGGTTCCAACGCTACCGCGTCTTGGATTCGAGTACTCTGCAAATGGTTCCTACTCCGATCTTGTGCCCGGCGCAGAAGGTTTATCAGAACAGAGAAATCCAAGATCTCTTTGGCCGCTATCGAACCGTGAAATCTTTTGTCGGCCGGGACCAACTGCGCGAAACCCTTTTCATCAAATAGCAAACTCTGGCTTCTTCTATCGTTCGGCTATTAAGCGGACTGCAAAATTGGTCAATTCGCTAATTTTTCTCTTGCGGCCGCCACTTTTGAGGAGTACAAGCGTCTTGTGAGCTCCCGGAGCTCCGGAGGGAACATGACTCCACCGGGCTTAGAGCTGCACCAAAGCTAAACGCACCACTTTTGCGGTGCGCGTCGTTCGAAAATGCGTTTTGTGGTTTGCGTGCTTTCGACACGATACAACGATTTGGCAAGAGGGGGGCCGACTAGGCTCCCCTTCTTGTTGTATGCCGAGCATGTTGGTCAGCTAGGAGGTGCAAGTGCTCTTCACAGCGGGATGGACGTGAAGTGATAGCGAAGCGCAAGGGCATCACCGTGAGGTGAGGTCTGAAGGAAGCGTGGAGCAAAGGCGCCCTCTCGGAAGGGACCGAATCGCTTGCGGCGGAGCGCAGGAGTGAAGGCCCGGCCATTGCGCTAGTCGGCTTAACCTACCGAACCGCCGTATATGAAGCCGTACGTACGGTGATGTGACAGGGAAAGCGGGTGACCGCTCACCTATCTCGGTTCTGTACGGGATGGGGATCCATGTTTCGATGAGATTATCCCTATTGAATCACAATGCTCTGGAAAAGTCCTGGAACATCGGCAAGGAGTCGTCATGATCTGGGCGCTAACTAAAGTGTTTCTTTGCTCCTGACAAGACCCGGAGAACCCAGTGCTGCCTTCGAAGAGCGCCCGTCTGCTAATTGCCCATCTTCAACTGCTCGAGCCAGCGGATAGCGTCGCGCTGATTAGCTATGATTTGCGCCTGCCAAAGGAGAGCAATAGACATAGCACTCATGAGGATAAGACAGAAAATGAGGGCGATTCCCAGGTGGGATTCACGAACCTCACTGCGAAAAGCGCGACGAATCCGTTCCATGGTGGGGTGCTCCTAGTACCGTGCTGCTCGTATTGACAGTAGCCGGGGACTCGTCGCCTGTCGCTGTCGCCGGAGCAATCGAAGCGCCACATGCACAACCTCTTCGGACGCTCTCGAGCACACAGAAAACACGCAGTTTGCTTGAAGTGGCAAGATTTTCTTTTTCGGAGAACGCAAAAACCTGCTGGGCAAATTTACTCCCTGACTATGCAACTGCTTCTCTTCCTTTGGCAGTGCTTTACAGCAGGCTTGTGAGTACTTGCTCCCAAACCGCCGGCGAATGACATGCGATTTCGCGGACTCGCGGATACTTATCTCGGCTGCTTCTTGGCTCTGGCATTTGGTCTGTCAGCAAAAGATTCCGCTCACAGAAAGGGAGAATGCCAGGAGCAAGGCGGGCTGTTGCCACCCCCACGGAAGGAGCATGGTAACGCAGCGCCCGGTCATACAATCTGGATAGCGTCGCAATACAGCGTTGCAGGCTGCCGCCAATCGCGGCCGACCACAGCACTCCATGCCGCCGGAATTCGATCCTGCGCTTACGGCCGTCGGCTAAGAAGCGCTCGATCTGTGCCTCGGAGGCGCCCGCAAAAAAGAACGGCTCGTCGAAGTCGCGTTGCCGGGCTATCTCCGCTTCTCGCGGTAGTAGCCCTGTATTCTGCGCCAGTTCGCGTACGGAGAGCGAACGCAAGGTCACAACGGGGACTTCCATTTCCTGCGAGAGCGCTTCCAGCGCCTCCGACGCAGCCGGCAGCGCCTCCGCGATAGGAATACACGTGAACCGCCCCAGGCGGAGCGTCGACTCTTTCCGCGAGCGCGAACCTGCGGGATCGGGGCGTAAATGAAAGTAATCTTCAGGAAGGTACACGCCGCAGCCGTCCTCGGCAATGAATGGATGAGCATGGCCCAGCTTCCGCCGCGGCTCGTCGAATTGCAGCCGGGACCGGCTTGTCACCCACACTGCTGGGATCCCTTTATGGTCCAGAGTGGCCGTGAATTCCTGGAAACCGGCTATGCTTCTTCCGCGCTCAGGGAGGACGTCATCAACGGCGATGTAAAGAATGCTGGAGGTTTGACGCAAGCGAGTCTCCGCACCTAGAACCCTGATTCTAGCGGAATTGAAGTGCTCTTTGAGGGAGGTATAAAAAGAAGAAGCGGGCAAAATTTCTGCCCGCTTCTTGCATTCCCGGCTGAAACAGCCGGGTTTCTCTCTTATTGCTTAGTTGCCAGACTTTGTTGCGCCTGGTGCCCCCTGCGCATTAGCCTTCGGCACGCTCACGTAGCCGCTGATGCTGTCCTTGGCGACTTTGTTGACCACGATCTCTTCGGGAATATGCGTCCCCGTCGTGTAGAAGAAAATCGGCTCGTTGATCGTGCGGTTTTTCTTCTCGAAGCGCTTATCTTCCACGACCATGGCCAGGTTAAACTGGTTGCGCTTTTGGTTTACGCCCTTGAGTTCGATGGTCACATTGGCAATCTTCTGTGGCCGGTTCTTGCCGCTGATCGTGAACTCGGTGTAGTCGCGCTCACCCAGACGGCGAAGCTGGTCAATTTCATCGTGGTTGCGCGCGATGAGGGTTCCAATTTCGCTCTTGGCCATCTTCAGGTCTTCGCGGGCGGTATCGAGATCGGTCCGGACGCCGACAACCTTGGTGTCCACCGTCTTGACGTCATCGCTGGATGCCTTCGTGGCCAATTCGGAATGCACGGAGGTGTCCAGCGCCGTTACTTTTTGATTCGTCTCGTCGTTCAACTTCGCGGCTTCCACGCGCGCCTTTTTCAGCTGGCCTTGAGTGATCTTCAGTTTGTCCGTGATCACCTTCAAATCGCCTTGCAGATCCGTATTCGCCTTTTCATCTTGCGCCAAACGGTCCTTCAAGGAGGACATATCCTGCTGAATCGACTGCTGGGTCGCCTTGAGCTGGCTCGCAACCTGCTGCTGGGTGCCATCCAGTTTGGATGATGCGCTCCAGCCGAAGGCCAGTCCGCCCAGTGCAATCAACCCGAGGACCACAATCGCGGGAAGCTGCCAGGAAGAACCGCCCTTCACATCGAATATCTGATCTTCTGACATAAGTTGTATTTCTCTCCTCGCCCCTAGGGGCAATGCCGGGTTTACCGGCTTGTAAAGAAGTGCATGCATGCTTCCCACCAAAGGAAAGGAGCCGCCAGAGGCGCTAACTCGTAGATAGGATGACGGTTGTCAGCAGTATTCTTACGGGGGATGGTACTAGTCCTTGCAAAGATTACGTGAAATCGCACAGAAGAGCATATTTTTTGCGTCCCAGGACTTCAGTTACAGAAATACCAAGTCGCTAGGGGCACGGCATGCGGTGTTCGCCTTCGTGATAGTACCTACCTCGGGGCGCATCTGGTTCTCGGGAACTTGGGTTTGCCTGTAGGGAGGGAAGCGGGATACCCCACAACGTCGGCTTGCGGAGGGTGCACCTCTCATCGTTGTCAAAAACCGCGAATTTTGCAGCCGCCGGGCCGCTTGGGGGGATGGCGACAGTCCCGTCCACATACGCGCGGAAACCTATTTTGCAATCGGTAGTCGCGCGTCGAGAAATTCCGAAACCCGTTGCGCCGCCGGGGGATCGAGGTTTGCCAATACCGCGACGACGTATCCGGATTTGGGGTAAATCCTTAAATCGCCATTCATGCCCGGAGCGCCGCCGCCATGACCGACCCATCCAATTCCATCCTTGTCCCGGTGATCTTCGAATCCGTAGGCGTATTTACCGCCCGGCCCTGCCTCCACTTTCCCCGTAATCAATAGGTCCGTAGACGCCGCATTCAGTAATTTGTGGTTCATCAGGGCGTTGGCAAAGTTCAGCAGGTCTCCCGCGGTTGAATAACCGCCACCAGCCGAGGTGCCGCGATAAGGTAGTGTGTCTGTGTTGGGGACCCACGCACCGGCTGACGATCTCATGTATCCGATGGAACGCCCGTCAACGGGCTGATCTTCAGGCAACGATCCCGTCAGGGTCATCCTGGCAGGCTTGTAAATGTGCTCCTGCACGTAATCGTAGTAACTCTGGCCGGTCACCCTCTCGATTACCACCCCGAGGAGCAACATGCCGTAATTGCTATAGCGCCACTGGCTGCCGGGCTCAAACTGAGGGGCGCGCTTACCAATCAGCGCCACATAGTCGTTGAGCGTTCGAAGTTCCTTGCGATGCTTGTTGAAATCCGGGCCAAAGATATCCCCGGTGCCGCCCGTGTGCGTCAACAACTGGTGGATCGTGACCTTAGTGGCGACCTCCTGATTGGGGTAATCGGTAATGTATTTCCCTAGCGGTTCCGTCAGCTTGATTTTTCCGGCCTCGACCAGTTGCAATACCGCCACAGCAGTGAACATTTTATTCATCGATCCAATGCGGAAACGAGTCTCGAGCGTATTGGGGATTTTCTTTTCGCGGTCGGCCAAACCGTATGCGCCGTTGAACAACATCTTACCGTTCTTCGCCACCAGCACTGTGCCCGCGAACCGGTCGGCGGCAACATTTTTTTCGGTTTGTGCTTTGACGCCGGCGATGGCTTCGCTCTCGGTCAACCGCGGAATGGGAAAGGCAGCGGGGCGTGGGATGGCCCTAAGGCTCAGGGAAAGAATGTGGTGTGGCTCGGCGGCTTCCACCTTCAGCACGAAACGGGCGAACTGATCCGAATCGCGCTCCTGAACCAGCCCGCTAACCTCCGTGGCCCAACCCTGCTCGAGCTTTCGGAATTCGAATCCGCCCGTTCGCTCGCGAAGATCCATATCCCGATTG
This sequence comes from Acidobacteriota bacterium, assembly GCA_003223245.1. Taxonomy (GTDB): domain Bacteria; phylum Acidobacteriota; class Terriglobia; order Acidiferrales; family UBA7541; genus Acidiferrum. The sequence continues at coordinate 9,930 of QHYI01000132.1, forward strand.
AGGCCCGATGCCCGAGTTGGAAAGCTGTTCGTCAGGAACTGCTGGTAGCCACTTTTATCACCGCTGTTGAAGGCGGCCAGCCAGGCGGAGAACTGATGAAAGGAAGGTTGCTTCCGGGCCGTGTCAGTCTCAGCCTCCGTCATCTCGGGTGGCGGCGGAGTGTTCTCGGGTGGCGACGCCGGCTGGAGGAAAATCGCGGTGATGCGGTGCGGTTCGGCGGCATCCACCTCCACAGTCATCCGGAAGCGCTCCCCGCCTGTACGCGTCTGTGCGATCATGACAAGCCGGACATCGGTCGATTCCTCTACTTTCTGGAAATCGAGGCCCCCAACCTCGTCCCGCATCTCGATTGTTTGATCGACGAAGTCCGCGCCAGTGCCCTCGGGCATGGATTTTGCTACGAAGGCCTGAATGGTGGCGCGGTCGCCGCTTTCAAACGCAGCGAGCCAGGATTGGAGTTGCTTGGCTGCAGGCGTATTGGGAAACGTGAAATGGGCTTCCCCTGCCGCAGTCTGGGCCAGGAGCGGCCGAGCAGCCACTGCGAGGGCTGTGAATGTCGTCATCCCAGTCGCTAAGGCCAACGAAAAGAGTTGTTTTAACGCTTTCGAGTGCGTTGCCAAATCGCGCCTCATATATCGATCCCTTCGCCTGGACGTTTTTGATGATTCAAATGCTCTCCGCCTGGTTCTCCGTACGACCGGGGAGCTTGTGCGTTGTCCAGGGGGCACAAGAGCTGACTGCAGCATATGCCTCACCGAAAAATGCCGTCCCCCGCTTGTTTCCCGCCCATGAAGACAGATTGCCGGAACTGAGTCAACCGTCTTTTTTCTGCCGCCCATTTTCCTGGGCACGCCTTCGGGCCAATTCCTGTGCCCGGCGGACATCCCGCAGGTTGCGAATGGCGTGCCCGCCCTGGGGTTTCAGATTCGGTCGTTGACTCTTTCTTCGACAGGCGCCATTTACCGGGCGGGTCGGGGGGAATGCGAGCGGTCAACTTAAACTAGAGAGCCGCGCCAGCCGTCTGCAGCTCGGCATATAGCTGCTGCGGGGATTCAAATACAATGCCCCGCATGCCAAGTTGCTGCGCCGCCTGAGCATAGGCAGGAATGTCATCCACATACACGGCTTGCTGGGCGCGAACCTTGCATGCCTGCAGCGCTTCTTTGTAGATAAGAGGACTGGGCTTCGAGGAACCGACGCGGCAGGAGTAAATATGCACCGGGAACAGCCCAAGAAACGCATAAGTCCTTTCCATGTGGGCGACATGCAGCGGATCAGTATTGGAAAGCACGGCCAGGCGGTAGCTTTTCCGCAGTTTCTCCAAAAGGCCTTGTTCGAGAATAGGGGTCGGCTCCAGGGCGCGGTTCCAGGCCTCGACGAACTGTTCAAAGTTAAGCTTGCTGCCGAGCCGCCTGGACAAATGCAGGTGCCAATCTTGTGGGGAGACGCGGCCTTGCTGCCAGTCTTTCCAGAGCGGATCGTTCTGGATGGCAGACCAGATCTCCTCCGGGGAGCGCGATAGGCCGTTGGCGAGGCCGCTGGTTGCGCGAGCCACGTTCACCGGAATCAACACACCGCCGATGTCGAAGATGATAGCCCGCAACTTGGGAGATGCCACGGATTACTCCTGAGCGTTAGGCAGCGACGCAGCGCGATTGGCATTGATGGCGCGAAGTTGGCGCCGCGCGCGCAGAATGCCGATGACGGCCGGCATGATCGAGAGAACAATGACCACGGCAATCACATAATGAATGCGCTGGGCAATGTTGGGAATCAGATGACCGAGGAAATAGCTGCCCAGGGTCATGGTTCCCACCCAGAAGACGCCGCCGAAAATGTCGAACGCCAGGTAACGGCCGTACGCCATTTTTGCCGCGCCCGCGACCGGCGGGCAAAATGTGCGAATGACCGGAACAAAGCGCGCGAGAATCACGGCTCTTCCGCCGTACTTCTCATAAAAATCATGCGCGCGCTGCAGGTAGCTGCGCCGGAAAAAGAAAGAATCCTCGCGGCGATAAAGCGCTGCTCCTGCGGTGCGCCCAATCCAGTACCCAATCTGGTCGCCCACGATCGCGCAGGCCATGACCGGGAGAAGCAGCAGCTTCAATGGAATGACGCCCCCAGCAGAAAGAATGCCCGCGGTCACAAGCAGCGAATCTCCCGGCAGAAAGAAGCCGACGAAAAATCCGGTTTCCACAAAAACAATCGTGCAGAGGAGCGGGGCTCCGCCGGCGCGGATTAATTCTCGAAGTCCGTTGGGGTCAAAAAGCGCGTGGAAGAAGTGAAAGATGGAGTCAAGCACTCAGACCGGTTCCTCGATACAGAAAAATGCGTGGATGCCCAACCGGGCACAGGCACTAGCCCGCGAGCGCACAGTCCCGTCACGGCACCCAACCCTATACGGTAGCAGAAAACGCCAGCATCTTGCCCGCATTCATGCCACAAGAAGATCAGGCTGCCAAGGGCTGCCAGCAGTATGGCCGGACGAATCATGGCTGCACCTCTGTCGAACAGATTTCACTTCTTTGTTCCAGGAACATGCGGGCCTCAAGGGGCATTTCCTCATCCATATTCTGCTCAGGCAATTTCACGATGCGCGGTATTGCGCGCAGCGCCGCTGCGGCACCCGCTTCAATGGCCTCGTCGACGCGAGAGAAGTCATCCCAGGCAAGAGATTGCACGTCCGGGCGGAGCACGAGGTCTGCATGGCGCTCCCAGACTTCGAGCTGATGCTTTTGCGCTGCGCTTACGGCGCGGCTCACCACCTGGAAAATGTTGGTGGGAGCGCCGCGATGGCCATCCTGCATGCCGACGGAAACGCCAATTACCGTTTTTGCGCCCAGGCCGCGGACAGCCCGCGTCGGAACAGGCGCCACAAGACCGCCATCGGCAAGGCATCGCGTGCCAATCTCGACAGGCGCAAACAACCCCGGGAAGGCGCAACTCGCGCGGATGGCATCGACAAGATTGCCCTGCGTAAAAACCACCGGCTCACCGGTGGACAAATCCGTCGCGACAACCGCCAGCGGAACCTGCAAATCTTCAAATTGGCGCGAACCGAACACGCGCTCCATCAGCACCCCAAGACGCTGGTTGCTGGCGAGACCTAGCCGCGAGACCCGCCAGCGGGCGATATGCCGCAAGCGTAGTGATCGGCAAGCCTCGATGATGCGTTCGAGTGGCGCGCCGCTGGCATACGCCGCGCCCAGGATGCTGCCGACGCTGCTGCCCGCAATGTGCGACACCTTTATTTGGTGCTGCCGCAGGACTTTTAAGACGCCAAGGTGCGCAAATCCGCGGGCAAACCCCCCACCAAGGGCCAGTCCGACGCCTGACCGTGCGGTCGGTATCCCTGTACCAACGTGCATCTCCCCCTGTGTGCTTTGGTGGCGCTGTTCCATTTCTAGACGATGCCAGCGCAAAACGTTTGGAGCTATGGTTCGGCCGTTCTCTGGGTGCAGTACGAACGTACTTTCCTCGGACCTCTCTTTAGTTTGGTCTCCAGAATTGAAACAGTACGACCTTACTAGTCCCGTACCCTCTCTGTACCATTGTGAGCCGCAATTCTCCGCGCGATTCTCTTCCTGTCACGCTGAAGTTCTGCGGGGGTCGAGAGAATGGAAAGCGCGTTCAAGGCTTGGATCGGGCAGCCGGTGGTTCTCCAGGTGGCATTGGGCGATATCAAGGTGCCGCTGCGAGGAAAGCTTCTGAAAGACGGACGCGACACAGTTCGGCTGCGAATTGGTGAAAATTGGGACGTTGATATTTACAAGACCATGATCCTGGCAGTGGAAGAGGACGGCATGGTCCTTTTACCTTCGTGAGGTCGGCGGACATGAAGACACAGGAACTCAAGTACGTGACCCGGCGGCGCGCGGCAGTGCTGCTTGGTCTTTCGGAACAAGAACTGAATCGCATTTCGAGCGAGTCAGGCTTCGGCCACAAAGAAGTCTCCGGCCAGGAAGAAGAGACTTATTTCACTTACGAAGAATTGCGCCAGATTTGCATGTTGGCCGTGAACCACGTGAACTGAACTGGTCGGCGGGGCAAGCCCGCCGCTTATACAAGTTTCCTCCGGCCCCCCTCGGTAGTACCCCGCCCGGGTCGCTCCCCCCAGCGACCCGGGTTCTTCTTTCTGCTCTGAGCCATCCTCTTCTGATTCAATGGGTTAGAGGCACACCGGGCAAAAATGCCGGGACCCGCCCGGGCGCGGTGGACACTGGCTTCCGTCCCTGGCCTTGCAAGGGCTTCGCAGACTAGGTCGCGCACCAACGTTTCGCTTTTCCCCTTGTAAAATCATTTGACACATTCGCGGGACCTGAAGAAACTTGGCGGCTTGATTCAAAGGACGGTCGGGCTATGGCCGACAAGTGCGCACGAAACATTGCCAAACTCACGTTGGGAGCTGCAACTGCTCTGCTGCTTTTCGGGATTGCTCGACCGACACCAGCGTTCGCACAAGATGTGACCTATGACGTTGTGATTGTGAACGGACGAGTGATGGATCCTGAATCAGGCTTGGATGCGGTGCGCAACGTCGGAATCGGCGGAGGAAAGATTCGCGCAATCAGCAGCGGGGCGTTAAAAGGGAAGCAAATCATTGACGCGAAGGGGTTGGTTGTCTCCCCGGGCTTTATCGATCTGCACCAGCATGGGCAAGACGCGGAGAATTATGCGGCGAAGGCCCACGATGGAGTGACCACGGCGCTGGAATTGGAAGTCGGCGTGGCCGATGTTGACCATTGGTATGGAGAGCGCGAGGGCAAGGCGCTCATCAACTTTGGAGCAAGCGTGGGGCACATTCCCGTGCGCATGGCGGTGATGCACGATCCCGGGCAACTCTTGCCAAGCGCCGATGCGGCTCACCGAGAAGCAACGCCACAAGAAATGGAACAGATCCTATCGCTGCTCGAGAAAGGGCTGCAGCGAGGCGCGCTAGCCGTGGGAGTTGGTCCAGCTTACACGGAAGCGGCGACCAATTGGGAGATCGTCCAGGTGTTCCGCGTAGCAGCGAAGCATCACGCTTCCTGCCACATTCACATCCGCGCAGGAGCGCCGAATTCCGCGGCGACTCCAGGGCATTTCCCTGGCTTTGAAGAAGCGATTGCCGCCGCGGCGATCAGCGGCGCGCCGCTGCACATTGTGCACATCCAGAGCACGGGAGGCCCGGACGTCGTCCACGAACTTCAGATGATTTCAGAGGCCCGCTCGCGCGACATGGACGTGACCACCGAGGCTTATCCCTACACGATGGGCATGACCAGCATCCAGGCGGCGTTTCTCGATCACAAAGAGAACGAACCGGACAGCTATTTTGCTCCCATGCTTTGGCCCGCGACAGGCGAGCATCTGACGCGTGATGCATTTCTGCGTTATCGCAAAGAAGGCGGGATGATCATTCTGCCTTCGAACACGCAAGAGAACATCGACGCGGCCATCGAAAGCCCGCTGACAATGATTGCCAGTGATGGCGCGCTTTTTAATGGCAAAGGACATCCACGAACCGCGGGAACCTATGCTCGCGTGCTCGGACATTACGTCCGCGAAGAAAAAGCACTGGACTTGATGACGGCGCTGAAAAAGATGACGCTGATGCCGGCACAACGGCTGGAAAAGCGCGCACCCGCATTCAAAGACAAAGGCAGGATTCGAGTGGGCGCCGATGCGGACATCACGGTGTTCGACGCTAGCACCGTCATTGACAAGGCCACTTATGAGAAGCCGCTGCAGTATTCCGAGGGCATTCCGTTTGTGTTGGTAGGCGGGGTTCCCGTGGTCCAGGATGGCAAGCTGGTCGAGGGCGTATTCCCGGGCCGCGGCGTGCGCGCACCAATATCTCAGTGAAGTTTGGGGAGCAATCGGGGTGACCTCGGTTTCGCCTGGCCCAGTGGTCGAGACGAGCTTACCGCAAGCATTCAAACCAAATGCGTTCCTGAAAGTGTCCCAACTGTCGTTCGTGGGTCTCCGGTTCCAACCGCTGGCAAGATGCTACCGACGGAAGGTGAGGTCGAGGGTTTCGACGGCCGGGGGCAAGACGTCGTTGAAGATCACGCGGCGTTCCTGCTCGGTTTGGCTTTTTCGTACGGCGTAGAGCAAGATGCCCCAGATGAAGAACAGGATAACGATTAGTTCTTCGAATGGAAAGGAGTTATCGAATGCATCCCGTTCCATGGCCGGAACGATTGCCGAAAAACCGTAAAACCCTAAAACACACACGATAAACCGCAAGATGCTGGTTTGCCTAAACGGGGGCGCGTTGCACGTAAACGGAATTTTTCTAAAGCCCAATAAATGCGTTTCGATCAGCAACAGCACGATCGTCGAGACAACGATTGTGTGCACCGCCGCGATTTTCCAGTCCCAATATCGCGAGTAGATCACCAGAGAATGACGCCGATGCCGGTGAAACCGATCCAGGCAAGCGAGTGGGCCTCGCTACGGAAGAGCGTCTTCAGCACAAAACGATAGCCTGCCCGCTCGAGAGAACCTCGAAGCAAGAGAAGATCGGCTAAACGGAAGGCGTGCGACGCTATTGCGCCGCCGGCAGGCAAGACGATCATGGTTTCCGCGCTGCGTACAAAGGAACGCCTATAGCTGAGCGCGTAAGCACTGAGGGCGACGAGAAAGGCGCAGATGGTTCCAAAGATCGCGGCGGCACTTAACGAACAGAACAGCGGCTCCCGAATGCCACGCAACGACTGGCACAACCCGGCAAACCAAGCGGGCGGAGGAAACCGCGACCATGCGCTTGCGCCACGCTCGAGCCGCTCGATCTTGGCCGGTTCGGAGAAAGACGTGGTGAGCAGGGCGACGAGGAAAATCAGAACGGCGCTCCGGGCGTAAATGGAGGCCTTTCGAAACGCGCGGTACGGCAAAGCACTCATCAAAACGGCCAAGACCGAGAGCACGCCGAGAAATCCGAACGCGGCCGCAAGGACGACGGAAACAATGTGCGTGGCGAAAAACAGTGCCGTGTAGCTGAAGACTTCGCGCGAGCCGCATGCGAGCAATGGGAAAAGCAAGGAAGAGACGGCGTTGATGTCCGCGGATAGAAGCGCGGCGAGGAGAAGCAGCGCGGTGAGATTTGCAAAGAAGATGTCCCTGCTCCGGAGAGGGAGATGCGCAAGATTCGCATAATCGCGCCTGTCGGGCAGCAGCCTGTCCCATTTCCAGAGCGCCACGGCGGCGGCGACCACCATCGAAAGAACAATGAAGAAATACTCGTCTGGCAAAGAGGCAGTGTATGGATCGAAATGCAGAGTCGCTCCGCTCCGTAGCAACGAACCGACCGGGTCCTTGACGTAATAAGCCCGAAACCACAGAAAAAAGGCCCCATACTTGCTGAACAGCGCCAAGGAAACAAACGCGCCCGGCGCGGCAAGAATCGCTAGAATGATCCCAATGCTGGCATCCACTTCGCCTGTTCTGGAGCCTGCACCGTCATAAAACATCCGGTCCACGCAATGCCGAAGAAGGCGGTAGAACGGCTTCTCTGAGAGCGCTTCCAGGCTAGAGCAAACGGATTTTTTCAACGCGGAGATCACACCGAACTCATTACGGCGGCGATGTCACGGGCGGCCTGCGCCGCATCGCCGCCCTCGACCAGATGTGCAAAGGCGTGCTCAAGAGAGGACTGCCCGGCGGATTTCATGAGCTCCGAAGGATGGCCGTATGCGAGAGTCCTTCGCTTGCGAAGGACGATGATGTGGGAGCACACTTTCTCGACGACCTCCAAAACGTGCGAGCAATACAAAATGGCTTTGCCTCGTTCGCCGAGCGTCTTGATCAAATCCTTGACAATCATCGCGGACGTGACGTCAAGGCCCGAAAGCGGTTCATCAAGAATCAAAAGCGAGGGATCGTGCAGAAGAGAAGCGATGAGCACGATACGTTGGCGCATTCCTCTTGAATATGAGGCGACCGCTGAATGGCGGTGCGGAGCCAGCGAAAAAAGCGCCAGCAGCGCGTCGATCTTCGCCGTCAAACTCTTGCGTGGCAATCCGCGAAGCGTGCCGACAAGCTCCAGGTACTCCCAACCGGTAAGAAATGGATACAGATCGGGCTCTTCGGGAACATAACCTAACCGTTTGCGATACTGCAGCAAGTCGCGCTGAATCGCTGCGCCGCACCAGAGAACTTGGCCGTGGGTGGGTTGAAGCAGCCCGGTCAACATCTTCATCGTGGTGCTCTTACCCGATCCATTGGGGCCAACAAATCCGAGTACCTGGCCTTCAGCCAAACAAAATGAGAGATCGCGCACGGCAGGCACCGAAGGCAAGTAGCACTTCGTGAGCTCTCTTGCTTCGAGGGCAACCATGGCACACAACCGTTGGAAATCACTCGTGTCTCAGCGCCGCGATCGGATTGACCTTCATGGCGCGGCGCGCGGGCGGGTAAGCAGCAATCAAACCGACCGCGATCATTATCGCAGC
>QHYI01000132.1:18394-25125 GCA_003223245.1 Acidobacteriota bacterium
GACCATCCACAGCGCGTCGTACAGGGCGATGCGCATTACATCGCTTCGGGTCGCGCCCAGCGCCATGCGCACACCGATCTCGTGCGTGCGCCGGGCGACCGTGTACGCGAGCAGACCGTACAGGCCGATGGCCGCAAGCAGGGCGCCCAGTGCGCCGAACCCTGCGGAAAGCATTGCGATCAACCGCTCTGGAACGATGGACGAGTCGATCTGCTCGTTCATCGTCATGCTCCGAACGATGGGGACGGTCGTCAACACCGCGGCCTCGGTTTGGCGAACCGCGCTGGCAACTCCATCCGGATCGATTTTCGTGCGGATCGCGAGTTGGGAACCACTGAAGCCCTGTTGAAGCAGGTCCGGATAGATCGTGGGCGGCGCAGGTTGCTGAATATCATTGTATTTCGCGTTTCCGACTACGCCGACAATCTCGTAGGTGATCTCGTCCTTGGTCGAATTGTTGATATGGCTCAGCGTCAAATGTTTCCCAATCGGGTTCTCATTGCCGAAGCAATCGCGAGCAGCAGCCTCGCTAATGATTGCGACAGGGGAGCCGACCTGGTCGCTTGCTGAAAAATCGCGACCGGCGAGAAGTGGTGTGCCATACGTCTCGAAATAGTCGGGGGCAATGTAATTGATGGAGGCCTGGGTCTGTTTTTCAGGATGGCCTTCCGCAAATGCGGAGGCCCCCGCACCGGGGCCTTCCATCGGGCTCAAGCTACTGAAGGTGGCTGAGCTTACGCCGGGAATGGCGTCCAGCCGCATCACCAGCTCTTGAGAGAGCCGCGGGAATTGCGCAGCGTTATAGCCACTGTGCGCGAAATCGAGTGTGACCAGCAGTAGATTATTGCGCTCGAACCCCAGATTCAGGTTCCGAAGATGCGACAGATACCCCACAAACAGTCCCGCCGAGCTCACTAGCACGAGGGAGAGCGCTACCTGTGAAGCGATCAGGCCCTTGCCGAACAGTCGATGAGATTTTGATTCGCCAATCCGCGCTGCTGACTGCGGTGGCTGCGCGGGAATCGGGCGGCAAGCGCGAATCGCGGGCGCTGCTCCGAACAGAAGCGCCGTCGTTATCGCGATTGCCCCAGTAAATAGCAGAACATGCCCATCGGGGTTGCTGAGAGACTCGAAGTGAACCGGAGCTCCGGCAATCTGGCGTCCCGACGCGAAAATCCGGACGAGTCCGCGAGTCCCAAAATAAGCCAGGAAGATACCCAGTGCGCCGCCCGTCATCGAAAGGAGCACAGACTCCGTGAGCGTCTGCCGAATCAGCCGACCGCGACCCGCTCCGAGACAGGCACGCACGGCCATTTCGTGCTGGCGCGATGCTCCACGCGCCAGGAGCAGCCCTGCTAGATTCGCACACGCGAGTAGCAGCAGCAGCCCCACCGTTGCCATCAAGACGGTCAGCGGTGTCGAGAGCATCTGCGTCAAAGGCGTCGAAACGCCGTCTCCCGCAGGCTCGATTCGGAGTTTCGTTCCCTTCGCGAATAGCCCCGCGTCGGGGGCATTCATCGCCGTTTGGAACAGCACCGTCATTTCCGCTCGCGCTTGTTCTATCGAAACGCCCCGTTCGAGTCGCGCTAACAGTGGGAATCCCCGTCCCTGAGAAGGGCCAAGGGATCTAGGCCACCAAATGTCTTGTTTCGCGTGTTCGCTGAGTCCGTAGAACCCGCGTTGTGTCACGCCGATGATGGTAAGCGGAGCGTCGTTGCCGACGACGATTTTCTTGCCGACGATTCCGGGATCGAGATTGAATCGGGACTTCCAGAATGACCAGCTCACGACGGCTACTGGGGCGTGATCGCCCATGTGAACATCTTCGGGGCCGATCAAGCGCCCTGCTGCGGCCCGCACTCCGAGCCCTTGGAAGAAGGTTCCTCCTACGCTTCCGCCAAACACGGTCTGGGGCTGCAGCTTATCGGCGCGGACTGGGAAAAAGTTCATAGTAGACCCAATGAACAGGTCCGAGAAGACGTGGTTGCCGTCGCGCATGATCCGGTAAGCGTCCCAGGAGAATTCGTTGAACCCAGGTTCAGGATCACCGGGACCGCGTTCGAGGAGTTCGACGAGCTGCCCTGGATCACGCACGGGGAGTGTGCGCAGCATCAGGCCGTTGATTAGGCTGAAAATCGCAGTGTTGGCCCCGATACCGAGGGCGAGGGTCAGGACGGCGACGGCGGTGAAGCCGGGAGATTTGCGCAACATGCGCAAGGCGAAGCGGAGGTCTTGCCAGAGATGATCCCAAAACAGCCAGCGACCGGCTTCGTAGAAGCGCTCTTGAGCTTGCGTCACGTTGCCGAAGGCGCGGTGCGCGGCGGCTCGTGCGTCATCTTCGCTTAGACCTTGTTCGCGGAGGCGTTCGGTTTCCAACCGCAGGTGCGATTCGATTTCATCGTTGAAGTCGCTTGCTTTGCGTTTGCGCCGGAACATGGCCCAACCTCTTTGCCTAGCTTCCTTCGGACTCCAAAATGCGCCCGATCGCCGCCGTTAGCCGCTTCCATTTGGTGGTTTCTTTGCCAAGTTGCCTGCGGCCGGCCGCGGTCAGCGAGTAAAAGCGCGCTTTGCGGTTGTTGGAAGACGTTCCCCACTTGGCGGAGATCCAGCCGCGATCCTCAAGCCGCTGAAGGGCAGGGTAGAGGGCGCCGTGTTCTACGAGTAATTCCTCCTCCGAGGTTTGCTGGATGGCGCGGGCGATGCCCTGGCCGTGCTGCGGGCCAAAAATCAGGGTCCGCAGGATCAACAGATCCAGTGTGCCTTGCAGCAGTTCCAGGCGTTCTTTGTCTTCTTGGGTAGACATTTGACCTGAGTATGGTCGGGCTTGGGTAAGGTGTCAACCCCAAAGTTACCGAGGTTACCGAGGGGCCCTGGGAGCTTAGGGAGGACAGAAACTCGATGCGCGCGACCGCGGGAAAGTGCTATACACTACGACGCACCGTCCTTGCAGGAACTTGTTGGGAAAGGACCCATCTTGACATTTGCCGCCGCCGACTGGATCGCCGTCGCCGCTTATCTGCTCATTACTTTGGTTCTCGGGTTGTATTTTCGAAGCCGCTCGGGGCAAAGCACGGAAGATTATTTCGTGTCGGGCCGCAACGTTTCGTGGTGGCTCGCGGGAACTTCCATGGTGGCGACCACCTTTGCCGCGGACACGCCGCTGGTGGTTACCGGCCTCGTCTATCGCAATGGCATTGCCGGGAATTGGTTTTGGTGGAGCTTTCTGCCTTCGGGCATGATGACCGTTTTTCTCTTTGCGCGGTTGTGGCGGCGTTCCGGGCTGCTGACGGACGTGCAATTCGCGGAAATGCGCTATGCCGGCAAGCCCGCGGCATTTTTGCGCGGCTTTCGCGCGCTGTATCTCGGCTTGCTGATGAACTGCCTCATCCTTGGATGGGTCACCAAGGCAATGACGGCTATCGTTGCTATCAGCTTAGGGGTCAGCGAAACAACCTCCCTGTGGATTTGCGTCTTCTTTCTGATTCCGTTCACCGGATTTTACGTGGCGCTGGGCGGGCTTTGGGGCGTGTTGTGGACCGACCTTTTTCAATTCGTGCTCAAGATGGCGATTGTCATCGCCATCGCCTGGTATGCAATCGACGCAGTTGGCGGGATGCACCTCATGCTTGCGAAACTCACGGCGATGCAAACGGCAGCAGGGCCTACCGCTGCGGACCCCACCGCGTTCTTCCCCGATTTTTCCCGCCCGTTCACTTTCCAGGCGATGTGGGCGCTTCCGGTAATCACCTTCACGGTTTATCTCGGAGTGCAGTGGTGGGCGTTTTGGTATCCGGGAGCCGAGCCCGGTGGCGGCGGCTACATCGCGCAGCGGATTTTCAGCGCGCGCGACGAACGCAACGGTTTGCTTTCGGTGCTGTGGTTCAACGTCGCGCACTACGCGGTGCGTCCTTGGCCGTGGATTCTCGCGGCACTCGCGGTGATTGTTTTGTATCCCGGCCTTTCGCACCCGGAGCCCGCGTATATGCGAATAGTCGCGGAGCACATGCCGCACGCGTTGCGGGGAGTAGTATTCGCGGGATTCATGGCCGCGTTCATGTCCACGGTGGCCACGCAACTGAACTGGGGAGCGTCGTATCTGGTCGCAGATTTCTATCGCCGGTTCGTGAAGCGGGATGGCACGGAGGAGCATTACGTTTTAATCTCGCGGCTGGCGACGGTGCTGCTGGTGGTCATTTCGGCGTACGTTTCGGCGAAGCTGGGTTCGATTGTTGCTGGCTGGGAAGTGGTGCTAACGATTGGCGCCGGCACGGGCGGCGTGTACCTGCTGCGCTGGTATTGGTGGAGGATCAATGCGTGGAGCGAAATCGCAGCTATGGCAACGGCCATTGCGGTAACGGCGACGCTTTCCTGGTTGAAGCCATTCTCAGGATCAGAGGCCGTGCTGTTTGCCAAAAATGCGCTTGTGACCACAGTCCTGACTTCGCTGGTATGGATTGCGGTAACTTTCCTGACCAAGCCTGAAAGGGAAGATGTGTTGGTGAAATTCTACCGGAAGGTACGGCCGTATGTTGTTGGATGGAAGCCGGTTGCGCGGTTGGCGCCGGAGGTGACACAAACGAGGGATTTGGGACGCAATCTGTCATCGTGGGCACTGGGCTGCGGCACGGTATATCTGGCGCTGTTCGGATCCGGGAAGATGCTGTTGGGGAAAATAGCATTTGGCCTCATGCTATTGGTGCTTGCGGCGGTCTGTGCCACGTTGCTTTCGCGCCTGATGCCGCGGGCGCACGAGTGGAGCACGGATTGAAATGGCGGATTCTGCCCGACCGAAGCGCAAGAACACGTCCTACGCCGTCCTGGCTGGATTTCTTGGCTGGACGTTTGACGCTTTCGATTTTTTCGTCCTGACTTTTGTTTTGACCCCCATTGCCGCCGAGTTTGGTAAGACCATTCCGGAGTTGGCGCTGACCGTTGCCGCGAGCCTGGCGACACGCTGGATTGGGGCGATTTTCTTCGGCTTGCTGGCGGACCGCTATGGACGGCGCATTCCGCTCATTGTCAATATTCTTTACTACTCGGTGATCGAAGTTTTATCCGGGCTGGCTCCGAACTATCGCGTCTTTTTACTCCTGCGCTTGCTCTATGGAATCGGGATGGGCGGGGAATGGGGCGTGGGCGCTTCCCTGACGATGGAGTCGATTCCTGCGAAATGGCGCGGAGTCGTTTCCGGGTTCCTCCAGGAGGGTTACGCGCTGGGATTCCTGCTTGCAGCAGGCGCATACCGGTTTGTTTATCCGCATTGGGGATGGCGACCGCTCTTTTTTGTCGGCATAGTGCCGGCGCTCGCCACGCTTTTCGTTTGCGCAAAAGTGCAGGAACCGGAAGCCTGGCATCGTTCGCGCACGGATTGGACGAGTTACCGCCGGGCGATCTATGGAAATTGGCGGCGTTTCGCTTATCTCGTTGTGCTAATGGCCATGGTGAATTTCATCTCCCACGGCACGCAGGACATGTACCCGACTTACTTGCAAAAGCAGCACGGCTTCAATCCGGAGCGCACGTCGGATTTTACAGCATTTTCTATGGTCGGCGCGATCCTCGGCGGGCTGGCGTTCGGATATTTTTCAGACCACAAAGGGCGGCGCTTTGCAATGATCACGGCCCTGCTGCTGGCGTGCGTGCTTATTCCCATGTGGGTGTTCGTGCCGAGCCCTGCGCTGATTCTGGCCGGAGGGTTCCTTATGCAGTTCATGGTACAAGGCGCTTGGGGTGTCATTCCGGCGCACATCAATGAACTGTCGCCCGATGCGTTGCGCGGATTTTTCCCCGGCTTCGCTTACCAACTTGGCGTGTTGATCGCTTCCGGAAGCGCGTATTTTGAAGCGAGCATGGCGCGTTCCATGAGCTATGGCCGCGCCATGGGCCTGTTCGCCCTGATCGTGCTGGTGGTTGGCGCAATGGTTGTCGGGCTCGGCCCGGAAGAGCATCGCGTGGAGTTTGGAAGAGGTGGCTAGCACTGCGTCCCCACAGCTCAACTGGCATCTGGCGCTAACTAGATCGTCAATTTTGCCGGGTTAGGCCGCCATGATAAAATGTGGCCATACGACCCCGTAGCTCAATTGGATAGAGCGCATGGCTACGAACCATGAGGTTCGGAGTTCAAGTCTCCGCGGGGTCGCCACTTCCGTTCCAGGAGTTCACTTTATTTCTTGGCTTCCCAACTTTTCCGACTGCACTACTTTTCCGCCGACGTAAGAACGATGCTGCGAAACGCCACGTGCCCCTTTTCGCTGCCCTGTAAGTAGATGGGGCCGGGCAATCCTTCATGGCTGTCCAGCGCGCCGCCCGTTATACCGGGAATTTCCTGGTTGTTGATGATGGTCTGGCCATTTTGCCGAACCGTGACCATGCGCCCAACGAGCGTGATGTCATACGTTTGCCATATGCCCGGTTTTCGCGGCAGCTCGGGCGTAGGGGCGAGAAAGCCGTAGACGCCGCCCATATGATGACTCGTCGGCTCTTGAATGGAGTCCGTTTCGATCTGCACTTCGTAGCGGCCGCGCAAATAAACGCCGCTGTTGGAGTTTTCTCCGCAATTGAACTCGACGTGCAACTTGAAGTCTTCGAATTTCGAGTCGTTGATCAACTCCGGGCCATTTCCCGGCGAGATCAGCTCGCCATTCTCCACTTTCCAGACTTTCTCTGGATTTGCCTCGCTCATGTGCCATCCCGTGAGGTCTTTTCCGTTGAATAACGGAACGGGCTTTCCC
>QHYI01000132.1:25220-67435 GCA_003223245.1 Acidobacteriota bacterium
CGAAACAAAGGTGAGCCGGCCGTTCGAAAGCTCCGCCTTCGGAAGCGGCCGCGCATTTCCCCAGCGGCCCACGAATTCCGCGCTCAGCCGGCCATTTTCTTCGCGAAGCTCGAGCCACGAAGGATAGTCCCGTCCCGGAGATTTCAACGTCAGGTCCCATGGCCCCAGATAGGCCTTGTCCGAAGCGCCAGCCGGCCCCGCAGAAGGCACTTTGTTGACTTCCAGCTTCCGAGCGTATGCCCCCGCGCAGACGGAGACCGTGATCAGGACAGAAATGAGAGCAGCGAGGCGCAATTTCATTGCCGAAGGCTCCTTTCTTTTTGGACATTTCCTTTGGGTCCTTTGGGCTCACAAATACTAGCGCGGACTTGCCCGCTGACCAAGACCAGCCTAAAGAAATGTTGGCAAAATCCGCTGGACAGGTCGGTTTCCGGTCCCTAAAATTTTAGGGTGGTTTGTCGCGCAAAGCTTCGAGAACAGGTGGAAGCGCGACTTCCGTTGCAGCGGAATTCCATCGTGTAGCAGGTGAAGGAACAGGAAACCAAAGGTCTTCGCAGTTAAGCCCCGCTGGCCCTCAGTTTTTTTAATGCAGTTTTACGAAGTCTCTGCCCGGCCGACTCTCGTTTGCACGGATAAGGAAATGAGAAAGCCAAGAAGAATCCAATCGAGTTTGTGCTTTTTGCCTTCGCTTTTCAAAAGGAATTCAGGGCCTCCTTCCACTCCTAGCTGAAATCTCGCTGCGAACCGTCAGCTGCTCTCTTTGTGCCCAAAGACATAGCAGTAACTTCATTTCAAAAATACATAATCCACGAGGGACACCATGAAAACTCATCCGAACTCTGTTTGGAACGCCTCTGCTTCGGTGCGCTCCACTTATACGCAAGACGGCGGGGTGCTTCTCGACGTTGAAAAAGGGATGTGCTACAGCCTCAACGCCGTGGCCTCGAAATTGTGGAATCACCTCGAGAAAAACCAGAATGGCGTCAGCTTCGAGGACCTTGTCAACGTAATCCGAACCAATTTCGAGGTTACCGATGGCCAACTGGAAAGTGACATTGCCGCGCACTTGGAAAAGCTCGAAAAGATGGGCTTGGTGAAGCGCAGCTCCCGGGTCTCCTAGAAATCCTTCTACCCGCGAGCCTACAGATTTTGCGGAAGGGATGCGGGCAAGGCCAGCCGCGTGTGGGGCGGCTGGTGAGCCCCTGACCGATGGTTGTTTGCAAGCGTTTGCAGTTGGCAGGGGCCCCTGGCCCATGATATTGTCACGCCCAGAATGGCTCCTGTCGTTTGGGGGGACATCAGCGGCCACCATGGACCCTCGGCAAATCGCGCGGCCTGTCACAAGCCCGTCCCACCGCGGCATTTGCTTTGCAAATTCGATTTTTGCCGTGAATTTCCACCCATGCAGGCTGAGCTCACGGCAGCCTGCCCGCGGAAGCAATGCTGCTGCCTGATCTTCGACGCGAAGTCCTGGAAGCTAACCTTGAGCTGGTGCGCAAGGGACTCGTCCTTTTCACTTTCGGAAACGCCAGCGGCATTTCCCGCAAAGACTCGCTTGTGGTCATCAAGCCGAGCGGCGTTGCTTATGAAAAGATGAAGCCCGCGGACCTGGTTGTTACCGACCTGGACGGCAAAATCGTAGAGGGCAAACTTCGGCCCTCTTCTGATCTGCCGACACATCTGGTTCTCTATAAAGCTTTCCCTGGGATCGGCGGCGTCAGTCATACTCATTCCGAGTATGCGACTGCCTGGGCCCAGGCGCGGCGGCCGATTCCTTGCCTCGGCACCACGCACGCGGATTCTTTCCATGGACCGGTGCCGGTCACGGCAGAACTGCATGACTCCGAGATTTCGGAAAATTACGAGGAGAACACAGGCCACGCCATTGTCCGCACGTTTCGCGACATCGACTACTCCGTGATTCCGGCGGTTTTGGTGGCCAATCATGCCCCGTTTGCGTGGGGCCCGGATCCGCAGGCCTCTGCGCACAACGCCGTGATCCTGGAATTCGTCGCGCGCATGGCTTACTTTACTTTAGGCATCAATTCGCAAGCGGGGTCCATCGGACGCTCGCTGCACGACAAACACTTTCTGCGAAAGCACGGCAAGGACGCCTACTACGGGCAGCCTAAGGAGAAAAAATGATCGCGATGATGGCGGCGGCTCCCACCCTGGTACATCTGTCGGCGGTGGATCTGGTCATCATTGCTTTCTATTTTCTGCTGGTATTGGCCATCGGCTTTTACCTCAAGCGGTTCGCGAATACGGGCGAAGATTTTTTCTTAGCCGGTCGCGAAATGACCGCCTGGGTCGCGGGACTGGCTTTTGTTTCAGCGAACCTGGGTTCGTTGGAATTGCTGGGTTGGGCGGGCTCGGCGTATCAATACGGCATTCTTGCGGCGCACTGGTATTGGATTGGCGCGATTCCTGCCATGGTCTTCCTGGGCCTCCTGATGATGCCCTTTTACTACATTTGTAAAACGCATTCCGTTCCCGGCTACTTGCAACTGCGCTACGGCCCCGAAGCCAGCGGGCTAAGCGCCATTACCTTCGCGATCATGACCATCCTGATGTCCGGCGTGAACATGTACGCCATGGCCGTGGTAATGAAAGTGGTGCTCGGTTGGGACATCAACTTCAGCATTTGGATCTCTTCGCTTACGGTCGGTATTTACGTTGCGGCGGGCGGATTGTTTTCCGCGATTTTCAATGAAGTCTTGCAATTTTTCCTCATTTGGTTTGGCGCGTTGCTCATTCCAATTCTCGGCATGATCGAAACGGGCGGATGGCACGGAATGGTCGCGCGCATCCATGAGAATTTCCCGGGCCAGGACTTCACGCACATGTGGGCCCCGATGCGGTCTTTTGGGGACAATCCCATGGGCATTCACTGGACGGGCATCGTCTTCGGTCTTGGCGCAGTGCAAGCGATGGGTTATTGGACGACGGACTTTCTTGTGGTGCAGCGCGTCCTTTCGGCCAAGGACATTCGCTCGGCAAAAATGGCGCCGATCATCGGATCCTTCTTCAAAATGGCCGTGCCGCTGATTGTCATTATTCCTGGGTTGCTGGCGCGTGCGGTGCTGCCGATCCACTTGGTTCCCGCGAGTGGCTTGCAACCCGGGCAACACAGCTTCAACGAAGTGCTTCCTTTGATGCTCGCGCGCTACTGCGGGCCCGGTTTGCTGGGCCTGGGAATCACCGCGCTCGTCGCGGGATTCATGGCCGGCATGGCGGGCAACGTAAGCGCCTTTGCAACCGTGTGGACCTACGACATCTATCGCCCTTTCCTGGTCAAGACAGCGCCCGACCAACATTATGTTTCAATGGGGCGCTGGTGCACGCTGATCGGCCTGGTTATCAGCATCGCTACGGCCTATCTGGTGATGAACTTCGCCAGCATCATGGACTACGTGCAGGCGCTCTTTGGATTCTTCATCGCGCCGCTTTTCGGCACGGTTTTGCTCGGAATGCTGTGGAAACGCGTGACGCGCGCCGCGGGATTCTGGGGCCTGCTGGCGGGAACGGTATCTTCAGTCGGAATGTTCACGCTCATGAAGCTGAATCACTACTGGGTGAGCGTGTTTGCGCTTTCCCCCAAAGCCCAGGCACTTGCGCAAGACATGTACCAGGCCCTGTGGTCGTGCGTGACCTGCACGGTGGTTACCGTGCTCGTAACCCTGGTGACCAAGCCCAGGCCCGATCACGAACTGAAGGGTCTGGTTTATGCGCTCACGGAAGTGCCGCGCGAAGAGCACACGAGCTGGCTGCATCGGCCGGTCGTGTGGGGCGTAGCCGCGCTCGCGATCCTGGTGGTTTTGCAAATTATTTTCTGGTGAGACGCCATGACCGAAAAGCATCACATCATTCCGATCTGGTTTTTCGTAGGCTTTTTGTTGTTGGTTTACGGCTTGCTGATCCTGATCAGCGGGCTGGCGGAATGGTCGCATCCGCCCAACACGGTTTTGGCGAACCTGCACGCTCCTGTGTGGTGGGGCGGGCTTCTGGTCGTTCTGGGCCTGATTTATTGTGCCAAGTACTATCCAAGGGGCCAGAACTGATCAGTTTTTCTGAGGTCTTTTGACAAACTCTGACGCACGGCTGCAGGGGCGCATTTTAGTTTAACTTGAGGAACGGTCCCCATGGTGGGGGACTCTCGCGGAGACTGAAATGGCGGTTGTTGCTGGCGTTGATTTCGGAACTTTGAACGTGCGCGTTTCGCTGGTGGATAGCGAACGCGGTTTGCTCCATTCTGCGATCGAGGAATATCCTCTGCGTCGCAAACGAGAAGATCCGGAATTTGCCACGCAGTCGCACACCGACCACATGCACGCTCTGGCCGGTGCCACCCGCGAAGCTCTACAAAAATCTGGGGTAAAGAGCGATCAGGTTCTGGCCATTGCTCTGGACACAACGGGTTCTTCGGTAATTCCAGTTGGGAAGAATCTTCAGCCGCTCGACGACTACTATCTCTGGTGCGACCATCGCGCCAAAGCCGAAGCCGCCGAAATCACCGAAGCCGCGCACCGCGAAAAGCTCGAAGCCATCGAATGGTGCGGAGGCGTGTATTCCTCAGAATGGGGTTTCTCCAAACTGCTCCACTGGCTGCGCCATAATCCGGGCAAGCGAGGAGAATTTGTGTCCGCGTTCGAGCATTGCGACATGGTGGCGGCAACGCTTTGCGGCGTCACGGACGCGAAAAAGGTCAAGCGCAGCGTTTGTGCCATGGGCCACAAATGGATGTGGAATGCCTCGCTTGGCGGACTCCCTCCAGAGAAATTCCTGGTCAAGGTGGACCCGCTCCTGGCTGGCGTACGCGAAAAGCTTGAGGGCGAATGCGCCACTTCCGATCACTTAGCCGGCCACCTCTCGCCGCACTGGGCAGAAAAACTCGGCTTGAAATCAGGTATCCCGATTCCCGTCGGCGCTTTTGACGCGCATTGGGACGCCATCGGCGCAGGCTGCCGCAACGAAGACATTGTCAACGTTGTCGGTACCTCTACTTGCATCATCGGCATCACCCCGTCCGTACGTCTGGTCCCGGGCGTTTGCGGAGTGGTGCAGGGAAGCGTGCACCCCAAGGGCACGGGCATCGAAGCCGGGCTTTCCGCCGTCGGCGATATTTTTCAAGCTATTGCCACGCGCGCCGGAACCGATGTGAAAACCCTTAGCCAAGGTCTGGAAAAATATCGCGCTGGGCAAACCGGCTTGCTTCGCATGACCTGGGACAACGGCGATCGCACGGTGCTCGTTAATCCAAACTTGCGCGGCATCACCTTCGGCTGGAATCTCCAAACCACCGCACAGGATGAACTGTTTGCCGCCATTGAAGGCACCGCGCTGCACACGCGCGTCATTCTCGATCGTGATGTCCTCAACCAGGTGTACGCCAACGTGCTTGGCCGGCCTGTTCTTGTTCCTGCGGGAAGTGTCGTTAGCTTGGGATCCGCGATTTTCGCCTTTCTCGCGGCGGGAACGTTTAAGACGGTTGAAGAAGCGCAAGATGCGTTGTGTCCGCAGTACAAGATATTTCAACCGCAAGTTTCGGAGAGACGTGTCTACGACGAACTATATTCCCTGTTCAGCAAAATCTACTTTGCTTTTGGCCAGCCTCAGAATTCTGACTATGGCCAACTCCTACCGGCGCTGATGCGGTTGTCCGAATCAAAACAGGCTGGCGCGGCACGCTGACTAAGCTAACTGCAGCTTCCCCAAGACATAGTTGTCAACGGGACAAACCTGTTCTGGAGTTGGTCAGCGACGCTCATCTAAAAGCGCGCGCCGCTTCTGCGCCTTCTCCTCATTTAACTTGACGACCAGGGCCACCATGGCTTGCGCTTCGTCGATCCGGCCGCGTTTCCGGTAGGCTGTTGCAAGCAGCAAGCAGGGAGCGGGATTCTGCGGAACAAGCCGGTGGCCCAGTTCCAGATGCTCAATCGCAGCGTCCAGCTTTCCTTCTTGGAGCAAAAGACGGCCAAGTGCGATTTGCGAGCTTGCAAAGTTCGCGTGCGCAGCGACGGATTTCTGCAGAGCATCTTGCGCCTCGGAAAATTCCGGCTGGCCGGGACTTGCGCCCGCCTGGATCAATGCGTCTCCGAGGAGCGCAAGCAACTGATAATCCGCAACCCCTTCATGAATTGCGGCACGCGCAATTTGCGCGGCCTGGGAAATGTTCCCGAGCAGGAAGCTCTCCTGAGCAGCCGCGAGATAACCGATTCCCGAACGAGGCGCAAGAGCAGCGGCACGCTCCAGTTCCGGTTTGGCCAAGCTTGGTTCCTCAAGTTGCCAGAGCGCGTAGCCGAGTTCATAGTGCAGTTTTGCGGAGCCTGGAAGATTCTGGAGGCCGGCGTCCACGACTTTCAAGCCCTCGGAATACTCTTCCTTCTCCAGAAAGGCAGCGGCAACCAGAAGATAGAGTTTTTCATCCTTGGGCGTGAATGCCGCCGCCTTTTGAAACGCTTCAAAGGCTTCAATTGGCTCACCGCTCCCCTCGTAAGCTTGAGAGAGCAAGTTCTCGACGCTGGCATTTTCATGGCCGCCGTTCCGTAATCCGATTAGAATCGGGACCGCTTTTTGGGGTTCGCCTCCCCCGACATAACAAAGTGCCAGATTGAAATCGGCGGCATATTCCTCGGAGACACGCCCTCGCGCGACGAGAAAATGAGGGATCGCTTCGGCAAAGCGGCCGCTGCGCGTTAAGGCAATTCCCGTCTGTAACTCACCTTCGGCTTGCGAAGGCGCCTGCTGTGGGGACTGTTCCGCTGCGGAAGGATCTAGAGTTTGCCGCTTTTGTGCGAATGTGACATGACACAAGCTGCCCGCCAATACCAGTGACGCGATCAGCGCCCCCCGCCAAGCCTCGAGAGTAATCTCTGTGCGATTCACGATTCCTTACTTCCAACCACCCTCGCCTTCCACAATCGTAATGTAGCGGTCCACAGGCAGGTTGGTGAAACGTTCCGTCTTTCCGCAGGGGTTCGGCCACTTCACTTCGAGCCAGTCAATCTTTTGTCGCTGGCCCACGCCCAGCACCATGCGCGGATCGTGCGACGATAGATAGCTTCCTCCGCCCACTTTCCATTGGTGCCGCAGCAAATCTCCCGCCTGATAAGCGACTCTTGCTCCGATCGCCTCGATGTTTGCCTTTCGTCCCACGAGTTTCAACCCAAGCCAGTGATTCTCGCGTCCTGCGTTGTTCCTCAAAAGCACAGGTGCGCCGTCATTTTGCGTCAGCAGCACGTCCAACGAACCATCGTTGTCAAAATCTCCCACCGCCATTCCTCGCCCCGCAAGTTCCTGTGAGAAAATCGGCCCGCTCTCCGCGCTCACATTCTTCCACCCTTTCCCGGTGTTTTGAAACAGCAGCAGCTTCTCGCGATACGCGACATTTTGTAACCGCTGCTCGACCATTAGATCCGGATGTCCGTTGCAGAGCAGCAGATCCACATTGCCGTCATTGTCGTAATCAAACAATTTTACTCCCCAGCCGCTCATCATTTTCGTTGTAGCCGCAATCCCCGAGCCGGGCGCGGCGTCGCTGAAGGTTTCATCCTTGCTGTTGTGATATAGCGAATACGTTTCGTGGTCCACATTCGTAACAAAAAGATCGATCCAACCATCTTGATCGTAATCCGCGGCATCCACGCCCATGCCGGAGCGCGCCAGCCCAAACGGACTCAGTCCCACTCCTGCAAGCAAACCAATCTCCTCGAAGCGCCCCTTGCGGTTTGCGAAAAGAAAATTCGGCACCGTGTCGTTGCCCACGAACAGATCCATCCACCCGTCATTATTAATGTCCGCCGCAACCACGCCCCACGCTTTTGCTAGCGATTTTGCAATTCCCGTTTCTTTGCTCACGTCGGTGAATGTTCCATTGCCGTTGTTGCGAAACAGCCAGCAGGGCATCGGCGTGTACACGTTCGGCTTGCAGTACCAGCGCTTGTTTTCTGCTCCATAGCCGCAGTAGATGTTTTTTGCTTTGTTAAAATCTACGAACCGGCAAACAAACAAATCCAGCAAGCCATCGTTATCGTAATCGAACCACACTGCGCTCGTCGCCCATCCTGGCGCTGCCACACGCGCTTTCGCCGTGACGTCGGTAAAGGTTCCGTCCCCGTTGTTGTGGTAGAGAATGCTGTGCGGATATTGCGTCAAATAGATGTCAGGAAGGCCGTCCCCATCGTAATCGCCCACGGCCACGCCCATTCCATAGGCGTTTCCCGCAACGCCAGCCTTCTCTGTGACGTCAGCGAACGTGCCGTCGCGATTATTGCGATAAAGCGCGTTGCGCAGCGGATGCGGCGGTGTGTAGAAGTCGCACGGGCCGCTGTTGACCAAGTAAATGTCCATCCAGCCATCGTTGTCGTAATCCAGGAACGCGCAGCCTGGTCCGACGGTTTCCGGCATGTACATTTCGGGCGAGATGCCGGCGACGTGGGTCCAAGAAATGCCGCTCTTGGCGCTTGGGATTCCTTCGAAAGCGGGGAGGGAATTGGCGTGGATGCGCGCGGCGCGAGCGCTAGATTTTGGCCCTGCGTGCCAGGCGCCAGACGGACCAAGCGCGCTTCCGAGTCCCGACGAGCTCAGGAGTTGCAACCAGCGCCGCCGTGAAATCATTGTGGCGTTGCGGAAGTGGCGCTTGGAGGCGCTTTCGCGGCAGCTTCACGCTGCAGTTGCATTTCCTTCGCGGCGCTTTCCTTGCGCCCGGTGCGATCGTAAGCGATCGCCAGTTGGTAGTGGCCTGCGGGATCGTCGGGCACGATTTTCACGTATTTTTCGAGCGGCGCTACGGCTTCAGCAAATTTTTGCGCCGAGGCCAGCGACATCCCGAGCGCGAGGTAGGCTTCCGCGAAACCCGAATCAAGGCGTGCAGCCGTTGAAAAACGCGCAATCGCTTCGTCCCACTTTCCGGCGCGGCGCGCAATTTCGCCCAGCGAGAATTCCGCCGCGGCGTTGCTCGGATCAGTCTTCAGCTCTTCCTCAAATTCCTTTTTCGCTTCTTCCGTGTTCGCCTCAGACGCCCCTTTCGAGAGCGCCACACGTCCCAGCCGAAAATGAATTCCTGGCACATTGGCGTTCTGATTCAGAATTTTCTGATACTCCGCCGCGGCTTCCGCCCATCGGCCTTGCGACTCGAACGACTCGGCCTGCAGTTCTTGAGCTTGGTAGGAGTCCGGCGCTGTGTGCGCAAGTTCCTGGGACGCCCGCGTGGCCAGCTCTGAAAGATAGTGCGTGGTGATGTAGAGCACTTCGGGGTCGTGCGGGAAGTCGCGCTTCAAGAGGAAGAGCGCGTTCACTGCCGTTTGTGCTTGGTCGAGGCTCATGGCGCATTTCGCGGCAGCCATCGCCGCGCGGTACTCCAGCTGTTTGCCGCTTGTTTGTTCATTGCCCGCCCCCCTACCAGGCGGGCGCGATAGGGTCTGCTTAAGCGCGGGAAGGGCTTCCTCGCAGCGCCCTTTCGTCGCCAAATCAATCGCACGCTCCACGTTCGAATTCGCCGCGGCCGATGAGGCCGGAGGGGCTTGCCCTGCGACAGATGCCGTCGCGAGCAAGATTCCGAAAACAGGCAAAGGCCATCGAAGGAGAAAATTGGACATAATTCCGCGCATTCAGTATATCGCGAGTGGAATCAGGCAACTCCTGCTTCGCCACATTCGGTCCTGCCAAAATGAGATCAGAACAGGGCAGGCCGACTCTCACAGAAAGCAAGGAGGCATGCACTTTGCCGCCCAGGGGTGTAGGGGCGCAGCTTGCCGCAGTGAATGCCTCGCGCAGGGCGGCTTACGCCGCCTTGTTTGGGTCAAAACGTAATGTTGGCGCGCAGTTCGATCACGCGTGCGCTGGTGTTGTTGTTCGTCGCGACGTTTGTGAAGTTCAGCGAACTCGCCTGGCCGAACCCACCCGAAGTAAGGTTCGTACTTCCGTAGTAGTATGGCGGCTGGCCGGGCGTCGTAAAGTTCGGGTGGTTGAATAGGTTCAAAAATTCCGCCTGGAGGGTGAAGCGAACCTTTTCGTTGATCGGGACTGCCTTAGTCAAAGAGGTGTCGTCGTTCCAAACGTGCACGCCATAGAGCCACGGATTGATCCCAAAAACTCCGGGGGTCGTGTTTTGGCACACACCGGTGAGGACGCTGTTGCAGTTGGGCGAGGAGTTGCCTTGCAGCAGCTTTGGATTGATGACGTCGATATATGGACCCGAGGTATGGTAGACGCCGACGGCGTTCTGCAGTTGAGCCTTGGTGATGCCATTCAGCACAAACCCTCCGTCGCCGTAGTCGTTAAATGTCCCATAGCCGCCGAATAGCTGGAAAGGTAGTCCCGTCTGCCAAGTAACAATCGTGCCGAGCGACCACCCACCAACAAGCTTGTCGACCGCGCCAGGGCGGTTGGCCAGCGCCTTGCCTTTTCCAAAAGGAAGATCAAACGTCCCACTGGCATGGACAACGTGGCGCAAATCAAAGGACGTGGGGCCGTAGCTCTGTCTCAAGTCACGAAGGGTGAACTCCGTCACCGTACCTAACCATTGATTGTCCGGCTGCAAGCCAAGAGTGTGGCTGTAGGTATAGTTCACGTCGAACTGCATCCCATGCCATTGCTTCTGCCGGAAATCGACCTGAAGTGCGTGATAAGTGCCATACCCCGCCGCCGATGTATAGCTCTGCATCACGCCAGGGAATGAAGCGCCCAGCGGATTAACTTGAAAGAAGTTGAGAGGGTAGGTTCCAGGCGAAGTATATCCGTAGCCTTCGCACGGGCTAAGTGACGACCCGACTAGATTGCAAATGTAGGGCACAGTTCCGAACGGATATGCCAGTTGCGATGCCAATGCACCTGCGGCCCCCTGATTCAAATCAATAATGAAGCCGCTGTTAGTAAAGTCCTGACCCGCCGTAATATTAGACGGACAACCACCCGGCGGGCAGGCAAATGCCGCAGTAAAAATGGGCAGAGGCACCTGTCCAGGTAATCCTTGGTTGGCGAAGCTGAGATTCGAGGCGCAGCTCGCGTTAGCCATGCAAATAGCCAGGTTGGATTGCGCATTCTTGAATTCTTTCAGGAAACCGTTTTCGAAGACGTTAACTTCGTTGGGGTCAGTCTGAATCCACTGGTGAAGGCTTCTATGTCCTAGATACCGCACCTCTAGCACGTTGTTCTGGCCCAACTGCCGCTGGATGCCAAGGTTCCACTCCTGAACATAGGGCTGATGAATGTGAGGATCGAAACCGGAAGCTCCCCAGTAGTAGCTCCATGTATAGTCGGTTTCCGGAAGGCTGGCGGCGTAAGCGGGAGGCGAATAAGTGAATTTCGTCGGATCGATGGTATCCCCAAGCGACAGTGTACCCGGAGAGAAAGTGCCGGGCGCTCCCCCATTGGCCGCGTTATACGAAAAGTTCTGGAAGAACGCCAAGCCGTGATTGGATGCGTTGTTCCAGAAATATTGGTACGGCTCCGTGAACCGCTTGATGTCAAACCCGGTGCGTATCACCGTACTGCTTCCACCAAGCAATTTCCCCAAGATCCCTTCTGAATGGCTCGGGTTCCATGCCAGTCCAAGCGTCGGTTGGGGGCTCACGTTCCAAGGTGCATATTGGTGGCTGCTGGCAACATAGGCCGGATTCATGTCGCCAGTGAGCGTTCCGGGCCTGAATAGATTGCCGACGCCAGACGGGCCGTACATGGCGGATATCGAAGCGCCATGGTAGGCGCTGGTCAAATCGTGGTCGTCACCCGTGAAATCCCAGCGCAGCCCGTAATTAAATGTGAGATGGGGGGTGAAGCGGAAGGAATCCTGTGCGTAAAGTCCCCACATTTTTTGCAGTTCGTCGAGGTTGTACGAAGACCCAGGCGTCGTTGCGTATTTGCCGGTCTTTGGATCGTAAGGAAAGCCGCTGCCAGTGGGACCGATACCTGAAATCCTGCCAACCAGGAGCGAATAAATATTTTCGGCTTCACCTCGATCTGCTGCTGAAGCGTTGGCGAAATAGCTGTTGAAGTCGTTTAAAGCTGGGTCGCCGGCCGCAAGGGGGCCCAGAGACATGTTTTGCATGCCATCTGGCGCGTTCCAGTAGTGGTCCTGCTCCCGATGGAAGTCAAAACCAAGCGTGACCGTGTGGCGTCCACGAATCAATGCTGCGTTATCAATGACATCGACAATGGGATAGAACGTCGAAACGGGTAAGTTGAAGGCGTTTCCGGAACAGTTACCATAGTGAGGATACCCGGTGCATATCGGCCAGCTTATAGCCGGCCGCGTAAGCCAAATGGGTTTCGCTCCGGTGCCGTAGACATACCAATTGTAGTAATACCCGCCGCGGAATTGGTTAATCAAGTTGGGCGTCACCGTCCAGTTCAAACCGATGGACGTGATGTAGTTGTTCGACTTGTTGGAGGCTACCTGATTGGCGAAAACTGAGCCTGGGAAGATCGGCGGGCTCGCATTGGGCTGGTTAATCTTGGTCTCTTGAAGCGAAAAGTCCAGGCGGAGCTTTTGTGTGAGGTTGTAGTCCACGCGTATAGCAGGGTAATAGCGCGTTGTCGGGGAAGGGTTCAGCCAGTTGACCGTCAGCAAGTTCGTGTCCGCGGACCCGTTCGGCCCCGCCGAGCCGGTCGCGCCTGCAATGGACTGATTAATTAGGGCTTGCTCGGCTGCGATTTGCGAGTTCACCGTTGCCGGGAGGCCGTTCGGCTGCGCAACCTGTGTGAAGAGATTTACCGTCTGTCCCGCCTGCGGTCCCCCGGTTACGCTTTGATAGTACGTATAGATGCCTTGTTGCGCTGCGGGCGACAGAACCACGTTGCTGGCAATGAAGCCACCTGGTTGTTTGGCCATTGCGAACGAGCCAAAAAAGAAAAGTTTGTCCTTTAGGATGGGTCCCCCGAC
The DNA here is from genome assembly GCA_003223245.1 of Acidobacteriota bacterium. Taxonomy (GTDB): domain Bacteria; phylum Acidobacteriota; class Terriglobia; order Acidiferrales; family UBA7541; genus Acidiferrum. Next base: position 38,101 of record QHYI01000132.1, read on the forward strand.
GCTGCCGCCAAAATCGTTCAGGATAATGGGATTCCGACGCACAGGATTTCCAGGAGTGCTGACCGCGTTGTTAAACCAACTGTTGGCATTTAGCGCTGTATTGCGAAAATCCTCGAACACCCTGCCGTGAAGGTCATTGCTGCCGCGGCGCGTCACAAAGTTTACTTGCATCGAGGCCTGTCCAAGACCCTGACTCAAGTCCGTTTGTTCGGTCTGTACGGTCATCTCCTGAAGATCTTCAAGCCGTGCTTCCAATCCTGGCTGTGTGTTTCCTGAAAATTTCATGCGGCTCGTCGAAGCTGATATTCCGTCGATGTTGTTTCCCTGGGCAATCACGGGAAGGCCATTCCAGGTGCCGTTGCCGGGCGTGCCGGCGAATCCAGGGGTCAGGAAGGCCAGCGAACTGATGTCCCGGCCTTGTAGGGGCAGGTCTTCAATTTGCTTCATGTCAATGGTTTGCGCGATGGCGCTCGAAGTGGTCTCGACCAGTGGCGCCGAGCTTTCGGCGACTACCACCTTCTCAACGGCCGCTCCCACTTTGAGAGTGACCTTTACGTCGGTGACGCGATTGGATTGCACAATCACGGAATCCAGCACTTCGGTTTGAAACCCGCTTTTGGAGACGGTCAGTCTATAAGTTCCCGCTGGCAAGGCGACAAAGTTGTAGCTGCCGACTTGCTGGGTTTCCGACTCCCGGATTCCGTTGGTGGCTAACTCCTGGAGTTGCAATTTGGCGCCTTGCACGGCTCCGCCGGTCGGGTCTACCACGGTGACGGTCACCGTTCCTTGCGAAGCCATCTGCGCCCAAGAGGGTGAACAGCAGGCAAGAACAAGAAGGGGAAGTGCGAGCAAGGGAAGAGAATGGCCCGGTCGGCTCAACGGGAAGAAGAACCTCTGCAACATCACTCACCTCCAATAAAACACCCCAAACTTTGCGATCGGCTCAGAAATTCACCCGCTGAGATTTGCGGATCCCAGCGCAAACGAAAGAATCCCACCTGAGGTTGGCGTGGAGTTTTTCGTAGCGAACGAGAAAAACCCAGCCTCGCCGAGGGGCGAAACGATGGCGATTTTGTATAAGATATGCAATCCGCTTGTCAAGTCTTTTCTGCAAACGCTTTCATTCCTCAATTCCTTTGCAATTCGCGGCAAATGCGTATATTTTTCAGCTTTCGCGTGAAAACGCTCGCAGGAGCGGTGTAAGTGGCCTGCGGCAGTTTGCGCTGCAAAGCGCCGGGATTTGTTGCGAAGTGGCGAGCGTGATGTATATTGTATGCAGGGGGGCTACACATTTGGCACCGGACAATCCATGTACCCAAGTCTGGTGTTAGTAGGCAGCTATCGCGTTTCAGCGCGTCCTTGTTCCGATTAAAGAGGATAGGTTTCTAACGACTATGGCAACGGCCGCCCCAACCAAGTCTTCCCCCATTCCGAGGCAATCTCTGTCCGCCGCCGTTGTGGAGCGGCTCCGCGAGAAAATCTTGACAGGAGAACTGCACGAGGGGGAACAACTTCGGCAGGACGCGATTGCCAATGAATTCCAGATCAGCCGGATCCCGGTGCGCGAGGCGCTCAGCCATTTGGCGGCAGAGGGACTGATCACCATCTATGCGAACCGGGGCGCCGTGGTTTCCGCGCTTTCGCCGGATGAAATCATGCAGCTCTTCGAAACGCGCGCAGTGCTGGAATGCTACATGCTGCGGTGCGCGATCCCCAACATGAAAGAGGATGATTTTCAGCGCGCGGACGACATTCTTAAGCTCTACGAAGAGTCTTTGGAAAAAGACTCCGAGGTGAAATCCTGGGGACGCTGGAATTGGAGTTTTCATTCCGCGCTTTATGCGCCGGCGAACCGCCCGGTGATGCTGTCCTTTTTGAAGACGGTGAACATCAATTGCGACCGTTATACTCGTCTGCATCTGGTCTTTACCCGGGAATTGCACCGCGCGGGGCAAGCGCATCGCGAACTTCTGGAGGTCTGTAGGACCAGAGACCCTGAGCTGGCGTCGGCAGCCTTATGGAAACACATCACGGAGGCCGGCGAGTACCTGAGAGAATTTATCAAGAGCCGACGCGAGCGTCACCCCACCGGGAGCGAGCCCGCCGAAAACGACCGCGGGAAGGACGGCGCGAGTTCTCGCGGCGACGCCAAATGAGAGGTCATTCCCGGGACCTTTCGTGATTCCCGCCGTGAAAGGGAGTTGGCGCAGCAGCAGTTTTAGGAGCAAGAACTGCTGTTGCAGGTGCAAGCGCTTGCGGTTATTTCTTGACACGCTGCTCCATCCTGCGTTTCACTCTCCTTCGCCTCTTTTTTCAGGGGAGCGGGCATGGACGACACGCTATCTCGCCGCGAATGGCTCAAGAAAACCGTTGCCCGCGTCTCGAGCGCTGCTTTTCTTCCTTCAACTCTTTGGCATGAGCCCCTTGGCGCTCCTGCTGAATTCGCCGCGTCTCCGGCGAGCCCTCCCGCAGAGTCCTCGACGATCATTCCGCTCACGAGTACCAGCGATGTGTACATTCCGCCGCGGGGAAACAGCTTCTTCAAATTCAGCTTCGATTTTCCCGAACCGTCGGTAAGTTTTGGGGATTTTCAAATTTCATTTCGTGTCTACACTTTTGAGAATACGTACGCAGCTGACGCGAGCTTGATGACGGCGGAAACGGGTTCGGATAGCGCGCATATTCACTGCAAAGGTTTTGTGTGGGCCGGCGACCAGCAGAAAGCCCCGGGAACGCTGGAAGCGCACATCACGCGAAACGGCTCGTTTGTGGAGTGCCGGGCCACGGCGGAAATGGGCCAGTCGATCAAATCCATCGCCGCGATTGTTCGCGGCGTGCCTCGGGGAAAGGTTTCTGTAGCGGGCGGAAACTTCTTCGATCCGAAGGACAATGAACTGCTGTTCGGTTACCCGTTCGGCGGAGGCTCGCTGTTTGTTGCCGGTGGAATGGATTCTCCGGTTCTCGTCATTCAGAGTGGAGAAAAGGAGTATTTCTTTCTATCGGCGCTTGTGAAGGAAGTGCGCGCCAGCCGTTTTTATTTGCAGCCTGGAGAAAAAGGATACCGCGTCGAGCTGGTTCACGAGCGCGAAGGTTGGGCAAGAAGCAATCGCATCGAGAGCGCGGTCTGGCGCGTGGGCCGAGCGGAAAACATGGAAGGGGCGTACCGGCCGCACTTCGAGCACGTGGAGAAAGCGTTTGCCATTCCGGACTGGGAGAGCCGAACGGATGTGCCAGCGTGGTTCCGCGAGATTGCTTTAGTCGTCTCGCTGCACGGGATGCACTGGACCGGATACATTTTCAACGATTTCGTGGAGTGCTTGAAGATTTTGAAATGGGTGGCAACGCAAATTTCCGGGAAGCACGTTCTCGTCTTTTTGCCGGCGTGGGACGGTCGCTATTACTGGAACTACCCGATTTACAAGCCAGACCCGCGGCTCGGCGGAGAGGAAGGCTTTCGCATACTGATCGACAAGGGGCACGGCATGGGGTTTCATTTCATGCCTATGTTCGGCATGAACGCGGCGAACAAGCTGCTCCCTGAGTTTAAGAACTTCGCCGACGCCACGACAGAGCAAATCGACGGCGATGCTTTCAACTTGAATTGGGTGGACTGGGACAACGACCGCCACAATGAAGGCTGGGGCGGCTACATGAACCTCGGCGTGCCTTCGTGGCGCAACTGGCTTTCGGCGCGAATTGCCGACACCCTTTCGACTTATCACGCGGATGCGTATTTCCTCGACATCGCCGGCGGCTGGGAGAACAATAGCAAAGCGGACATGCATGAGGGAACGCGGCTGCTCGTCGAGGATCTGCGCAAGAAATTCCCCGATGTGCTGGTTTGCGGGGAAATGCCGTACGACGCGCTGATGAGCTTCATACCCCTGTTTCAGGTTTTTTCTAGTGGAGGATATCCTCCGGGCATGAAAAAATATGTGCGCGCGTTTCAGCATCTCAGCCTGCCCGCGCCAGGGCGCGGGAGCAGCGGCGTGCACGAATCCGGCTTCGGGCACTTCAACCCGAAGACGCTCAATCTGGGCAAGGAACAGATTCCCACCATTACGGTTGTGGACGATACGTTTGAAAGATACCGCGACGTGATGGCGGAAATCATCCAGAAGGCGAAAGAGCGTGTGGGACAATGAAGGAGGGCGGCTAAATGCCGTGGCTGCGCTCTACGAGCGGGGGATTCGAATGAAACGAATTTTATGGAATACCATTACGGGGGCCATTCTCATGAGCACGCTGTCAGCGAGCGGTGCAACAGCAAAGCCCGCCACGACCAAAATATCCTGGGGGAAAACGCCTGACGGGGAGCAAGTGTATTTGTACACGCTGACCAACAAAAACGGCTTGGAGGCGGCGATCAGCACGTACGGCGGCGCGGTGGTTTCGCTGAAAGTGCCGGACCGCGACGGCAAGCTGGGCGACATAGTGGACGTGGTGCTGGGTTACGATTCACTGGACGGCTACGTGAATGACAAGAGCTATTTTGGCGCGATCATCGGGCGCTACGCGAACCGCATCGGACACGCGGAATTCACTCTCGACGGCAAGACGTACAAGCTGGCTAAAAATAATGGCGAGAACACGCTGCACGGAGGAATCAAGGGCTTCAACAAAGCCGTGTGGACGGCGAAAGAAATTCGCGCGAAGGATGGCCAGGCGCTGGAGCTGACCTACCTCAGTAAAGACGGCGAAGAGGGCTTCCCGGGAAATCTGCACGTACGGGTGATTTACACGCTCAACGATGCGAACGAGCTGAAGATCGATTACTCCGCAACTACGGACAAGAACACCGTTGTCAACCTGACGAACCATTCTTACTTCAACCTCTCGGGTGCGGGCTCGGGCGACATTCTCGGCGACATTTTGATGATCGAGGCCGACAAATTCACCCCTGTGGATTCCGGGCTGATTCCTACTGGGGAGCTTCGCGACGTGGCGGGCACGCCGTTTGATTTTCGCAAGCCGACGGCGATTGGTGCGCGCATCAATGAAGATAATGAACAGCTGAAGCTGGCCGGCGGCTACGACCACAACTTTGTGCTGCGGCGGAAGCCGGGCGCTCCAATTTCGCTGGCGGCGCGGGTGCTGGATCCGAAAACAGGGCGCGTTCTGGAAGTTTGGACCGACCAGCCGGGTATGCAGTTTTACACCGGGAATTTCCTGGACGGTTCTGCGCATGGCAAAGGCGGCATCGCGTACACCAAGCGCTCGGCATTTTGCCTGGAGACGCAGCATTTTCCCGACTCACCGAACAAGCCCAGTTTCCCGTCCACGGAGCTGAAGCCAGGAGAGCGGTATCACACGACGACAATCTACAAGTTTTCCACGGAGAAATAGGCGTTTGCCCGAGTAGAGATTTCAAGCTGCCGGGTATTTCCTCAAGTCCAAGGAGCATTGTCCATGCGCATGCGAACCCTCACCAGCTCTTTCGTGCTGTTGTCTTCGTCGTTGGTCACAGCTTCCTCCCTACAGGCTCAAACCACGCTTGCGCCCACGCCACCCATGGGCTGGAACAGTTGGAATCACTTCGCTTGCCGAGTTACGGCTGCGGATGTGCGCGGGGCGGCTGACGCCATCGTGCGCAACGGAATGAAAGAGGCGGGCTATATTTACGTGAACGTCGATGATTGCTGGCAAGGCGGGCGCGACGACCAAGGGCGCATTGTGCCGAACAAGAATTTTGGCGACATGAAGGAGCTGGCGGAGTATGTGCATAGCAAAGGCTTGAAGTTTGGGATTTATTCGTCGCCGGGGCCGGAAACGTGCGCCGGCTTTACCGGCAGCTATCAACATGAACAGCAGGATGCCGGGTCTTACGCGGAATGGGGCGTGGATTATCTGAAATATGACTGGTGCAGCGCTTCGCAGGTGTATCCCGTCAGCCAGATCAAAGAAGTTTACAAAAAAATGCATGACGCCCTGCAAAAGACGGGGCGGCCGATTGTATTGAGCTTGTGTGAATACGGCTGGGAGCTGGTTTGGCGATGGGGCAGAGACGTTGGCGGAAACTTGTGGCGGACGACGGGCGACATTCAGGATCGATACGAATCGATGAGCAATATCGGTTTCGGGCAAGCAGGATTGGAGGCGTTCGCGGGGCCGGGTCACTGGAACGATCCCGACATGCTGGAAGTCGGCAATGGTGGAATGCGGCACGATGAGTATGTCACGCACATGACGTTGTGGTGCTTACTGGCCGCGCCCCTGCTGGCCGGAAATGATTTGACGAGAGTGACGCCAGAAGACTTGGCCATCCTGCTGAACAAAGAGGCGATTGCGGTGGACCAGGACCCGAAAGGCGTGCAAGGTCATCGCGTTTCGACGGAGGGTCCGTTGGAAGTCTGGGCCAAGCCGCTAGCGGACGGCAGCGTGGCGGTCGGCTTATTCAGCCGTGCGGGGAACTTTCCCGTGACCGCGAAGTTCAAAGATATCGGGTTCACCGGAAGCGTGCATGTGCGGGACCTTTGGGCGCACAAGGACCTGGGATCATTCGAGAATGAGTTTACGGCGCAGGTCCCGCGCCACGGTGCGGTTATGTTGCGCGTCTGGAAGTAAGTCAATCCGCAGCGGTTTCTGCGCTTGCCGATTCGGAAACTGTATGTCGGTTATCCCGTGCAGTCGGAAAGAATTCAACATTTTCAACTTTTGGGAGCGACGCCGGTGGAATCGCGGACGACCAGTTCGGGGTCGATGACGATTTCGCGGCCGGTGTCATACTCTTCGCGGCCATTGCCAACCACGTGGTCAAAAATTACGTGGCCGATTTGCTCGCGAGGAATGTGGTTGGTGGTGAGCGAGGGGGAGCAGAATTCGGCGAGCTTGATGTTGTCAAAGCCGGTCACCGAAACATCGCGCGGGATCTGAAGTCCTTCTTCGCGCAACTCGCGCATCACGCCGACAGCCATAAAATCGTTGACGCAGAGAATGGCCGTGGGACGGAAGCCGGATTCAAGAAGTTCGCGCGCTGCCTGGCGCCCGCCATCCAGCCCATCGGGCCCAGCGAAGATCTTGGCTTCCGCGCTGGGAGAACAGCGGTGTACGGATTCCAGAAAGGTCTTGCGGCGCTCGCTGATCGGCGCAAGGGTGGAATGATGTCCCACGAAGGCCATGCGGCGATGACCCAAAGCGCTGAGGTAGCTGACGGTTTTCTTGATACCCTTGCGGTAATCCACGCGGATGTTAGTAATGTTTTTTTGCGGCGTTCCCACGTCATAAAAGGCCGCGGGGATGCGGCTGCCCGCCACCGTCTGAATCAGATGCTCCTCCATCTCCGAAACGATGACCGCCAGGCCCGCGACGCGAAGACCGATCATAAGTTGCACACTCGCAAGGAGCTGTTCGGAGCGATAATCGGTATTGGCGACCACAACTTCGAGGCCTTGCGCATGAGCGTCGGATTCGAGCGTGCGATAGATGTCCAGGAAGAAAGGATTCTCCATATTCGAAACAATGATGCCGAGGATGCGGCTCTTGCCGCGCGCGAGAGAGCGGGCATGAAGATTAGGATGGTAGTTGAGTTCTTCGGCGGCCTTCAGCACGCGGGAACGCGTAGAGGTTTTGACGATTTCGAGATTATTGAGGACGCGCGAAACCGTGGACGTGGAGACGCCCGCCTTTTGGGCGACGGCATCAAGATTCATGGCCAGGGTGCGCCGTTTGCGCATCGAATGCACCTCAATCTGCGGCAGGCACATTCTATCGAAAATTGAGCTTCTGGCGTGCGTGCAACTGCGACTTGCCAATGACGAAGCCTTGAGAAGACACGAGATTTTTGGACCAGACGCCCGGTTCCATTCGAACGGGGCAGAAAGTAAGGCATTTGCCGGAAAGGAGAAGGGGCGGGAGCGCGCTTGACAAGCTTGCGGAAAGCGCAGTAATGTCTGCGATGCAAGCGTTTGCAGAATTCGCCCCTGGCAGAGCCATGACGCAACCTTCCAAGACACCGATGGTGCTCGGTGTCATCGTTGGTAACCGCGGTTTTTTCCCGGACCATTTGGCCCGCTCGGGCCGGCAGGAGATCATCTCCGCGCTGACGGCGCAGGGCATCAAGCCGATCGTTCTCGGGGAGAGCGATTCTAAGTACGGCGCCGTGGAAACGCGGCAGGAAGCGGCGCGCTGCGCGGACCTGTTCAGGAAGCATCGCGAGGAGATTGACGGGGTCGTGGTCACGTTGCCGAATTTTGGCGACGAGCGCGCGATCGCGGAAACACTGAGGATGGCGGACTTGCATGTGCCGATATTCATGCAAGCTACGCCTGATACGCCATCGAAAATGACGATCCGCGACAGGCGCGACAGCTTTTGCGGAAAGATGTCCGCGTGCAACAACCTCGCACAGTACGGAATTCCCTATTCGCTCACGACGCTGCACACCGAAGCGCCCACTTCCCAGCAATTTCGTGACGATCTGGACTGGTTTCAGGCGGTCTGCCGGGTGGTGAAGGGGCTGAAGAAGCTGCGAATCGGCGCGATCGGAGCGCGCCCCGCGGCGTTTAACACCGTGCGCTACAGCGAAAAGATTCTGGAGTCGACAGGCATCTCCGTAGAGACCTGGGATCTTTCGGAAGTGATGGGGCGAATTGAGCGGCTTAAGGACAATGACCCGGCAGTCGTGGAAATGCTCAAGGCCATTCGCTCCTATGTTTCGACGAACAGCATTCCGGAAGCGGCGCTGGTGAAAATGGCCAAGCTGGGAGTGGTCATCCACGGGTGGATGAAGGAGACAGAAGTAACCATCAGCGCTGTTCAATGCTGGACGGCGCTCGAGGAGTATTTCGGCGTGGTGCCCTGCACGGTGATGAGCATGATGAGCAACTCCGGACTATCGAGCGCCTGCGAAACGGACGTGGCGGGCGTGATCGGGATGCATGCGCTGCAATTGGCTTCGCAAACGCCGAGCGCGCTGCTCGATTGGAACAACAATTACGCGGATGATCCGGACAAGGCCGTGTGCTTCCACTGCAGCAACCTGCCAAAACACTTTTTCAAAGACGTGCGCATGGACTTCCAGGAAATTATTGCCGGCACGGTTGGCAAGGAAAATACCTTCGGGACGTGCGTGGGCCGTGTGAAAAGCGGCCCCATGAGTTTCGCGCGCTTCTCGACCGACGACCGCCAAGGGAAAATGCGCGGTTATGTAGGCGAGGGCGAGTTTACAGATGATCCTCTGGAAACGTTTGGGGGAGCAGGTGTGGTGCGCATCCCAGGCTTGCAAAAATTGCTAAGGTTCATTTGCGAGCGCGGCTTCGAGCATCACGTGGCGGCCAATTTCTCGACCGTCGCGTCCGCCGTGCATGAGGCCACAACGCGCTATCTGGGCTGGGAAGTGCACTGGCACAAAGCAGACGCGCAGGGTTGTTGAAAAATAATTTCACGGGGGCCGTCGTGGGAAGAACGCACGGTTGGAACCGCAGGCAGTGGATTTCGTCTGCAGCCACGGTAGCGGGAGCTGCGGCGGTCCTTCCCAGAGAGAGCTTCGCATCGCTGGAGCGCGTGTTTGGTCCTCCGGCGGCCGGGGCCGTGCGTGATGCAGTCGACAGCAAACTCAAGGCGTTCCCGCTTTCCCAAGTGCGGTTGCGGCCTGGAATTTTTCTCGACCAACTGGAAAGCAATCAAAGCTTCATCGAATCGTTGCCGAACGACCGTTTGCTGCACACGTTTCGCCTGACGGCGGGAATTCCTTCCACGGCGGATCCGCTGGGCGGCTGGGAGCATCCTCGGGGCGAATTGCGCGGGCACTTTGCGGGAGGGCACGTGCTCTCCGCGTGCGCGCTGCTGCATGTGGCAACGGGCGACGACGCCATCAAGCAAAAAGGGAATGTGCTGGTCGCGGAGCTGGCGAAGTGCCAGGACAAACTGAATCAAGATGGATACCTCAGCGCCTATCCCACCAGCTTCTACGACCGATTGAAAGAAGGGAAGCGCGTTTGGGCGCCCTTTTACACCTATCACAAGATTCTTGCCGGTCACCTGGACATGCACAAGCTTTGCGGAAACGAGCAGGCGCTGTCCACGGCAGAAAAGATGGCTGGATGGGTGGACAAATATTTGAAACCGATTGGCGACGAGCAATGGGCCAAGATGCAGATGGTCGAGTTCGGGGGGATGGAGGAGGCTCTCTTCAATCTCTACGCCATCACTGGAAAAGAGCAGCACCTGGCGCTGGCGAGGCGCTTTGATCACAAGACATTTTTTGATCCGCTAGCGGAAGGCAAAGATGAATTGAAGGGACTGCACGCGAACACGAACATCCCGAAAGTGATCGGTGCGGCGCGCGGTTATGAACTGACCGGCGAACAGCGCTACCACGACATTGCAAATTATTTCTGGCACGAGGTTGTCTCGCACCGCACCTATTGCACGGGCGGAACGAGCAACGATGAAGGCTGGCGGACTGACCCCGGCGTATTTGGCGATCAGTTGGGGCCGGCAGCAGAAGAGTGCTGCTGCGGCTACAACATGCTGAAGCTGACGCGGCACCTCTTCAGTTGGACCGGCGAACCCGCGGCGATGGACTACTATGAGCGCACGCTCTTCAACAGCCGTTTGGGCACCCAAGATACCGATGGCATGAAGATGTATTACGTTTCGCTGATGCCGGGATTGTGGCGAACGTTTGGGACGCGCTTCGACTCTTTCTGGTGCTGCACGGGAACCGGCGCGGAAGAGTTCTCCAAGTTCGCAGACACCATCTATTTCCACGATGCTCAGGGCTTGTACGTGAACCTGTTCATCGCTTCGGAGCTGAGCTGGCCGGAGAAGAATGTCACCGTGGCGCAGGAAACGAGCTTCCCTGAGGAGGAAGGCACTACGATCACGATCAAGACCGCCGCGCCGGTGAAGATGCCCGTGCACGTGCGCGTGCCGTATTGGGCCACGCGCGGCGTGACGGTTTCAATCAGCGGAAAGAGGCAGGACGTGACGGCCACACCGAGCTCGTACTTCACACTGGACCGCACCTGGAATGACGGCGACAAAATCCAAGTGGCAATGCCCATGAGTTTGCACCTCGCGCGGCTTCCCGACGATCCTACGACGCAAGCCGCGATGTATGGCCCCCTGGTCCTTGCGGGCCGTCTGGGGACGAAGGGGCTGGAGCACGACTACATTTACGGGCCGCTCGGGCCGGATGAGGCTAGAGCCGTTCCAGTGCAACCGCTTACCGGCTCTGTCGACGCTCCCGATTGGCTGGAGCAGGTGAAAGGGCAAACGCTCTCTTTCCAAACTGTGGGACAAAAGAGCACGACGGATATTTCGCCCTTCTATCAAGTGAACGACGAGCGCTACACGGTGTATTGGAAAGTGAATCAGAAGAGTGCTTAGCTCGCTAGGTACCTGCGCCGCGGGTTCGTAGTCAGGACTGACCTAGTCGAGCTTCAATTAGAATAGTCAGCCTGACTATTCACAAGCAAAGTAATAGGCAAGTCGGGCCAACTAGCTCCACCAGCAAGGAGATGCCATGCTCTCGAGAATTTCCCGCCGCAGATTTGTCGGGAACGCCGCCGTCGTGTCTCTCGCTTCGCTGATTCCGCGCTTTGTCGGGGCCGCCGCGAGCGCGACCCGCAAAATCACGGTGCTGACAGACCAGGAAATTGGCACGGTGCGCCCGGAATTTCACGGCCAGTTTGCGGAGCATCTCGGTTCGTGCGTGTACGGCGGTTTGTGGGTTGGAAAAAATTCAGCCATCTCCAACATTAACGGGTACCGGCGTCAGGCCGTCGAGTACTTGAAAGAACTGGGAATCCCGGTGTTGCGCTGGCCGGGCGGCTGTTACGCCGACGATTACCATTGGCGGGACGGCATCGGACCCGCGGAGGGTCGGCCGAAGCGCGTCAATATTCATTGGGGCGGTTACGTGGAGGACGGCAGCTTCGGGACGCACGAATTTATCGGGCTGTGCCGGTTGATTGAGTCAGACCCGTACCTAGCGGGCAATGTGGGAAGCGGCTCGCCGCGCGAGATGCGCGATTGGATCGAGTACTGCAATATGCCATCGGGCAGCACGCTTGCGGAGGAGCGCATCAAGAATGGCGCGCGCGAGCCATTTCGCGTGCGTTACTGGGGCGTTGGCAACGAAGCGTGGGGTTGCGGCGGATGGATGCGCCCGGAAGTTTATGCCGACCATTATCGGCAGTTCTCCGTTTACTTGCGAAAGTATGGGGACACGGAGCCATTCCTGATAGCCAGCGGCCCGAACGGAAATGACACGCGCTGGTCCCACAAATTTATGGACACCCTCGAAGGCGGCAGGCCGGAGGGGGTCTCCATGCACTACTACGAGGGTGGAGAAGATCCTCCGCTGCATTTCACCGAGGAGCATGTGAAAAAGCAGCTGGCCATTTTTTCGCGCGTGGAAGACGCCATCGTCCAGCAGCGCTCGCTTTTTGACAGCTATCGCGATGGGCGCAAGATCGCGCTGGTGCTGGACGAATGGGGAGTGTGGGACCGTATTCCCGAAGAAGATGAAAAGAAATATGGGAAACTCTGGCAACAGAGCACCATGCGCAGCGCGGCGGCTGCAGGATTAGGACTGAACATTTTCAACCGGCAGGCGGACAAGCTGTTCATGTGCAACATCGCGCAGATCGTGAATGTGCTGCAGTCACTTCTTCTGACGGATGGGCCGGAAGGGACGCAGTGCATCCGCACGACGACGTATCACGCATTTGCTTTGTTCAAAGGGCATCGTGGGAACACGGCCGTGAAGGTCGAGAGCGATGCGGCAACTTCCGAAAAAGAAAAGCTTCCGCTCGATTTGTCGGTCTCCGCTTCGGTGAAAAATGGAAGGGTCATAGTCAGTCTGGTCAATCCCTTTCCGGATCAAGACCTGGAAATCCAATGCGGGCTGCGCGGCGCGACCGCGAAAAGCGCAACGGCGCTCCTGCTCCACGGCGACGATTGGAACGCTTGCAACAGTTTTGACGCGCCAGACCGGGTCGTGCCCAAACCGCATCCCGCAAAAATCGAAGGCTCAACCTTGCGCCTGGACTTGCCGCGGATGTCTGTCGCTACGGTAACCTTGACGCCTTCAGCGAGTGCCTAACGGGGAGAGGCGGCCACCTCTGGGCGCAGAATTCGATTTGCTTGTTTCCATCTCGACCTTAAGTGCGTAGCATGCCAGCGGCACAACTCTTCGTTGCGACACGAAAGGGGATAGGGCGTATGCGCGTTGCTTTGAATCTTCGTCTTCTTGTCCAAACAGGACTGCTACTCGGGGCATTGGTGAGTTGGGCTAACTTGGTCGACGCGCAAAGGCCGCCGAGTCCTCCGAGCGACGAAGAAACTTTTCGCTTTCGCTTTGTCGGGCCGCGCACGGGGAATCGCGTGGCTTCGATTGCCGGCGTGCCCGGTGACCCTAGCACGTATTATGCAGGCGCAGCGTCCGGCGGCGTTTGGAAAACCACCGATGGCGGCAACCGCTGGGAACCGATTTTTGACAAGGAGCCGGTAGCGGCGATTGGCGCGATTGCTGTGGCGCCATCGGATCCGAGCGTGATCTGGGTGGGCACGGGCGAAGCTTGGGCGATTCGCGACAGCGATGTTATGGGCAATGGCGTTTACGTCTCCACGGATTATGGCAAGAACTGGACGCACGTGGGGGGGCTGGAGGACACCGGACGCATTGGCAGAATCGTGGTTCATCCCACGAATCCAGATATCGCGTTTGTATGCGCGCTAGGCCGCACGACGGGCCCACAACAGGACCGCGGGGTGTTTCGCACCACGGATCGTGGACAACATTGGGAGCGCGTGCTTTTTGCCGATGCAAATACCGGTTGCTCAGGACTCGCCATGGATCCGCATGATCCGCGAATTCTTCTTGCGGGCATGTGGCAAGTGGAAATGCATACGTGGGGGGAACTCAGCGGCGGGCCCGGCAGCGCCGTTTACATCTCGAAGGACGGCGGAACGAAGTGGACGAAGCTCGAAGGCCATGGCTTGCCGAAATCGCCGCTGGGTAAGATTGATGTGGCCATCGCGCCGACAAATTCCCAGCGCTATTTCGCCTTGATTCAAACGAAAGATCAAGGGGCTTTGTGGCGCTCCGACAATAGCGGCGACACCTGGCAAGTGGTGAATTACCAGCGCCAACTGATTGGGCGCGCGGGATATTACATTCGCATAGCCGTTTCTACCGGCAACGACAACGAAGTCTATGTGGCCAACAGCAGCTTTCTCGAATCGCTCGATGGCGGCGAAATCTTCAAAGAAGTTCCCTGGGGCGGTGACAATCACGACATCTGGATCGATCCCGAGAATCCCGACCGCTTTGTCATCACCGATGACGGTGGATTAAACATCACGACCGTGCACGGCCGCGGCTTCCATCGCGTACAGCTTCCCATTGGGCAGATGTATCACGTCGCGGTTGACAACCAGGTTCCGTACTACGTCTACACCAACATGCAGGATGGGCCGAACATGCGCGGCCCGAGCATCGCCCCGCCGCTTGAATACGGCCGCGTTGTGGACACTGGCTGGGAACGCCGCATGGGCGGATGCGAGTCCGGGTTCACGCTGCCGGATCCCACGGATCCGAACATCGTGTGGGCGAGTTGCTACGGGGACGAAGTGACGCGTTGGGACGCGAAAACCAAGCGCGCGCGGTCGGTGAGTCCCTGGATGCATTCGCTGGATTCGCCGCCGAGCGACCTGAAGTATCGCTGCCACTGGACGCCGCCGCTGGCCATCGATCCGTTTGACCACAACACGGTGTACTACGGCTGCCAGGTCATTTTCAAAACAACGAACGGCGGGCAAAGCTGGTCGGTGATCAGCCCGGATCTTTCTACGCAAGACCAAAAGTACCTTGCTTCCTCAGGCGGGATTATCGGCGACAATCTTGGCCAGTTTTTTGGCGAAGTGGTATTTGCCATCGCTCCGTCAGAAGTGCAACAGGGGCTCATCTGGGCGGGCACCAATGATGGCTTGATCTGGTACACCAAGGATGGCGGTGCAAACTGGACCAACGTCACGAAAAACATCCAGGATTTGCCGCCCTGGGGTACGGTCACGCGCATCGAGCCTTCACACTTCGACGCCGGAACGGCGTATGTCTCGGTCGACTATCATTTGATGGACAATCGTGATCCCTATATTTTCAAGACCACGGATTTCGGGAAGACCTGGACAAGAATCTCAGAGGGGCTGCCCAAACATCAATTGAGTTACGTCCGCAGCATAGCGGAAGATCCTAACCAGAAAGGTTTGCTCTTCGCAGGAACGGGCAGCGGTCTTTTCTATTCGCTCGACGACGGTGCGCACTGGACAGCTTTCACCGCGGGCCTGCCCCACGCGCCCGTCACCTGGGACGTGGTTCAAAAACAGTTTCACGATCTCGTGGTCTCGACCTATGGCCGCGGAATCTACATCCTGGATGACATCACGCCACTCGAGCAGATGGCGCAAAAAGCCGAAGACCTCCCCGTGCGGCTGTTTGCGCCGCGCGACACGTTTCGTCTTTTCCCCAATAGTGGCGCGGCAATCACCTATTCGCTGAAAGCTGCGCCCAAAGCTCCGGTCAAAATTGAAATCCTCGATTCGAATGGAGCTGTTGTTCGAAAGCTGGATGGGCCGGGGCGAGTTGGCATGAATCGGGCGATCTGGAATTTTCTTTATGATCCGCCGAAGCTGGTCGCGCTGCGCACCACGCCGCCGGAGAATCCGCACATTTGGGAAGAGCGCCGTTTCCGTGGCAGCGATTCTCGGCAAGTTCTGCATTGGGGAATCAAGGAAGCCGAAGTTGGTCCGCTGGCCTTGCCCGGAAAATATACGGTTCGCCTTACTGTGGATGGCCAAACCTTCACGCAGCCGCTGACTATCGTCAAAAACCCGAACGTTCATACGAGTGAAGGGGAACTAGCCGCGGGGTTCAAGCTGCAACTGCGCATCCGGGATGACATCACGAAAGTCTCCGAAGTCACTAACAAATTGGAATGGATGCGGGTGCAACTCGATGTGATCGCGAGAATGCTGGGGCAAAAGAACCTGCCTCCCGGCGAAGAAAAGAAAGAGGAAGCGAAGGGCGCGACGAAGGAAGCGAAGCAGGAGAAAAGCGAGGCCATTCCCGATCCGGAATTACTGAAGGCCGTTGAGGATATGGATCAAAAGATGCAGGGCGTCGAATACAAATTCATCTCCCGCGCTGACGCGCTAAGCGACGACAAATACTATTCCATCCCGGAGAAAATCTATCTTCACCTGATCTGGCTGAACGGCGAAGTGGGCACCGGCGCAGGCGACGTGGCCGGCGACGTCGACAATCCGCCCACTGACACGGCTGGGGCCATTCTGCAAACCATAGAGAAAGACCTTGCTGACGCGCAGAGCAGCTATCAAAACCTCATTGAAAAAGAGCTTCCTGCGTTCAATCGCGCCTTGCTCGACAAAGGCATCACTCCCATAGCCTTTGTTCGCCCTCCGGACAGTGGCGGCGAGGATGAAGATGGCGGATAACCAAACAGGAAGGGCGAACAGTTTCCTAAGGAGGAGAATTCCCTATGAAGACCCATCCTCGCTGTTGGTTTTGCCTTGTTGCCCTGGTCATTCCTCCGTCCTGGAGTTGGGCGCAAGGCACACGCGAGGACTACCAGCGCGCCGAACAATTTCTCCCGGGAAATCTTCGTCATCGCATTTATGTTGCCGATGTGGCGCCACATTGGATCGCCAAGAAAAATCGCTTCTGGTATCACCAGGTAGGAACAAAAAGCGCGGAGTTCCTTGTCGTTGACGCAGACCAAAACAGCGCGGGCCCGGCTTTCGACCACACACGCCTAGCCGCTTCCCTTTCGAAAGCGCTGAAGCGAGAAGTTCAGGCCACAGAACTGCCCTTCGACTCTTTTGATTTTTCAGACGATGGAAAATCCGTTTCCTTTCAGATTGACGATGTGCCGTGGTTGTGCGGCCTTGGAAATTACGAATGCAAAAAGGGGCCCGAACCTGTGGCAGGGCAGTATGAAGAAGCTTCGCCGAATAAAGAATGGGTCGTTTACGTCCAGGACCACGACCTATACGCGCGTTACGTTGCGACGGGCCAAGTCGTGCGCCTGACACGCGACGGCGAAGCTTCCTACGACTACGCCACTCCCATTCCCTCGCTTCGGCCGATGGTCGCGCAGGGAACGAAAGACATCCGGCAGCGTCCCGCGGTGTTTTGGTCGCCCGATTCGTCCAAACTCGTGACTTACCGCATGGACACCCGCAATGCGGGACGCTTCAGCTATCTGCAATTCGTTCCTCCAGACCAACTTCGCCCGAAGGAGTACACCGTGGTGTATCCATTGCCCGGAGAAGTTTTGCCCAAGGCCGAGCCCATTATTTTCGAAGTGCAAAGCGGCAAGCGCATCGAAGTAAAAACCGCGCCTATCGAAATGCAATTTCAAGGCGGACCAGGATTTGACTGGTACGAGGATGGCAAGGCGTTTTCCTACGAAGCGTGGGGGCGCGGAGAAAAATCCATCGAGCTACGCGAAGTGGATGCGAGCACCGGCGAACAGCGGGTGGTGCTTCGCGAGAAGTCCGACCGCTACGTTGATCCGGGAGAAACGCATTTCCGCATTTTGCACGAAACGGGGGACGTGCTTTGGACTTCCGAGCGGGATGGCTGGAACCATCTTTATCTGTCGAACCTCAAGACCGGCGAATTGCGCGGCCAATTGACGCAGGGGCCTTGGGCGGTACGGCAGATTGTCGAGGTGGATGAGAAGGCGCGCCGCGTCTATTTTCTGGCAAACGGCCGGGAGAAAGACGAAGATCCCTACCAGACGCACCTCTATGTGGTCGGCTTTGGTGGCCAAGGTCTTGCGCTGCTCACGCCGGAAAACGCCAATCACAACGTAAGCCTTTCTCCAGATCGCGCTTATTTCGTGGACAATTTCTCGCGACCCGACCTTCCCGCCGTCTCCGTGCTCAAGCGCGCGAAGGATGGCTCGCAGGTCCGCACCTTGGAGCAAACCGATACCAAAGAGTTGGTGCAAGCTGGTTGGAAACCGCCACAGCCGTTTCGCGGCAAAGCGAAGGATGGAACTACGGATTTGTACGGGCTGATCTGGAAGCCTTCGAACTTCGATGCCTCGAAGAAATATCCCATCGTCGAGATGGTCTACACCGGCCCGCAGGCTTTCTTTGTGCCAAAGACTTTTAGCGCTGCTTTGCGCAATCCCGAGCAGCAAATCGCAGAACTCGGATTCATCGGCGTCATGGTCGACGGCCGCGGTACGACCGGCCGATCGCGGGCGTTCCGCGAATTCTCCTATCACAATTTAGGCGGCGCGTTTGAGGATCACGTCGAGATGATCAAGCAGATGGCTGCGAAGTTCTCCTACATGGACGTGGACCGCGTCGGCATCTATGGCACATCGGCCGGCGGCTACGGCTCGACGCACGCCATCCTGCAATTTGCGGATTTCTACAAGGTTTGCGTGTCTATTTCTGGCGACCATGACGCGCGGCTCGACAAAGCCTGGTGGAATGAGCTTTACCAAGGTTATCCGGTAGGGCCGGACTACGCCGAACAATCCAACATTACGATGGCGGATCACCTAAAAGGCCACCTGCTCATCGAGCATGGCGACATCGATGACAACGTGCACGTTGTTGAAACCATGCGTTTGACGGACGCGTTGATCAAAGCGAACAAGAATTTCGATCAACTCATCGTTCCGAACATGTATCACGGCGAAGGCGGTAATCCCTACCTGATCCGTCGCCGCTGGGATTATTTCGTTCAGTATCTTTTAGGTGTGAATCCGCCGGCGGACTTCGCCATCCATGAGGAGCGGGAAAATGCTCCTCCGCGAGCCCGCTGAAAACGGAGAATATTCTCGCCCAAGCGGGAATATTAGTCAGTGAGGTGTATTCGTGAGTTTAACAAATCGAACGGTATTTCGCTTCCTGGTTCGCACCGCCATGCTTGCAGCGATCGCAGGAAGCGCTCTCGCGCAGCTACCGCCGAAAGCTCCAAACTCCAGCGTCATCACTCTGACTCCTCAGCCGGGATACTTCACCGAACCCGCTATCGCCATCAATCCCAACAATCCGCAGCAAGTCGTCGCCGTGTATCAGGACAATGCTCATGCCGCGTATTCCTTCGATGCCGGCGCTCACTGGCAGATTGCCACCGGCGTCGGGTCGACGAAGTACCGCGTTTCTGGAGACGTTTCGGCGACCTACGACAATCAGGGCCACGCCTTCATCTGTTACATCGCGTTCGACAAGCTCGGCACGTTCGGTTATTGGGGACACAATTCCTCGCGAAATGGCATTTATGTGCGCCGCTCACTCGACGGCGGCAAGACCTGGGAGCCCAATGACATCGCTGCCACCGAGCAGCCCGACAAAACACCCGACGGAAAGGATGTTCCCTGGGAAGACAAACCCTACCTTGTCGCCGACAACAGTCACGGCCCGTACACAGGCAACCTCTATATTGGCTGGACGCGTTGGACGATTGCCGATTCGCGAATTCAGTTTGTCCGCTCGACCGACGACGGCAAAACCTGGTCGAAGCCCATCGAAATCGACAATGTGCGCGGCCTCCCGCGCGACGACAACGGCGCCAACGAGGGCTTTGCTGGCGCGGTTGGCCCCGACAGCGCACTCTACACCGTCTGGGGCGATGGCAGTCATCTTGTTTTCACTGTTTCTTCGGACGGGGGCCTCACCTTTGCCCCCACCCGCAACATCATTGATACGGCTCCCACCATGTTTGCCATCGACGCCGTGGCTCGCGCCAATGGATTCCCGCAAATTGCCATCGATCCGCGCGGCGGGCGGAAGGGCGGACGCCTCTACGTCACCTGGGCCGATTATCGCAACGGCGAAATCGATGTTTTCTGTTCCTCGTCCAAGGATTTTGGCGCCTCCTGGTCTCCTGCAACAAAGGTGAATACCGACCCCGTCCACGACGGTGCGGAACATTTCTTTCAATGGATGGCCGTGGATCGATCAGACGGTTCCATTTATGTGGTCTTCTACGACCGCCGCGGCGATCCGCGGAACCGCGCGCAAACGGTCATGCTCGCGCGTTCCACGGATGGCGGCCAGTCCTTCCAGAACTATTCCTGGACCGATCAGCCGTTCAATGCCAGGGGCGGCTTCATCGGCGATTACAACGGCCTGGCGGCCATGAACGGTCGGGTCTACGGCATCTGGACGGAAAAGCCGCAAAACATTGCAACGCGAGACACCGTTATTCGCATTGGTATTGCTGACTTCCGCACTTCGGTGACCACAAATTTTTCAGCCTCAACCAAAGCGAATCTGAAATAATTACCGAGCATTGAAAGACTTTCTTCAGCTTTTGAACGAATTTCGCGCGCGCTTTGGCGCAGATGCCAAGATCTATCGTGCGCCGGGACGCGTCAATCTTATTGGCGAGCACACCGACTACAACGATGGTTTTGTGCTGCCAGCGGCCATCGAATTCTACTGCTGGGTCGCCGCCGCACCGCGCGCCGATCGAAAGCTTGTCCTCCATTCCGAGAATTTCAACGAGACCATCGAGGCCAACCTCGATGCCATTTCTGCTGCGCGCAAAAATCACTGGTCCGGCTATCCCATGGGCGTTGCTTGGGCGCTCGAAGCGGCGGGGAAACACTTAAAAGGAGCAAATCTTCTCATCAGCGGCGATGTTCCCCTCGGCGCGGGGCTCAGTTCCTCGGCCGCTATCGAGGTCGCCGTCGGCTTCGCGCTCCTCGACCAAAGTGGACTCTCCATCAATCTTACGGAGCTAGCGCAGCTGTGCCAGAAGGCGGAAAACGAATTCGTCGGTGCGCATGTCGGCATCATGGATCAGTTTATCTCATGCTATGGGCGCACTTCGCATGCGCTGTTGCTCGATTGCCGGTCTCTCGAACATCGGCTGGTGAAGCTTCCGCCCGGAATCCAACTCGTGATTTGCAATAGCATGGTGAAGCACGAAATTGGCTCTAGCCAATACAATGCGCGCCGCGCGGCGTGCGAGGAAGGCGTAAGTACCTTACGCACGGTCCTGCCAGAAATCCGTGCGCTTCGTGATGTCACGCTCGCTCAGTTGGAGCGGCACCGCGCGCTTCTGAGCCCGAAGGTGTATTCGCGTTGTCATCACGTGGTCACTGAAAATGATCGCGTGCAAAGCGCAGTGCGCGCTTTGGAATCCGCCAATCTGCGCGCTCTTGGACAGTTGATGCCTGATTCGCATCGCAGCCTTCGCGACGATTACGAAGTAAGCTGCACGGAGCTTGACCTGTTGGTCGAGATTGCTGCTGCACAACCCGGCGTCATCGGCGCGCGCATGACCGGAGGCGGATTCGGCGGCTGCACCATCAATCTTGTCGAATCTAGCGCCGTCGAAGCTTTCAAACCAAATGTTGCCGCAGCCTATTTCGCAAAAACGGCGTTGCAACCGGAAATTTATGTCTCCCCAGCTGCGGACGGCGTTTGTCGGGTGGAAGTCAGTTCAAGTAAAGCTGGTACCTAAGAGGAGAATGGTACCGATCGATGCCATTCCGAGTAGAGCGAGAAATCTGCTATTCGAGTTTCGCGAGGGCTGGTTCCCAGAGGCTGCTAACATCCTTGTGTATCGTTCGTCATCATGAATTTTGAACAGCTGCTTTCCACTCCTCATAAACGCTTCAATCCGCTGCTGCGGGAATGGGTGCTGGTCTCACCCCAGCGCACCGAGCGCCCGTGGCAAGGAAAAGTGGAAAAATCTTCGCCAGCGTCTTCGGTGGCCTACGATCCCGACTGTTATCTGTGTCCCGGAAACAAGCGCGCTGGCGGCAAGCAGACGCCGCAATACAGGGAAACGCACGCCTTCGATAACGACTTTCCTGCGCTCCTTCCAGACAGCAGGTCGCTACACTATGAGGAAAACAGTTTGCTCGTGGCGCAAACCGACCGCGGCATCTGCCGCGTACTATGTTTTTCTCCGCGGCACGATCTCACGATTCCGCGGATGAGCCCTCACGAATTGCGCGGCGTAATCGACGCGTGGGCCGAGCAATATTCGTCTCTCGCGCAAATCCCGTGGGTTCGCCACGTCCAGATTTTCGAGAATCGCGGCGAACTGATGGGCGCCAGCAACCCTCACCCGCATTGTCAGATTTGGGCGAATGCGACGCTCCCGAATCTTCCCGCCCGGGAAGATGAATCTCTTCGCGCGTATCGCGGGGCAAAGCATTCCTGCCTGCTATGTGATTATCTGCAATTGGAGCTGCAACGAAACGAGCGGATCGTCTGCCAGAATGATGCGTTTCTCGTGCTCGTACCCTTTTGGGCGGTGTGGCCGTTCGAAACGCAGGTTTTGAGCAAGCGGCATGTTGCTTCACTGGATCAACTGAATGAGGACGAGCGCAATTTGCTCGGAGACATCCTTCGCCGCATCACCGTTCGCTACGACAATGTCTTCGAAACGGCGTTTCCATACTCCATGGGCTTCCATCAGAGGCCCACCGACGGTCAGCCGCACGAAGCCTGGCATTTTCACGCACATTATTTCCCCCCGCTGCTCCGTTCTGCTACCGTAAGAAAGTTCATGGTTGGCTATGAACTCCTTTCTTCGCCGCAACGCGACCTCACTCCCGAATCTGCGGCCGTGCGGCTCGTTGAGGCTGGTGAGATTCATTACCTCGATCGAGCGCAAAACAAGAACCAACCCTAAGCACGCTGGAGATCATTCGTTTGGTTGATGGCGCGCATCGTGAATTTGCCGTCCTCGCCCCCATTTCCTGCTGGCGCTTCTGGAGCCGGCTGGTTAACAATGCACGCATGAGCGGACTTAAAGGATTACGAGTACTCGCCCTCGAAAGCCGTCGGAGTGCCGAACTCGCCAAACTTATCTCCACCTACGGCGGAGAACCGATCATCGCGCCGGCCATGCGGGAAGTCCCTCTCGATTCCAACAGGGAAGCGCTTGCCTTCGTGGAAGGTCTGCTGGCAGGGCAATTTGATATGGTTATCTTTCTGACCGGCGTAGGCACGCGTGCTGTGCTCAACGTTGCCGCCACAAAATATTCTGGAGATGCCCTCATTGCTGCGTTCGAACGAGTGAAAGTGGTGGCGCGCGGGCCAAAGCCCACCGCCGTTTTGCGCGAGCTTGGCATAACTCCGGCTGTCACCGTTCCCGAACCCAACACCTGGCGCGAACTCCTCCAGGCACTCGACGAAACTGCGGAAGCCGCACCGCAGTTTCGGCTTCGTGGTGCGCGCGTTGCACTTCAGGAGTATGGTGTTTCGAATGCTGAATTAATCGCCGCACTCAGAGAACGCGGC
This sequence comes from Acidobacteriota bacterium, assembly GCA_003223245.1. Lineage (GTDB taxonomy): Bacteria > Acidobacteriota > Terriglobia > Acidiferrales > UBA7541 > Acidiferrum. The sequence continues at coordinate 61,360 of QHYI01000132.1, forward strand.
GCCATCGTCACGCGCGTGCCCGTTTACAGGTGGGCTTTGCCTGAGGATGTCGAGCCGCTCCGGTCTGCAATCAACGAACTGGCTGCCGGGAAAATCGATGCGGTTCTCTTCACCACCGGTGTTCAAGTGGCACATCTGTTTCAGGTTGCTGCAGAGATGAAGTTCGAGGAGGCCATGCTTCAAGGATTGCGTGGGGCCATTGTGGCTTCCATTGGTCCAAGCACATCGGAACAATTATTGGAGAAAGGAATAAGGCCGGATCTCGAGCCTTCTCATCCCAAGATGGGTTTTCTCGTCAAGGAAACCTCTGAGCGTGCTGCCACTGTTCTCGCTCGGAAGCGCGAGAAAAGTTGAACTTCTCGAGGAAGACTCAGGAGATAATCTCTTCTTCCGTCCTCTTTTCGCCTAGGTCCAAAATCACTTCTTTAGGCTCGGCGGTTTCCCATCCCGAAGCGTCTTTTTCTTTTGCGACGGGCGGCAGTGGCTTCGCAACTTCGCCAATGATGAGCACCGAAGGAGCCGGCAGCCGCTCCTCGAGCGCAAGCTCTTGTAGCGTCGTGCGGTGAATCTGCTGCCCTGCCTGCGTAGCGTTCGCCACGATCACACACGGCGTCGCCCCTTCCAGTCCCCCTTCCATCAATTTAGAGGCGATCGCGCCGTAATTTGTGCCAGGCATGTACACCGCGTAGGTCGCGTCCTTCCACACCACATCATCCCATTCGGGTGACACATTTCCTGCGGTGTGATGGCTCAAGAAGACCAGCTTGGATGCATACCTTCTGTCGGTTAGGGGAAGCTTGGCTGCAGCCGCGGCGCCCATCGCCGAAGTTACGCCGGGAATCACTTCAAAATCGACTCCCGCGCGTGCCAGCGCCTCCATTTCTTCGCCTACTCGCCCGAACAGCAGGGGGTCACCGCCCTTCAGCCGCACGACTTGCTTGCCTTCCCGCGCAGCGGCGATCAGGAGCGCGTGAATCTGGTCCTGCGAAAGCCCTGGCTGACCGCAGCGCCTGCCGACGTTGCGCACTTGCGTCCACGCGGGGATCAGGTCAAGGATCTCTTGCGCCACGAGGTGGTCGTGCAGCACTACTTCAGCGCTCTTCAAAATGCGCGCCGCCTGCACTGTCAGCAGTTCCGGATTCCCTGGACCCGCTCCTATCAGGTAAACTTTTCCTTTTCGAATTGGTGTGTTCATGGCCTGGTTCCCGCCGCCACTCATTCCGATTCCCAGCGGCACTTGTAGTGTTCCTTAACCTCGGTAACTTCGGTCAGACGTGCAACCTTTGCCCAAGGTTCTCAAAGTGAGCCTACCACCCGATGGGACGCTCCAGCCCGGCGAACATTTCATTTGATGAATCGAAAATTTCGATAACGTCTTGCGTTTCAGGCGACGGCGTAGGCTAGGGAATTCCCATTCGATGTCAAGATTCTGCAAGACCTAAAGCTTTAACGCCTGAAAAAACAATCAGGTATCGACCCCTAATCGGAAAAGCGAACCACCCAACCGCCGTACCGGATCCTCCAAGACTGTCTTACGAGCCGGCAATTACCGTCGCGTGTCAATTTTTTGCGCGCTTGGGCTTATGCTTGCGGAGGAAAGACTTGAAGGCGTCCGCGCTGGCCAGATCATGGAGCAGCCGTTTGCGCTCCTCTGGATCCATCGTAGCCGCGAAGAGCTTTTCCCGTTCTTCACCGAGTTTCTGAAGCCACGCTTCATATTCGGGGCCGAACTGCTCTTCGAGTTCTTTGCGGAGCCTCTGCGCAAGGGCTGGGCTCTGACCCGAGGTGGACACGGCGATTTGCAGCGCGCCACGCTGTACCACCGCTGGGTAATAAAAGTCGCAAAGCTCGGGGACGTCCACGACGTTGCAGAGCACGCCGCGCGCCCGCGCTTCGGTCGAGATATTCTGCTGCAATTCAGGGTCGGAGGTGGCAGCCACGACTAGAAACATTCCATCGAGATCATTGGGCTCGCACGACCGAGCGAGCCATTCGATTTGACCTGCGGCGGCCCAGGATTGCACTTGCGGCGTAGCTTCGGGCGCGACGACGCGCACTTTTGCGGCAGCGGCGAGCAACCCGGCGATTTTTAGCTCGGCGACGTCGCCCGCCCCGAGGACCAGGCAGCGCTGTCCTTCGAGCTTCAAGAACATGGGGAAAAGGCTCGGGACCGGTGCCTTTTGGAGCGCAGGTTTCACGTTCCTATTTTAACGGAAAATGGAAACGGGAAAATTGAAAATGGAAATTCGCGGGCGAAAGGGGATAGCGAAACTGGGAATGCGAAGCTCGAAAAACGAAATTCGGAGAGCGTAGAGCCTTCGAGCGAGTTTCGAATTTCGCGTTTCGATTCTTAAGAAAGGCGGTCGGGAGTCAGGAGGGCGGTCATCTCAAGGACCCGTTGGTAATACTCTCGTTGCGTGAGCTGCGCGGCGGCCGGCTCATCAAGGAGAAAAGTCACGTCGGGATGGAGTTGCAGGGCAGAAGCAGAGACCGCGCAGGTAATGGGGCCTTCGATTGATTTGGCGACGGCGGCTGCTTTGGGCGGCCCGGTGGCAAGTAAGAGAATTTTGCGCGCCTCGAGTATGGTGCCAATTCCCATGGTAATGGCGCAGCGCGGGCTTTCTTCGCGGGGCCCAAAGAATTTGGCGTTATCATCGATTGTTTCGCGGCTTAGAACTTTCAGGCGTGTGCGCGAAGCCAAGCTGGAAGTGGGCTCGTTAAAGCCGATGTGCCCGTTACGCCCGATACCCAGAATCTGGAGATCAATTCCGCCGGCGGCTCGAATCGACTGTTCGTAGGACGCGCAGTAGGCATCGTAATCTCGGCGGACGCTGCCGTCAGGGATGTGGATGTTGCGCGGCTGGATATTAATGTGACGAAAGAAATTCTCGTGCATGAAATGATTGAAACTTTGCGGATGGGAAGCGGGGAGGCCGAGGTATTCATCGAGATTGAAGGTCGCGGCTTGGGAGAAATCGAGCGAGCCTGCCTGGTGCAAGCGCACGAGGTGTCTGTAGAGGCCAACCATAGTGCTGCCTGTGGCTAAGCCAAGGGTCAATGATGGGTTCTTCCGGATGGCGCCGGCGATAAGCTGCGCGGCCTGCTCGTTCACTTCTTGATTGTCGCGCTTCAGAATCACCAGCATGCGGCGGCCTCCCGAGTTCGGTAACATTCATGTTTCAGCGACAGTAGCCTTTAACAGAATCATTTAGGAATTCAGAAAGCTACTCACTTCCTTTGTAAAGTGATCGGCATCTTCGATATTGCAAAGGTGAGCGCCGTCAAGTTCGACATAGCGCGCCCGAGGAATGTGGTCGGCGAGGGAATGACCGTCCGCGGGTGTGGTAGAAGGGTCGTGCATCCCGGAGATCACAAGCGTCGGGGTGTTGACCCCGCCAAGTTGTTCCCGAAAATCGAAGGCTCGCACGGCCGCGCAGCAAGAAACGTAACCTTCCGGATGGATTGATTCCACCATCCGCTGAATGCTTGCGACTATCGACGGATTCTTGGCGCGAAAAGCTGGGGTGAACCAGCGTTCCATCGTAGCGGCAGCGATGGGCTTCATGCCTTGTTTACGCACTGTTTCGATGCGGGCGTTCCAAGTTTCGGCGTTGCCAATTTTGGCAGCGGTGCTGGCCAAGACGAGTTTTCCCAGGCGCTGCGGAGCATTTGCGGCAAGCCACATGCCGATCATGCCGCCCATGGAGAGTCCACAGAAGTGGAATCGCTCTAATTTTAGGGAATCAGCGAGAGCGAGCACGTCCTTGGCAAGGTTCTCGATGGAATACGGGCCCGGCGCGACGGAAGATTTTCCATGGCCGCGGGTGTCGCTCCGAACGATGCGCAGAGTTTTCGCGAATTCACCCATTTGCTGGTCCCACATGGAGAAGTCGGTGCCAAGCGAATTTGAAAGTATCAGGGCGGGCTTTCCAGGCAGACCTGCCAGAGCATAGTGTATTTGCGCGTGGTTTGAATCGACGAAGGGCATGAAGTCAGCGGCCAGCTTGTGGCTCACGTTGATGAGTCACTTGCATTCGCGCTTCCTCCTCCAGGTATTTTACGGCCAGCTGCGTTTCGCGAACCATCAATACGCATCCAGCGCACAATCCCAATACCGCGGATGCGCCAGTGAGGATTGCCAGACCAGCGGAGGCATAGAAAAGAGCGCCCTCCTCGTAGTAAGCCGCAATTGAGCCACCCACGGAAACCAGAGCAGAGGCCGCGAATAATCCGAGTCCAGCGTAGAAGAAGCGTAGCGCCTTGACGAGAAGTTGGCCGCGGACATGCAAAGGCGCCAACTGCGCGGACCACTTTTGGTGATGGGCGGTGCTCGGTTCAAAAGAGGCCAATTGCGCCGCAACTATGCGCGTGCGGTCCACGACGCGCGCGAGCCGATTGCTTGTGCCCAGCGCCAAGACGGAAGAGGCGTTCGTGAGAATGGCGGGAGCAACAACGGCGGTCAGAACCGCGAACGGATTGCTAGCCACCGAGGAATATTGCACGGCTCAACCTTTCCTTGCCTCTTTCGGCCTTATGGAATTCATGCGCCATGAGTTTCTGATCCAAGCCGCAGGGCGCGCGGGAGCAGATTAGGCCGTCCTAAGCGTTCAGGCAAGTTCTTATCGCGGACTACACGCGTTCGAGGATGACGGCGATGCCTTGGCCCACGCCGATGCACATAGTGCAAAGGGCGTAACGGCCTTTGGTGCGGAGGAGCTGATAGAGCGCGGTGGTGACGAGGCGGGCGCCACTAGCACCGAGCGGGTGGCCGATGGCGATGGCGCCTCCGTTGGGATTGACGTGGGGCGCGTCGTCGGGAATACCCAGGTCGCGGAGAACCGCGAGAGCTTGCGACGCGAATGCCTCGTTGAGCTCGATAACGTCCATCTGAGAGAGCGACAAACCTGCTTTGGCTAGGACCTTTCGGGTTGCAGGTGCAGGGCCCATGCCCATGATGCGGGGAGCCACGCCCGCGACTGCGGCGGCGACGAGGCGGGCCTTCGGCGTAAGTCCGTGACGCTTCGCCCCATCCGCCGATGCCAAAAGCAACGCGCATGCGCCATCATTCACGCCCGAGGCGTTTCCTGCGGTGATGCTTCCGTCGGGCTTGACGATGGGCTTCAGCTTCGAAAGAGCTTCTAGCGTGGTGTCGGGACGTGGATGTTCGTCCTGAGAAAAAAGCGTGGCGTCACCTTTTTTCTGCGGAATGGGCACGGGAACAATTTCCTGGCTCATGCGGCAGGAGCGGATGGCATCGGCGGTGCGTTGCTGGCTGCGCAGGGCAAATAGATCCTGATCCTTGCGCGAGATATGAAATTCTTCAGCGACGATTTCGCCAGTCTCGGGCATGGAGTCGGTGCCGTATTTCGCTTTCATGAGCGGGTTGACGAAGCGCCAGCCGATCGTAGTGTCTTCGAGTTTAACCGAACGCGAGAAAGCGCTGTCCGCCTTGCCCAGGACAAATGGAGCGCGAGACATGCTTTCGACGCCACCGGCAATCACGAGGTCCGCTTCGCCCGACTTGATAGAGCGCGACGCGATCGCGACAGCATCCATGCTCGAACCGCAGAGCCGGTTTATGGTCGCACCGGGGACCTCCTTGGGAAGACCGGCAAGCAATAGCGCCATACGGCCAACGTTGCGATTGTCTTCGCCGGCTTGATTGGCGCATCCATAAATGACGTCGTCGAGGGCGTTCCAGTCGACTTTTGGGTTGCGCTCAACGAGAGCTTTGATGGGGACGGCCGCGAGATCGTCAGCGCGAACCGCGGCGAGCGTCCCGCCGTAGCGCCCGAAAGGGGTTCGAATGGCGTCGCAAATGTAGGCTGATTCCACGGGAGTCCTCGAAGATTTCTGCTGGTTTCTATCTTATATGGAATAGCCTTTGCGCGCGAATGGAGGCCTGTTGCAAATAGCTCTATAGATCTGTGCATAAATAATGCAATGAAGTAGCACAAAAAAGAAGGCAGTTCCGACTGCAGGATGCAGCGGCGTAGTTTCTCGGGTGAGACTTTGATCCGTTTGATCGAACGGAGGATGTCTTTCATCAGCTCATCGACATTCTTAGGGCAGCTGT
>QHYI01000024.1 GCA_003223245.1 Acidobacteriota bacterium
CAATACGTTCGCTGCGTTTCTTGAACTTCTCCTGGAGTCGTTCCAACTCACGCCGCAAAAAATTTAGCGAGGATCGGGGAAGGCTCGAGCCGCGGAGTTTCGCAGCAACTCGTCGAGCGGTGCTCGCAATCATCCAGCGTAAGCTAACTCATTCTCCGGAATTTGTCCAGCCCAGAGATCTGAACTGTTACCAATCTTCTCAGTTCATCCACAAGCTTCTTGGCCTCTTTCATTCTCTGCTTATAAAACTTTGGGCCTATGGGGACTTTTTTGTCTCCAGCCCGGACATGTTCTTTGACGTCTCTCTTTGCGAAGAATAAGGCTAGCGCCGTGTAAGTCTTAATTTCCTTTTCCAGAAACCGAATGATTTGTCGTTGATATTCCATTTTTCGTCTCCACTCGACAACAAAACTTAAGTCAAAAATCCAATAAAGGCTAAATGCCTTCAGCTTGTGATCCCCTACTTTTCAGCCCTGACTACGTTCTCCATTTGTGGGGCGTGAGCCTTTCCTTCAAGCGGGCGGTCAACAGACCTGGAAGGGCGCAATGAATGACTCCTACAGCAGATGTTAGGGTTCGTTGGGACACCCTTCGTTATCCATTCGCGACGAACCTTCTTCGTCGAAGCTCTGATCTTCCAGCCGCTTCCGAAATTCCCGGACAATTTCACCCGTCAAGTAGAAAGAGGTCCAAGGCTCGTTTTCGAACCGCACAGATTCCGGCAGTGGAACGCCTTCCTCCATCAAAGTGGTTTCCGTTTTGAGTGTGCCTGCCATTGGCGTCGCGCTTTAGTTCACTGGATGTGTACACTCACACCGAGGGTCAATTGGACGCATTGCGAACGCGTTCGGCGGGTCTCGTTTTCGCTGGTTCCGCGACAGGTTCTTCCCTGAGCTCTTTTTCGGCTCTAACCCAGTCTTCGACATCTTTTCCGTGTTCGCCGCCGCGTTGAAGATACAGCTCATGAGCTCGGCGAGCGATCTCGTCTCCCGATGGTGCTCTGCGTTCAAACATGGCAAAACCTCCCTGGTTGTCTTGTGAACGAATATGTTTACTAGATAGGTCTATAACCTAATCGTTCTTTGTGTTCGCATTGTGACCATAGTCACAGCCTTCGACACCGCAACCCCAACCAGCAGCCGGTCCGGCATCGATATTCTCTCGGGATACAACCAGTGGGCGTGTCTAGGGCACCTCAGAGCGTTTACGCCGGGCTCGTCGACGGGATTCGCGTGGTTAGGCATTCCAATGAGCATGTAATATCCGTCGGTCGGGTCATAGCGAACACTACAGCCTTCGAAACCGCAATGGCATGACGCTTGGTTCTCGGCGTTTGACCGGATGCCACGGGATTCGTACTTCATTACGTGGTTGTCTTGCGAGCAAAGCGGTCGCAGGTGGCTGCTCAAAACATCTACTGAAGCGATCATCATAAAAATTCTCCTAAGGCAGTAATTGCGTGGCAGCCGAACTGGAAGCTTCGAACTCGTGACTCGTTCACACCGCCGCCGGAGCTGCTGCGTGGCCTATCAGTTCGTTCCGCTCCGTGAATCGCAGGAAACGCAATATCCAAGCTATGCAGGCCTGAACGCTGGGTTCCGGAAGATTCAGTTTCGCTGCAATCTCGCGATCGCTGAAGCCTTGGCCAACCAAACGATAAACTGGGCCCAACACTCCCACTTTTTCCCAAAAGACGCATTGCCGTTAACCTCCACGGTAGACTGCGATGGCAGAAACCGAGCTGCTGAAGACGTCCAGATTGTTACTACTCAGGCGGCTCAGCGTTAGTACGTTACACCCATCCCGCCGGCGACAGCTGCTGCCTTGATTCTGCCTTCCTTGATGTCGGCTACCAGGGCTTCGGTGGTTGGCATCAGGGCAGCGATGGACGCTGCGTTCTGCAGTGCGAGACGAGTGACTTTAGCTGGATCGATTACGCCGGCCTTGACCAGGTCGCCGAACTCACCAGTCTCGGCGTTGAAGCCAAAGTTCTCATCCTTCGATTCGCGCACGCGTCCTACCACCACCGCACCTTCATGCCCGGCGTTTACCGCGATCTGGGGCAAGGCTTCTTCAAGCGCACGCTTTACGATATTCACCCCGATGGCTTCATCGTCGTGGAGTTTGAGCTTCTCCAGTGCCGGCAAGCACCATCGGCAGGGCATTAGGCGGTCCTCCCGATCGACTCTGAATCCTTAGAGCGCATTCTCGCGCAGGGGCGGACTTGGTCCGCCCCCACATAACGGAAGAGACCTATCGGCTTCAGACTGCTACGACGGTGGCGACCTTGTGGAACGTCGAGTTAGCGACGTCAAAGGTCTCAACCTGAGGGGCTCCCTCAACTATCGTGGTGAGGATCTTTGTCACTTCTGGGTAGGTTCCGCGATTGTACGTCTCGGCATTCTCTGCTTTGTCCCACAAACTGATCGCGAACGCTTCCCTGCCGCCCTGGCCAACGAACGTGATTTCGTCCTGGAATCCTTTCTGTTTTCGAAGCAGAGGAAGGACGTCTTTCTCCAGCCTCTGGGTAAACTCCGGAACGCTATTGGGCTTCAAATGCATGTAAACTCTGCGTGCAAACATGACACTCTCCTTGGTTCTCGATGTCAAAGGAGCGATTCAGATAACCAGCAACTGTTAAGATATTCTGAAAGTCCCTTAGTCCTTTAACCATATTTGGTTAATTAACTTGCTTTGTCAAGCAAAATCTGAGATTATTTTGTATAGTTAAGTTTCACAGTTAATTCGTTTGAGGGTCATTGTGGACGTTTGCTTGGTAATTAAACGACGCCTGGAAGAATTGGGCTTGGAGCAAAAAGACTTAGCGAGCGCCTCCGAAGTTACGGAGTCCTACAGGCTTTCGAAGCTGGCCGAACTCCAGCGTAGGGAAGAATTGAAGAGAGACTTGGCGGGCCCGCCCGCGCCCATGTTTGGAGAAATTCGAGAATTGATTGTCCGTAAGTGCGTACCCGGCAAGACAAAGCAGGTACGAGCGATTTTTGAGCAACCGCCCTTCGGAGAACTCGAACGCGTGTGACACAAAAGCTTTTGGAAGCGGAAGTTCTCGCCGAACACGGTGACACAACACCTGGCGGCTCTACGCTTTTTCTACGTCAAGACACTCAAGAAAGCCTGGAGCATCACGGAAACACCCTACCCGAAGAAGGCCGTTCACCTGCCAACGATTCTCAGTCAGGAGGAAGTGGCGCGACTCAAAGCGCGCCTCTCGCGACGGCCAATTGCAATTCCATGGAGACCTGGCGCCCCTGGCTCAGCCAAAGACGTTCTCTCCTCGTGGCTAAGGCCGCTGTTCCGAAAGGACTGGGTGGTCTACTCAAAACGACCGTTTGGCGGCCCACAACATATGCTCCACTATCTGGGCCGCTATACCCATCGCGTAGCCATCTCCAACCATCGCCTGATCGCGTTTGCTGACGGCAAGGTCACGTTTCGTTGGCGCGATTCCGCTCACAACAACGAACCGAAACTCATGAACCTAGCGCTCGATGAGTTCTTGCGCCGCTTCCTATTGCATCTACTCCCTGAAGGGTTCGTGCGCATTCGGAACTTCGGCTTCCTGGCCAATCGCAAACGTGCCACCAACTTGCCACTTTGCTTTCAACTGCTCGGCTCAGCTGCAACTGCGCAGACCGAACAAGACAGGTCGGGCGCCAACAACGCGAGCGATCTCTGGCGCTGCCCCAAGTGTGGTGGGCCGATGATGATCGTCGAA
>QHYI01000094.1 GCA_003223245.1 Acidobacteriota bacterium
CTTTCTGCTCCAGCCCCATTTTTATGAGTCTGGGAGTGAGCCAGCGGCCTTCCAGTTTGTTGTGAAGATAGGGCGTCCCATTTGCTGTGTGAAACAGCAACCCCGTCCTTCCGGTTATGTATTTTCGCAAGTACTCTGCGATGTCGGGATGTAGGTCGATTTCTCGCTTCGCGGCATTCGTCTTGAGGTGAAGAACAATGCGCGGGGTGTCCTTTTCGACCTGTTGCTCGACCATGATAGTGCGTCCGTTGTTTATGAAGCTTCGGTGCTTGCCAAGAATCATCCACTCCTGCTTGTTTGAAGTGGCCAAGGCCAGGAACGGGATTTAGAACAACCAAGAACAGCGTGGAGGAACAGCAGATCATCCCACGCCGAAGGCGTGGCGGCTCCACATCATCATCCCCAAAGCCAAGCGCGTGGCTGAGAGGGGGAAGCGTGCGCAGAGTCAGAACCAGGTCGAGTGGAAGCGTTGAAGTTTGTCGCGGACGTAGCGAAAGTAATCCGGACTGATCTTGCGTTCAAGCACTTCCTCGATCACAGGAAGGAAGTAGGCAAGGGAGCGAACCGTGGCCAGAGGAGGAGCGTCGGCAGGACGGAAGAGGCGACGTGCCGCCGCCAATACCAGGGCGTTCTCGACAGCCTCCAAGGGTACGCCGCGTTGATACAGCTGGGCGGCGAGCTGGCGGTCGAGCTGGTGCACGCGGCCGGTGGTTCCCGGAGTTTGGCGGTAGGCTTCGAGAACTCTGCGCACGTACTCTTCCTGGCTGACTGGTTCCTCCACGTCTGGTCTCCTCAGCCTTGCGGCTCGCGCAACGGGGGACCTTGAATGTGAATGGTGTGACAGTAGTGGCGGACGCGGCTCAGCAGCGCGTCCACCATCGCTGGGTTGCCCAGAAAGTTCCGCCATTCGTCGTATCCCAAATTTGTGGTAATGATCGTGGAGTGGCGGTGGTAGCGCTCTTCCATGAGCTTGAAGAAAATGTTGGCCTGCTCGGCTTTCACATTGACGTAGCCCAGCTCATCGATCTGAAGTACGTCAAGGCGGACCAGGCGATTGAGCAGTTTGCGCGAGGAGCGGTCGGCGATCGAAGCGTAGAGCTCATCGAACAGGTCCTGGGCGCGAATGAACTGACAACGATAGCCGTTCTCCAAAGCCTTCAGCAGCAGGCTCGTCGCTAGTCCGGTTTTTCCGACAGCCGTTGGGCCGATAAAAACGATATTTTCTGCTTTGGCCACAAAATCGAGTTCGGCCAAGGTATGGATTTGTTTCCGGCTGACCCCGGGTTGGCAAGCGAAGGGGAAGGTAGCCAGTGACCAGTTCTCCGGCAAGTTGGCGCGTTTAATGCGCCAAGCCAAGGCGGTCTCCTGGCGGTTGTGCCACTGAGCACGCAGCAACCGAGTCAGGAAGTCTGAATAGGAGATATCTTCCTTTTCGGCGGCAGTGACCTGCTCGTCGCAAATCTCCAGGATGCGTTTCAGGTGCAGGTTCTTCAGCAGTTGATCCAGCTCGTCACTCCGTTTCATCTCCACCTCCTCCGTTCGCCTTCAGCCGGAAGTAGTCCTGGGCCACGCGGCGCAGGATCATGCGCTCGACCCGGTCCAGGTCGTAGAGTCCGTAGTGGGCCGCTTCGCGCACGGCGGCCAGGAGCGATTCCCGGGGATACTCGCGCACCAGGCGCAGGAGCTGGCGCAGGGCCAGCACGACCAGTTTGCGGCTGCGTTGCTTGAGAGCGACGACGTAGTCGGTAATTTCAGGGACCGCTTGGACGATGAGTTGTTCTTCCGGGTGGGGATTGGGGTGCGGGCTGCTCGTGCCGCGCGGCGGGCGGTGGGCCGCCACGGTGATGCGCTGATACTCGGCTTCGGCCACGCGCTCGTGGGTGACCGCGTTGCGGGCATCGAGTTGGATCACCACCTGGTTCTTGGTTTCGCGCACCTCGACGCGGCGGCCGATCCAGGTGAAGGGCGCCGAGTAACGGTTGCTATGCAGGGCTACGTAACCTTCGACGTCCACGATCCGTTCCTGCAGGCGATAGACCTCGGGAATCCACACGGGCAGCGGTTTCAGATGTTGTCGTTCCACCGCAAACAACTCGCGCGGCACGGCGCGAATATGTTTCTTGTAGGTGGCGTTCACGCGATCGCACCACTGGCGAGCCTGCTGGTTCAAATCCTGCCAGCTCGCGAACCGGCGTCCGGCCAAGAAATTTTTCTCAATAAACCAGAATGGCCTCTCCACCCGAGCCGAACGGTTGGCATCGCCGAGTTCGTGAGCCAGGAACTGGAAGCCGAAACGCTCGGCAAAAGCCGCCATCTCGGGGACCGGAACCATCTCCAGCCCGGTGCCATGCAGCACCACCACGTGAGTGTTGTCGATGAGCACGCGAGTCGGCGCGCCCCCGAAGTAGCACAAGGCTTCGGTGAGAAACACCTTGCAGTCGAAACGTTGAAAGGTGGGATACATCTGAAAGAACAACATGCGCGAATAGCACAGGGCCGCCGAGGCCGTTTGCACCTTGCGGCGCTTGCCGCTCAGCTCGAGCTCGTGCGGAGAGGTGTCGTGCTGCATTTCTTCGCCTGGCTGGAAATGATAGTTTCCGGACGGCGCG
>QHYI01000095.1 GCA_003223245.1 Acidobacteriota bacterium
ACGTTTGAGCCGATCCATGTTGGCCTCTGTGCTTGCGCGTCCGGCAGTATTTGTTCGCTGATGCGACTCAGCCCGATGGGGACTTGGGCTGCTACCGCGACAGATTCCGACGCCGGCACGCTTCGCAACCGAGCGACACATTGGCTGATGAATGCTTGCCCTCGTTCGGGGGAGTGGCTATTCGTTCCGAGGTCTACGGATAACAACGCAAGGTTGTTCGGATCGAACCCCATGCTGACGGAGTTCAACTTGCCAAAGCTCCCGAAGAAAATGCCGGCGCACATCAGGAGGATGAGGGAAAGCGCTACTTGGCTTACGATCAGTGCATTGCGGAAACGTGGTCGCCCCGAATCAGTCGTTTGGCCTTGCTCTCCTGTCTTCAGGCCGGTGAGGACATCTAGCCTCGTCGCTTGCACGGCAGGGGCCAGCCCCAAAGCAAACGCGGTGAGGAGCGTCACCATGGCACTGAATGCAAATACTCGGTAGTCGAGGCCTAGATCGATGACGAGGGGTACGCCAATGTTAGGCGCGAATGCAGCCAGCAGTTTCTTCACCCACAAGGCGATGAGAAACCCCGCTGTCCCGCCCAGCACAGCAAGTAGCGAATTCTCGGTTACGAGTTGCTGCACCAGACGCCGGCGGCTCGCTCCAAGCGCGACTCGAACAGCGATTTCCCTTCGCCTCGGCAGGAGTCTTGCCAATAAGAAGCCCCCTAGGTTGGCGCATGCAACGAGTAGAACGACAATGACCGCAGCCATCAGCAATCCGGCAAATCCAGTGATCATGCCACGTAGTTCGAATGGCACGGCAGTCGCGGGCACGACGCTTAACGGGTGGGGCCGACCATCTTCTGACCAGTATGCTGGATATTGTTTTTGCAGCTCTGCGGCAATGATCGTGAATTGGGCCTGAGCCCGCGAAAGCGTCACTGCTTTTCGCAAGCGGCCTATTGCCATGAACTCTTTGTTATCCCGCTTAGAAAGGAAGTCTTTATCGCCGCCGATAGCGCCTTCCATGATGGCTGGCACGAAAACGTCGATTTTCACGATGCTAGCCATCCGGCATGCACGGTCAGGCACGACGCCAACCACCGAATAACGAGAGTCATTCAGCAAGACTGTCTTGCCGCGTAGGTCGGTGCTGCCGCCATACTGTTTGCGCCAAAGGCTCTCACTGATAACAGCGACAAAGCTGCCACCAACTGTCTTGTTTTCTTCGAGCAGAAATGGCCGTCCAGCGATCGGGCTTACTTCCAAAACCGAGAAGTAGTTATCGCTGACTAGGCCAAGATTGACGCGCTCCGTTTTTTGGCCGACGAGAAGATTAGCAGGCACGGTCGTGAATGCCGCCAGCCCGGACAATACGGAGGCGGACTCGCTTCGGTAATCAAGATAATCTGCGTAAGAGTGGTTACTCAGACCGTTTCCCTCACTGTCTCCCCAAAAAATCGAAACGAGCTCACTTGGATTAGCGGAGTACAGGGGCTTCAGTAGGGCGGAGTCCAGCAAACTAAATATCGCCGTGTTCGCCCCGATGCCAAGGGCAAGGGTAAGGATAGCGACGGCAGCGAAGCCGGAGGATTTACGCAGGGTGCGAACGCCATAGTGCAATCCTGTACGAAGTCTTGAATCCAGTTTACTTTGCGCGCGTCGCGGCATTTCTCTTTGGTTTGCTCGATACCGCCTAGGTCGAGTCGCGCGCGGCGGTGCGCCTCTTCTTGCGTCATGCCTTGCTCTATGTATTCCTCGGTTTTTCGTTGGACGTGGCCGCGCAGCTCGTCGTCCAATTCCTGGTCCGTCTGCGCCCAGCGAAACAACGACCGCAGCCGCAGTGGAATCGTGAACAACCAATGCTCCGGTCGCATTCTCCGCCCCTCCTGTACTCGTACCTTAAAGCAACCATTGGATCGACGCGCATCGCCCGCTGGGCGGGAACGAGCGTGGCAATAAGCCCGAATAATCCAAGCACGGCCACTGCTATTGCAATGGGTACGGGATCGAACGGGTTGAGTCCATAAAGCTGACTGCTCAAGACCCGGCTCGTGACAAGAGACAGTGGTATGCCCAAAATCAGCCCGAATGCAATCAGCAGGAATGCGCCCCGCAGCACAAGCCGAACAACGTCGCCCCGACTAGCGCCCAGCGCTATTCGCACGCCAATTTCGCCCGTGCGGCGTCCGACATTGTGGGCAGTAACGCCATACAATCCGATCGAAGCTAAAACCAAAGAAAGAACGCCGAATAACGAGGTGAGGCGTGCGATGAGTCGCTGCTGTGTGAGCCGCGTGGCGACTTTCTCTTTCAGAGTGCGAATCGAAATGATCGGCAGACTGGGGTCTACCGAAGCCATGCCTTGGCGTACCAGCTCTTCGGACAGGCTAGCTCCCGGACGTGCCAGGATGACAATGTCGTGCAAGAAAAGTGAACCAAGATTGGTTTGCGAATAGTCGGCTTGTGCTTCCGGCAAAAAGAAGAACGCGCCATCCGGCTTATCGAGCGTGAGGTAGCGGGCATCTTTAGCTATACCCACCACTTCGTATTTGCGGCTGTCATCCGCCTCCGTGCCGAAGTGCTGGCCAATCGGATCTTCGTTCTGGAGGAACTTTCGCGCAAACGCTTCATTGATGACTGCTACTTTTCGCGAACTCGCCGTATCCTCTTCGGTGATGCCGCGCCCTCTGACGATAGGCGTCCCTATGACATTAAGGTATCCCGCCGAAACTCGATCCCACGCAGCAGAGTTGTCGTCTTTCGGTCCTGGAGCCGGACGGCCATTTACCCAAACGCCAGCACCCCAACCGTAGCCAACTGGCGAGTATTGACAGAGAGCCACGGAAGATACGCCTGGAATACTTGCTATCGAATCGTGGGTGCGCCGATAGAGTGCGGGGAGTTGATCCGACCGGTAGCCTGCCAACCGCGGATCCATGCTGGCAACGATGCGGCGGTCCGGGACGAATCCTAAATCTTGATTCTCGAGCCTCTGCAAAGCGGCGGTGAGCAGTCCTGCCGCTGATAACAGGACGAGCGAGAGCGCCGCCTGAAGCACCACGAGTGTTTTCCTTGGCAGCGAGCCCTCGCGAGCGGTGGAGCGGCTACTCCCGTGAAGGGCTTCATTTGGGTCTACTCGGGTGGCCATCCACGCGGGACCGATGCCGAACGCAACGCCCGTCACTAGCGAAATAACAAACGCGAACAGTAGAACCGGCTTGGAAGGCGACGCGCTGATTGGCACGCGAGCGAAGCCAGCAAAGGTAGGGAATGCGAAATGGAGGATCAGGCGCGTGCACAGGAATGCGATCGCCACGCCGGCCGCTCCGCCATAGAGCGAGAGTAAGACGCTTTCGGTAAGGGGCTGCCTCAAAATGCGCGACGTTTGCGCTCCCAAAGCCACGCTCAGCGCTGTCTGCCGCCTCCGCTCCATTCCGCGAACGAGCATAAGATTGGCCACGTTAGCGCAGACGATCAGCAGCACAAAGCCTGAAACCATCATGAGAATCTGAAGCCAGTGCTCGTATTGCTCGCGCATGCCCGTGATGCCCGCGCCTCCAGGAGTCAGGTAGAGCGTCTGTTCGGGAAATCTTGCGCGATCGTTCGCGCTCATGTCACTCCAGTGCGAGCGCAACCATTGCTTCAGCT
>QHYI01000096.1 GCA_003223245.1 Acidobacteriota bacterium
CTAACCAATCGCTGGAGCCAACCGCTGGCTGTTGTGATGACCAGATTAATTTTATGAAACAGTTCTCGATGTTTGCCGCGCTCGCTGTCGCCAGCGGTGGCTCAGCTCCGTCTCGTTAGGCGACACTCGCACTTTCCATGAAACTTGTGATGTTTGACATAGACGGCACTCTCACTCAGACGGACCAAGCTGACGAAGAGTGCTTTGTCCAAGCCCTACGAGAGGTATTTGGCTTTTCTGACATCGACACGGATTGGGCGGGCTATCCGCATTGCAGCGACTCAGGCATTCTGGAGACGTTATTCCAGATGCGGTTCGGTCGCTCACCGTTACCAACCGAGATTTCTATGTTTCAGGCTCGTTTCGTGTCACTGCTCATCGCCTCAACTATCGTCCAACCGCTTAACCCGATTGCAGGTGCGCGGGATTTCCTTCTCAGTCTCACCAGCAGTTCCGCTCTTGCTGTGTCGCTCGCCAGCGGTGCATGGGAGTGTTCCGCACGATTGAAGCTTGCAAGCACCGGTTTAGATTTCCCGCAGATTCCAGCGGCATTTTCGGATGATGCCCACGCACGGGAAGCTATCATGCGACTATCGCTGGTTAGAGCAGCACAGTCCCGTTCCCGAGTGTCATTTGATGCCGTTATCTACGTTGGGGACGGTGTCTGGGACGCACGCGCAGCGCGCAATCTCGGTTTCCGCTTCATTGGCATTTCGCACGAACCAGCCAGAGTTGAGGGGCTTTACGCCGAGGGAGCGCAGCATGTCTTCGCTGACTATCTTGATACCGATTCTTTTATGGCCGTCCTACGTGAATTCAACCATGTCGCCTAACCGTGCGATCCAGCTAACAACTAGCTGATCTTGTTCTCGTTAGGCGTATGGCAAGCACAATCGAGGGCGGGTGTTTATGCAGAGGCGTCCGCTATCGTCTACACGTTAGGCCAAAGCAGGGGAGTGACTGCCATTGCGAAGATTGCCGGCGGGCTAGTGCTGCTCCGTATGTGACTTGGTGTAGCGTTCCGAGCAAGGCGATAGAGGTTCTGAGCGGTGAACTGCGTAGAGTCTCATATGCAGACCGATTACGCTCGTTCGCCTCTTGTTGTGGCACGCCTCTGTTTATCCAGGACGAAGTCAATTCTGAATGGATTGACGTGACAGTAGCGTCGCTCGATGATCCTAAGACCTTTGACCCGGAGGTCGCGATATGGACAGAAGACAAACTCCCGTGGGTAAAGCTCGATCCGAGTCGGCGTGCTTTTCGCCGGAGCAGAGATGAAAACGCCTAACCAGGCGCTGCAGCCAACGGCTCAGACACGCTTCGCGAGTTAATGGTTCTCAGTTATCAGTTACGCTGCCACTTGCGCTCCCCTGAGCCGTGGCTGAGCTTGTGGCTCGTTAGATGCACTCAGCGGCGGCGACAATAAACTGACAACGACATGATTACCTCAATTCATACATTGATTTACTCCGATGATGCTAACGCAACCCGAGCATTTCTGCGTGATGTCCTCGAGTGGAAGTACGTCGCCGAGGATTTCGATAACGATTGGCTTATTTTCAAATCGGGCCCGAGCGAGATGGGCGTACACCCGACGCACAGCGAATGGGAAGGCAAGACCTACGACCACCCCCGTCACCATGCGATCGCGTTGATGTGCGAGGACATCGATACGACGGTCAGCGAGTTGCGGGCGAAAGGAGCGCAGTTCCGAGGTCCGATCGAGCAACGCGAGTACGGCCGCGTCATCATGATGGTCGTGCCCGGCGCGGATGACATGCGCCTAACCAGCCGCTGCAGCCGACGCCTAGCCGGCTTGTTTCCTCCCTTTCCATGACTAAAATACTTCCAGAGACAGCGCTCCGCGCTCTCGCTAGCCGCGGCTGACTTGAGCTCGTTAGATCTCGACGAAGCTTCAATGTGATGAACACGTAAACGCTAAAGGAGGCCGCTAATGGAAGAGCAGAACATTCGGATGGCTATTGATCGGCACTGGGCAGCGTCTGCTGCGGGTGATCAAGTTGCCGAATATCAAATCTACCACGATGACATGGTGTGCGAGTATCCGCAGTCAGGCGAGGTAATTCGCGGTCGGAGTAATCTGCAGGCGCTTCGCAGTCATCATCCTGGCAGGCCATCGGGCTTTTCGGTCCGCCGGATCGCGGGAAAGGGCAATCTCTGGATTACCGAGTACGTGATTATCTACGAAGGCAAGCGCGTCTACACCGTTAGCATTATGGAGTTTCGGGATGGAAAAGTGTCGCATGAAACCCAATACTTCGCCGACCCATTCAAGGCCCCTGCTTGGCGCGCACAGTGGGTCGAAACGGTGGCGGTCGACAACATCTAACCATGCGATGCAGCGAACCGCGGCCCCCTTTGATGCGTAAGCTATGTGTAATTAGTTCGTCCAGCTTGCGGACCGCGAACGCTCTCGGGCGCGGTCGTTGATCTTGTGTCTCGTTTGGCCAATTCTACGCCCATACAAATGCCTTCGACCACGAAAATGGAGGTGCCGCGGCTATTGAACACGCCAAAATATTCAACGCTGTTTGGATCCGCTCCGTTGCACGCGCAAGTGCGCCTTCCGCTGGCTCTTTTCGTTCCGCCTGGGGGATGAGCTTTGTCTTCTTCGCCATTCATCTCGTGCTGGTGGGTTATCTCGTCTACAAGTCCGGTTACATTCCAAAACCGGTGGGCATCCTACTGGTGATCGCTGGGCTGGGCTACCTGATTCAGAATCTAGGCCCTTATCTGTTTCCACAAGCTGATCTCGGGCTGGTTTCTATCAGCCTTCTTGGAGAGCTGGTTTTCATGTTCTGGTTGTTGATCCGCGGTCCAAGGATCAAGGATCAAATCGCGGAAGCGTCAGGATAAAAGAGGAGTCGCCGACAAGCTTGATAACGAGAGAGTTGCCACAATGAGGCCTAACTTGTGTCTCGTTAAGCGGTATCCAGTACCTCGCGCGTGAACGCAGCAACTATTGGCATCATCGCATCATCGCGTGCCGAGCCATTGGGCCTTGCGTTGGTCATCAGCGGATCGTGCACCATCGCTTCGCCGCTTGCCATCACTCCGCCCTACAAGCTACCTTACCTTACAAACTATGAACCATAGTATCCGTATCCTCGTTCTTGTTGTTCTTCCGATCTTCGGCGCCTTTGCTCAGGCAACCCAGCCAATCGGTCCCCTGGAAGAACAACTCATCGGCCACTGGGTACTCCAAGGCACGCTAGGCGGAAAGGAGACAACCCATGACGTGGACGCAGTGTGGGTCCTGAATCGCGAATATGTGCAGTTGCATGAGCTATCGCGGGCAAAGAAACCCGACGGCACCCCGGAGTACGAAGCCATCATCTACATCGAATGGCAGGAGCGGACACATCAGTATTCGTTTCTCTGGCTCGACTCGACAGCAGGCGGTGGGATATCCGCGAACATAATTGCTCATGCCAGCCCGGAAGGGAATAAGATCCCGTTCGCCTATCAGGTGAAAGGCGATGAGACTTTCCATAACACCTTCACCTACGACAAAGGAGCCGACAGCTGGGAATGGCTGCTGGAAGATCATAAAGGCGACAAGATCGATCGTTTCGGACAGGTCCGCTTGACTAGAAAGAAGTAACCATTCGCCTCAATTCTCTGAACCTACAAAGGCCTAACCAAACGATGCAGCGAACCGCGAGCGAGCCTGCGATCTACATTGTGAGTGTTTGCCATCCACCTCTTTCCTGGGTCGCAAGCCACAGCGGGCTCGCGGTCACTGATCTTGTGTCTCGTTAGGTCGTCTTGTCCGCCCGATGGACAGCGGATTACGGCTTGCCAGGATAAGGGGCTTATGAACATTGCCGGACTTCGTTTGATTGGCTCCGCGGTGCTGCTTATTTTGCTCGCCGGAGCTGGCTGCAATCGGCCCAAACGAGCGTCGTCAGAGTCGAGCGCCGCGCCGACACCCCTGGGGGTTCGTGCGAGCATCACTGCGCACGCGCCAGATGCATTCTACGATCCGCCGTCGGACCTGTCGCGCCAGCCTGGCGCATTACTGCGGAGCGAGCCACTCAAAGACGTGGTGCTGCCAGCCGGCATGCGAGGCTGGCGCATCCTTTATGCAACCACGGTGGACGACAGCACGCCAGCGACGGCGGTCGCGACCGTGTTCGCGCCGACCGATCCTCCCGCAGGGCCACGTCCTGTCATCGCGTGGGAGCACGCCACGACGGGCTTGCTGCAGAAATGCATGCCGTCGCTTCTGTCGTCGCCGAGCGCGGGCATCCCTGGGCGCGACCGGATCGTAATGGCTGGCTGGGTCGTGGTCGAGACAGATTACTCCTTCGCAGAGAAGGGTGGCCCGCATCCCTACCTGATCGGCGAAGGCGAAGCGCGTGCGGCGCTCGATTCGGTCCGTGCCGCGCGGCGGATGTCCGAGCTTACGCTCGACCAACGCATAGTGGTGTGGGGTTACTCGCAGGGGGGGCACGCAGCGCTTTGGACCGGCATTGTCGGGCCGCGCTACGCGCCGGACCTCGAAATCCTCGGCGTCGCGGCAATCGCACCGGCCGCGAACATTAAGAACATTCTCGCGATGAACGTCGCGGTGGACAAGCGGTTTGGACCGTATCTCGCGCTAGCGTACAGCCGGTTCTACCCTGACATCACATTCGAGCAAGCGATTCGTCCCGAGGCGCTCGATGCTGCACGCCAGATAGTGGACTTATGCGACTTCCTGCCTGAGGATTTGCAACGCATTAAAGCACTGGCGGCGACGTTCGACGGACCCGCATTGGACACGAATTCAAACAAAGCGCTTCAAGCTCGGCTCGAGCAAAATGCCGCAGACGGTCCGATACAGGCTCCGGTCGTAATCGCGCAAGGCCTCTCTGATACCGTCGTGCCGTCGTCTGCCACTGACGCGTATGTCGAAGAGCGCTGCTCTGCTGGTCAACGACTCGAGTATTGGACATTCGCGGGGCGCGACCACTTCACGATTTTCCAGCCCGGTGCGCCGCTGGAGGAGCTGCTCATCAGGTGGACGATGGCGCGCTTCGCGAATGAGCCGCAAGCGAGCGGTTGCGTCCACAAGTCTTTCTGATTGTCGCGTGGGCTCGAAAGGGCCCGGCTGTTTTGCTCAATCTAATTGTCGTTAGCCAGTTAATTTGATCGGACCGCTGTCGACGGCCAGTATGAACTCGCGGCAGGTGAGAAAGGCTGGATTTGAAACGATGAACCGTTTCCCGCGCCACGCTGCTTCAGTTGTTTAACCGCCGATGCTAGTTTTGCCAAACCTTGTTCAATTTGCGCTTGCGACCAGGCCGCAAATCCAAAGACGAATGCCGGATCCAACTGGGCCTTGATGCAGAAGAAAGAAAGAGGCCGGGGCCAAACGCCGGTTTCCTCCCGCGCACGCATGAATAACGGAAAATCTTCTTTGCGTCGCAGCCAG
>QHYI01000133.1 GCA_003223245.1 Acidobacteriota bacterium
TTTCCCCCTGGACGAGAATGTCGCCGGTGTCCATTCCTGCGTCGATGCGCATGGTGGTGAGCCCCGTGCGCGTTTCGCCGTTGGCGATCGCCCAATTAATGGGAGCAGCGCCTCGATATTTCGGGAGCAGGGAAGCGTGAAGATTGATCCAACCGTATCTGGGGATGGCAAGGAGTCGAGCAGGAATAATTTGACCGTAAGCAATGATGACGATGACCTCGGGCGCAAGCTTTTCGAGGAGTGTCTGGACTTCGGGCGCGCGAATTTTTTCTGGCTGAAGCACGGGAAGATTGGCGGCGAGCGCGACTTCCTTCACCGCGGAGAGCGAGACTTGCTGGCCCCGGCCGCGCGGACGGTCCGGTTGCGTGATGACGGCGAGAATCTCGAAATCAGAATTGCCAAGGAGATGTTTCAGCGTCGGGACAGCGAATTGTGGCGTGCCGCAGAAGATCATTCGCAGCGCCGACGTTGCTCGCGTGTGCGCAGCTCGATTCACGGTTGCCATTCTTCGCTGCGCTCAGGATGACACGAATCTGAGGCCGACTCTAATAAGAAATACGCAAACGGCGAAAAGAATGGATTACCATTGCCCTTCTTTGCGGAGTTTTTTGATCTTGCGTTTAATCATGTCGCGCTTCAGCATGCCGAGGTGTTGTAAGAAGAGGATGCCATTGAGGTGGTCGATTTCATGGCAGAAGGCGCGCGCCAGGAGGTTCTCGCCGCGAATTTCAAACACTTCGCCTTTGACATTTTGGGCCTTGACGGTGACGAATTGCGGACGGACGACATAGCCGCGGAAGCCGGGGATCGACAGGCAGCCTTCTTCTTCGCGGACTTCACCTTCAGCGTGCGTGACTTCCGGATTGGCAAGGACGATTTTGGCCTCGGGATTTTTCCCGCCGGTGACGTCGACGACCGCGAAGCGCATCCCTTTTCCAATTTGCGGAGCAGCCAAGCCCACGCCTTGCGCAGCGTACATCGAGGCGAACATGTCTTCGGCAAGCTCTTCGAGTTCGGCGTCAAATTTTGTGACTGGTGCGCCGGGCTTTTCGAGGATGGGATCGCCGTACTTGATGATGGGATAGATTTTTCGCGGCGGCGCCGACACCTGGGGCGTCTCGGTGGCTGTGCCTACAGGTAGTTTAGAACTCTTCGATTTGTCGGACATAATTATCGAAATTCCGCCGCATCTCTTCGAGGGAGTCTCCCCCAAATTTTTGCAGAAAACTATCTGCTAACACAAGAGCAACCATGGCTTCGCCCGCGACCGCGCCAGCAGGCACTACACACCAATCCGAACGCTCGTATGCGGCCTCGACGGGCTCTTTGGTGACAAGATTGGCCGTGTGCAACGGTTTGCGCAAGGTAGAAATGGGCTTCAAGTAGCCGCGAATGACGATGTCTTCGCCATTGGTGATGCCTCCTTCGAGGCCGCCGGCCCGGTTGGTGAAGCGCCGAAAGCGGTGTGCCCCTTTGTCGTACGAGATTTCATCCTGGACCTCGCTGCCGTGAGCGCCAGCAATGGAAACGCCGTCCCCAATTTCGACAGCTTTCACGGCTTGGACGCTCATAAGCGCCTGCGCCAAGCGGCCATCAAGCTTTTCGTCCCACTGAGCGTGGCTGCCCAGGCCGGGCGGAACAGTGTGCGCGACGATTTCGAAGATGCCGCCAACCGTGTCGTTGGCTTTGAGAACCGCGTCCACTTCCGCTTTCATTTTCTCCTGCGTGGCGGCGTCGGTGCATCGCAGCGGCGAATCCAGGTCCGCGCTAACGGCATGAATCTTCTTCCAGGTTGCGGGGCGCTCCAGGCGGACGTGGCCTACCCGAATCGTGTGGCTGGCGATTTCCGTGCCGAGTTCCTTCAAGAGAAGTTTCGCGAATGCGCCGGCAGCGACGCGCGCAGCGGTTTCCCGGGCAGAAGCGCGCTCGAGGACGTAACGCGCATCGTGATAGTTGAATTTCAGCGAGCCGGCAAGGTCGGCATGCCCGGGACGAGGCGCGAGTAGTTTTTTGGCGCCGGGATCGTCTTCGGTAGGTTCGACCGGCAGAATTTTTTCCCAATTGGCCCAATCGCGGTTCTCGATGCGAAGGGCAATCGGAGCGCCGATGGTTTTGCCGTGACGAACGCCAGCAAAAATCTCCGCGCGATCTTTTTCGATTTTCTGGCGGCCGCCGCGTCCGTAGCCCTGCTGGCGGCGGTGCAATTCGTTGTTGATGAACTTGATGTCAATGGGGAGTTGCGCAGGAAGACCAGAGATATAGGCAAAGAGCGCTTGTCCGTGCGATTCACCGGCAGTATAGAATTTCAGCATCCGCGCCTCTGGCCTCGCGTGTCCTGCGGCAATGCATTCAGGAGGAAGAGACAGTGTAGCGGGGGTCGCGTGTGCCGTCCAGCCGTCGAGGTGCGTCGGGTGGGCGACATGCAGGTGCCATGTTGCGGGATTCCTTTTTTTGTGGCATTGTTCTGAACGTCTATATACGTACAGACAATCTGCGGTACAGAAAGGAAACCCTTATGCCTGACGATGTCGATACTTTGGAGACCAAAAGATCCAAGCTCCTGGAGGAGTTCCTCCGTTTGGGTGATCTGCGACCTGGTTCCATTACCGCCGTGACCCGACGCTGCGGCAAGTCGTCCTGCCACTGCGCCAAACGCAACGACCCGGGACATGACCCGCAATTCCGTCTCACTCGCCGCGTGGCCGGCAAGACCGTGACGGAGACCTTTCCCAATCCCACCGCCCTGCGCAAAGCCCAGCAGGAGGTCACCGAGTTTCACCGCTTCCAGAAGCTCAGCCAGGACCTGGTGACCGTCAACGAAAAGATCTGTCGACTCCGCCCGGTCGAGCAGCAACGGGGCGGCTGGACAGAGCAGGAAAAAAAAACGCTGCTGCGATCCATCAGGAAGTCACGCGAGAAGTAAACCGATTCCTCGGCCTTGTTTTTGCACAACGCCATAAGGACGGTCGGACCGATCTGGAAGCCGTGGAATCGGCCTTGCGCGCCGCTCTGCACCAAGCGGGGGCCGCGGCCTTAACCGAATTGCTGAAGTTCGAGGCCCCGGCGGCCGAGCAGCGCCAGTTGCCGTGTCCGTGTGGCCATCACGCTCAATACCAGGAACTCCGCTCCAAACCCGTCGTGACGATCGTCGGCCCGGCAAGCGTTTCCCGTCCTTACTTTTTGTGCGCGCAATGTGGCGTCGGCCAGTTTCCGGTGGATGTCGAACTGGATATCGAGAACACGGAGTTTTCTCCCGGAGTGCGCCGCATGCACGCCTTGGTGGGCCAGGAGGCGCCCTTCGATCACGGCCGCCAACAGATGAAAGTTCTGGCCGGCCTGGAGGTGACCACCAAATCGGTGGAGCGCACAGCGGAGGCCATCGGAGCCGATATCGCTCAGCGCGAACAAGCCGAGATCAAGAAAGCCCTGCAGTTGGACCTGCCCGTCGTTGCCGGCGAGCCGATTCCTTTCCTGTATGTGCAGATGGACGGGACGGGAGTTCCGGTGGTGAAGAAAGAGACGGTCGGTCGGCAGGGCAAGACCGAAGGTCAACCGGCCCATACTCGGGAAGTCAAACTGGGATGCGTCTTCACCCAGACGACGTGGGATCAGGAAGGCTATGCAATCCGCGATCCCGATTCCACCACGTATACCGGAGCCATCGAGGATGCCGAAGAGTTTGGCCGACGAATCTATGCGGAAGCCTACGGACGTGGCTGGAGCCGTGCACTCAAGAAGGTCGTGATCGGCGACGGCGCCGAATGGATTTGGAATCTGGTGGCCCTGCATTTTTCCGACGCCATTCAAATTGTCGATCTCTACCACGCCCGCCAGCATCTTTGGGAGGTCGCGCGCAAGCTGTATCCGCATGACGAAGGGGAACAAAAAGCCTGGATGAAGATTCACCAGAAGCACCTGCTGGATCGGGGGAAAATCGAAAAGCTGGTTGGTGCACTCCGCTCCATCGAATCCGATAACTCCGAAGTAATGAAGAAGATTCGCACCGAGGCAGACTATTTTGAACGGAATGCAGAGCGCATGCGATATCCCAAGTTTCGCGGGCAACACCTATTTGTTGGTTCGGGCGTCATTGAAGCTGGTTGTAAGACGGTGGTCGCTTTCCGCCTCAAAAGGTCAGGAATGTTCTGGACCGTTCGAGGAGCCAACGCGATCCTGACTCTCCGCTGCTGCCATCTGAATGGCGAGTTTGAAGACTACTGGGAGAAACGCAGGGCGGCGTGACTTCCACTTGTAAGTCGCGCACCCAGGTGCGTCGATGGTGCGTCGAGGCCGTTGAAGGCGTGAACTTTCAGGATGGCCAATTTGCATTTGAAGCTAAGATGAGGCCATGCCCAAAGTGATTGTGGCCATCGGCGGCGGGGATATAAGAACTAGAGGAACGGCACCCATTGACCGGGAGATCATCCGGCTCTCGAAAAAGAAGCATCCGAAGCTTCTTTTTATCCCTACGGCAAGTTCGGACTCCGAGAGATACTGGAAGCACGTCCAAGAATATTTTGGGAAATTCCTTGGATGCAAAACTGGGGTTCTCTTCCTCATCAAAGAGCAGCTAACCATTCACGACATCAAGCGAAAGATTTTGGGCGCCGACATCATCTATGTTGGTGGTGGAAACACCTTGCTCATGATGCGCTTATGGGGTCGGTTGGGCGTTGATAAGTTTCTGAAGCTGGCCTACGAGAATGGGACGGTGCTGTCCGGCATTAGCGCGGGGGCGATCTGCTGGTTTGATTCCGGACATTCTGACGCAATGTCTTTTTACAACCCGCGAAAATGGAAGTACATCAAGGTGAAGGGCCTTGGATTGATTCCGGGAGTCCATTGCCCTCATTACAACAGCAGGACTCTCGGGATTCCTCGTAGAAAACACTTCCGGGCGATGATCAAGAAAGCGGGCGGCGTCGGAATCGCGATTGAGAACAACTGCGCTATCGAGTTCTTAGACGGCCGCTTTTATAGAGTAATTCGCTCCAAGACCTACCCGCGAGCTTATAAGGTGTATAAGCGCGGTGCCGACGTGATTGCCGAGCAGATTCGCAAGCAGCAGCAATTTTCCCCGATCACCTGGGTTGGGGGAAAGTAACTTCCCCCGAGCAGTTCAGCGTACGGTTTCTTTGCCGCCGACGTAGAGCGGCATAGTCTCCTAAGTTGCTCAGTCAGCAAAGGCTTACAGGCGCCCGATGGGCCATGCCGGCAGCCGAGATATTCCTTAGACTCAACCCGCAGAACTTGGGCCGAGGACCAGCGCAAAGTTAGGAAACTTGAGCAAAATCACTTACTTGACGCACGGTTGGCGCGCAGTTACGCTTCCGAATAGGTTGTTTCGGCGAGAGGTCCAACGCAGAAGACGGGTGTGAACAGGAACTTGTGGCCGACACTCCGCTCCAGATAACAGGCAACCGTGCAAAGGCGGAAGAGCTACCTTCGGTGGTCGAAGTGCTCGAAGGCGCGACGAAACGGGCAATCGCTGCCGTTCAGGACTACTCGCAGCTTTCCTTCCGTGCGCTGGGCAATCTCGCGACTCCCCCGCATTATATTCAAGACACGCTTGTGCAGATGGATGATGTAGGTGTTGGCTCGCTGCCGATCATCCTGCTCTCCGGATTCTTCATCGGTGGCGTGATGGTGTTACAGACCGGCGCGCAATTCGTGCGGTTTGGCCAGACATCGCTGACCGGAGACGTGGTGTCGCTGGCGCTGGTGCGCGAGCTGGCCCCGGCGATCACGGGCCTGCTCACTGCTGGGCGCTGCTCTTCGGGAATGGCTTCCGAACTGGGTTCCATGCTGGTGACCGAGCAAGTGGACGCTATGCGGGCGATGGGCACCGACCCCAGTCGCAAGCTGGTCACCCCGCGAGTGCTGGCAAGCTTAGCGATGGTCCCATTGTTGACCGCCTTGATGGTGTTCGTTGGCCTGTTGGGTGGGTGCGTCGCATCGGTCTTTTCACTGCAACTGAGCGCCGTGGAGTTTTGGCGGCGCGCGATCGACATCCTTGAATTCTCCGACCTAATGCAAGGCCTTATTAAAGCTCTGGTGTTTGGGTTCCTTCTCGCCACCGTGGGGTGCTACAAAGGACTAACCGTACGCGGCGGAACCCAGGGTGTTGGGCGGGCCACCACGCAAGCGGTGGTGATTTCCTCCGTGCTTATCATTGTCGCGGACCTTTTCCTGACCAAGCTCGCTCTCTATCTTGCCAACCGAGTTTTCTAAGCTCCTGCCGCTCGACGTGGGAGCCTAGTTCCCGGGGGCAATCGATTCACCTTTGATGAGCGCGCGGTCGAAGAAATCGGCCGTCGCCTTATAGCCGCGCACCCAAGAACGCCATAATAGAAAGTCGTGGATTTCGTCGGGGAAGACAATCTGCTCGAAAGGAACTTTTTGTTCGCGCAGGCGTTGGACAAGGTCCACCATCTGGCTGAAGTCCACGTTGCGGTCATCATCGCCTTGAATCAGCAGGACTGGCGATTTCCACGTTTTTATGGAGGCATCGGGCGAAGATTCGAAAGCCAGGCGCATGGCTTCGGCGCGGTCGGGAGGCCCACCGCCCTCCTGTCCACCCGGACCTCCACGGAAGATGCCGCGCGCGGACCAGTCATGCACGCCGTGGAAGTCCACGCCCGCTTTGAAGATATCGGAATTGCGCGCCAGGCCCATGGCGGTCAGGAAGCCGCCGTAAGAGCCGCCCCAAAGGCCAATCTTTTTCGGATCCACGATCGGAAGCGTTTCTAGATACTTCGCGGCCGCAACGATGTCCTGATATTCCTCAGCACCGCGCGGTCCGCCCTTCTCGCGCTCGCGGAAAGCGCGCCCGTACATGATGCCGGTGCGATAGTTGACCGAGAGAACCACGAAACCGCGCGAGACGAGATACTCATTTTCGGCGTATGCGTTGTGATAGTACTGCAGGTAATGAAAGCCGAGCATCATTTGGCGACGCGAGCCGCCGTGCATAAACAGCAGCGCGGGACCGGGCGCAGTGCGACCGCGCGGAACGAAGAGTTGGCCGTGAATCTCTAAGCCGTCCTCCGAGGGGAAAATCACTTGCTTGGGAACGACCATCTGCCCCGAGGGAAAGTCCGAAGGAAGCTGCGTGCTCGCGATCAACTCGCGCCCGGAAGCCGTCAGACGGTATGGCATTGCCGGAGAGACGGCGGTTGAGCCCAGGCACGCGATGGTGTGCCCATCGGCGAGTTCGACCGGAGACCATTCGATCGTCTCGCCCTTCGTGAGCGGCTCAGGCTTGCCGCCCTCGATGCGAACGCGCCAC
This sequence comes from Acidobacteriota bacterium, assembly GCA_003223245.1. Taxonomy (GTDB): domain Bacteria; phylum Acidobacteriota; class Terriglobia; order Acidiferrales; family UBA7541; genus Acidiferrum. The sequence continues at coordinate 7,289 of QHYI01000133.1, forward strand.
AGATGACGCCGGTCGATGTCATCCTGGTTTGAAGAGTAAATCACAGAATGTGCATCGCGCGACGCGGTGACATCTTCCACTTCAAATTCGCCGGGAGTGAGCAGCGTCGCCGTGCCGCCTGTGGCAGGAATGGAATAAAGATGGTTCCACCCATCCTGCTCGGAAGCGAAGAGAATGCGGTTACCCACGAAGTGGAAGGATTTGTCTTCCGTGAGATTCGGAAGTGAGCCGTTGAGCTCTTCGTTGCTGTGCCAGATCGCGCGTGCTTCACCGGTGGCCGCGTCCGCGACGTAGATAGCCCAAGGATTCGGGCGAATCTGAAGCAGCGGGGAACGCTCTTCGAGGCCGTGGATACGCACGAAGGCGATCTGCCTGCCGTCAGCCGACCAGCGGGGCATTCCGTCGCGGTCGACCGAAGGAGCGAGGTAGCGGACCGATTCCCGACCGAAATTATAAACGCCAATGAAACTGTGGTCGCCCCGATGCGAGACGAAGGCGATTTCCGTCCCGTCAGGCGACCATTTCGGTGAGTCATTTTCGCCGCGCACGAACGCGAGTTGATGCGCGGGAACAGCGCCGGACACCGGTGCAACCCAAAGTTGTCCTCGTGCCGCCCAAACGGCCGTGGTGCCGTCCGGTGAAATCTCAATATCCTCGCAGCCTTCGCGAGTGCAATCCAAATCGCCGAGATAACGCGGCTCACCCTTGTCCACGTCGACGGCCCACACTTGCTGGTTGGGCCGCGTGACGTTGCTGGTCGGGTCAGCCACCTCGCCGAGGGAGTTGAGTTCGCTTCCGCGCGAATATACAACCGTGCCTCCATCGGGAGTGAGCCGAAGGCTGGCGAGCGCCAGGCCGTCGTCTTCGGAGTAGTGCGTCACCTGGCGAGCGGAGAAAGCCGGAGCGTCTGCAATCCAGACGTTGCGCACGCCCTTCGCGTCGAACGCCCAAGCAATTCGCGGTGCTCGCGCCGCGCCCGTCAGATTGTCAGGGAACGGCGAACTCATGACCTGCTCGACGGTGAGGCTTTGTGCCAGGGCAGCATGCGGAACGAGCAACATGCGCACGCAGCAAACCAAGAGTGCGGAAAGATGCGCGAGGGATGGCAATTGAGACGTGCGGAAAATTGTTTTCACGGAGAATCACCTCTTTTTTCGGCTTCAAAATCGGCAGTATTGTACGCCCGACTCGCCCCCTCGGCGTATGTACCCACGCTCCGCAGAACGATTACGCTTTGCACGCTCTTTCCGAAAACCGGAAGCGAATTGCCGCTATAATCGCAGGTATGATGGAAAATGGGTCTTTTCCCTATGGAGGAGTACGATCTGCCATTGCGTTTGAAAACGTGCGCATCGGCTTCGATGAAGGGGAAATTCTGCGTGGGGTGTCATTTCGCGTGCGCGAGCGGGAAACCCTGGTCTTACTGGGGGAAACTGGCACGGGGAAAACGCTTACGTTGAAAATGGCAGCGGGTTTGCTGCGACCCGATAGCGGTACGGTCAACGTGCTGGGCCAAAGTGTTTCGGAAATGGAGGAGAAAGAGCTTCTGGCATTTCGCCGCAAGATCGGCTTCATGTTTCAGGAAGGAGCTCTGTTCGACTCCATGACCGTGGCCGACAACGTGGCATACCGGTTGCACGAAGATCATATGAGGGCAGAAGAGATCGAGCCGCGCGTAAGAGAAGTGCTGCGGTTTGTGGAACTGGAACACACCATGGGCTTGCTTCCTTCCGAGTTGTCCGGTGGCATGAGGCGCCGCGTTTCCATCGCGCGAGCATTAGCGAATCGGCCCCCCATCGTGCTGTGCGATTCCCCAACGGCGGGTTTGGATCCCATGACCTCGCAGACGATCATCACGCTGATTTTGCGCCTGCGGGATATGTATGGAGTGACGGCGCTGCTCGCCACACACCGGCTGCAGGATGGATTCGCGCTGGCGAACTTCCACTTTGACCCGCGAACCGAACGCGTTGTGGCTAACTCACAAAACGGGAGCGGACCAGCTGCAAATGCCGCCCACACGCGGTTTCTGGTCTATCGCGAGGGAGAGATTTATTTCGAAGGGGAGCCTGAGGAAATCGCGAATTCGAAAGACCCTTATCTGAAGCGTTTCTTGGTCTGAATTTGCCGTAGCCTTTTTCTTGGTATCAGGAGGAAAGAACAAATGCCACAACGAAGACAACTTACCTGGACGGAATTGCGGGTGGGGCTGTTTGTGCTGGTGGGCTTGTCCGTGCTGGCCGCGGGAATATTTTACGTAACCTCTGTGGGCGGAGGACCCCTGTCGCCGAAATACCGGTTGAAGACTTATCTGCCCGAGGTTTCGGGGTTAGTCGACGGAGCGGGTGTGAAGGTGGACGGCGTGGAAGTGGGCAACGTCGAATCCATCCGATTTATGCCTCGAACTGCGGGAAAGCCGGTAGATCGAAACAAGAATATCGAAGTGCTGATGCGCGTTAGCCGCAACTACCAAAGCGATATTTTGACCGATTCGGTGGCGAGTCTCAGGACCGAAGGCCTGTTAGGGAACCGCTATGTCACCATTTCGCGCGGACTGACGGGAACACAGGTCCCCGATAACGGAGTCATTCCCGGGACGGAAGAAAAGGCCATGTCGGAAGTGGTGGAGCGAAGTGCCGATGTTCTGGGCAATCTTCAAGCATTGTCCACGGATGTGCGGGACATGATTGCCGGGGTGCAGCAAGGGCGCGGCTCGCTCGGAAAAATGCTGACCGACGACCAGGCCTATAATCACATGCGGGACATGCTCGCGAAGGGCGACGCGATGATGACCAGCATCCGCGACGGGCAAGGAACGCTCGGAAGGCTCGTTGCTTCCGATGAGCTGTATTCGAAAATCGATAAAGGGGCGGATAACATGAACGTGATGCTGGCGGACGTGCGGGCAGGAAAAGGAACACTGGGCAAATTGATCTACGACCCTACGCTCTACGACCAAGCCAAAGAAGCGATGACCAATGGCAACACCATGATCAAGGACGCGCGCGAGGGCAAAGGTTCGTTGGGCAAATTCATAACCGATGACACGCTTTATGACAAGCTGCGCGAAACCAGCGCGAACTTTGCGTCGGCCTCCGCAAAGTTGAATGACAACACCACGACCGCGGGAAAAATGTTCACAGACCCGAAACTTTACGACAACCTTGCGGGACTGACCGGAGACATGCGACTGTTGATCGGAGATTTCCGGCAAAATCCGAAGAAATTCCTGCGCATCAAAGTCGCGATGTTCTGAAAGCCCAGGGCCTTTGCCGGAATGGCCGCAATTGTGCTGTAATGCGGCTGTAACATTCGGCACCTACTCTTGCCCTTTGATCCGCTTCTCGTTCGAGGCCCATGGAAACTCAAGATGTTGTACAAAAACCGGCGCGGACCGAGCCGTCAAAATCCACTCTTCCGCAGCCGGGGCGGCCGGTTCCCAGCCGTGCCTATCCCGGCGCGTTGATCGTGGTCGAGGGAACCGACGGCTCCGGAAAAAGCACGCAATTGTATTTGCTCAAGCGCTGGCTGGAAATCGGCGGTTACCGGCTGCACTTCACGGAATGGAATTCTTCGCCGCTGGTAAAATCGGCGACCCGGCGCGGCAAGCAGCGGCGCTTGCTTACACCCACCACCTTTTCGCTCTTGCACGCCGCCGATTTTGCCGACCGCTGCGAGCGGCAAATCATGCCCTTGCTCCAAGGAGATTATCTGGTTCTGGCCGACCGCTACATCTACACCGCGTTCGCGCGCGATACGGCCAGGGGCTGTTCGACCCGCTGGCTGCGAAATCTCTATCGTTTCGCGCCGATTCCAGACATTACCTTTTATTTCCGCGCGCCGCTCGATGTAGCGGTGAACCGTATTCTCAGTGGCCGTCCCAGGCTCAAATACTATGAAGCAGGCATGGACCTGGGGCTGTCGTACGACCGCGCCGAGAGTTTTCGTTTATTCCAGGCGCGGATCCTCGAGGAATACGACAAGATGGTGGAAACCGACAATTTCGTAGTGCTTGACGGAACCATGCCGGTCAACAAATTGCAAAAACAGATGCGCGAAATCGTTGCGTCGAAGATCGATCTCAAGCGCTTCGCCCCTCGCGCGGAGGAAGCGGAGAAGGCATGACGGACCCGGAAAAAGAGAAGCCCGCGGCCGCGGTTACTGCGACAGACATGCCTGCGTCTCCGTCCGCGGCTCCGGCGTCGCCAAAAACGGCTTCAGCTCCCGAAGATTCCGGCTCGCAAAAGTTTTTCGGCGAGCCCCTGGTTGGCTTTGATCCCAGCGAAATTACCGGCAGCCTGATCGTGATTGAAGGCATGGACGGCTCGGGACGCTCTACGCAAATCACTCTTTTGCAGGAATGGCTGGAGTCGGAAGGCTTCGCCGTACAAACCAGCGGCCTGCGGCGTTCGAATCTCGTAGGGCGAGATATTGATGAACTCCTCGCCAAAAACGCGGTGACCCGCCTCACGCTCGTCCTGATGTACGCCACAGATTTCTTTGACCAGGTCGAGCACCGCATCCTGCCGGCGCTGCGCTCCGGCACGATCGTGCTCGCGGACCGTTATATCTTCACCTTGATTGGCCGCGGTGTGGTGCGCGGCATCAACCGCGAATACATGAGCGGGCTCTACGCCATGGCGCTGCGCCCGCATCTGACTTTCTGGCTGAACGTGCGCCCGGAAACCGCCTTCGGCCGCGAGTTCCGCAAAGCGCAGGCCATCAGCTACTGGGAGGCGGGCCGCGACATGTCGCTTTCCCACGATCTCTACTGGTCCTTTATCCGCTACCAGACTATGATTAAGCGCGAATTCGAAGTGATGGCGAAAAAGCACAACTTCATCGAACTGGACGGCGAAGCCACCGTGCCCGCCGTCAACAAGCTGCTGCGTCAGCGCATTGCCGAGCAACTCGGCATCCGCTCCACGAAGTACACTCCCTCCTCCGCCCTGGCTCACCTCTGGCGGTAACTTCGCCGATGCCCGACCCGGTTCACATCGCGGCCATCGATGCCGGCACCAACGCCGTACGCCTTTCCATAGCGCGCGCTCACTCCGCCTTGGATATCGAGCCCCTGCAGAATGAACGATACCCCTTGCGTCTGGGCGAAAGCGTGTTTGTACGGCCCCGCTTTACCGAGGACGTTTTCAAGAAAGCTGCCAAAGCCTTCCGCTATTTCCGTGAAGTCATGGACGATTTCGGGGTGGCGCGCTACCGTGCCGTGGCCACCAGCGCCACGCGAGAGGCGGAAAACCGCGATGCCTTCGTCCGCTCCGTGAAGAGAAAATCCGGAATCCTTCTGGAAGTGATCAGCGCGGCGGAAGAATCCCGCCTAGGCAGGGAGGCGGTGCTTACGGCGGTGGGGCCGGAAGCTGTGCCCCGTTGCATTGTGGACCTGGGTGGCGGAAGCTTGGAGATTAGCATTCTCCGTGACCACGCCGTGGAACAAAGTGCTCAACTGCCCGTGGGCTGTGTTCGGCTTATGACCACGTTGAATCTTCCCGGAGTGATCCGGCCCGCAGAGCGCGAACAGGTGCGTAAGTACCTGCGCGCCCTGTTGGAGTCAAAACTGTCGCCTAGGCCCAACCTTGGCGAGGGAATCGCCGTGGCTCTCGGCGGCAATGCGGAAGCCCTGGCCGACATCGCTCCAGGAGAGCGAGTTCACGGCTTGCCGACCATCGAACTCTCCCTGTTGAGGGAACGCTTGCCCGACATTCTCAGCCGCGACGTGCGTGAACGTATGAAGATTTATGGAGTGCGCCGCGACCGCGCCGACGTGATAGGCATCGCCGCGATTATTTTTGTCACCCTCGGGCGCTACCTGAATCTTCGCCTCTTTGCCGTTCCAGGCGTCGGCGTGCGCGAAGGGCTTCTGCAGCAAATCGCCCACGAAACGTTTTCTCGCAAGGAACCTCATCGCTACAACAGCGCTGCCCGCCAGTTACTCCTGGGGACACGCAGTTTTGCGCGCAGGCTCGAATATGACCAGCGACACGCGGAACACGTGCGCGAACTGAGTCTCCAGCTTTTTGACCAGCTGCAGCCGGTGCACCGTTTGCCGCCGCAGACCCGCGTGCTTCTCGAGGCGGGAGCTTTGTTGCACGATACCGGGCACATGATCAGTCACCGCGGACACCACAAACATGGCGAGTATCTGGTGTTGAGTGGCGACATTCCCGGGCTCGAAGGGCGCGAACGTGGCATCGTCGCAGGCTTGGTGCGGTATCACAATCGCAAGTCGGAACCTGCCGCCCATCATCCTGCCTATTCAGCTTTGGACGATGCCGATAAACCCGTACTGCGAAGATTGGCGGCTATTTTGCGGATTGCCGAGAGCCTCGACCATTCCCACCGCCAGCGCGTTGTGAAAATTCACACCTCCTTCCACCGCGGGGCCGTGAGTTTGGAAGTGCAGGCTCGCGGTGACGCAGCGGAAGATTTGCGCGACGCAGGCCGCAGCACAGAATGGTTCGAAAAAGAGTGTCACGTGAAAGTGTATACGCGACGAGCTCCCAGTTTTATGAACCGGCTCCGGCGGTTGTTCCGCCCGTCGTCGGCCTTGAGAGATTCGTGAACGATCCGCGAGTCCAGCAGAAGGTTAGGAGAAGAAGATGGAGCTCTACATCGTCCGGCACGGCATCGCGATCGATCGCGAAGACCCGAAATGCCCTGCGGATCCGGAAAGGTATTTGACCGAAGAGGGCGTCGAGAAAACGAAGGGAGTCGCGAAGGGCTTGGCTGCGCTTGGCGTAGCTCCCGGCCTGTTCCTGACCAGCCCGTACACGCGGGCGCTGCAAACAGCAGAGATTTTCGCCGATGCCCTGGATTACGCAAGGCAGAAAATCCGGCGAAGCGAATTGCTGTTGCCCGGCGCCGAGCCAACGTTGCTCTTTCGCGAGCTCGCTCGCGAGAAACAAGCCTCTTCAATTTTTCTGTTTGGTCATGCGCCGCATCTCGACGACGTCGTTGCCACCGTGCTCGGCTCCAAAAAGCATGGGACGGCTTTGAAAAAAGCCGGAGTAGCTCTGCTTGACATGAAACGCATTTCCCCGCCGACGGGCTCGCTGGCATGGCTGGCAACCCCAAAGTTACTGCGCAAAGCAGCGCAGGACTAGTAGCCACGTAGGAGGGCGTAACCCCTCGGCAGATTTTCAAGAGCAACCGCAATGAGCGTATGCGTTGAGATTCCTTGCCGGAGCAACGGAGGAGCATCGTAGTTCTAGAACCTAGTTGGGGTCCATTCTTGCCAGCGAGCCAAGCGGTGCAAGAAACCGTTCATCGGACTCTGCGGCTCTCATTACGATGTTTTAAACGTAACCGCTTGCGGCGCTGCCGCTCGGCGCGAGTACGGCTTTTGTAAGCCTCACTGCTTGAAGATTTTATTAACAAGTTCGCGTTATTACTCATACGGGCTATTTTATATCACGGTGTATATCATGGCGTTGACATTGCCGGTACTTTCGTTCTATGTTTGTTATCAGGTGGTATATGAGTTTACAGCCACAGCAGCATAATGAAGCGCTGTTGCAGCAAAGTAGCGAGGATGAGTTTCGCGACTTGCGATTTAAGGCCGTAGCGGAAGCCTTCCTGGAACTTTCGGACCTTCTCGACGACTACGCTCCGGTTTGGTACCCCGAGCGAAGCCGCAATCGCGTTTTGGCGGCGCGCCAGCTTCTGCAAAAGGGCTAAGGTTGTGCCTTGCTTACGGGCCGAGACTTCCTCACCTAGGCCGCGTACCTGAAGGGCCGTCCCGCAGGCGTTCCCCGAACCTTCCGGGAGTAAGTCTTGCCCTTTGCCTAATTTAATCTGAGGAAGCCACCGGCTGAATCTCGACGTTTTGGCGGGCAGCCAATTCCACCACTTTTGCTTGTTTCACCACGGCCTTCAAAATCACCGGAATCCCCAGATATTCTTCAATCAAATGCTTCCCGGCGGCAAGGCGCGCGGCAGTCTCCACATCGTCCACCAGCCCGCGCACACGAACAACAATTGTCTCAGCGGACTTTTCTGCTCGCAAGCCCGCGCCGCTTTCCACGCCGCATTTGCGAAGCGCAATGGCCAATCGCAATACCCCTGCTAATGCGCGAACGTGATTCTGCTTCTCCACAGACAATTTCGAAAACGCCCCCTTCTTCTTGGAGGGCTCGGCGCCACGGTGATAGCGGGCCACGGTGCCGAGCAATTCCCATTCTTCGTTGGTCCATCCGGGGGCCAGGGGAAGACCAAGAATAAATTTGCGCGCAGCCTTGTGCGGAGCCTTATGAGCATTCGTCTTTCCGGCCGCATGCAACCGCGCCGCGGCCAGTAGGATGTGCTTCAGCCTTGGTTCGCGAAATGCCGGGGCAGCGTCCGCGCGTTTCAATGCCTCGTATACCGCCACAGCAATGCGCGAGATCTGCGAGGTGCGGCTGGGGTCTGGGTCGACAGCACGGGCGGTAGCCCGCAACCGCGCTTCGGCGGCTGCCTCCGCACGACCGTTGGTAGGCAGGCCAGCGCGCCACAAGCTCCAAAGGCTCGTTTTGCCGAGCGTGAGCTGCCGGTACGTGCGGATGAATTTTTGGCGTTCCCGGCCAATGATTTCCACCCACAAATTCAACGAATCTTCCGTTTCCACGAAATCCGATTTCTTCACGACCTCCAACAGCACATCCAGGTCGTGAATTTCTCCGAGTAAATCCTGGACCCGCTTCAGGTTGTCGGTCCAAATCGCGTAATGCTCCGGCAGCAGGCTCTCAACCGTATACCGAAACCGCTTTAGCCCAATGCGCAGTGCATGCCAAGGTTTAGGCCTCTCCGTGCGCAAAGCTTTTGCATGAAGTTCTTTTGCGCTTTCGAACCGCTCGAGCGCCAGGCATTCTGCCGCCAAACTCCCTGCCGGGACCAGCCGGATGCGTTTCCGCAGTGCCCGCTCAAGTCGCTTCCACAATTTTTCATCGAATCGGGCGACGCTGCGTAATGCCGCATCGCGCAGTTCTGGTTCCTTGGAATCAAAGGATGCTAGCAATTGCGCGCGCACCAGGTCGTTTTCCGGCCCGAGCTTCTTGACCCACTCGTTCATCACTTGCGCATCCCGCAGCGCGCCTAGCGCGCGGAAAAGTTTGCGTGCGGCTTTACGCATCTCGGGCCAGGCTGGATCAGGATCGATCTCTTCCATGGCAGCTGCTACCGAACGGCACCGCCGAATCGCCACGCGCAGGTCATGCACCGCTTCCATGTCGGGAGATGAGCGGACCGAGTCCAGCTCCTTTAGGACTTGGTCCATCCAGAACGACAGGTCGCGATGCTCACCGTGAGCACCCGCAGAAAGCGGAGTTACAGTAGACACGAATCGCCTCGATGTAACCGCCCGGATGTTTCCGTTGGTGGTGGAGAAACCCCTGCCGGGCGGGGATTCTAGCCTACCTCTATGGGCCGCAGGCGTCCAGTCGTCGCTGTGGAAACTGCCAGCATCGCTATGCTCTCCCGCGTGACCGTCAGCAAGGACGCAGTGACGTTCTTCGCAAATGCCCGGCTCCCTCAGCGAGTCCGCCAAGCTCCGAATCTGCTTGGTAATCATGCGCCGGAGTATAAGCGGGACAGGCAGTCGTTCGACTATCTCCGCCGCCCGTCCCAATCCCTGGAACTGACCGAGGCACTTCCCGTGCTCGAATGCGTCATCGCTCAGGTGCTTGTCGAAGGCAGCACCGTCGCGCCAACCCTCGTTCTCAGCGCGCGCAGCCAAGCCAGCCACAAGCAACGCCAGAACCTAAACTCCGGCCGCTTCCAGCCAGTTTGGTTCGCGGTGCTGTGCCGCAGAAAACGGCACGAGAAATCTCGAGAAATCTCCGGTCACAAGACCGACTACATGTTCTCGCGGTACAAGATTGTCTCTGAGGCAGACAATCGCAGACGCGCCGGGCCCAAAATCCAGTGGTACTTACTAGCGTGTGGGTTCTTTTCAAGGGATTTTGCAGATTTTTATTTTCGTCAGATGTAGCAACGTGTGTCATCGTATCGTGTAGCGGGTTTTCGCCTGTATTGGCAACAACAACTGGTGACCATAGGAATCGGCGAGAAAGGTCGAAGGACCGTGCCGAAACCTTCATCTTTACTGGTGATTCGGCAAAGTGGATTAGGAAGGGTGATCTGAAAATAATTTTGGTGCCGGAGAAAGGAATTGAACCTTCACGGCCTTGCGGCCACCGGATTTTGAGTCCGGCGCGTCTGCCAGTTCCGCCACTCCGGCCTTTATTGAAAAGCTTACGGCCTAAGTTTACTATAGGCTTGCAGTTGTTTGCGAGGCTCCCGGCGGGACTGGGCGCACGTCAGAGGAGGCGTGAGCCTAGTGCTGGTTAGTCCAATGAAAATCCATCCTGAAGTGCCTCGGTCCGTACAGGAGCTCGCGAAAGCCTCGAAAATCACTGCGCTTTCGCTTGGCTGGGTTGACGGTTGGGTGGTTCGATCCGATAGCCGAGGGTCCGGAGCTGCCGGATCATTCTCGCAGTGCGCTTTTTGCTTGGATGGTTTGGTCACGGCTGGGCCTCGTTCTTCGTAACGGACTCCCTGGTGCAGAATCGGTTCCCCGCTGTACTTCCTGCCCCGCAAAAATAAATCCGAGAACTCTTCATTGAAACGGTTTAATATGCTCGACGCAGTTAGTCCGGCCGCGGTGCTGGACCATCTAGATACAACTTTTGGTTCCCAGGAGAAATCTTGTGCGACGATCGAGATACGCTTTCTTTTGCTTGATTTGTTCTGTGGTCGTCTGTCTTGTGGTTCCAAATCTTGTCACTGCCGCCGATGGCCCCACGAAGCGAACCTATCTCCACAAGAACTGGCATCTTCAGTCTTCCTGTGAAGTGAAGGCCACTGGCGATCAAATTTCCGTGGCGGGATTCGACACGTCCAGTTGGCACCAGGCCGATATTCCCGCAACGGTCATCGGCGCGCTGGTCACAGACAAAACGTATCCTGACCCCGATTACGGAATGAACCTGGACTCTTTCCCGGGAATGAGCCATTCGAGAAAATCGGTTTTTGCCAATGAGGACATGCCCGAAGACAGTCCTTTCCGTTGCTCCTGGTGGTATCGCACGGAGTTTTCGTCAGCCGTTAGCGCGGAGAAGAATGTGTGGCTCAATTTTCTCGGAATCAACTACCGCGCCAACATTTGGGTGAACGGCCAGAAAATCGCCGATACCCATGACGTTGCCGGAACCTACCGCTCCTATGAATTCAACGTCAGCAAGTTTTTGAAGCGCGATGCAAAAAACGCCCTGGCCCTCGAGATCTCCGCGCCCGACAAATACGATCTCGGCATCACTTGGGTGGACTGGAATCCCACTCCGCCCGACAAAAACATGGGGATCTGGAAGGAAGTGTTCCTCACCTCGAACGGACCGGTTGCCGTGAGAAATCCTTTCGTCTCCTCAAAACTCGATGCGCGGTACAAGTCTGCCGAACTGACCATCAGCGCAGAGGTTCGCAACGCTTCGAAAGACGCCGTCAAAGGCGTGCTTCACGCTGAATTGGAAGGAATCTTTTTGCAACAGCCAGTGGAATTAGCCAGCGGCGAATCCAAGATCGTCAAATTCTCTCCGGATCAATTCCCAAAGCTCAAGCTTGCTCATCCCCGAATCTGGTGGCCCTATCAAATGGGCACGCCGAATCTCTACACCGCGAAACTGCGCTTCGAAATCGGCAAGCAGGTTTCCGATACGGCCGACGTGACCTTCGGCATCCGCGAAGTCAGTTCTGAGCTCACTGACAAGGGGCATCGTCTGTTCAAAGTTAATGGCCGGAAAGTCTTGATTCGCGGCGCCGCTTGGGCTCCCGATCTGCTCCTTCGTTGGTTTTCGGCAAAACTCGATGCCGATCTCGCTTATGTCCGCGACATGCACTTGAACACCATTCGCCTCGAAGGCCGACTCGATCGCGATGAATTGTTCGAAAAAACCGACAAACTGGGCATTCTGGTCATGCCCGGCTGGACCTGTTGCGATGCCTGGGAACGCTGGCGATATTGGACCGGCGACCAGGATCGCGTCGCTGCCGCCTCCTTGCGCGATCAAATCACGCGCTTGCGCAACCATCCGAGCGTTTTTGTGTTCCTAAATGGCAGCGACAATCCCCCACCTGCCGACGTCGAGCAAATGTATTTGGGCATCGAGAAAGAATTGGAGTGGCCCAATCCCATTGTTTCCTCGGCTTCCGCGCAGAAAACGACGGTGACGGGCGAATCCGGAGTCAAGATGACCGGCCCCTACGAATATGTCCCGCCGGATTACTGGATTGAAGACACAGAAGCAGGCGGCGCCTACGGCTACAACACCGAAACAAGTCCCGGCCCGGCCATTCCGCCGCGCGAGTCCCTCGAGAAGTTCATTCCTCGGGATCATCTCTGGCCGATCGATGACTTCTGGAACTACCACGCGGGCGGCGAGCGCTTTACCAACGTAAATATTTTCACTGACGGCTTGAGCCGCCGCTACGGCGAAGCCACTTCGTTAGAAGACTACGAGCGCAAAGCCCAGGCCATGACCTACGACGGCGAACGCGCCATGTTCGAAGCCTACGGCCGCAACAAATACACGGCCACCGGCGTCATTCAATGGATGCTCAACAACGCCTGGCCTTCTTTAATCTGGCATCTTTACGACTACTACCTCGTTCCCGCAGGCGGCTATTTCGGAACGAGGAAAGCGTGCGAGCCCGTCCACGTGCAGTACTCCTACGACGACAATGCGGTTTACGTCGTTAACAGCACCTACGAGTCTTTGAAAGGCATGAACGTGGCGGCGGGAATTTACAACCTCGATGCCAAAGAAAAAGCTTCGCGAAACGCCACGTTGGATTTTGCGGAAGACAGCAGCACCAAAGCCTTCGAACTGCCCGCCGCCGATGGTCTCTCGACGACTTATTTCTTGAAGCTCCAGCTTCACGACACTGCGGGAAAACTGATCAGCGACAATTTCTATTGGCTCTCCACCAAAGCGGACACCCTCGACTGGGCTGGAAGAGAGGGCACCGACTACACGCCACAAAAAGATTTCGGGGACCTGACCGGCTTGAACAACCTGCCAAAAGCAAAAGTGGCGATCACCAAAGCAACGCGCGTGACCGGATCAGAGCATCGAATGACCGTTTCCGTGGTCAACCACGGCAACAGCGTCGCCTTCATGATTCACCCGCGCCTCACGCGCGACAAGGGTGGCGAAGACGTCGTGCCCGTTTTCTGGAGCGACAATTATTTTTCGTTACTGCCGGGCGAGAAGAAATCCGTCACGGTGCGCTTTGACAGCTCTTCGCTTCGAGGGGCGACGCCGGAACTTGTTGTGGACGGCTGGAACCTCGAACCGGTGTCGCCATAACCAGTTGGCGATTCTGCCGCTCTGAGGCATGGACCTTCTGGTCGGCCTGCGCAATCGTGGCCCGGGCGCCAGCGGCAGCCCGATGCTCATTCACGTACTCCACCGGAGCCACAAAGCAGTAGCCCAAGCGTGGCCGCGTTTCAATGAATCGCGGGCTTTGCGCCAAATCTCCGAGCACGCTGCGAAGCTTGTTGACCGCCGTATTCAAGTTATGGTCGAAGGCCACATAGGTATCCGGCCAGAGCTTTTCGCAAAGCGTCTTCCGCCTTACCACCTGTCCGGCGCTCTCAATCAGCGCCTCCAGAATTTGGAAGGGCTTTTCTTCTAACTGGATGCGCATGCCGTGCTTGCGTAGTTCGCGCGACTCGAAGGACACTTCAAATGCCCCGAACCGCACGACCGAGGGCAAGTTCTTCACACTATCCATAGGCTTCACCCGGGGTTTCCCTGGCCTCGACCCCAGGTTGCCCACCGATCCTTTCTTTCGCGATTTAGCTTTCGACGTAAGTCTCTATTTCCCAAAGGCCACGACGCTGATAAAGACTTGTTCTTTCGCTGATTTATTCCCACCAACCCAACGCATCTAAGCCAAAAGCGTTTCTCGGAGGTGCGCCGTCACGGCTCGTGGCCGTAAGTCGATCGAGTTTCCGCCTGCCGTGTTGGCGTGGGTGCTCAACGAAGTGAGCCCGGACCCGGCGTCGAGGCCGTTCCGCCGAAATCGCCAGGCCACATTTGCTGTTCAAATTCCAAACCCGCATCGCAGAAAGGAACAAAAGATGAAAAAGAAAGGAAATGTTTTCAATCGCAGTTCGAATCGACGCGCATTCTTTAAGAACAGCGCGGTAGTGGCAGGCGCGGCGACTTTAGGAGGCGGCCTCCTAACCGACACGGTCTCCGCGTTTGCGCAGGACGATGGCGGTTTCCCCGTCACCCGCGGCGACATTGCCATCCTGCGATTCCTTAGTGCCCTCGAGCAGGTCGAAGCCGACTTGTGGATTCAGTACGCCGAACTCGGCGGCGCCACCGATCAGGGCCTTTCCGCCATTGACCTGGTCGAGAGCGGTAGAAAGATCAGCACCGGTCTCGCGCCAAACTATGTCACCGCGCTTCAGGTCCTCGATGGCGACATGCCGCAATACATTGTGGACAACACCGATGATGAGATCAGCCACCACGCATTTCTCAATAACTACGTCGCCTTCCTTGGAGCGAAGCCCGTTGACCTAAGTGCATTTGCGATTCTGCCGCCAAGCCAGGTCACCGGAGTTCCTCAAAACGGCCGGCTGACCAACCTGAAGCAGCTCACGGTAGACACCTCTTGGTGGACCCGCTACCGCAGCGCGGTTCAAAACCCCGATTTGGGCGGCACCTTCGAAAATGCTGTCCCCGATCTCGCTTCGCATCCCCACACGGCCATTCCCCTCAATGATGGCGATTTGGTCCTTAATCCCGACGGCTCCATCCCCAATCACCTCCAGGCGATAGCGAGCACCGCGGGATTCCACTTTGGCTTTATCGAGCAGGGCGGTACCAGCCTGTATCCCAGCCTGGCCCAGAAAGTGACCAACCTTCAGGTGCTCCGCGTCTTGCTCAGCATCGGCCCCAGCGAAACCATGCATTTCCAGGTCTGGCACGACAAAGCCGGCAACGCTCCCAACATCTCCGACGGCAACCTTACCTTTCCCAACCTCAATGCCAATGCCGACCCGAATACCGGTTTGACCACCGTTCAGCAGGGAAACACTCAGACTCCCGCCCCCGACCTATTTCAAACGAACCTGATCATGCCCGAGCCGACCATCTTCTTGAATTCCAGGTTCGGGCCCGTTTCGATCATTCGACCGACCCATCCGAATTTGGCTGCCCAAGGCGCGGTCCAATCTTTCGTCGATGACGGCCTCTTCCTGCAGCCGAATGGCCAGAACAGCCCCATCGTCGCAGCGCTCATGCAGCTTGCCGAAGAAGCGGACCATGCGCGCCGCGGCTTCTAGAGCAAGGTCGCTATCTTAGGACCAAACGAAGGCAAGGGCCGAGGCTCGAGCTTCGGCCCTTTTCCTTCGCGTCTTGTCTTTTCCCCCAGGGTGCCCTCCTGTTTCCCAAAAGGTCATTCCGAAAAGGTGATCTCAAACCTTAGTTTCAGGAGGGCGAATCCACTGAAAGAGGCTGAATCACGGCCCAAGCCCACAGGGTTCCCTGTGTCACTGCCATCCGTGATTCCGCGCAACCATTGCGGGATACGGAATCATCCAATGCAGTAGAATGGGAGAAGGGAACTCCGCAGGGAAAACGCGGAGACCATAAGCTTTTGAAAATGGGATGCATGGGCATGAAAGAGGGGGGTATGCGTAACGTGAAACGTTTTGTCGCTGCCATGGCAGCGTGTCTGTTTTTTGTGGGTGTGGCTGCCGCCGACACTTTGGAACTAAAAAGCGGCAAGGTGATCCAGGGAAAGTATCTCGGTGGCACGCAGCACATCCTTCGTTTTGAAGTGAACGGCGAAGTTCAAACTTTCAACACCAACGACATTGTGGCTCTGACCTTTACGGGACGCTCTTCGGGCCCGCCGCCGGCGCCCGCTCCGGCTCCTGTCGCTGCTCCAGCGCCTGCGCCACCGCCTGTCGCTGCAGCCACTCCTGCGCCAGCTCCGGGCGGGGCGATCACTATTCCTGCGGGACAATCCATTCTCGTGCGCATGATTGATGGCGTAGACTCCTCCAAAAACCATGTCGGCGACATCTTCCACGCCAGCCTGGAGACAGACCTCACTGTCAACGACACCCTTGTTGCCCGCAAGGGGACTGACGTTTACGGCCGGCTGGCGAATGCTGAGGAAGCAGGCCACATGAAGGGCAGTTCCGAACTGCAGCTGGAGCTGACGCGCATGGTGATTGACGGCAAGGACTACCCGCTCGTCAGCAGCGACTACACCCTCCAGGGCAAGGGCCGCGGCAAGAACACGGCTGAAAAGGTCGGCGGTGGCGCGATTCTCGGCGCGATCATCGGCGGACTTGCCGCCGGCGGCAAAGGTGCCGCGGTTGGCGCGGCGGCTGGTGCGGGAGCAGGAGGCGCCGTTCAAGTCCTAACTAAGGGGCAGCAGGTGAAGATTCCCAGCGAAACCTTGCTGGAATTCCGCCTGCAGCAACCCGTAACCGTGACGCCCACCCAAAGCTAAAGTTGCTGCACACATACCTGTATTCCGACCAAGGGCGCGCCGCGTGCCCGCCCTTGGGCATCCGACGAGGATGCCCGTAGAATCTCGATCAATCTCAAAGCGGCAACGGTCGTCTCGTTCAAGATTGCCCGTCAGCCTTCGCAAGGCGGGCACGGTCGCCCTCGCTCGGCAACCTGGGCCATCCCGGTGCTCTTCGCCATTTCCGCGCCACTTCCCGCGCTTCAGAACGTTGTCGGATTGGAACCATTCTCCGTACTTTCTCTCTTGCCCTTCCTACTGTTAGCCACTAAGATAACACCCTCAGTAGGGGTGGGCGTCTCAAGTGGAGTGACCCTTTCAACTCAAGCGGAGTAACCATGCCTAAAGAAAAGCCTCGGGTGAACATCGGCGAAGTCATCAAAACCTATCGCAGCCAGCGCGGCTTGTCGCAGGGCGACATCGAGCGCCGCACCGGGCTGCTGCGCTGCTACCTTTCCCGCGTGGAGAACGGCCACACTGTGCCGTCTCTTGAAACGCTCGCCAAAATCGCCGAGGCCATGGACATTTCGCTTGCCGACTTTTTCCCCGGCACCGAAACGCCCCGCGACCGGGAGACGCAAAAAGCCCTGGGTGAGCTTTCTCAGGACGAAATTCGCTTCCTCGCCGAAATCAAAAAGTACAGCAACACGCTTTCCGACGGCGACAAACGCTTGGTTCTCGCCATGATCCGCAAAATGGCCACCCTGATTCCCGCTCAGGCAGCCGCCGCCAAAAAAATCATCGCCCGCCGCCCCACCGCTTAGCGGATCCGCCTTGGCTTCGTGGTGATCCCGAACCCGGTCACGCCGTTGGCGAGCGGCGGTGAGGGATCTGTCTTTCTCTCCGCCTTTCCTAGCACCGGGGCTTTAGGCCCGGCATCTTCTCTTCCGCCTCCAAATCCCAGCGGGCTGCGCGCGGCCATTCCCTCTATTCCTGCCGTTCCCGGGAACTACTTGCGTTCTTCGAAGAGCGTCAAGCGCCTCCATCCAATTGCCGTCTTCGGCTAGCTGCTTTGGCCGCGGAGGATGCGGACCGCGGCGGGGAGACCGGCGCCATCGCGGCCAGAGCCGTCGCGGCCGGTGGCGTTGGCGGACTCGGCGGCGGCTTCATCGAGCGCGGTGCTTTCGCCGGGGGCGAGGAAGAGATTGGTCTCGACGGCATGCTGCTTGGTGTAGAGGTCGTAGTAGCGGCCCCCAAGCGCGTAGAGGCTTTCGTGCGTGCCGCGCTCGATGATGCGCCCCGCCTCGACGACCAGGATCTGATCGGCGCGCCGAATCGTCGACAAGCGGTGGGCGATGACAAACGTGGTGCGCCCGCGCATCAGATAGCGCAAGCCTTCTTGAATCAGCGCCTCCGATTCGGAGTCCAGGCTCGAAGTAGCTTCGTCCAGAATGAGGATGCGCGGATCGGCAAGAATTGCGCGCGCGATGGACACGCGCTGCTTCTGTCCGCCGGAAAGCTTCACGCCGCGCTCGCCGACCACCGTGTCGTACTTTTGCTCGAACGCTTCCGCGAACTCGTCGACGCGCGCGATGCGGCACGCGGCGAGGATTTCTTCCTCCGTGGCGTTGGGTTTCGAGAATGCCACGTTCTCGCGAATCGTTCCGTCGAACAAAAAAGTTTCCTGCAGCACGACGCCAAGCTGCGTGCGGTAGGAGCCCAGCTTCACGGCAGAAAGGTCCACGCCATCGACGAGCATTTTTCCGCTGCAAGGCGCATAGAAGGCGGCGATCAAGCCGATGATGGTGGATTTTCCCGCGCCGGAAGGGCCGACCAGCGCGGTCACGGTCCCGGGCTCGGAGGTGAAGCTGACGTCGTGCAGCACTTCCTTGTGCTCTTCGTACGCGAAGCTGACGTGCTGCGCTTCGACGCGGCCGTTGATGCGGTCCATCGTGGTGCTGCGGCCGGGAGCTTCGTCTTCCGGCTTTTCGTTGAGGATTTCACGCGTGCGTTCGAGGCCGGTGATGGCTTCGGTGATTTGCGTGCCGATGGCTACGATTTGGAAAACGGGCGCGATGAGAAATGCCAGGAAAGCGCTGTAAGCGAACCACTGGCCGGGAGTCATGGTGCCGGCGAGCATTTTGCGGCCGCCTAACTCCATCATGAGCACGCTGACGATGCCGAGCAACATGGCGCCGGAGAGGCTCATCAGCGAAGTCGCGGTGAGCGTCTTGAGCACGTTATCGAGCAAACGGTGCACGCCCGAGGCGAAAACGCGCTCTTCGCGGTCTTCGGCGTGATAGCCCTTCACCACGCGCACGCCGCTGAGTGATTCGGTGAGCCGCCCCGTGACTTCCGCATTGATTTTGGGGCGCGCGCGGAAAATCGGGCGGATCGTTTTGAAGGCTTGGCTGATGCCAACCCCAAAGGCGACGAGAATGCTAAACGCGACGGCAGTCATCTCAACGCTGGTGTGAATCAAGTAGACCAGCGCGATGGCCGCGGTCATCAGTCCGCCGACAAACTCGATCAGTCCGGTGCCGATGAGATTGCGCACGCCCTCCACGTCGCTCATGATGCGCGAAACGAGCACGCCGGTTTTGTTGGCGTCATAGAACATAATCGGCAAGCGGCCGATGTGCGCCTGCACCTGCTTGCGCAGCTCGGTGATCATTTTTTGCGCGGATTTGGAGAGCAACTGGGTCAGGCTGAAGGAGGTAAGGCCCTGAATGATCGTGGCCACGAGAACAGCAAGAGCCAGCGGCGTGAGCAGGCGAATCTGGCGGTGGAGGACGACGTTGTCCACGAAATATTTGGTGGAGGCCGGCAGGACCAAGCCGCAGACGCGGTTGATGGCCATGAGGATGAAACCGAAGACCAGCAGGCCGCGGCGCGGCTTCATCAAGGCCCAAACGTCGGGAAGATTCTTCCAGGCGGTCTTGCGCTGCTTCTCCTTGGAAGCATTCGCGTCGCTCGACGGAGACGCGAGCTTCGTTCCTCTGGGTAAACTAAAGCGCGCCCCTACAATTTTTCGCTTGTTGTTGGCGTCGGTGGTCATGATGCGGGGCGGTTCACCCCTCGCTGTTCGATGCGGGACGGGCTAGCACAACTACATAGGAACATCATAGCGGAGATGGGCGGTCCCCAAAGGCTAAAAAAAGCTGTAGCAAACAGAAGAAGCGGCAGCAGGGCTGCCGCACTCCAGAACTAGTCGCCGGAGACGCCGGTGTTGCCCGCAGGGACGCTCGCGTGACGTTCGAGGTTCAGCACGCTGGCAACGAAGTCGCTAATCGTGACGCCTAAGTGGCCCCAGAGACGGCGCTTCAGGCTCGTGTAGTCCTGTGTGCCGCTGAAGAGATCGGCTATCAACTGGCGGAACACCGGGTTGCGGCGAATGAATTGGACCATGCGCGTGGTCACGGCGCTTCCGAGGAACGAGCCGCGGTAGAAACGCCTCACGATGCGCGCAGCAAATTCCAGTTCGCTCGAGAACGCGGCTTTGATCCAGGCTGGATATTTTTCGGGGCAGCCTTGCGCGAGCGAACGGCCGAGCAGTTCGCCGGAACGGATGGCGTAGAAGAGCCCTTCGCCGGTGAGCGGGTCGACCCACGCGGCGGCGTCGCCGACCAGCGCCCAGTTCTTGCCGACCACGTTGCGTTGCGAAAGCGTGCGCTCTTGCGGCGAGGGCAGGACGTGGCTGTAAAACTTTGCGTTGTCTGTGGGGATGTTTTGTCTTTCCACGAACGTCTGCAAGTGAGCGCGAAGTTCCGCGCTGGTATGTACGGACATGCTGCCACAGATTCCGACCGAGAGGTGGTCACAGCGAGGAAAGGACCAGATGTAACCTTCAAACTGCGGGAGGAACTTGATGGTGATGGCGTCGGCGTTCTGCGGGACGAAATAGCCCTGGGTCATTTCGAGTTCGTCGCGCTGCAGTGCGCGGCTGCCGGGAACGAGTTGATTGCGCGCGCCCGCCGCGAGAACGAGAAAATCGGCTTCCTGCCATTCGCCTTCGACCGAGAAGCGCGGCTTGGTTTTGTCGATGTCCACGGCCATCACTCGGGACTGTTGGACTTTGCAACCTGCGCTTTGCGCGCGATCGAGCAGCAGTCCATTCAGGACTTTGCGCGAATAAATCACGATGGGATGCGGCATTTCGAGCGTCGCGTGATGTTCCTCGCTGCTGATCAGCTCGACGGAATGAACAAGTTTTTTCGCGTAAGAATTGTCGAGAAGGAAAGGGAAGCACTGGATGGCTTTGTGAGTGAGGGCGCCGCCGCAGGGCTTTTCCCAAGCCAGGTGTTCGTCAAAAAGATTGACTTTGTGCCCCGCGCGAGCGAGCTGCTCACCGCACATTGCGCCGGACGGCCCGCCGCCAATGATCGCGATCTTTGCCATTCTGTTCTTTCGTTACACCCTGCGCATCCCCGGTGATGCGCAATATGCCTCGGGACCGGTGATGAAAAATTAGAGATAAAGGCGTTCGAAGAACGCCACACCTTTAGGTGACGGGGAAGATCACCAGGCAAAAACCAGTAAAGAGTATAGCACCGAATACGGCTGCCGCCGCAGCGGAACCGGTTTCTTGTCGCGTAATGTCCATCCCCCGGCGTTCCAGGACGTGCAACAGTACAAAAGAAGGCAAAAGCAGGACCATGAGGATTTCTCCGCTGTGCAAATACAAGAGGCCGACAGCGAGGGCGCCCCAGGCGACAGCGCGGAGCGACAATCCGGCGACGAAGCGGCGCGCTGCCCTGGTGTTGGTCGAAGGGCCGAGGCAGATTTCTTCCGCGATATGGTAAGGGAGGAGTGCAAGAAAGAGCAAAGGGAAGCGCGCCCACTTTGCGGGAGGGATCCAAGCTTCGTAGATGGACAACTCCAACCACGCGCTAAACAAGAGAAACAAGATGAACGCGCCGATGGACGCGCCGAGCAATCCGGATTTCCAGCCAGAAAATTGTTTGCGCAAGGATTTCCAATGAAGAGGAACGAGCACGATCCCGGTGAGGCCGAGAAAGGCTGCAAGGTAATCGCCCTGGTAAAGACGGATCGCGCGCAAGGGATTCCAGAAATGCAACAGGGCAACGACGAGCGTGGAGGCGACGGCAAATTCGAGGAGGAGTCGGCCCCAGGGGACGGAATTGCCGGTCTCCACTTCCGGTAATTCTTGTTTGCTGCCTTTTTTCCTTCCGGTGATTTCGCGAAGGAAAGGACTCGCCAGCAAGAGCAAACCAACGAATCCTGCAATCGCACCGCAAAGTTGGCGCAGCGAGGGCATTCCGGGCACTCCGCTGAGCTGAAGCGTCTTGGCCGTCCAATTTTGAAACGCGCGGACGGCGGCGCGGTCGAAGATCAGGCTGGCGTGGGTGGCACCGGGGATGACAATCAACTGCGCCGCGTCGTTCTTCGAAGAGGTAACCAGATCGGCGGCATTGTCGCACATGGACTCTGGCTCCAGAGACCCGCTGATGACCACGAAGCGCTGCGGCATGAGTCCGGGATTGGTATAGAGCAGCATTTCGGGTCGCACGCCGTGGGCCGCTCGCATGGGCGCTGGCGAAATGGCAACAACTCCGGCAACGGGAACGTTTGCGCCGACGTGAAGCGCGATGGCGGCGCCCATCGAATGACCGGCAAGAATGGTTCGATCGGGGTTCGCCATGCCGCGGGACACCAAGCCGGAGACCAGCGCTTCGGCACAGTCTTCGGCGCGCTGCGGCGAAAAGGGACCCGGGCTGTGGCCGTGCCCGGGTAAGTCGGGAACATAGACGCGGAGATTCTGCTCGGCGAAGCCGCCGGCAAGAAAGGCCATCACTTTTTTGTTCGCGACAAGCCCGGGGAAGAGCACTACGGCGCCTTGCGGCGAGGCGCCTTTCTTGTCGAAGACGGTAGTTTCCAGGCGGCAGCCGCCGGCGGGAACGAGGTAGGTCTTCTCCCTGTAGGTCTTGGGAAGTGCCAGCCAGAAACCTACACCGACAAGAAGAATTCCGGCGGTAGCGAGCGCAGTTTTTCCTGTTTTCATTGTGAAATGTGGGCTCCCGAGCGGCGAGTCTCGCGCACGTGATAAAATACAAGTTTAGGCGTGGTCTCGATTTCTCTTCTGTGGGTGCATGGAGATCCCTTGGCATCGAAAGTCATGACCGTGGAGGAGGCGATTGTGCGGTTTGGCCGCGAGAAACGCAATGGGCGCCGCGTTGTCTTCACCAACGGATGTTTTGACCTGCTGCATCCCGGGCATATTCGCGGCTTCGAGTTGGCGCGGCAGATGGGCGAGGCGCTGGTTGTTGGATTGAACAGCGATCGAAGCGTGCGGAAATTGAAAGGACCAACGCGGCCGGTGATTCCCGAGCAGGAGCGCGCGGAAATGCTCGCCGCCCTGGAATCGGTGGATGCGATCGTCATTTTCGATGAGCCGACGCCGCGGGAAGTGATTTCCCGGCTGCTTCCCGATGTTCTGGTGAAAGGCGGCGACTGGCCCGGCGATCAAATTGTGGGCCGCGAAGAAGTCCAAGCGGCGGGCGGGCGGGTCGTTTCCCTGCCCGTGGTGCCGGGCTATTCGACTACCGCGATTCTGCGAAAGATTCGAGAAGGCTGCGAGAAAGAGCCTCAGCTGAAACAGCAGCGCGCGTCCCGCGCAGATTCCTGACTGTCCATACACATGATACTTCCGGCGGTCCGCGAGAGATTGGAGGCTTTGCTGCGCCATCGGTCGATGGAGGGCGCACTGGCCGAGCTGCGCGCAAACGCAAGCCTCGTCTCGATTACCGGGCTGCACGACGTGGCGAAGGCGCTGGTGGCGGTTTATTTCACGCACGAGTTGCGGCGCCCCGCGTTTTTCGTGACCGATTCGAACCGCCGCGCGGAAGCGCTTGCGGAGACGCTCCGTTTCTTTGCGGCCATTTTTCCCGGGGCGACAGGCAGTGTCGCGACGCTGCCTTGCTTTGACCGGCTGCCTCGGGAATCGCAGAGCCCGCATGCGGATATTCTCGAACGGCGCGCCACAACGCTGTTTCGCTTGGCAGACGGGCAAATTTCGCTGGTGATTGCGCCCATGGCGGCGGCGCTTTGGCGGTATCAAGATCCGGCCGCCTACCTGTATCTGACGAAAACTTTGGCGAAGGACACCGAGATTGGCCACGAAGAGTTGATCACCCATCTCGGCTCGGTGGGTTACACGCGAACGGAAATGGTGGAGCTGCCCGGGCAATTCGCGGCCCGCGGCGGAATCATTGATGTGTTTTCGCCGGAGGCGCCGCGTCCCGTGCGCATCGAACTGCTGGGGGACACGGTGGAATCGGTGCGCGAATTCGATGCGCGGACACAGCGCTCGATTGCGCCGGTGGTTCGAACAACGCTGCTGCCGCTGACGGAATGGGCCGTGCCGCCCCCGGAAAAGTTTGTTGAGCAGGATTCCGTGAATTGGGAATCCGCTTCCGCGTTTGGACCTCCCGGAGAGGCGGGAACGGCCTCTCTTTTCGAATTGGCGGAAAGTTCGCTGCGGCCGATTGTGTTTCTCGACGAGCCGCAAAATTTGCGGGAAGCCGCGCAACAACACCTCCGGGCGGCGACGGAAGTTTACGAACGTTACGGCCGCGCGAACTCGCCGCCCGCTTCGCACTATTTTTGGGGCGAAGAGCAAATTGCCGCGGCGCTCGCGAAGACATCGCAAATTCATCTTGAACAACTGGCGCTGGGAATCGGTTCGACGCCACAATTCGAAATCTCTTCCCGGCCGAGTACGCGGTTTCACGGCGACGTGGTTGCCTGCATGGGCGATGTGAAATCACAACTGGCCGCAGGTGGCCGCGTGTTTCTGACAGCGGCGAGCATCGGCGAAATCGAACGCTTTGCCGACATCTGCCGGGAATACGAAGTTCCCTATGTGCTTGGAGAGTCAGAGGAAGCGGCTGCCGGCTACACGGCCGAAGGCGCGCAAGAATCCGCGGGCCTCCTGCTAATCCGCGCGCCATTCGCGGAAGGGGTGACGTTTCCCGAAGCGAATCTAACCATCCACGGCCACGCGGATCTGTTCGACGTCACCCCCACGGTCGAGCGGCCCAGCCACAAAATTCGCACTTCGGGTTTCTTCAGCGATTTTGCAGAGCTCAAGCCCGGCGATTTTGTGGTTCACGTGGACCATGGCATCGGGCAGTTCGAAGGGCTGCGCCAGATCGAATCGGACGGGCATCGCGGCGAATTCATGCTGCTGCGGTATGCGGAAGATGCGCGGCTGTACGTTCCACTGGAGCGCATGGACCTGGTGCAAAGCTATCGCGTGCTCGAAGGGGCGCATCCCGCGCTGGACAAACTCGGAAGCACCGCGTGGAACACGCGCAAGACGCGCGTGCGCAAATCGCTGGAAGACATGGCCGACCAGCTTCTGGCGCTGTACGCACAGCGGAAAACCACGCCGGGCTTTGCGTTTTCTCCCGATGGCAATTTCCAGCACGAATTCGAAGATGCGTTCGAATTCGAGGAGACACCGGACCAGCTGGCGGCGATCACCGACATCAAGAAAGACATGGAGCGCGGCGAGCCGATGGACCGGCTGCTCTGCGGCGACGTGGGCTACGGGAAAACCGAAGTGGCGATGCGCGCAGCGTTCAAAGTAGTGATGGACAACAAGCAGGTGGCCCTGCTCGCGCCAACGACCGTGTTGACGTTTCAGCATTTCGAAACGTTCAAAAAACGGTTTGCCGCGTTTCCCGCGCGCATCGAATTGCTCAGCCGTTTTCGCAGTACCGCGGAGCAAAGGAAAGTTCTGGCTGATCTTGAAGCTGGGAAAGTAGACATCGTGATTGGCACACACCGGCTGCTTTCGAAAGACGTGAAATTTGCTGACCTCGGGCTGCTGATCGTAGATGAAGAGCAGCGCTTCGGCGTGGCGCACAAAGAGCGGCTGAAGGAGATGCGCAAGAACGTGGATGCGCTCGCGCTTTCCGCCACGCCGATTCCCCGCACGCTGCACATGTCGCTGGTGGGGCTGCGCGACATGTCGCTGATCGAGACGCCGCCGCGCGACCGGCTGGCGATTCAAACGGTGGTCGCACCATTTAAGGAAGAACTGCTACGGAGCGCCATCGAGAATGAGCTGGCGCGCGAGGGGCAAGTCTACTTCGTTCACAACCGCGTGGAGTCCATCTACTCGCTCGCGGCGATGGTGCAGAAGCTCGTGCCCAGGGCGCGCGTGGTGGTCGGCCACGGACAAATGAGCGAGAAAGAGCTGGAAAGTGTGATGCTCAAATTCATCCGAGAAGAGGCGGACATTTTGGTGGCCACCACAATCGTGGAAAACGGTCTGGACATTCCCCGCGCCAACACGATTCTGATCAATCGCGCGGACCGCCTAGGACTGGCGGAGCTTTATCAACTGCGAGGGCGTGTCGGGCGCTCCAGCCAGCGCGCGTATGCGTATTTGCTGGTTCCGCCGGAGACCACGCTTTCCGATATTGCC
This sequence comes from Acidobacteriota bacterium, assembly GCA_003223245.1. Classification (GTDB taxonomy): domain Bacteria; phylum Acidobacteriota; class Terriglobia; order Acidiferrales; family UBA7541; genus Acidiferrum. The sequence continues at coordinate 33,222 of QHYI01000133.1, forward strand.
CGCAAACGGCTTGCGGCGATGAAAGAATTCAGCGAGCTCGGCGCCGGCTTCCGCATCGCGGCGCTGGACCTCGAACTGCGCGGCGCGGGGAATATGCTTGGACGGCAGCAGCACGGCCACATCGAAGCCATCGGCTTCGACATGTATTGCCAGATGTTGGAACGCGCGGTGGCCAAGCTCAAAGGCGAGGAAGCTGCTCCGGACTTGCGCACGACGCTCAGTCTGGGCCTGGATGTGCGCATCCCGCAGGACTACATCCCCAGCGAAAACCTGCGCTTGCGCACGTACAAGCGCATCTCGACGATTGGCAGGGAAGAGGAAAAGCAGGATGTTCGCAAGGAGCTGGAAGACCGCTTTGGCGCTCCGCCTGCTTCCGTGGAAAACCTTTTGGACTATGCGGTCCTCAAATCCATGTGCGAGCGGCTGCGGGTTTCTTCGGTCGAGCGGCAGGGGACGCGAATTGCCGTTCGCTTCCATCCGGAAACCACACTCGACCCGGCGCGGCTGGTGAGCGTGGTGCGCTCGAGGTCGGGAATTAAGCCCGATCCGAGCGGCGTGCTGTGGATTGAATTGAAGCGCGGGGAAGCCGTCGTTGGGGTGTTGAGAAACGTATTGCTCGGTCTTCAAGGGCAGGGCTAAACTCATCGGGTGAGGATATTGATGCGAAAACTAGTTCTACTCGTAGCCTTCTGTACGGCGCTCCCGCTGTTGGCAGAAGACCAGCAGGAATCGAGTTCCGAGGCTCCTCCGCCCCCAGCAACTCAGGCAAAGCCGGAATCCAGTTCCCAGGCGCCCCCGCCTGCTGCATCTCAGACGAAGCCAGCGCCTCCGACAGCGCCGAAACTGAAGGGATTGGCCGCAGCGCAGCCCGTTGACCCGGACGCCGCCGGCAAGACCATCGAAGAGATCATCGCGCGAGTGAACAATGAAATCATCACACTTTCCGAATACGAGAAGGCGCGAGAGACTGCTGTAGATGACGCCAAGCAGGAATGCCAAGGCCGCTGCACTCCCGAACAGCTGCAAACCGACATTGCGGACCGCCAGAAAAATACGCTGCGCGAGCTGATTGACCAGTCGCTGCTTGTCCAGCGCGGCAAGGACATGGGCCTCAACGTCGAGGCCGACGTGATCAAGCAGCTCGACCAGATTCGCATCCAAAACAAGCTGGACAGCATGGAAGCCCTGGAGAAGGCGGTCACTTCCGAAGGGATGAACTGGGAAGACTTCAAGAACAACATCCGCAACCGCATTCTGACGCAGCGAGTGATCAGCCAGGAAGTCGGGTCGCACATCAGTATCGGCGAAGATGAAATCCAGAAGTATTACGAAGCGCACAAGTCCGAGTTTGTGCGCCCGGAGGAAGTGGCCCTGCGCGAGATTGAAGTGAGCACGCAGGGCAAGAGCCCCGATGAGCTGCCGGCGTTGAAGAAAAAAGCGGAGACAGCGCTGAAGCGCGTGCAGGACGGAGAAGATTTTGGCGGAATTGCCAAACGCTACTCCGACAGCAGCACCAAAGATCAGGGCGGGTTTCTGGGTATTTACAAACGCGGGGAACTCGCCAAAGAGCTCGAAGACAAAGTGTTCAATATGAAGAGGAATGAGCTTACCGACGTACTGGAGACCAAGCAGGGCTATCTGATTCTTCAGGTCCTGGAACACTACAGCGAAGGCGTGCAGCCGCTCGACAAAGTGAGAAACGAAATCACGGAGAAGCTGTACAACGAACGCTTGGAGCCGGCCGTGCGCGATTACCTCAAGACGCTGCGCGAGCAGAGCTACGTGATTATCAAGCCGGGTTACCAGGACCTTGCGGGCGGAGGAGGTTCGGAGATTCAGGAAGTGAGCGCAACTCCGGAAGCGAGCAAACAGAAGAAGGGTCACAAGAGATTCCTGCTGTTCGGCAAGCGATCGGGATCGAATTCCGGAAAGTCCGGCGGGGATACCGGCAAGTGAGCGGGCCGTCCACGGCTGAATATGTCCTTCATGAATAAACTGAGCTAGAATACGGGCGAATGAAAACGCCATTCGTGACCGACCTAAATTCCGAGCAAAACATCACGACCTTTTTCCTCGTTTGCGAAAAGGAGATTCGCAACACCCGCGAGGGCAAGCCGTATCTGCGCCTGGAGCTGGGCGACCGCAGCGGGACGATTGAAGCGCGCATGTGGGACCAGTTCGAAGCGGCTGCGAAGGGAATTAACCGCGACGATTTCGTAAAAGTCCAGGCGCGCGTCGAGATTTATAAGAACCGGCCGCAGCTTTCCCTAATGCAGGTGCGACTAGCGAAGCCGGAAGAAATTGACCTCGCTGATTTTATGCCGCAGACGAAAGCTGACGTCGCCAAGCTGTACGCGCAGTTGCTGGAATACGCGGGTTCGATTTCGAATCCCTGGCTGAAGAAACTCGCTGCCGGGATCCTCAATGATCCTTCTATCGCGGCGCGTTACAAGCGCGCGCCAGCGGCAAAGGTCATGCACCACGCCTATCTCGGGGGATTGTTGGAGCATGTTGTCAGCCTGTGTGGGCTCGCGAAACAGGTGGCCGAGCATTATCCGGAGCTGGATCTTGACTTGCTTTTGACCACGGCGATTTTGCATGACGTCGGGAAGCTGGACGAGTTGTGCTACGAGCGCGCGATCGGCTACACGGTGGAAGGTCATCTGCTTGGGCATATCGTGATGGAAGTGCAGACGGTCTCGAAAGCCATGGACGGGATTGACGGCTTCCCCCCGAATTTGAAGGCGGTCGTCCAGCACCTGCTCATCAGCCATCATGGCGAGTATGAGTTTGGCTCGCCGAAACTGCCGATGATTCGCGAAGCGCTGGTGTTTCACTATTTGGATGATCTTGATTCGAAACTCGCGGCGGTAGGAGCTGCCATGGCCGGGGATTCGGGTGAGCCGGAATGGTCGGCGTACTCGGATGCGCTGGGACGCAAATTCCTCCGTCTCGAGGAATTCTTGAAAGATTTCGCGCTAGCGCCCCCTGAAAGAAAATGAGGCAGTTCCCCTCGCTGCTCAACCGCATTCTGCCTTGCCCGAAGGCTTCCCTGCCACTACACTGAACTGGATGTTTCCTGCGGAATACAAAATTCGGAATTTGACGATTCGTCCGGCGGCGGTGCTGGCGCCGATGGCGGGCGTGACGGATACGCTGTTCCGCCGCGTGATTCGCGGGCTAGGCGGGTGCGGTCTCCTGATGACGCCATCACGGCGCAGCTTTTTGGGGCGAACCCGGCAGTCATGGCGGCGGCTGCGAAAATGGTCGAAGACCTCGGCTACGACGCGGTGGACATTAACCTGGGCTGTCCGGCCAAGAAAGTAGTGAAATGCGGCGGCTCAGGGCTGTTGCGCGACTTGCCGCTGCTCGAGCGCATCTTTCGCGCGGTGCGCACGGCAGTCAAGATTCCACTGACCATCAAGCTGCGTGCCGGCTGGGATGAGAAATCGATCGTTGCGGTGGATGTCGCCAAAATGGCGGAGAGCTTGGGTGTTGAAGCGGTCGCCGTGCATCCGCGCACGCGGGTGCAAGGCTACAGCGGCGCGGCGGACTGGTCCATCATTGCGGCTGTCAAACAAGCGGTAAAGATTCCCGTGATTGGCAACGGCGATATCAACCGGCCCGAAGATGCGGAGCGTATGTTCCGCGAAACCGGGTGCGACGCGGTAATGATCGGGCGCGCAGCGGCCACCAATCCATGGATTTTCCGGCAGATGCAGGAGTTCGCCGAGACCGGGCGCTACGCCATCCCGACCGAAGGCGACCGCTTCCGGTTACTCATTGACTACTATGGACAAATTTGCGCTGCGAACCTGCCTGACGGTGTGGGCAAAATGAAGCAGTTCGCTTGCTGGTTTACTCATAGCGTGGGGAACGGCAGCGAGCTTCGCAGAATCGTACACACGGCGCGAACGCCCGGCGAAATCCTTTCGAGTGTGGAGAGGTTTTTCGAGGGCCGAGCAGCCGCTTTGGCTGGCCCCAGCCCGGTGGGAGCCGGCAGAAGTGAGGACCCAGGCCATGGTCCCAGTCAGCACCTCGGTTACGAGGCAACGCTCGGAACGTAGGATTTCCGTGCACCTGCCTATGCGCGTGCGCGGTCGTGATGCCCGCGGCGTGGCTTTCGAAGAAGATACCTCCAGCGAAAATCTTTGCCGCAGCGGAGCGGCATTTTTTACGCGTTTCGATGTGGCCATCGGCTCGAATCTCGAGATCCGTATTCCGTTCTCGAATTACGCCTCACGGCGAGGCGAAGCGGACTTCTCCACGCATGGACGCGTGATCCACGTTCGCGATGTCGCCTCGTTAGGTGAAAAGTTTGTGGGGGTGCAGTTTATTGGCCCGCGGTTTCAGCGGGTGTTCCGGTCGGAATCGGCCGCCTAGTTTATTTTCTTCACCCAAACAAAGAAACTCGCCGAGTCGGCGGGTAAACCTGGCTACTCCGTCCGAAGCTTTCTCTACCTCCCAAGAAATGTGTTGAGGTACCAGGTATTGCCGAAGGGATCCTTCACGCCTGCGGAGCGGTCGCCGTAGGGCTTGTCGGTTGGCGGTTCCACGGAAGTTGCTCCCGCTCCGAGGGCTTGCGCATATGTGGCGTCGGCGTCCGGCACAAAAATGTGCAGGTGGCAAGGCTTCGGCTGATACTCGCCGTGGGCCTCGTCAATCTCAAGGGTGGCGTTGCCAATGCGCATGGTTGCGTGCACTACCCTTCCTTCCGGCGACTTGTGCACGCCCATCTCTTCCGCTCCAAACGCCGCTTCCATGAACAGAATCATCTTGTGGGCTTCACGAAGATGCAGGTACGGTTGGACGCTGCGCAGTCCTTCCGGCCCGGGAGTCCATCCTTTCGGCGTAGCAATATACCAACGGTTGCCAAATAGGTCTGTGAGAGCGCCCCAGCGGTCGCCAGAAGGATGCTCGTCGGTTGGCCGGTAGATCGAAGCAGCGCCAGCCGCCAGCGCACGGTCAAAAGTGGCGTCAGCATCGTTGACGTACAGATGGATGTCTGTGGGCGCAGGCGGGATCTGCTCGTTGGCGTCGGCGGTTTCAATCACCCCGTTGCCGATGGCGACTTCCGCGTGCATCAATTTCCCGTCGGGCAATGGCACACGTATCCGCTCCTGGCCATCAAAAGCCCTCCTCAGGAAATCGATGAACTGCGACGCACCGCTCACGACGATGTAGGGCGTAATGGACGTGAACCCGGGCCGCATGTAGTGGATGGCTCTCGCTGCGGGGGCTGCTGCGGACGATTCGGTTCCTTTGTTTATAGACACGGATGCTCTCCTTTGCAGATCGGATTTGAGTGCTGCTCGAAACTCCTGGCGCGGCAAGTAGCGAAGTTCCCGCACAATCGCCAAAAGTGGCCCGAGGTCGCGGTGTGGCGCTGGCTCTGGACGCGGCTGCAGCGACACGAGCATAGCTTGCACCACTTCTTCCACTTGCTCGGCAAGCGTGCGGCGCTTGGGCAGGCGCTTAGGCATGGGCACCTCCCATTTGCGCGCGAAGGCGCTCGAGCGCGCGCAGTTGCAATTGCTTGATGGCCCCTTCGCTTTTGCCCAGCCGCTGGGCGATTTCGCGGGTGCGTCGTTGGTCCACGAAGCGCTCGTGAACAACGCGGCGTTGCGTTTCAGGAAGCTGCCCGACAAGCCGGAACAAGCGCGCGCGATGTTCGATGGCGCGAATGTCGAGATGCACGGCAGGATCGGGAGGATCGTCCGTCAGGGAATGTTCGCGAGACCTGCGCTGCGAGCGATCAATGATGGCGTTTGCCGCGATTCGCAGCAGCCATGCTGCGAACGGCGTTCCGCGCCACTCATAGTTCTTCAAATTGGCGAGCGCTTTGTAAAACACTTCGGAGGTCAGGTCTTCGGCGGCTGCGCGGTCAGGCACGCGGCCAGCAATGAAGCCGTAGACGCGCTCGAAATGCAATTCGTAGAGCGCAGCGAACTTTGCCGGGTCGGCCTGTGCCGCTTCGACAAGCAAACGCTCCTCCGCCCGTCGAGCAGCGCCCGCCTTGTTAGGCGCAGCGCTTCTGGGCAGAGCCTTTTTCCTTCCGGGGCGTCCGGTGGGCTTCATGGCTCTGGAATAATAACTGCCGGAGGCAAAAAGGTTACGCGGCTATTCCTTCTGTGGATAGGCCCAGAAAACACGAAAACCGGGCCCCGTGCCAGTCGGAGCCCGGTTTTCCCTTTGCGGTTGGGTTTATCTAGCGCACAGGCCCGCGGTTACGACTTTCTTGTTGGGTTTGAGTTGATAGGTGAAATAGGGCACGCCAACGCGGAAGGATTGAGGGTCATTGTTGGCACAATGCCCAGGGCTCTGTTGCGTGCAAAGCGGGCTGGCGATATGGTCATCGGCAAAAGCAATGTTGGCGCGGTGCTGGGGGTCGAGAGATACCTGAAAGAAGTCCGCAAGAGAGCGGCTATCCGCGTTAGAGCATCCGGTGCCATTGGTGCACACCGTTCCCGCATGAATGACGTGGTCGCTGGCCGCGTGCTGTGTGAAGCTGGGGACCGTGGCGTTGCCGTTGACGCTCTCTGCGGCGTAGACATTCCACTGCGCCCAGCAATCCGTGGTTCCGTCGGCGCAGGCGGGTTGCATCACGGCAGGATCGTTGGAATTACCCGCCAAGTTGGCGCCGAGCCAAGTCACCACGACGTGGCCATAAGCATCCGCTGCGACCCAGGGAAACACATTGGTTTTTCCCACTGTTGAGCCGCTATTCACGCGCACGGGAGCGGTCCAGGTATTGCCCAAATCTGAGGACGACGAGAGGAATATGTTCTGGTTGTCCGACCAAACGGTGTAGAGGTTGCTGAAATTATCGACAGCCAGGGCCGGGAAGATGTTGTTGTTCCCGTTTGTGGCCCCTAGCGACCCCAAGGGACTGGTGAAGACTTTATGGTCCGTGAACGTGAAAGTGGCGGCTCCCAGGCCCGCATCTGTGGAGACGCCGACGTATACGGTGCGCTGAGGCTGGCCATGGGTATTTTCGATGGCGTTATCCGGAGCCGTGAAGGCAACGTAGAGGTTTCCCTTACTTGGGCAAGCGCTGTTGTCCACTTTGATCTGCGCCGCCGTGTTGGCGCTGTCTGTAGGCGACAAGCTGCCTGCCGCGGGGAGTGTCGCTGTGTCAATCCCTTCGCCGGCGCCCGCAGTGTAGGTCAGGCCGCCGTTATTGGAGCGTTGCACATCGATGTTGAACGTTGCCAAGTCGTGGTACGCGACATAGGCCGTGGAAGGGTCATTGACCGCGTCGTTCCACATGCGGTCATCGCCCGGAATTAGCGAGGCGACGACATTGGGCGGCGTGAAAAACGTATCGCCGCGATTTTTGGAATTCGTAGCGGTCACACCGGGAGCGAGTGTCAGGCTGGTCAGCGCGAGATTCGGAATCGCGGAATTGTTGGGATCCGGCGCGTTTACGGCAATGTCGCCATCCCCGCCGCCCGGAGCGATACCGAGATTTGTCGAACTCCCCACGTTATTCACGCAGCCGCCGCCATTAATCCCGTAGATGCCGCAGTTGTCTGGCTGGCCCTCATACTTGAACGGCAAAGTGCCATTGCTGTTCGGTGCGCCGTCAATGGGCTGGCTCCAGCGCCAAAGATCCAGGCCGCCAGGCACTCCCCGAATCGATTGCACATAAATTGTTCCTTGGGAATCGACGCGGTCTGACGGCTCGACTCCCTTAACGATGAACGCCAATATGCTGTAACTCGTGGGAACAGGGGCTAACTGGGGCAGGCACAGGCTTTGATTGGGGCTGAAGCCGTCAGTCCCGCTGCCAACGTAGGCAGGAATGGCTTCGGCACCGCCGCCTGCGCCCGTTTGGCTGGGACAGGCGTGCTCGTTGGCGGGATCGGGAAACGAGCTCTGGGCTATGACGTTGCGATCGAGGTCTCCTTTGGACACGAACACTTGTGAGGCTGAGGAGGGCCTCTGGGCGAGCCACTTGGTTCTCGCGCGTTTGGTCGAGGCGGGTGGTCATCCACTGTTCAAGGAGGCACGGACCCGAAGGACAGCTCTCAGCCACCCGCCTCTTGAGGCACGGGTAAGCTATAAACGGAGAAGGCGACTGGGGCAATCAGGTTGTTACCGGAAACATGGCGGGCTTAAACACCTTACTGCGTCCGGTGAGAGTTGTCTTGGGCAAACGCCGGAATCGCCAGATGGGGCTTAGCGAGCCCTGTTCGGACAAAAACTTTTCAAGAAAATTTAGAACGACGCGAACTTTTTGGCCGGCCCGGCGTCAGTATACTTGCCAGCCAAAAACAGCGTAGTGGTCCGAGGAATCCGCAACGCATTGCGCAATCGGGGAGCAAGTTTGCCTCATCGGTAAGCTCCAAGATGTGGCAGCTCCGGGTCAAGTCTTTTCGTTGTGCGGTTCGCCGTGTTCCGAGTGTCTTCTGGCTCTCGACGAGTGGTCCCGTCGGAGATGCGCCGCAACGCAGGCTCGTATTTGTCCCCCAGGAGGACCACCATGCACTCGCCTGTTCGGCCTGCGATCACCCTTCTCAGCCCGATCTTGCTCTCGGCTGCTTTTTTTGCCGCTCATCCCTGCGCCCTTAGCGCGCAGTTTCCCGAGAACCCGCCTCCCTCTTCGCCATTCTCCGGCCTGCACTCCAGGGCGGAGGGAGGCAACGCCGCCGCGCAATATGAGCTTGCGTTAATCTATCTGCGCAGCAATCCGGCCGACCCGGATTACAGCTCCGTCCTGAAATGGCTGCGCGCTTCGGCCACGCAAGGAAACCGCGATGCGCAATTTCTCCTCGGCTATCTGTACGAACACGGCGAAGGGATTGACAGGGACTATGTGAAGGCTGCCGAAAACTACAATGCGGCGGCGGTACAAGGCCTTGCCGGTGCGGCGAACAATCTCGCCTTTCTCTTTCACCATGGTCTTGGCGTTTCGAAAGATTGCCGGAAAGCCGTGGAATTGTACCAAACAGCCGCCCAGGCAGGAGACCCTGTGGCCCAAGGCAATCTGGCCATCCTGTACTTTCACGGCGACGGCACTCCGCGCGACTATGTCCTGGCGGCGAAATGGTTTCGTGCCGCTGCCGAACAAGGCGACGCCCACGCTCAGCACAGTCTCGGTTGGCTCTATTTCGAGGGCTTAGGCGTCCCTTCCGATTACGCGGAATCGGCGCGCTGGGAACGCCGCAGTGCTGAACAAGGTGACCCTCAGGCGCAGACCGACCTAGGATACCTTTACGAATCAGGTAGGAGCGTTCCGCTCGATTACATTGCGGCTTATACCTGGTATTCGCGCGCCATTGCCGGCGGAGAAAAGAACAGTCGCGAGCGCCGCAAAAGCCTGTTTCACATCATGACGAAAAAGCAACTCAACGAAGCGCAAGCTCTCATTGCCTCCGAGCCGTCGCAACCACGGCCGCGGTCCAGAATGCCAAAGACGGCTGCCATGACCCTGTTCGAAACTCATTGATTTGCGGCGTCACTCCGGCAAGATCACCGCTTTTCCTCGCGGCAGCGCGTCGAGCGTAGCTTGATCCAAGTTCAGGTGAGCCGTAACAAGCTCCGGCGGCGTGTGCGTCAGCCATTCCGAGAGCGCCAGGTCCTGGTAATAGCTGCTTTTGAACATTTCCAGGAACTTCAAGTCGGTGTTCCCCGTGTTTTCGATGTAGTGCGGCAGCGTTTTGAGCACATAACCCACGTCACCGGTCTCAAAGTCCATGGTGCGCGCGCGGCCTCCCGTGGCAAACACCGTCATGCGCGCCTTGCCGCTGATATAGAACTGCCATTCGTCCGCATTGGGATGCCAGTGTAGTTCGCGCAAACCGCCGGGCTTCAGCGTGACCAGGGGGGCGGCGATGTTCTGCGCGATTTTGAAGGTGCTCGAGTCGATGATGCGCACTTCGCCGCCCTTCGTGCGCTTGTTTGGCGGCTGCTGCATCGTGCGAAAAGCGAAATCAATCGGCGAAGGTCCGAGCGCTCCTGCGGCTCTCTTTTGGTCCTCGCCAAGCGGCCCGGGCACCTCCGCCTGGAAAATAAACAGCTCTTTTTTAGGCATCACTTCCACAGCTGCCTGCGGCACCACAAAATTCTTCGCCACAACATCGCGCGGCGTGTGCGCCATCCAGTCCGACAGCAGCACCGTCTCATACTCCGAAAAATTTCCATCGTCAAAGACGAGCAGAAATTCCGTGCCGTCCGGCGGAAGCCCTTGAATGGAATGCGGGATTCCCGGCGGGAAGTACCACAGATCGCCTTCCTTTACGTCGGTGACGAAACTTTTGCCGTCCGCGTCAATGCAGGTAATTCGCGCCGTTCCATACAGCATGTAAGCCCATTCCGCCGCAGTGTGCCAGTGCAATTCGCGCACGCCGCCGGCGGTGAGCCGCATGTTCACGCCCGCAAGCGTTTTCGAGACCGCCAGTTCGCGCACGGTCACCTCGCGCGACCATCCGCCTTCATGCAGGCGCTTGTGCGCGAGGGAAAAGGGATACTTGAACGTTTGCACGCCCCCTGCATCGGTCGGAGGCGGGTTGACGGAATCCACATTTTCGGCATCCAGCGCGGAGTTTTTCGGGACCGGTTCGCTTCGGCTTCTGTCGCTTTTCGCTTTTGGCGAATCCTGACCTTGCCCGACGGCGTTGTTGGAGGCCATCATGCCGGCAGCCAAAGCGGCCGAGCTTGCGCCAAGAAACCCACGCCGCGTCCAACGCTCCTTTTCCAGCTCGTCACTCATGTGCACTGCCTCCCGCTTGGTTTGCCCCCCGCTGCCCGATACCCTACCTTGATAATTCCTGTGATACAACCCAAGATTTCCGCTGTACTGCAGGGCGCATGGAAATCGTCACCACGTTCCGTCCCGCAAAGCCTTCTTGCCCGACACCCCGCCGCACTACGTGATCCACTTGCCGAAGAACACGGAAACGGTTTGCTGGCACTTCTTCCACCAGAGAGATGGTGTCCTCTTCGGTCGACTTCTCGTTCTCCCAGGTAGGCTATACTCGAGCGAACTCCGGAGGCCTGCCTTGCCGGTCCACACCTTTGTTCGCTTCGAGCCGCAACCTGGCAAAGGGCAGCAGCTTCGCGAAGAACTGCAGCTTCTCCTGGAGCCGACGCGCGGCGAGCCCGGCTGCATTCGCATCCACCTGTACGAAGCGTTCGGCGATCCCCTGGTTTTCTACATTCACTCCGAGTGGGTCGACGAAGCCGCCTTCGACGCCCACGCCAAATTACCGCATATGGTGCGCTTTCTGGGTTTAGCGAGCGGACTTACAACGCATCCCGTGAAGGGCATCCGCACAAAGCAAATCGGCTAGAACTGGTCTCATCAATCCGAGCGTCCGGGCACGGGCTTCCGCCGTGCCGAAAAGTTGCCACGTCTTCCCTTGCTGTTTTTGGTCATCCGTCGTCGCCTCCGCTTGCCTCCCTGGCCTGGTTACTGATCATCTGGTTGTATGCCGCACGGCGCGTTAGACCACGTTCCCTGGCGGCCAGCTTGAGCGCTTCTTTGCGATCCAGCTTGGCCTGGTGCATTAATTCCTCAACGCGTGCAGCCAACGACTGTGCCGAGTCGCCTTGCGCAAGTGCGTCAGCCACGTCGGGTGGGCCGAGAATAAGCGTGATCTCTCCGCGCGCCGGGCGCTCCCCCAGCGCTCGGGCAATTTCCGAGAGCTTTCCACGCAAAAACTCTTCATGGAGCTTGGTGACCTCCCGCGCGAGACAGGCGGGCCGGTCGCCGAGGATTTCCAGAGCTTGCGCTACACCTTCGGCAACGCGGTGCGGCGCTTCGTAAAGAATGATGGTGCGCTCTTCGATGCGCAGGCGCTCCAGGGCGCGGCGGCGTTCGCCGCTTCGCGCGGGCAAGAAACCCACGAAGAGAAACTCTTCGGCTGGCAGACCGGAAGCGGAAAGGGAAGCGAGCAGGGCCGATGGTCCCGGAATCGGCACGACGGGAATGCGATGCCGCAGGCACAGCGTCACCAACCGGTGACCGGGATCGGATACCAGCGGCATTCCGGCATCGCTGACCAGCGCGATCTTCGAGCCTTGCTCCATGGCCATGACCAATTCCGGCGCGCGCGTCAGCTCATTGTGTTCATGATAGCTGACCAGCGGCTTATGAATGTCGTAGTGGGTGAGCAGCTTCTGCGTGTGGCGCGTGTCTTCGCAGGCGATTTGATCTGCTTCTTTGAGAATGCGCAGGGCGCGCAAGGTGATGTCCTCGAGGTTACCAATCGGCGTCCCCACAAGGTACAAACATCCCGCAGGAATCTGCTGGTCATCCGCTCGATTCTTGCCGGTCATGGCGACCAGTCTAGCATGCGCTTTAGGTGACCAATCCATCGCCAATTCACTAAGTCCCGTTGAATCAGTTGCGCTTACACTCCGCGAAGACCTTATTGGCGCATAAAAAAGGGGGCTGCACGCAACCTGCGCCCAAACTTTCCCACCAGCCGTTGATGAACCCTTTCGGTGGTCTTTTTTTAGATCAACCTTAATGCGGCCGGAAGGGCGGCGCATTGCACCAAAAGCAGCCTCCCTCCCTACCTCCGCCGCTGCAGGTCAGAAGAAGTCGGCCATGGGCACGCACCTGGCGGCTCCGCCCAGACCGGAGGTGTTCAATCCTAGAGCCCCAGCCATGGTGCGCAGGATGTTTGCGTGGTCGTACGTATTGTTGTAGTTAGCGGGGTCGCCGGCCGTGGATTTGTAGGCCAGCTTGCTGACTGCGCTGATCACCACGGTTTCGACTTGACCGCCGCAGCCTTGGCCGACTGTTGTGGTACTGCAATTGGGAGTGCCGCTGCCGTCATCTTCGTCGAAAGTGATGATCAGCAGCCCGTCGCCTCCCGGTTGAAAATAGCTGCTTGCTAGCAGCGGCCCGATTTCCGTCTTCAGCCAGTTGTCAAACGTGCCGAGCCCGCAGTCGTGCGCGTCATCGCACCCGTTCGGCGACAGCCAGGAAAGATTCGGCAGCGTATTATTGGCCAAGTCTGTGGCGAATTGGCTGAAGCAAACGATGTTGGCCTTGTTGATGTTGGTGAAATACTGGAGCGGGTCATGGCGCACGTAGTAAGTCCCGCTGTTCAGGGCGCCGCAGCCCTGCACGCTCGCGTCTGAACCCCCTGTCTCCACGTAGTCTTTCCAGGTCTTGCCGGCCTTCTCCACTTCCGCGGCAATGTTGTCCGAGGAGAGGGGCAAACTGAAGGGCGTGTCGCTGTCGTTGTTGCTAAAGATTTGTCCGGCCGTGAAGACCTCGTAGTTGCCGATCGAAGGATGGGTATCCGCCCAATACATGGTGGACAGCCCGTACTGATCGGCGAGCGAGGTCAAGTACGGCATATTGCTGCTGTTATAGGTGGAGCTATAGGGAGAGTTTTCTCCGATGACGATGAAGACATGCCCGAACTGCGGCATCGTGCCCGCCGCGTTCACCGTAAGCGTAGCCGCATTGCTGGTCACGTTCCCCGCTACATTGCTGACCACAACTCTAAACTGCGCACCGTTATCCGTCGAGGTTGTCGCAGGCGTGGTGTAGCTGGCGGAAGTTGCTCCTCTGATGGCAGTACCGTTCTTCTGCCATTGGTAACCGAGCGGCGTGGTACCCGTGGCCACAACGGTGAACGTGGCCGTCTGTCCCACCGTCACAGTCTGATTGGCCGGCTGCGTGGTGATCGTGGGCGCCACCGCTGTCGCACTGACCGTGAGTGTGGCCGCGTTGCTGGTCACGCTCCCCGCGGAGTTGCTGACTACCACAACGAACTGCGCGCCACTATCCGCGGAGGTCGTCGTGGGCGTGGTGTAGCTGGCCGAAGTGGCCCGGCTGATGGCCGTGCCGTTCTTCTGCCACTGGTAACCCAGCGGCGCCGTGCCCGCAGCGACTACCGTGAACGTGGCCGTCTGCCCCACGGTCACCGTCTGGTTGGCCGGCTGCGTGGTGATCGAGGGCGCTGTCGCCGCCGCATTCACCGTG
>QHYI01000097.1 GCA_003223245.1 Acidobacteriota bacterium
CTCTGGGGCCAGGGGAATTGATGGCACGACAAAGCTGGTACGCACCGGAATTCGGCTTGCGGCAGCACCGAACTACACTCCGCTGGAGCTGCGAAGCTGATCTGCCCGTAAGGCTAATTTATGCGCTGACCCCGGTGGAAGAGCGGCCACCGGTCATATCGCAATGTCCGGGCCAAGAAGCCGTTGAAGTCGACAATATTCCGCTACCTTTAAGCTGAGAAATCTTTCGTCCTTCCCTTGAACATCCTTTATATATCTCAATATTTTGCGCCTGAGGTTTGCGCTCCGGCGGTGCGTGCTGCCGATCTAGCCCATGAGTGGGCACGGGCCGGGCACAAGGTCAAGATCTTGACTGGTTTCCCGAACCATCCCGAAGGAGTCTTGCATTCCGACTACCGACGGCAGTGGCGAAAGGGATTTGGCCGCGAGGAACGCAATGGTGTGAAAATCTATCGCACGTGGCTCTTTCCCGCGGCCAATCGCGGCCTATGGGGTCGTTTAGCAAACTACTGCTCTTTTGCACTGTCAGCGGCCATCGCAGGTCCATGGATCGCCCCTAGAAACAGTGTTGTCATTGCGACCTCCCCTCAACTTCTAGTGGGCGCGGCGGGATGCGCCGTGGCGCGAGCGCGGAAACTCCCCTTTGTATTCGAAGTGCGCGATCTCTGGCCCCAATCTCTCGAGGCTGTGGGGGCTGCTCGACCAAGTTCACTCTTCTATCGGAGTCTCGAACGCATTGCAAAGTTTCTGTATCAACGTGCTGATCGCATTGTTGTGGACGGCGAATGGAAGCGACGCGCATTAGCTGCTGGCGGAGTGCAACCCGAAAAGATTGCGGTCATTAAGAATGGCGTCGCGGAAGATTTCTGTCTCGAGCCTCACTCAGCCGGAGCGCTGTCTGCTCGTCAACAATTGCGTGCCGAATTCAAGCTGCTCGACAAGTTCACAGTGATGTACTTCGGAACGCTTGGAATGGCTCATGGCCTCGAGACAGTTCTCATGGCCGCCGAGCGACTACGCCAATGGCCAGAGATTGTCTTCCTTATGGTCGGCGAGGGGGCGGAGCGGGACAAGATCAAACAGCGGATCGACGAGCTATGCCTGCAAAACCTACACTACCTCGGCAAGCAGCCGAGGGAGAGAATCCCTGCGTTCCTTGCGGGCTGTGATGCATGCCTTGTCCCCCTGCGTCAAAGCGAGGTCTTCAAAACCGCCATTCCTTCCAAAATGTTTGAAGCCATGATGGCTGCTAAGCCTGTGATCCTGGGAGTCGAAGGAGAAGCCAAAGAGATCTTGCTTGAAGCACGTGCCGGGATCGCTGTCCCACCCGAAGATGCCGAAGCGCTTGCCGTAGCGATTCTCACACTTTGTAGAAACCTGGCCCTTGGCCTCGAGCTGGGAGACAACGGAAGGCGTGCGGTGCTGGAAAAGTATACCCGTCGTCATCAATCGGCTGCTTACTTGGAGCTTCTTGCCGGCCTGTTGAACGGTGTACACCGGCACCCTGTGTCAAAGCGCCTTCAACCGACGCAACCCCTTCAGTCAAATAGCCGAGAGCCGTCAGCCACGAGGAAAGCATGAGAAGCTACCTCGGACTGTTTTTCATTGCTGCGCTGTTCAGCTGGCTGGTGACGCCAGCAGTGAGAGCCCTGGGGCAATGGATGCAGGCCTACGGCCAAGCAGGCGATGGGCGGGAACAGCCCCGTATTCCGCGCTTGGGGGGTCTTGCGATCTTTCTGGCAGCGCTTGCGGCCTGGGCTGTGCTGCTGTTTGTGCCTAATGACGTGCGAGCGCGGTTTCTTTCCGAGTGGCGCACCTTGGCCATCTTGATGGCACCAGGCACGTTGGTCCTCCATTTCGGCGTGTATGACGACCTAGTGGGTGCAACCCCATGGCAAAAATTAATAATTGAGACACTCGCAGCAGGAACGGTTTGGTGGGCGGGCTTTCGCATCGTCCACCTACCCATTTTTGGCTATGGTATTCACAGTCTCTTCTTGAGCTTGCTCCTCACGGTATTCTGGATCGTTGCGATGACCAACTCGTTCAACCTTATTGACGGGCTAGATGGCTTGGCCACGGGTATCGCCTTTTTCGTTACCCTTTCCGTCTTTATGGTCTCGCTGATCCAGGGTAACCATTTTGTTTGCATTCTGGCCATCACGCTGGCCGGTGCGTTGCTCGGATTCCTGCGATTTAATTTCTCACCTGCAACGATTTTCCTGGGCGACACCGGCAGCCTTTTCTTGGGGTTTGTCTTGGCAACCTTGGCCATTCACACGTCGCAGAAGAGTTCGACGTTGCTCGCCATCGTAGTACCTTTTGTAGCCTTCGGCCTCCCCGTGTTCGATACTTCGCTTACCGTCGTGCGCCGTTTTCTGAGCGGTCGGCCCTTGTTTGTCGGCGATCACGATCACATCCACCACCGACTGCTTCAGAGGCTCTCGCCGCGGGCAGCGGCGCTGTTGCTCTACGCCTTGACGGCACTGTTTTCCCTCGGGTCGCTCCTCATCATTCACTCCACCGGAAACCTGGTGGCGCTGGTGGCCGTGTTGGCTGGCGTCTCGGGCTGGTTTTTGACTAGTCGGCTTCACTACGAGGAGTTGTCAGAGTTGAAAGTGCATGTTTCACGGGCCCTTCATTTACAACGCAGGGTCCTGGCTAACCAAATCCTGATTCGTAAAGTGTCAGGACAGTTGAAAGAGCCCCTAGATCTGGAACGAAGTTGGCACGTCCTGGTTAAGGCGCTGGAAGCATTGGACTTTGACAGTGTCACTTGTCAGCTTTCGGGCTGGCAAAATGGCTCGACGCCGTTCCTAGCCCCCTGGTCCCGCCCGGGCGAGAGTGAAAATGGCGACTGCTGGACAGTTTCCATCCCTCTGCGCGCCGGCGGAAAAGCCTTAGGGCAGTTACAGGTTCGACGTGCGCTCCGGAAAGAAGATCTGATCTTTCATTTCTCCTCGCTTCTGGACACTCTGATTCCGCCGTTCGAGAAACAAGTGAAGCGCTGCTATGACTCCGAGAAAGCGAATTTAGCGGTCATGTATGCCGTGGAAAGACAGCTTGCCTTTCAACACAGTGTCCTTGCAAATGGACGAAAAGGATGAAGCAACTTCTGCAAGACCTTCGCTCTCACGAAGTAGTGGTGGAAGAAGTACCGCCCCCCTCCTGTCTTCCAGACGGTGTGTTAGTCAAGAGTGCCGCTTCTTTGATTAGCAGTGGGACAGAGCGGGCGACGATAAGCCTCGGGGGCAGATCCTTGCTTGGAAAAGCCTTCGAGCGGCCCGACTTAGTGCGGCAGGTGTTTCGACGCCTCAAGACAGCCGGGGTGACAGATGTGATCGCCATGGTGCGCTCGCGCTTAGACTCATCGATAGCTCTAGGTTACAGCTCGGCAGGC
>QHYI01000098.1 GCA_003223245.1 Acidobacteriota bacterium
TCCGGAATTGCCTCAGGGCATAGCGAAGATTCGCGAGCACGTTTCTCATGCGAGACCTCTTTACCATCCCATACGCAACTCTTCCGCACTTAGTTCCCCGGCTTCCTCAATCCCTGTCCACTTTCCGGTAATCCCCGGGACCTTGCCGTCCGAATGATATCCTTTCGCTATGACTCTGGCGGAAATAGACGAACTCTTCGTGCCGACCTTAACTGGCGAGTACGATGACGATGTGCCGTGGGAGGCTGTCGGTAAGCTGCGAAATCTGGGCACTCGTCAAGTTTTCGAGCGTGCTGCAGAGTGGTGCACCTCAGGCGACCCGTCAAAACGAGCTCGAGGAGCCGACGTCCTCGCCCAAATTGGAAGGACAGCCGAACACCCGCACAACAATTTCCCTGAAGAGTCTTATTCAGTTGTTTCGCAATTGGCGCAGCACGAGAAAGACCCTTTGCCTCTGCTGGCTGCAATCCACGCTCTCGGACATATAGCGGACCCTCGTGCGCTGCCACTGCTGATTGAGAATTCCGCGCACGCTGACCGAGATGTCAGATTCGCAGTTGCTCTTGCGCTGGGTAATTTTGCGAACGACCCGAGTAGTGTTCAAGCATTGATAGCACTGATGGAGGACCCTGACGGCGGCGTGCGTGATTGGGCAACGTTTGGTCTAGGTGTCTTGGGACACGCGGACTCGACCGAGATACGCGCGGCGCTATTGAAGCGGACCACTGACTGCACGTGGAGAGGCATTCGTCGCATTGGCTAATCGCACGGAATCAAGAGCGATTCCAGCATTGATTGCTGAGTTGAACCAGGGAGAATTGACCGACTGCCTAAGAGAGGCGGCGGAACTGTTTCTGGGCGATGACGAGGAGTACGCAGCATGGGGGCCGCACGACTTCGCAGAGGTGCTTCGTCTGCGCCTCTCTCTATAGCGCAACCTCAACTGATTTGTTCGCGTAACCGGACATGTTCGCACTGGGACCCAGTTTTCAGTCACGTACTCGTCGGCTCCAGGCACGTGCACACCTTATAGCTTATTTTCTGCCGTAGCTTCTCCCATTCGTCAGGGTCTTTGGCGCGAGTTTTCCTCATGGCGGATTCTTCTATTTTGGATGGAAACCGCTGGCCACATTGGGGGCAGTTTTGGGGATTAAGCACACCAGCCAGAGTTGATTTGCGGGGCGGACCGCCTGAGCGACTCGAACCGGTTTGCGGTTGTAACTCGTCAGCCCGTTCGATAAATTCGTATGACATGGCTCGTTTGATTTTACCCTGGTTTTATCTTGCATCGCACTTCCGCATATTTCGACACAGATACACACAAAAGTGCTCATCCAAAACGGATTGTTCACGCTAACCCAATTGCAGCGATTGAAGGCAGTCGCTCTGGTCGTGCCGCTGGCGCCGCCGGGACAAGTGAATCTTTGAATCTTTCCTTGCTGCACGCCTTCGATGCGAAACTCAGTTGGTCCTACACAATTCATGAGCGGCTGAACGTCCAACCAAGCGTTGGATTTTATAACCTGTTCAATTTCGCGAATTTTGACCTTCCGGGGAACATGCTAAACGGGCTGTTGACGGGAGCCATTGGCCAAATTAATGGGACCACTCCACAGGGCCATAACGTGAATCGTGTGGGAGTTGGAACAGGTGTCTACTCACTCGGCGCTCCCCGCCAGATCGAGTTCGGCCTGAGGCTCGCGTTCTAACAGTTCACGAAGCGCCTCACCGTCCACGGCGATAGACGTCTACTTAATAATTCGTTGATAGTCCGCTCTTGCGATAAGCGTTTACGGCTTCCGCGTGGCGATGTCTGCACGGATGATAACTAAATATATAGCTCTGAGCAGTTCTGAGAGCTTGCTCGGCGTCATGATGCGAGACGAACCCGGTGTCGTCGTATAGGGCCATGTTTCTCGTTCTTCGGAGGCGGTCGAAAACCATGATGAGGCCAGCATGTTTCTTGTCGATGCGCGCACGGACGAAATCAATAATCGCGATGTGATGGCCCGGTTGACTGCGAGCGCGGAAGCCGTGGCTGAACATGAAGCCCAGGGACGCCTTCAACATCGCTTCGTAGGCTTGTTGAAGGCAGGCCTCTTCGTCGAAAGCCAGGATCTTCTGCGCCGAGGCTAGCTTTTTGTCGGCGCTTGCGAGGAAGCGATCAATCTGTCCCCAATCAACTTTGTGCGGTTTTAGCTTTTTCATCTGCGGCTACGAGCGAAACGCGTTTATTGTGCCAGACGTTTTCGAGGAACGCATCTTTGCGGGCGCGGCGCGAGTTGAGTTCTTTCCGAGTCAGAACTGTATAGTTGATCTCCCTGCCGAGTTGCCGCTCAAGCTTCCGCGCGACTTCCGCTAACGCTTCGTCAGGAGGCTTGCCGACCACGAGGACATCTATGTCGCTTGCCGCATCCTGCTGATTGCGTGCGAATGACCCATACAAAAAGGCTTCCTCAACTCCTTCGATTTTCCTGAAGGCTTGCGCAATGAGGGGTATCGCACCGATGGTTTTTGCGACTATGCCGCGTACCTCATCGAACAAGGGATACTCCCGGTTTAGTTGAAAATACTTCTGGCGGCCACTCACTTCCGACCGAAACAGTCCTTCGCGCTCCAGCCTTCCCAGCTCTTTCGACAGGTTGGATGGATCAATGCTCAGCCTCTCCGCCAAATCCCGCAGATGAAGCCGGGCCATGGGATTCGTGAAGTAATAGGCCAAGAGCCGCTGGCGCGCTTTGGAACGCAGGTCTAGCATGTGGTGTAATTCTACCACAAATGTGGTGATGTTAAACCAAGTCAATTGAGTGCTTGGCGGACACTGTTCAATCGACGCTCCAGGCAAACCGCCTCTATATTAAGGTAGGCGCCTAACCCTCTAGGAATTGTGTGCATTCGTCCGGGCTAAGAGGTTTGCCAGACGCTTCAGCGCGACGAGTTGTTGACGCAAAGCGAGATTCTCAAGAAGGAGGCTTCGCCGCTCGCGAAAGAAGCGGACCAGCATCCCGAAGCAGAGCCCGACGAAGCGAAACATGGTCAGGATTTATAACAGAATGGCGGGATGGCTGCAGCTATGTTATTGATTTCACGGACCGCTGGAGTTTTGGCGAACCACAGCTTGGACCACGTCATCGTCCTGAATGAACCAGGCCTGCGTCGCGTCTTGAAGTCGTATTTCGAATACTACGAGCGGACGCGCACTCACTTGGCTCTCGACAAGGATGCTCCGATCCCTCGGAAGGTACAGCCTCCGGAACTCGGAAAGGTGGTGGAGCTTCCGCAGGTCGGCGGACTCCATCACCGATATGAACGCCGGGCAGCCTAGCCTTCCCGGATCGGTTCTCTCCTACACTTAAACTTGGCGGAGAACTCCGCTTTGTGGTGCCGTGACCAAGGTCCTGGCGCATGTATCAAACAACATCACCACATACAGGTCGATCTGAATTCTTCGCTTCCCTCTCGCAGCAGCTTTTGACGACTCAGACGGAA
>QHYI01000040.1 GCA_003223245.1 Acidobacteriota bacterium
TTTTCATGGCGGGGATGACCCGGTTGTTCCCGTCACCGAATCGCGCCGCATGAACGAAGCCATGAAAGCGCTCGGTGGCGAAGTCCATTACACCGAATACCCGGGCGTGGATCACAACTCCTGGGACAAAGCGTACGCGGAACCGGAACTTCTCCCCTGGATGCTCTCAAAAACAACAACCGTAAATTCAAGCAAGTAGAGGCGGCCGCACACCAGACCGCAACATGTCCCTTCCGCGGCGCGAGCAAGAGCGCTTGCTTACTTCTTGTGATAAACCGGATACGGCGGATGGTCCGGAATCACGACCGGATTCTTCTTCAGCGCTTCCATCGTGACTTCCACGGCCTTCTCGAGTTGGCGGTCGTGCCCCGCGGCAACGGATGCGGGATCATTCTCCACTTCAATATCTGGCGGGATGCCTTTGTTCTCGACTTCCCACTCCCCGTGCAGTCCGTAAATCGCCACGCGAGGCGCCGTGACAAAGCCGCCGTCCAGCAGCGGCGGATAACCATAAATGCCGACCAGCCCGCCCCACGTTTTCATTCCGACCAGCGGGCCGACTTTGTCCTGGCGGAACATCCACGGCAGCGCGTCGCCGCCGGAACCTGACATTTCGTTGATGATCATCGCCTTGGGCCCGTAAATTTGCGCCAGCGGCGAGCAGAATTTCTCGCCTTCGCGCGAAATCGCGCAATTCCGCAGCGGCCGCTTCAGCATATCGATGATGTAATCCGCCACCTCGCCGCCGTGGTTGTAGCGCTCGTCAATTACCGCGCCCTGCTTGCCGACTTGCGCAAAATAGAAGCGGTTGAAATTCAGCCAGCCGCCCACGGCCGTGTCCGGAACATGAACATACGCAAGTTTACCGCCACTGAGTTCGTCCACTTTGCGCCGGTTATCCTCTTCCCACGCGCGGTTACGCAGAGCAAATTCGCTCGGCAGCGGCACGACGGTCAGCTCGCGGGAATCCTTGCTGTCGGGATTCGGTCCCACTTTGATTTGGATTTGCTTGCCCGCGGTATTCTCGAAGAAGCTGTGGAGCTCCGCGGGGGGGTGCACGTCGCGGCCTTCCACTTCGAGCAAATAATCGCCGACCCTTACTTCCACACCCGGCTGCGTCAGCGGCGCCCGCAGTTCGGGGTTCCAATTCTCGCCATTGTAAATGCGCGCGAAGCGGTAGCGCCCGTTTTCGATTTTGTAATCCGCGCCGAGCAGCCCGCCCTTCACCTGATTTGGTTTTGGGATGTCCCCACCGGCAATAAACATGTGGCCGATGGTGATTTCGCCGAGCATTTCGTCGAACAAATAGTTGAGATCGGCGCGCCCGCCCAAGCCCTTCAGATACACGGAGTATTTCTTCTCAGCGGCGGGAATGTTCAATCCGTGATGATTCGGGTCGTAGAGGAAGTCCCGCTCGATGCGCCATACCTCGTGGTACATCTGGTTCCACTCAGCGCGTGGGTCGACATAAGTTTCCATGCCGTCCAGCTTCAGTGCGCCATCGCCGGGTTTAGGTGCCCCGTCCGTCTTGACTACGAACCAGCCCTGCCCCTGGCGATAGAGAGCTTTCTCGCCGTTAGCTGACACACCGAATCCATTGACACCGCTGAGAAACGGCTCGGTCTTGCGCGTCGTGAAATCAAATTTCGAAACCGTGAGCGGAGTAGGTTCGAAGCGGGGCACATCCACAATTTCCGAAAGGAAGAGCGTGCCTGCTTTGCCGGTGTCTAAGCCTTCATAGCGTGCGGCCTTGATCGGTAGCGACACGATGCGCTGCCCGATTCCGTCCAGGTCAATGACCACCTTGACGGCTTCTTTCTTTTCGTCCTTTTTCTCGCCTTCTTTTTCTTTTTCTCCTGCTTTCGTTTGGTCCGCTTCCTTGGCCTTGTCTCCGCTCGCGTCTTTCTTTTCATCGGTTGCTTTTTCTTCGTCACTCTGCGGTTCGACCGGAGACGGATCTCTCTTCTTCAGGACCGCCGCATAAATGTTTCTTAGGACCGGGTGCTGGAAACTCGACAAGTCGAGCCAGCCCAAAGACAGGCCCACATCGGTGCTGGCTGCAAAGATCAGCCACTTGCCGCCCTTGTCGAAGACCGGATAGCGCGCGTCGCTGATGCCGTCGGTGATTTGCGATTCCTTGCCGCTCTCCAACGAATACACAAACACTGCGCGAAGATGATTTGCGAGGAATTTCGAGTAAGTCAGCCATTTGCTGTCCGGCGACCACGATTCATTCATGGACGAAGTCGGATCATCGAAGCGGTCGGTCGTCACTTTCACCGGAACGCCTTTCTCCACATCCACGCACCAGAGGCTCAATCGCTTGTCCGTGTACGCAATTTTCTTGCTGTCCGGTGACCACAGCGGCCCGTAGAAAAACGATGGCGGATTGCCCAGATTGATTTTCTTCACCGAACCCAACCCCGATTGATCCACGATGTGCAGCTCGTATTCACCGGACTCGTCGGAAAAGAACGCAATCGACTTTCCGTCAGGTGACCATGCGGGATCGCGCTCCGCCACTGCAGGTGTGTGCGTCAAATTGCGAACGTCGCCTTTTTCTGCCGGCACGGTGAATATTTCGCCGCGTGCTTCAAACACTGCTCGTGCGCCAGACGGAGAAATTCCCGCGTTCTGAATGCGGTCGGCCACTTTTTCGTAGTGTCCCCGCGTCGCGGGCAGGTCTCCGGCGATGCGAATGTCCACTTTCGTGGATTTGCCGCTCGATGGATTGAAAACATAGATGCCGCCAAACTGCTCGTAAACCAAGGCGTCCGGCCCGGCGGAAAGCGACTTGAAATCCAGCCCCTTGTTGTCGATGAGTTGCTTCACGGTTTTTGATTTCGTGTCGTAAGCGAACAGCGTCACCGGCCCGTTGCGGTCGGAAAGAAAATAAACCGTGTCTCCGAACCAAACCGGGTCCTTATCATTCGAACTTTCACGCGGCACTTTTTCGAGCGCCAGGTCGCTCAGGCTTACGATGTAGATCGGGGTGGTCTGCCCACCGCGATAGCGCTTCCAGGACGTTTGCCAGATCTCATTCGGCACATAGGCGATGCGCGTTCCGTCCGGTGAAAACCATGCCGCTTCTCCGCGCCACATCGGCAAAACTTCCGCCGGGCCGCCTTCCACAGGCCCCGTATAGAGACGGTCGAAGTCCGCATACGATTCGCGATTAGAATGAAACAGCACCTTCTTTCCGTCCGGCGTCCAGCCGTCGGCGATGTCCACGCCCGGATGCCAGGTCAGCCGCTTGGGCTCGCCGCCTTCCGCCGGAATCACGAACACGTCGATGTTCCCATCGTACTGTCCGGTGAACGCGATCCACTTTCCGTCGGGAGAAAATACCGGCGCGCCTTCGTGGCCCCCGGTAGTGAGTTGCCGCGCATCGCCACCTTCCCGCGGCACGCTCCACAAATATCCGCCGTAGGCAAAAACTACTTGTGTCTTGCTGAGGGTGGGCGCGTGCGCCAGCAGCGGCGTTTCCTCCGCGGTTCGCGTTACTCCCGGGCACATCAACGCCAGCAAAGCACCGCTTATCACCGCCATTCGAACGCACATGTCCCCTCCAAAGAAATCGTACCAATCCGAATTTGTTTACCGAATCCGAAAAAATATTGCGGCCAAGCCTCTTGGAGTGCGGCAGCCCTGCTGCCGCCTTTCCTGGCAATCCACGGCTGTACATTTCCTAGGACTCAACATTTGTCAGCTAGGAAGAAAAAGACTGCCCGTTCCGATCCGCTACACCGCTTCACTCGATAGACGTAAAACCTGAAACAAATGTTTCAGAAAAGCGCCTTCCCTCGCGGCAGCAACGCAAAAACCCGCACCGGCCCGCCAGATCCGCCCTCCAATTTAATTGGCGCCACCACCAGGAACGCTCCCGTTTCAGGCAGCGTGCTCAAGTCCGCAAGATTTTCGAGATGATATAGCCCCGAGCCCAGCGCCAACCGATGCACTGCAAAATCCACCGAAGCCCCATAATCCACGCTCATCGTATCGCAGCCCAGGCCGCTGGCTTTTCTTTTGATCACTAGCTTCACGGCTTCCAAGGAAAATCCCGGAAAATGCATTCTTCCCTGGGCGTCCTGATTCCGGTATTTCCGCGCATCTGGCCAGCGCGCGGCCCAACCCGTTCGCAGCAGTACGATCGCGCCTGAAGGGATGCGCCCATGCCGTTTCTCCCACTCTTCCACTCGTGCCCGGGGAAGCTGGTAATCGGCGTCTTTTGCGCCTTCGGCCCGCGCATCCAAGACAACCGCGGACCCAAAGAGCTGCTTCACCGGAATTTGATCGACGGTGGTCTTCTCCGGCGGAAAATGTACCGGCGCATCCAGATGCGTCCCGTAATGCTCCAGCATCCAGAAGCTCCGCGTAAAATACCCATCCTTCTCGACCGAAGCGTTGACTTTCGCCTCAAAAACTTTTTCGTCGCCCGGCCAACGCGCCAGTTTGTCGTTGATCGCATAGCTCAGATCAAGAACACGCGTTTTGCCGCTGGCGATTTCATCAAGCATGGAATCCCGCCACCCCATCTTGGCAAGCCTGCCCACCTAGCGCCCATGCTCCGGGAGCCGCCCATTCGTTGACCCCATTCGCCCGAGCGCATTTCGCGGGGGGAGCAACCAAGCGCGTCACGCGAACGCGGATCCGCGTCAGGGCAAAGGAATACCCGGCGTGGGCACAATCCCGGCCATGCGTAAGATTTCCTGGTACTCCGCGTCGCTGATCGGCGAAATGACCAGCCTCACGTTCTTGAGCAGCTTGATTTTTCTCAACGCCGTGTTTCCGCGCATTTCACCCAACGTTACTTGCCGCGGCAGCTTTTCAAACGCTCGCAGATCCGCCACCAGGCTCTTGCCTTTATGGTCGTGCGGATCGGGATACGGATCGCGCGTAACCTCGGCGATCGAATACAGCGCGCGCTCCGGCGCCGAGTGGTAGCACAGCACGCGATCGCCCTTGCGCACCTGTTTGAGGGCCCGGATGGCGTCCGGCTTGGCCCCCGCCCCGTCCCACATCTCTTTGCCTTTTACGAAAAGCGTGTCCCAGTGATAGTGGTGAGGGTCCGCGGTGAAGATCCAGTAGCGTCGTTGAGCAGTTGTTGTTGCCATCGCGGCCGGGAATCCGCTGAACTATACACGGTGGAGTCCAAAAAGCGAAACAAAATGTGAAAATTAGGCGGGGACAAACCGATTTGGCCGTGGAGGGGAGCGCGTGTCAAGGCAATGCCTCAAAATCTTGATATCTGCTTTGTTTTCTATTAGATAGACCTTCTCACGCGGCGTCCACGAAGATGTCTTCTCCCCGCACCTCCACTTTATAGCAATCCACGCCTACCGCCGCGTTCTGCTTCACCTTTCCCGTGGTTACGTCGTATTCCCAGCCGTGCCACGGGCAGGTCACGATGTTCCCGTGCAAGACGCCTTGCCCGAGCGGTCCGCCCCGATGTAGGCACGTATTGTTGATGGCGTAGTATTTGCCCCCGACATTCGCGAGGGCCACCGCTTTGCCTTCCACCTGGAACTCCCGGATCGTTCCCGGCGTAATTTCATTTGTCTTCGCAGCTCGCGCAAACGCCATTGGTGCTTGGCTCTCCTCTTCTCTGGTCTCCCCAGAAGTGGGCGTAAGTCATCTGTAATCAACAGGCCGCTGTCAAGGCGGAAGCCGAATTTCTGGGTCACATAACCGCCCGAACGGCGCGGCTCGCGCTCCGATCTCCGTTCTCTACTTCGGCTCCGGCGTCTGCGCCACCATCACGCCCTTCTTGAAATCCTCTACCATTTCCGGCTTCAGACGGATTTCTGTCGGGCGCTTCGCCAGCGTCATCTGGTCAATCTTGTCCTGGAGCTTCATCAATCCAAAGAAAAGCCCCTCCGGCCGCGGCGGGCATCCCACGATGTAGACGTCCACGGGGACGATACGGTCCACGCCCTGCAACACCGAATACGTGTTGAACGGTCCGCCCACGCTCGAGCACGCTCCCATCGAAATGCACCACTTCGGGTCCGGCATCTGCGCCCACACGCGCTCGATCACCGGAGCCATCTTCAGCGTGACCGTCCCCGAAACGATCATCAAGTCCGCCTGCCGCGGCGACGGCCGGAATACTTCCGCGCCAAACCGCGCCATGTCAAACCGCGACGTGGTCGACGCAATCATTTCGATCGCGCAGCATGCCAAACCAAACGTCAGTGGCCAGAGTGCGCTCTTTCGCGCCCAGTTGAACACATAGTCCACCGACGTAATCATGAAGTTCTTTTCAAATCGTTGGTCCAAAACACCCATAGGTGAGCACCTTTTTGAGAAGCCATCCGCACGTAGCGCCGGGCTTTAGCCGGCATCCTGCCCACTGCTGCTGCAAAAACCTCTCGCCTTCGGGGAGTATATATGCACACGCTAGGTCAGTCAAAAGCTCTCGGTGCACTGGGGTATACTGCTGGCGGAACGCGCTCCGGGCGGCTTTTTCCAATACCTGCCTGCGCTATGGCTTCCGCGTTGCTGTCCAACGACCGTCCGCGCGGCCTTCGACTTTCATGCGCCCGCCAGCCGAATCCCCATCAATCCAACCGGCGAGCGTCGCGACGGCGGGAGTCACCGCACCTTTGTCGTCGACGGGCCATTCCCCCTCGAAGCTCAGCTCGATGTAACCCTCGCGCCAAGTCCCCGTAACGGGGCGGTCTTTGCCCAGGTCGCCGGTCCACGTCCCCGCTACTTTACTGCCATCCCTTTCGAGCTGCAAAGCACCGTTATACGCTCCATAATCACTCGCGAACCTTACCTGCCATGTCCCGCCGGCGTCCGAGCCATATTTCACCGGCAGCGGGGTCGCGTTGGTGACGCGGACGTTGGAGAAATACGCCTCCTCGCCTTGATAACCCCACAATGCCACGCCTCCTCGCAAATCTTGGCCCTTCAGTCCCTCCACGACTAGCGTCGGATTTTCGGATGCGTTCAGAAAAAGTTTGGCCAAGCGGCCCTTGACCTCAATCCGGACCTTCGTCCAAGTCTCCGTCTGCAACTCCGCATACGTCTCGTAGACCGAAGGCCACTCCCGGCGCAATCGATACCAGTTGAATTCCGGCTCCGACGTGTATTGCACCGAATGATTCCGCATCGCTTGGTCCTCTGCGTGCGAGTTCCCGGGCCGCAGATAGAACAGCTCGTAACGCGAAGCGTCCGGCCGCGCCCGGAACGCAATGCCCACAAAGCCAGGCATTCTCACTCCCGGCGGGGCCGTAATCTTCAAAGCCATGTCCGCCTCGATGGTGCCATCCTGAAAGTCCGTCCCCCGCAGCAGCGCGAACCCGTCCTTTGGCACGTCCTTTGTCAGGCGCACCGCTTTACGTCCTTTGTATTCCGTGGCTTCGGCCTTGACGTTCAGCAGCACCAAATCCTTCGTGTCATTCAGCGCAAACGTTTGCGCGTTCGACGCTGCCGGACCGACACACGCCCATGCTGCCACGATCGCGAAAACTTTTGAAGCTCTGCTTGCCAGCTGCTTAACTCGGGACATATTCGTCTGCCCTCCGTTGTCAAATGCAGGGGACATCTGCGGCAGGGGACATCCGTCTTGCAGCGTGACGCACGTCGCCCCCTCCCAGCAAGAGTTTGCTCTACCTTCCTATAGACGGAGGACCCTGTTTCCTGTTTCCTGACGCGAACCAAAACGGACGGTCAACTACTCATCCGCAGCGCCACCATCGGATCCACTTTGGCTGCCCGACGGGCCGGAATGTAACTGGCGAGCAGGGCCACTCCAATAAGAAGCAGCGCGACTGTGGCAAAAGTCGGTGGGTCGGTGGGCTTGATGCCGTAAAGCAGGTTCGCGAGATAGCGTGTTGACACGAGGGCGGCCACGATGCCAATTCCGACGCCGAATCCCGCAAGTTTGAATCCTCCTCGTAGGACCATTTTCAGAACATCTTCCGACTCGGCCCCGAGAGCCACGCGGATGCCAATCTCATGCGTGCGCGTCGACACTGAGTATGCGATTGCGCCGTAGAGGCCGACGACGCCGAGTAACAATGCCATCCCCCCGGCGACACCTAACATCGCGAGGGTGAACGAAGTCCGTGCTATTGATTTCGAGTAGTAATATTCGAGCGTGTGCATGTCTGCTATGGGAAGTTCCAAGTCCACCGACCAGACAGCCTTCTGAACGTCTTCCATCAAGCTCGCCGAGCCGGCACGCGAAGCGCGCATGAAGAATGCCGCCGAGCGGATCACCTCAATGTTATCGCCCTCGAACTTGGGGACGTCCCCCACAACGCCAACGATCTCGCGCCAGTCGTCTTTCGGACCCACGCGAATTTGCTTGCCGAGCGCGCTTGCTGGGTCATGCCAATGCTCGCGCGCGGTTCTTTCGGAGACGATTGCGAGCGGAACCTTATTGTAGATGTCACTCCAAGTGAGGTCGCGACCGGCGACGAGCGGCGTGCCGAGTGTTTTGAAAAAGCCCGGTGCAACGAACCTGAACCGGTGCAGCGGAAGCGCACCTTGTGAGTAGGGGCGGCCCTTTTCGAAGACTGGTCCGGTTGTCTGGGTCCCATCCAGGGGAACACTCATGGACAGGCTGACTGAAGAAACTCCGGGAACAGCCTCGATCTTATGCAGAATCTCCTCTTCGATACGCACCACACGCTCTGGCTCTTTCACTTGTGTGTCGGGAATATCGACGCGGAATGTCTGGATTTCCGAAGGCGTGACGAAACCCGGATCGACATGGATCAGAGCGCGAAAAGTGCGAATCATGAGTCCGGCGCTGACCAGCAGGACAAGAGCCAGCGCTACTTGGGACACGACGAGAGCACTTCGTGCCCGGTGTCGGTGGCGGCTCTCGCTCATGGAACGTCCGCTTTCCCGCAGCGCGGTCAGCTGAGGCGCCACCGCATATTTGAAAGCTGGCACGCAACCGAAGAGCAGGCTGGCGAACAGCGATAAAACCAATGTAAACAAAACGGCAGGGCCATTGATTGCGATTTCGTTTGTCCGTGGAAGTGCAGTGGGCGCCGTGGCGACAAGCACCCGTAAGGCACCATAAGCCAGCGCCAGACCGAGCGCGCACCCCAGAAGCGCTAAAAGGAAGCTTTCGAGAAGCAAACCCCCGGCAATGCGACCCCTGCTTGCGCCCAAAGCGGCACGGATGGCTAACTCACGCTGACGTCCTTCCGCGCGGACCAGAAGCAAGTTGCCGACATTTGCGCAGGCGATGAGCAGCACCAATCCGATGCCCCCCATGAGCACCCACAAGACCTTGGCCATGTCGCCAACAACCTCTTGTTTTAGCGTCCGGAGGTTTGGCCCGATTCGAGCATCTTCCAACGTTTTTGGGCTGAGGCCCACTGGCATCGGAAAACTCTTTAGGACGATTGGAAGCATGCGCGCCACGTCCGCGTTGGCTTGCGCCAGTGTGACTCCCGGTTTAAGCCTGGCGACGGATTGATAGCTGAAATCCCCGAGGAAAGTCGTGGCGCGATCGAACTGCATGGGAAGGAGCATCGCAACGTCCCGTCCGCCGAAGTGAAAATCCCGCGGAAGCACGCCAATCACCTGCCGCGATTCTCCTTCGACCGTGATCGTTTTTCCAATCACTGAGCGATCGCCACCGAACTTCCGCTGCCAAAAGCTGAAACTCAGCATCACCGTCTTTGCCGTGCCCGGAGAATCATCGGCGCGCGTGAACGTGCGTCCTAGAATAGCTCTGACACCCAGAATCGGAAGGACGCCATCGGTTACGTCGAGCGCGCTGACCCGCTCCGGCTCCGCCAGGCCTGTGATGTTCACCGAGTCGTTCCTGTAGAGACCAATGTCCTGGAACGTGCGGTTCTGCTCGCGATAAATGAAGTAGCATGAATCCGATGACTGCAGGTCCTTGACGTTGAGCCCAGGAGCCGTGTGCCGCACGGCGACCAGTTCCTCCGGATGAGGATAGGGCAGGGGCTGCAGTAAAACTCCGTCTATCACACTGAAGAGCGCCGTGTTCGCCCCGATCCCCAGCGCCAGCGTCACGGCCGCGACCATCGTGAAGCCGGGGTTCTTGCATAGCATCCGCACGCCGAATCGCAAGTCTCGCCACAACGCTTCGAGCGATAAGAAAGTCCGCAATTCTCTGCGGTCTTCCTGCAGTAAGGTAACATTGCCGAACTGCCGTCGCGCCGCTGCCCGAGCCTCTTCCCTCGACATGCCCTGCACCACAAATCTCTCGGCGAGCAGTTGCAAGTGTTCCTGAATCTCGACGTCAAACTCGGTGTCGCGCCGCGGTCTTCGCAAAAAACCGCGCACCTTCGCGGCTAATGCGCGCAACCTGGACGCTCGTCGTGTGCTCATGATTACCTCCCCGCAAGAAGGGATCTACCTTCCTACAGGCAGAGGACCTTGATCTCCGTTGCCAGCGAATAGCGCTATCAGCTACTGATAGCGGAGCGCCACCACGGGATCGACCTGCGAGGCTCGTCGCGCTGGAATGTATGCCGCGAGCGAGGCCACTGCGCTGAGCAGCACCGCTACCGCTGCAAAGACGCTTGGGTCCCAGGTCTTCACGTGATAAACCAACCCAGCCATAAATCGCGTAAGTCCGAGCGCGGCAACAACACCGATCGCCACTCCGATAACCGCTAACCGCATGCCCTGCCAGACCACCATCTTGCGGACCTTCTCGGGGTTCGCTCCCAGCGCCATGCGGATGCCGATCTCCTGCGTCCGTTGCTGTACCGCATACGCCATCAATCCATACACTCCAATCGCGGCTAGCAAGAGCGCAACAGCTGCAAAAATCGCAATGAGCATCGTATTGAAATCGCCCCGCGCTGTGGATTCCCCAACGACCTGCTCCATCGATCGCACGTGCGCCACTGCCAGCCCCCCGCTCGCCGCTCGTACTTCTTGTTGAATCTCCGCGATCAGCGAAAACGGCGCCACCTTCGTGCGAACTGCCCACACAAACGGCACTAATCGATTATCGAGCGCGCTGATTCCGTCCGGAACCTGCGCTTCCGGCACATACATGATGGGCGCAGGCTCATTATTCAGCCCGTAGTCGCGAATATCGCCCACGACACCCACGATTTGTCGCGGAGCATCCTCAAACTCAGGGGCTAGCCCGTGTCCAATGAGCAGTTGCGCTCCTATCGGATCCTCGTTTTGCCAGAACTGTTTGGCCATCGCTTCGTTGATCAGCGCGACCGGAGCTGAACCTGCATCATCACGCGGGGTAAACACGCGCCCACGCAGCACCGGAATGTGAAACACCTGGAAATATTGCGCAGAAACATTGCGCCATTGCTCATCGCCGCTGTAGCTGCTAAAAGCCGGCCCACGACCGACGATCGCAAACGGTAAATCTGGGCCACCCGTTAATGGCAAACAACAGGCCCCAGCCACCGCCTCGACTCCCGGCACCGCCCCGACGCGTTGCTCCACCTCTCGCAACGTTTGTGCCACCCCGGCGGTCTTCTCGAACCTCGACCCGGAAAGGGCCATCTCCATCGTCAGCACATTGTGTCCGTCGAATCCTGGCCTCACGCTGCGCAGCGCCTCGAAAGTACGAATCATTAAGGCGGCTCCGACGAGCAGGATCAGCGCCATCGCCATCTGGGTCACAACCAGAAGTGACCGAGTCTTGTTCTGCCGGAAGCCGCCGCCGGAGCGGGCGCCGCTTTCCCGAAGGGTTGCATTCAGGTCTTCTCGCGTTGCGCTGATCGCTGGTATCAGTCCGAATAAAATCGCCGTGAACAACGAAACCAGCAACGTATAGAGGAGCACTCGCGAATCCAGCGTAAGCTCCGCCCCGTGTTCCCCAATCCGTGGCAAACTCACCGGCTCAATTGCTAGGAGAGCATGCAAGCCAACAAAACCGATAAATAGCCCAAGCGCGCCCCCCGTGAGAGAAAGCAGGAGACTCTCCGTGAGTAACTGAGAGACAATCCGCCAACGTCCCGCTCCCATCGACGCGCGGATGGCGAGCTCGCGCCTGCGCAGCGTCGCTCGCGCCAAGAGCAAGTTCGCAACATTCGCGCACGCGATCAGCAGCACGAATCCCACCGCTCCAAGCAGAATTAGCAGCGCCGGCCGCACCCCTGAAACAACCGTGTCTCGCAAAGGCACGGCCGTCGCGCTTTCGTGCGAGTCCATCCAATCTGGAAATTTCCTCCGGAATTCTTCACTAGCCAGCTTCATTGCCGCCTGTGCCTGCCCGAGCGTCACTTCCGGTCGCATTCGCGCCGCCGCGCGCAAATACTGTCCCTGATCCGTACTATCGGGGTCAGCTTGTAGCGGGAGCCAGATATCGGCGGGCGGGTCGCTCTTGAACCCCGGCCCAAGCACACCAATAATCTGGTACGGGTCCCCGCTCAGCCTAACCGTTCTGCCAACCAGTGTTGGGTCGGCGCCGAACCGTCCGCGCCATAGGCCATTGCTGATTACCGCGACGTGTGGTCCCCCCGGACGATCCTCTTCGTCTGTGTACAGGCGACCCAGCGTGATCGGCGCGCCAAACACGTCGAAATATCCAGCCGATGCATGAATTTCTTTGACTTGCTTCGGGCGGTCTCCGCCCGTCAAATTGTGCTCGCGGTAGACTACGAATTTCGGTACGGAAATGGACCAATAATTCCTCTCGGGATAACTGCGCATCAGCGCCACAAGACGGTCAGGCTGCGGATACGGAAGCGGCTGCAGCAGCACCGCGTTCACTACGGAGAAGATCGCCGTATTCGCACCAATGGCCAGCGCCAGCGTTACAATCGCCGTGGCTGAGAATCCTGGGCTTCGCCACAGTACGCGCAGCGCGTAGCGCCAGTCCTGCCACAAGGCCGCCAATCGTAAGAAAGTCTGCATTTCCCTGCGGTCTTCTTTCAGTAGCGTTGTGTTGCCGAACTGCCGTCGCGCCGCGGCTGCAGCATCTTCCCTCGACATGCCCTGCGCCACAACAAATCTCTCGGCGAGCAATTGCAAATGTTCCTGAATCTCGTGGTCGAATTCCCAGTCCTGCCGATGTCGGCGCAAGAAACCGCGCACCTTCGCGGCAAATGCGCGCAACCTGGATTCTCGTCGGCTCATGATTCCTTTCTCTTTCCAGTTGCTGCCTTTGGCATCAACAGATCAGCGGCGTAAAGCCGCCGCTACACGGTTTCGCGCTCAGGATTCTCTTTCCGCTTCGAGCCGCAGTACCCGGCCAATCACGCCGGAAATGCGCTCCCAGTTTTTCGTTTCCAGCTCGAGCTGTTTTTGCCCGCGCTTGGTGATGGA
Source organism: Acidobacteriota bacterium (assembly GCA_003223245.1). Classification (GTDB taxonomy): domain Bacteria; phylum Acidobacteriota; class Terriglobia; order Acidiferrales; family UBA7541; genus Acidiferrum. The sequence goes on from QHYI01000040.1 coordinate 13,249, forward strand.
ATAAAATTTCGCCTTGCGATTGTTCTCCGAGGTCCCCCACTCCGCCGTAATCCATCCTTGCTGCTGTAGGCGCAGCAGCGACGTGTACACCGTGCCCTCATTGAGCTGCAGCACGTCGCGGCTCACCTGCTCGATGCGTCGCGCAATTCCGAATCCGTGCAGCGGTCCCAGCGCCTCGAGCGTTTTCAGGATCATCAGGTCCAGCGTTCCTTGCAGCACTTCCGATTTCTTTACGTCCATGTCTTCGGTCTCTTTTCCGTCTTGACTCCAACGACACTTCCTTTGGAGTGTGCATAGGAGCGTATCAGCTCTCCTTTGCAATGTCCATAGGGAAGTGACCCGTTGCGGTCTCCGGCTCCCGGGCAGCCGGCTGACCCGGCGGACACGGAGTCCCGATTGAAAACACTGGACCCCTCCGATCCGGTTTTCGTTTTCTGCTGTCGAATTACCTGCTAGCTTGCTTGATGGCGGCGGGCTGCTTAGTCACGCGGGGGTCTTCGAGTTTCCGTGCGAGGGATTTCCAGTAACTGGCGGGGCGCAGGCGCTGCAGAATGTCGATTTGGTAGGCGTCGCTGCCAATCAGGATCCGCGGCTCGCGATTGTCCACGCCGCGCAAAATTCGCGCCGCGGCCGTTTCGGGCGGCGTGCGCGCCAGCCGCTCGAATCTTCGGATGATCTCATCGCGCGTCGGCCCGGAGGTTGCCGCGCCCAATCGCGCGTGACGTGCGATGGGCGTTTGAATGCCGCCCGGATGCACGCAGCTTACGGCAACGTTGCTGCCCTCCAATTCGTGCCGCAGCGCTTCGGTAAATCCGCGCACCGCGAATTTGCTGGCGGAATAAGCTGACCCCCCTGCAGACGCGACGATTCCCAGTATGCTCGATAAGTTCACGATGTGTGCTCGCGGTTCGCGTTTCAGCATCGCCAGAAAATATTTCACCCCGTAGACTGCGCCCCAAAAATTGATGTTCATCAGCCAGCGAAAATCGTCGAGGGAAATTTCCTCGAAATTTCCATGCAGGGCAACGCCGGCATTGTTGATCAGCAGCGTGACGCGTCCATGCCTCGCGCTAACGTCAGCGGCAAAAGCTTTGACGCTTTCTTCGTTGGCCACGTCCACGCCGTGAGTGGTAACGAGCGCGTTGGTTTTCCCGAGGGATTGCGCCGTCTGCTGCAGACCAGCTTCGTCAATGTCAGCCAGCGCCAGCGCCGAGCCTGCGGCAGCCAATTGTTGCGCGAGCGCCCGGCCAATGCCCGAGCCCGCTCCGGTTACGGCCGCCACCCCGCTGCTGAGAAAGGACATGAAGGACTTCCCGATGGCAGTCTTCCTATCACATACCCAAGAAATTTGCTACGCTTTTCGGTCGCGAGGCCGTTCTGAAAAGCGAGGGATTGACCTCGAGATCGTTCCGGGGCCCGCAAAGTCCATTCTTATTTCAAACTGACTCGCGCCTATTTTCCGTCGCCACAGTACTTCATTCCTTTACGCCGTGGACGAGAAGCGCGCCTTCCGCTTTAAACGCGCGGAGTTGCGCCGCATCGCGGAACCACCGTCCCGTATAGACCTCCGGCGTTGGCGAATGATCGGTAATGCGCTCGTGCTGCACTCTTCCAAAGCCTGCGGCGCAAAAAAATTCGCTCCATTCCGCCGCCGAGAGCAGGTGCGTCCGTATTGCCAACAAGCCGCCCCACTGATGCGAGTTCGGATTGTCCCGATAATAGTTGATGAGAATCCAGGCCGAGCCGCCGGGTTTCAGCACGCGAAAAATTTCGCGGATGCCCACAGCCGGATCGGGCCAGTAGTACGCCGACTCGACGGAAACGGCATGAGAAAAGAAATTCGGCTCCCAGGGAATTTCCTCGACTTCGCCGGTGACGAACATCAGGTTTTCGAAATCCACACTGGTGCGGCGAGCGTGGCGGACCATTTCGTCGGAAACGTCCATTCCCACCACGCGGCCCTGCGGAACAAGCTTGGCCAGTCTCCGCGAAAGCCAGCCCGCTCCGCATCCCACGTCGAGCACATTGTCCGCCGGCGCCAGCCGCATCTTTTCCAGCACCGGAAGGGTAATGGGCAGGTGGTCCTGCTCCATGCCCTCGCCACGGCCTGCTTCCGCCCAGCGGTTGAACTCTTCGCGCAGCACTTCGCCCGACTGCGGCACCCTCACACGCCCTTCAACAGATTCGGCCAATTACACCGCCCTCCCGCAGTTGGGGCATACTTGGGCGCCCGGCGGCGCCAGAGTACCGCAGTGACTGCAGAATCGCCCGGAACTTACGGGAGCATTCCTGACTTGCAGCGATTTGTAGGAAGCCACGGCCCAGATCAGCGCGGCCCACCAGCCAATGATGGTCCAACCCAAAAAGAAGTTCACAAGAAAAATACCTAGAGGATCCTCGCGAAGTACAAGCGCTGTGATCGTGGGCAGGAAATAAAGAATAACCATAAAAATCGCAAACTCCATGATCCCTACCTCCTTTCCCACTACGGGCTCAGAGCACACCCATTTATTGTTTCTAATCAACATGCGCGGTTAAATGCTCGTTTGCTCCCGTTTTGGAGTCTTTCCAATGTGGCCTTTGGGATCCACGATAGCGTTGAACCCCCGTGTCCACAAACAATGAGCTTTCCTCCGTCTTATCGGAGCCTCGAGGTGCGCCGATTTGACTTTGACCTCAAACATCCCCATCGCGAATACTCTCAATTCTCGTTAGGCACTTTGGACTTTCGCCAGCAGCTCGACGAATTTTTGTTTGCGTTCGGTCTGATCTTGTCCGGACTCGGCTTCGGCCAGTTGCGTGATGTTCATGGAGCAGAACTTTGGGCCGCACATGGAGCAGAACTTCGCTTCTTTGTAAAAGTCGTCCGGTAGATTTTCGTCGTGCATGGCGCGGGCAGTGTCGGGGTCAAGCGACAGTTCAAATTGTTGGTTCCAGTCGAAGAGGAAGCGCGCATAAGAAAGCGCGTCGTCGCGGTCACGCGCGCCGGGACGATGCCGCGCCACATCTGCGGCATGCGCGGCAATTTTGTAAGCGATAACGCCCTGCTTCACGTCGTCGGGATTCGGCAAGCCGAGATGCTCCTTCGGCGTGACATAGCAAAGCATGGAAGCGCCGTACCAACCGATCATAGCCGCGCCAATCGCACTGGTGATGTGGTCGTAGCCGGGCGCGATGTCAATCACCAGCGGACCCAGCGTGTAAAACGGCGCTTCGTGGCACCATTCCATTTCCAGGTCCACTTGTTCTTTGATCTTGTCCATCGGAATGTGGCCGGGACCTTCGATCATCACCTGAACATCATGCCCCCAGGCCTTTTTCGTAAGTTCACCGAGAACTTTCAATTCGGCGAATTGCGCTTCGTCGCTGGCATCTGCGATGCATCCCGGGCGCAGGCCGTCCCCGAGCGAGAAGCTCACGTCATGTTTCTTGAAGACTTTGCAGATTTGATCGAAGTTCTCGTAGAGGAAATTCTGTTTCTTGTGATGCGCCATCCAGTGAGCCATCAACGAGCCGCCGCGACTCACAATGCCGGTGATGCGCTTACGCACGAACGGCACGTGTTCGCGCAGCACGCCCGCATGGATGGTCATGTAATCGACGCCTTGCTCGGCTTGCTCTTCGATGACTTCGAGCATCAGGTTGAAGGTTAAGTCTTCTGGCCGGCGCACGCGGGTAATGGCCTCGTAAACGGGAACCGTGCCAACGGGCACGGGCGACGCGTCAATGATGGCTTTGCGAATTTCGGGAAGGTTGCCGCCGGTGGACAAATCCATCACCGTGTCCGCGCCGTAGTGCACGGCGTGGTGCAGCTTTTTCAATTCCTCGTCGATGTTCGAGCTGGTGGCGGAATTGCCGATGTTGGCATTGATTTTGCACTTGCTGGCGGTGCCGATGGCCATGGGCTCGAGGTTGCGGTGATTCACGTTGGCGGGAATAATCATGCGCCCACGCGCGACTTCGCTGCGCACCAGCTCCGGCTCAAGCTTTTCGCGCTTGGCGACGTACTCCATTTCTTCGGTGATGACGCTCTGCCGCGCAAAATGCATCTGCGAGACGTTTCGCGTCCCATTGGCGCCCGCCATTGCCGCCTCTCGTTTTTCAATCCAGCTATCGCGCAATGCCATAGATTCCTCTCAGACCGCGAAGACGGGACTCGTGATTCGAGCCCCAGAGTCCCCGTCCCGCATAAACAGAAATTATGGCACCGCGCGTAGGAGGCGGCAACCGCAGCAGGGACGTGACGGGTGACTCGTGCGGGTCTCCCATAGAAGGACACTCACGCATGGAAGAGCTGGCAACATTTTGCGGGGCCCAGGAGTCGTCGGGACGGTCCGCTCGATTGCGTTTGCTCCGCCGGGCGAGGCGGAGTAAAGAGGATTTGAAGGAGCGTCGGCTTCGCTTTCGATGGGATGGACGCATGGATTCGAACAGGATTGGCGTAAGAGATAGAAAACACAGGGGTAGAGTGCGCATTAGCGACGAGCGAATTTGAACCTACGGCTGTCAGGGGAGCTGAAGGCCAACGGCTGCGGCGAGGCGGGCTTGTTTTCGGTCAAACGTATAGAAAGAATCGGCCTTAAGGACGAGGGCCCCGGCAACGTGCAGGACGTCGAGCGTGCGAGTTCCCCAAACAGGAGTATGTGTTTGGGCCATCTGCTCGGCTCGCTGATAAGCTGCGTTAGGAAGCGGGACAATCTGCACGATGCCGCGTTCTGCGTCTTCCTGAAATAAAGCACGGACCTTCTTTGCCTCATCAGCCTGTAATTCTTTCCGGAAAAGTCTGAGCCCGATGGCATTGAGGATTTCAATTTTTCCTATGTCGGCGAGGAACAGGGGCAAAGAGGCACGCTTCATCTTGGCGGCGGCCCTAGCAGAATTCGCGTCAAGAATGTAGAGGGAAACCAGAAAGCTCGAATCAACAAAGGAGGTCAAAACCGCTCCTCGCGGTCCAGAGCGATGATTTCCGCACCGGAGACTTTCCTGCGTTTTTTGCCGAAGATTTTTTTCATGCGAGCGAGAAAATCCGGAAAGACCTTGGGGACAGGAGGCTCGGGCGGGAGAAGGCGCGCGATGGGGCGTTTGCGCTTGGTGATTTGAATCTCCTCGCCTTCGCGGAGAAGCTCCTCAACCTTGGAGAAGCGGTAACGAAGGTCGCGGACGGTCGCTTTCTTCATGTGATGCATTTTAGCATCACGCCAGTGGAAGGTCAAAAGAGAAAGAAAACACCGGGGTAGCAAAGGCGCAGGCCCCATCTTCGACCGCTCTTGCGGGGAACCTTTGGTCGGGACAGCTCTGTTACGCCGCGGCGCTTGGGGCGTAGCATGCTCGGCCCCTACAAGGACCGCAAGGGCTGCGCGAGAAGACGCAACGGCGTGGGGCAAATCCGAGATGCGGGCGCAGTCCTAGAACTTGTTCTTTGTGCTGTACTTCCTTCCCGTTTTCCCGAGCCCCTCGTAATTGCCTGACCGAGAAAGAGATACGGCTATGCAAGAGATGTAGGTAGGTACGTCGCATTTGGTGCCATGGCCCGACAGATGCTCCAGGCACTTCGAACAGGACCGCAGCGGGGGCGCGCTCCAACCGCGCCGCTACAACGCCAGGGAGGCATAATCTGCGTCTCCCAACTAGGCGGACTGAAGTGCGAGGCTAAAGGGGCGCCCAAATGCTCGCCGAGGCCAAGGGGGAGGAACGCATGGACGTACATGAGCAGTTTGAAGCGGCGCACGCCGAGCATGCCGACATTCTGGAGTTCCTGAACGTTTGGGAAGAGGCGCTGGACCTCAATGCCAGCACAAACAGCGACATCCGCTGCCACGGGCTGCGCCGGCTGCAATCCATGGAAGGCAAGATCGTGGAAATCTGGGAACACTGGGAACACTGCCACAAGGAAGAAGATGACGCGAATGAGCCACTGTTCCGGTTTGCGTCGCCGGCGGACCGCGAGCGGCTAAAAGACGAGCACTTCCGGCTTTACCGCGGCAACTATGAGTTCCGCAGAGAGATGGAATTCACGACGGCGTCCTCGACCGGAGAACTCGTGCTGAAGGGGCAGAAGTTGTTGGCGGAATTGCGCGCGCACATTGCGTTCGAGGAAGACCTGCTGCGGCGCCTGGAGCACGAACACAGGGCCATGGCAACAGCCGCGGCACAAGTCTCAATTGCCCTGCCGGTCTTCGATCCACGGAAAATTTCATTTGAGCACCACCGCAGGACGACTCTTGCAGGGAGGAGGAACGCTATGAGCAGTCTCGTGATGCATCGGCCGGAAACGAAAACGCCGGGCGGAGATGTAGAAGAAGTAATGGCGCGGGTGCGGGCGAAAAATCCGGCGGAGCCTGAATTGCACCAGGACGTCCAAGAAGCTTTCGACTCCCTGCGCCTAGCGCTTGAGAAGCATCCGGAATTTCAGGATGCGCGAATCCTGGAGCGGCTGGTGGCCGGAGCGCGTAGTTCTATTTCGCGTGCCGTGGCTCGATGATGTCGGCCGAGTGCAGGTGAACCGCGGCTTCCGGATCGAAATGAACAGCGCCATCGGACCGTACAAGGGCGGGCTGCGCTTTCATCGGTCGGTGAATCTGGGCATTTTGACGTTTTTGGCGTTCGAACAAGTGCTGAAGAATTCGCTGACGACGCCTTCGCGCCAAGCTCCAGGTTGAGGCGGATTGCGCGTTCCCGAGCGCGACGCAAAACGAAATCAACCAGCGCGACGCCGAGACGTTGATCAAAAACGGCGTCAAATTGGTCGCGGAAGGCGACAACATGCCTAGCACGCTCGAGGCGGCGAAACTCTTCCTCGATGCGAAAATTCTCTACGGGCCAGCGAAAGCGGCAAACGCGGGCGGCGTGGCAGTCTCTGGCCTTGAAATGTCACAGGACAGCATGCGGCAAATGTGGACGCGCGAAGAAGTGGATGAGCGGCTGCACAAGATCATGATCGTGATCCGCAAAAACTGCTTCGAGACCGCGGAAAAGTACGGCACACCGGGAAATCTGGTGAATGGAGCGAACACCGCCGGATTCCTGAAAGTGGCGAACGCGATGTTGGATCAGGGACTGGTTTAAACCTCGCAAGTGGGCGTTCCTCCGGTTTTTGCCGTTATAATAGCGGTTTTGGTTTTTAGCTTTTGGCTGCAACCTGTGTCTTTGAATTGTCACGGCTGTTGATTCGTCGCGCTGGTAGGACAGAACCGAACCAAAATTCCTGCGCGCAAAAGCAGATTCCTTCCCTTCAGGCTGCAGAAGACCGCGCCCTGAGGGCCGGGATGACAGCAGGGCGATCGATCACGGTGCACAAAGTTAACGGTGCACAAAGTTAACGGAAGCTCCCGGATTGCGCGGTGGCGGAGGCGAGAGTTTCGAGGCGCTTGAGCTGCGTGTCGGCGCCGATCACGATGAGTGTGTCGTTGGCGCGAATCACCGTTTCGGGAACAGGATTGAAGAGCAGCGTTCCTTCCGCGGGCTTCACGCCGAGAATGATGGCGTCTGCCTGCTGGCGAATCGCGGCATCGCCAAGCTTTTTGCCAACGAGCAGGGATTTCGGTTCGATGCGGACTTCGCCGATTTCGACGTCGAGGCGATCAGTGCCAAAGGCGGCATCAATGAAATCGAGCACGTTGGGGCGCAAGAGAAGCTGGGCAATGCGGCTGCCCACAAAGAAATAAGGCGAGAGGACTTCCGAAGCGCCCGCGCGCAAGAGTTTTGAGGTGGCTTCTTCTTCGCTGGCGCGCGCGATGATCTTCAGGTCGGAGCGGAAACCGCGGGCGGTCAGAACGATATATAGATTTTCGGGATCGGAGCTGACGGCGGCGACAAATCCTTTGGCCGTGTCGATGCGCGCGTGTTTCAGGCAATCTTCGCTGGAGGCATTTCCAAGGATGACGGGGATTTTCTCGTTGGCGGCCCATTCCGCGCGTCCGGCGTCTTTCTCGATGAAAACGACATTCTGGCCACGCGCCCGCAGCTCGCGCGCCACGGTGCGGCCGACGCGCCCGGCCCCGCAAATGATGTAGTGCCCGGAGAGTTTCGCGAGTTCGCGTTCCATGCGGCGGCGACCGAAGGCCTTTCCGAACTCGAACTGTAGCAAAGCCTGGGTGACGGTCGCAATCGTGAAGCCGCCAGAAAAAACGGCGAAGACAATCAGGAAACTGTTGAAGATGCGGCCGGCGTGCGAGAGCGGATGAATTTCGCCGTAGCCAATGGTGGTCATGGTGGTCAGCGTCATATAAAACGCGTCGAACCAGCCCCAGTGCTCCAGGAAGTGAAAGCCCGCGCAGCCGCTGAGCACCACCGCAGCGAGCAAGATCAAGCAAAGGATCAGGCGATGGCCGATGTTCATCGCGCTATCTCATGAGGAAAAATGCTTGGTGCATCGTGTGGCGCGCAGCAGAGATTGTCAAGTGGTGGAGCGGACGGGCGGCGGACGGGCGAGCCGCTGCAGGCGCAGCTGGTCAGCATTTACATGAAGCTTGAGAGATTGAGCAAACCACACCTCGCTAGGGAGCTCCAGAGCGCCAGCTCCGCCGTATTGTGCTGGTGCAGTTTTTATGCTTAGCGCGTTTCGCGGAAGACCCTGAACTCCGGCTCGATCAGAGCTCGAATCACATCTCTGCGGGCGATGATGCCAATGAGTTTGTTTTCTTCGGTGACCGGCACGCGAACGATTTTGTGCTCTACCAGGCACTTCATGACCTCTTCGAGCGTGGTTTTTGCGTCTACGGCCAACGCAGGCCCGGTCATGACTTCGCCGGCGGTCAGATTCTCAAGGCGCTTGCCATCGAGGAGCGCGCGAATGATGTCCGCTTCGGTAATGACATCGACGACTCGTCTGTCGGGATCCGCAACGGGCATGCCGCTGAATTCGTTGGTGACCAAACGAGCGGCCAAATCGCGAAGAGAAGCCCGGGGCGAGGCGGCATAATTTCTTTGGCCGTGACGGAAGCCGCGGTGGGCTTAGGGGTCGGCGCGAGTTTCGGGAGCTGTTGCTCGGGTTGCCATAAAGTACCCCTTTCCGAAAAGTTTTTGCGGGGACGCGGCGGTGGTCTGGTGTAACTTTGCGTAGCAAAAGGCACGCAAGCGCCGCAATGCCCGGGCACAACGCTAGTCCGGTGCGGGACGGATTTCAGTGCACCGGCACAGACGTAGGTGCCCGCGGTCACCAGCGGCTTTTGGCAGGATTCGCCCCTCGAGGGAAGAGGAAAGGGCTGCCCGAGATGCCGAGCAGCCCTGGAGAAGAAGTTGTCAGAAAAACGATCGACTTCGCAGAGAACGCGGAAGAACGCGCGTTAGTTGGAGATCGTAACGGTGGTGCCGTCAAACTTCGTGAGAGTGACGGAAAACTTCTCGTTGTAGCAGGAGGCCTTATTGCCAAGAACGCTGAGGGCCACGGCTTCGCCGAGAAGCAATGATTGATCGGTGTCGCTGCGGTAATGGATTCCGGCATGGATTCCATGACCGAAGCTGACGTTGTGGCCGAGTTTGGCGAGCTCCCCGTTCACGGTCAGTGACGAGCCGGTGTAGGGCTGGAGAGAAAGCCCATCGTCGGATGGCGTGACCGGATTGGGAATGACAAAATTGCCGTCGAAAAAGAATTTGAGAACGGTGATGCAGGCGCCGCCGACCGTGCCGTGCCCTGTGGGATAGGATGGGTGGGCCGGGCAACCTTCGGGATAGGCCTGCGAGAGCAGGTAGCTCCCGTACTTGTTGAAGCTTTGCTGGAGGCCTTGAGAGCCAAGGAAAGTGGAATTCAGAGAACAATCGGTCTTGCTGCCCTGACCGGTCTTGATCAACTGAACGATGCCTCCGGTCGCCTCGGGACGCTGCCGGCGGTGTACATACCACTTCTGGAACCAGACAGCGTTCAGAGCGCGGGATGCCACCTCATTGATGGTCGCTGCAAAGTCTCCCCCGCCGAAGGTCCCGAAACCACCCTGGGTTCTGGAGTTGTTGTAAGGATTGCCGGGATTCAAGGGGGCATCCATGCCCATGAGCCCTAGCAGAGCGACGAAGTAGGCTTGCGAGAGCACGTCAATGTGAGCAAAGGACGCCAGGTCACGGCCGGTTCTCGGGTAGCGAACTTGCGGGTCGATTTGCGCGGTCAAACCGGTAAAGCCACCGTTTTGAACGTGCAACCAGTCGCTGAAGCTGGTCAGGAAATCCTGGTTAGGCAACCGAACGCGCCATTGGTTCGAGATCGGTTGAACGCCAAGAGCGGTAGGCATAAGCATGAATTGCGAAACATACGGGCCGACAGTTTCGCCGGCGAAAGTCGAGCCGAGGCCGCCGCGGAAGAGCAGGTTCGCGGTGACATGGAAATTGTTGCGCGGGCCATTGTAATCAGGGAAATTCGTGAGTTCCTTGGCAGCAGCGACGGCGAGCGAGTTGCCAGGATATTGGTCGAAGGGAACATCGCGCAACAAGGAAGCCCAGTACAACTCAACCATTTCCGCCGCGGTCTGCGTGCCGGCAATTGTGGGAGCGGCAGGAACAGTAAGGTTGTGCCCGTCGGTACCTTCGAGATCGAAAGCCAAACCGGATTGCGGGTTGGTCAGGAGGTTGCTGCCGCCCATGGTGATGTTCGCAAAGTCTGTGGGATTGCCGGTGCTCAGGGCATAGATCAGACTTTGATAGGCGCTTAGGTTGACGCGGCCAAAACTATCGTGCGGCAAGCACTTGGTGAAGCTGCCGCACTTGTCGGGATAAAGAGAGTCGTCGCCATTGTCTGGATGCGAAACAAGAGGTTGATTGAAATCGGCTTGGGCCGTACTCTCGCGAAGGTTCAAGCAAGCTCGGGCGCGAGCCGAATCGCTCAGGGGCCCGATCTCCGCTTCCGCTGTGGATGGAGTAGTAAGCGCAATCGCGCCGGTAGCCATCGCTACGGTCGCCGCCGCACCTGCCTTAGCCAGGAAGGAGCGACGGCTAGGATCAACAGGCTCATCAACGCTCGAGTGTTGATGAGCCTTGCTGGGTCTAGACGTCTGTTCTTGTCCTGCATGTACACACGGGGATTTGCTCATTTCAGGACCGCCTCCATAATTAGAGTTACACCCCAATAGGCGCAGGAGAGAGCCCCGGGCAGCAGGCGTAGCTACGTTCTAATTCGGAAAGCGTCCTCTTGTTGAGAGCGACTTCGGGTTGCCGCTGTGGATGTACTTTCCCGCCTTGCCCTGGACTTCCCCTGCCAATGGGTTCGGTCGAAGTTGAACTGGCAAAGCGACGGAGTCAATTGTGCAAATGTCGCGTTCACAGAATAGCCATGGTTAATTAACTTCGGTATTGACAGGGGGAGAGCAGGGGGATAGAGTCACGGGCGACTTGCAGTAGTAGTTCGAGTACGTTCAGTACGAAACCATCCTAGCCTGGGGCTTTGTGAAAACTACTGTTCGACTCGTTTTGGTCGAGGATTCGCCCGTCTTTCGGGCCGCGTTGCGCGCCCTGCTTTCCGGGCGCGGTCTATTCATTACCTTCGCCGGCGGCACGCCCCCTTATAACAAGCCGAGTATATCGAACTTGCAACCGGAAGTTGTGCTGGTGGATGTGGGCACGTTCGCCCACAGCGCGCTGGCACTTGAGCAACTCGTGCGGGAATACTCTCGTGTCGCGCCGGTCCTGCTCTTCACACGGGAAGACCGCCTGGAGATGCTGCTCGCCGGTCTAAAGGGCGGCGCGGTGGGATTTGTGGAACAAAGCGCGTCGATCAAGGACTTGCAAAAAGCCATCTTCGCGCTGGCCGAAGGAAATACCTGGTGCGACACAAAAGCTTTTCAAAAGATTATGAGCTTTCTGCCCGCCTTGCCTTATTCCCAACAACTGAAACTAACCGATCGCGAAGAACAAGTTCTCAGCCATGTTAGCCTGGGTCAAAGCAACAAAGAAATTGCCGCGCACATGGGAATCTCTGCGCAATCGGTGAAAGTGTATGTGTCAAATCTATTGCGAAAAAGCGGAGTATCCAACCGCAGCGGGTTGGCGCATTACGCCGTCGCACGAACGCTCGCCAAAACACAGCCTGACCCCCAAGAAGAAGTGAATTTAAACAAGGTGGAAATCGTACCGGAGCAAGAACCCTCCCGCAGGTCACGGTAAATGTGCCCTTTCGGCGTGGGCGTTCTGCCTAGGCCGGAATCCGGTGAATACCTGATTGTTTGACAGCCGATTCCCCATACATTGGGGGCGCTGGCCACCGGAACGGTGAATTGCAGCCTTCTCGTCCCGCCGTTCAGAAAGAGAGCAGACCCAGCTCCGGCTCGAGCGAGCGTGGCCTGCCAACCCTGAAGCAAGACCCGGGATGAAAGCAAAAGCGAAACGGGAGGATCGACTATGTCCTACGATCCGAAACTACTCTTTGAGCAGATATCGGACTCTTTGAACGAAAACCCCCGCAAGACGCTGGAAGAACTGTCACAAAACCTGCGCGTCAGCAAGCGAACCATCAAGAAAACGGTGCGATTGGCCACTGGCGGAAATTTCCGGCGCTACCGGGAAAATGTCCTGATGGAACGGGTAAAGGGCTTTTTCGCGGTGCAGCCGGGAGTGGCGATCAAAGTCCTGTCGATCGATCTGGGCTTCAAATCGCCGAGTTCCTTTGCGCGCGCTGTGCGAAGAGCGTCAGGTTCCTGTCCCGGAGAACTCCGGGCCTTTGCCGTCGGCGGACTTTCCCGGCCGGAAAAGCATGCGTCGTTTTACTGAGCCTGAGAATTGAGTTCGAGCAAAGCGCGCGAAGCCGCCCGGCTGCCTCCGAGGAAAATTCGTAGGCGAGAAACCCGAGAGGATGGGGTTATTCCAACAGATCCGGCTGAGCGCGCGAGATGTGCTGCCAGAGGGGCTGGAACTGGAACCATCCGGCAAGGTGCGAGCCAACCAGGGCGTAGGTGTTCTTTGCGGTTTCGTGGGGAATCCTGTGCGGCTGGCCCGCGGCCTCTGCGAGCAATTGCGCCTGGGAGGAGCGATCCATGGTGATGAACCACCATGCGGCTTCGTCGACCGAGTGGCCAACCGTTAGCAGGCCGTGATTGCGAAGGATGGCGGCCTTCTTCTCACCGAGAGCACGAGCAATGCGATCCCCTTCTGAAGTTTCTTCAACCACACCACTGTAATCGTCGAAGACCACGTGATCCTCGTAAAAGGCGCACGCATCCTGGGTGATCGGGTCGAGGCGGCGACCGAGCGAGGACCACGCTTTGCCATAAAGCGAATGGGCGTGCGCGGCGGCAACTACGTCCGGACGCGCAGCGTGAACGCGGGAATGAATGGCAAAAGCAGCGAGATTCACTTCCGCCTGGCCTTCGACCACTTTGCCGGAGTGGTCCACTAAAAGCAGATCCGACGCGCGAATCTGGCCGAAATGCATGCCGAACGGATTCACCCAAAAATGATCGAGGCGCTCGGGGTCGCGCGCCGTGATGTGGCCGGCGACGCCTTCGTCAAAACCAAATTCCGCGAACAGTCGAAACGCAGCGGCCAGGCGTTCCTTGCGGTGGCGGCGTTCCTCGGCGGGAGTGGCGAATACGGGCGGGCGCGGGACACGCTCCATGAAAGCACTGCGAGCGGGCGAAGCGGCAGAAGATGACGGTTGCGGCATGAGAACCTCCTTCGAAAAAGGGGCGCAGGGTGGTGAGGGGATTGTGCACCAGGGGGACGCCGTTGTGAAGAGGAATACGAAGAGAGGAACAGCTAAGGCTTGTGGAAAAGAAGACGCCCCGGAGAAACCGGGGCGCTTCGCAAAAAAAGTGCGTTGGACCAGCTAAAAAGCGGGGTTATGGCTTGGTCGGACTGGCGGGCGGAGTCGCGGGCTTGGCAGCCGGTTTCTGCGCCGGCGCAGCGTTCTTTACCGGATAAGCCTGATCGTAAAGGCGAACGATGTCCTGAGTGACCTCAGTCTGCGGGGAAGCGTACAAAATCGGGTTGTTCTGGGCAGAGGAATCGAGAACCATGGTATAGCCGTTCTCACGGGCATAGCGGTCAAGAACGTCAACCATTTTTCTGCCGATGCGGTCCATGACGTCGCCCAGGGCTGCATTGGAGTCCTCAGTCAGTTCATTATTCTTTCGGTCAAATTGTTGCGTCAGGCGCTGCCCTTGCGTGGTGAGGCGCTGAATCTCGTCCTGGCTGCACTTGCCCTGGCAGGCCGCAAGGCGCTGACGCAGATCTTCGATCTGCTTGTTGAGGTTCTCGAGTTCGGTCTGGCGCGGCGCGAACTGCGATTGCAGTTCCGCCTGCGCCTGTTTGCCTTCGGCGGTGCTGCCGATGGCCCCGCGAATGTTGATGACCCCGACCTTGCCCGGGGTAGCCGGGCTCGCGGCGGGGGACTGCGCCCGGACCGCGGCAACAACCAGAAGGCCTGCAGCGGCGAAGGCAACCGTGTGCATTTTCATCCTGGAATTCACTTTATTCTCCTTATTCGTTGAAGCGATTCGGAAAGCTGGAACAAGGCAGGACCCAGCCAGCTAAACCTAAACTTTTTCCCACTCCCCCAGCGGGCAAAACGAAGGCGCTACAAACGTGGAAGTATAGCCGACGCCCTTCCTCCTTCGCAATCGCAAACGGCTCCTCGCCCCAAGCGAGCGGCTTCAAAAACGCTCGCGAGCAACCCGCGAGGAACTGTTCCCTCAGTTGGGCATGGGGAAGAGCAAAGCACGCATGTTCGCCTGGTCCACGATTACCGCCAAGTTCGTGAACTGGTCAATGGCCACGCCGAACGTGGGCGAACCCGGAATGCCCAGAGTCTGGTGCGTCCTGAAGGGATTTGAGAGTGTGTCCACGATGGAAATGGTGTTGCTACCAGAGTTAGAGGTGAGAATCGCGCCAGTTTGGGGATTGATTGCAAGCGAAGTCGGATTGATGCCCACGTTTACCGAGCTGCCGCCGCCGGAATCCGGGTTGAATTGCGTAATGGTGTTCGTGCCGCTGGAGTTGGCGTAAAAGACGCCGGGATTCGCCGTTCGCGTGACCACCGTGGGATCGAAAACCACGCCTGTGGGCGTGCTGGAGACAAAGCCGGAAGATGAGCTGGTGCTAAGAATCGGCGTGGCGAAACCAATCTCGACAACGGCAAGAGAGCCGGAAGGACCGAGACTGCTACTCAGCGAAACGGCAGAGACGACCGCGATGCCCTGATTGTTCGTGCCACGGTCGGGATCAATGGCTACGGCAATTGGTTGTTGAATCCCGCCGATGCTTGTGGCGGTCAAACTTGTCGGAGGCGTCGTGCCGGCCGGCGGGAACAACGACGCCAGATTGATGACGCTCACCGTATTTGCGGTCGTGTTAGCAACGACGGCTGCGCCGATCGCGTCGTCAATGCCCACGCCCGTGGGACCGTTGCCGGTGGTGACATCGGGGACTTTCTGAGCGACAGGGCTTTGTGTCAGGTCCAGGATGGAAGCGGTGTTGGTTCCGTGGTTGGCGACGACGACAAGGCCCAGTTTCTGGCTGATGGCGATGCCCTGCGGCGTGGTTCCCACGGAAATGGGGCTGCCGAGCAATTGGCCAAAAGTCGGACTGGCGGGATTCAAGTCAAGCTTCACAATGCTGTTGCAGCCGGACACGCTAATCAACCCAAAGGGAGAGAAAGGCCCGTTGGCGATTTGATCGGCGATGGCTACCGAGCTCGGCTGCGTATTGACCGGATTGCCGCTGGAGTCGGTGCAGACTTTGGACAGATCGACAGACTGGATGACGATGAATTCGGCGGCGTTCGATTGCGCGCCGTTGCTCAAAACATCGAGAGCAAAGTGATGAGGAGCAGAGAGGAAGAAAGGCGGAATGGTGACGTCCACTTCGCGCCCGTTAGCGGCAATGTTGTCGACCGTGCCGCCCTGCGTGGTGATGTCCACCCCATCGAGGCGCACCTGCACAGGAGAAACAAAGCCCGTGCCGAAGATTTTTACGCCGGATAAATTGCAGGTACCGGCGGGAGAACCCGTCGGCGGGACACAGGTCAATGTGGCTTGAGGCACCAACGCGTTGGAGATGCCGCCGATTATACCGACACCCGGGGTGGGACTGGGGACAAGCACTTCCGAAATATGAGTGGGCTTTATTGGTGTCGCCGTGCCGGGGCCGCCCAAATCGACAATGTCAAGGGTGCCGCTGCCCGACATAAGCAGGAAAGCTTGGTTCAGAGCCGGGTCGACGGCGATGCCGCCAAACAGTGTAAGAGAGCCGGTGGTGCCGTTATTGACGCTCAAGGTGGCCGTACCGGTGCCTTGCAAGGTGATTTGGTTGAGGAACATTTGCTGACAAGTTGGGGTAGACGTCGAAGTGCAAAGGGTAGGGGGCGCAGTATTCGGATTCGTGATACAGGTAGTGCCCGCGTTGGTCTTGGTGGCATTGTTCAGTTCGCAGGCAAAGGCGTAGCGCTGGCGGCTTACGGGATCGGAAATGGATACCTGATTGAGGTTGGGATTATAAGAAACCAACTCGTTCGTGTACGGCTGCCAAGCGATATCCGTGGTGGCAAGCAACTCTGGCGCGCCC
>QHYI01000099.1 GCA_003223245.1 Acidobacteriota bacterium
CGGATAAAGCGCTTGAAATTAATGCCCCAAAGCACATCGCTGGAATGCGTGAAGTTCAGCGTCGCGAACGGGATTTCGACCGTCGGCGTCCACCCATCTGGTGTGATCCGCGCTTCAGATGTCCAGACACCATCCCAGCCGGGGTCAAAATCGGTATAGGTGTCATCGTTGCTGCCTTGCTCCTCGACGATCAGGCCGTCCGCCTGAGTACCGAGCGGATTGATCTCGAAAACGTAAGCATCGCGGCGATCGTGGCTGGAATCAATTAAAATTTCGAAGTGATCGTCAAGCTCCTGCGAGACATCTCGCCGCAGCTCCGTGGCAATGATCCGAGAGGGCTGTGAGTCATAGCAGTGAATGCCGAAGAAGACTGCGCGGTGGGTGTAAAGAATGCGGACTTCTGTTTTCTCCGTGGGTGGTTCACCCTCGTAAGGTTCGCGTTGCCGAAAATCAGTAACTGGAATAGCGGATTGCCACAGTGGATCGTCAAGCGTGCCATCGAGCTTGGGAGGATGTTCGATCGCGGTTGCTTCTGCGTTCCGATTTGATTGTTCAATCTTCGGTACTTGCCCCGAAAGGGGAGATGAGAAACAGAGACACACAACAATCAGGAACAACGTAGCGGGCACAGGTTTAACACACGACTCTATCGCCTCTCCACTCAACGCGATGGCCTCCGAGGGTCACCAGGTAAAGGACGAACTCTGGATACGGTGGATCTTGCGGCGTGCTTGCTTGCCGCCCATCGTTTCAACTCACGTCGTCCTGATGCCGTCGAGCCGAGGGCCGAGCGCCAGGGCCACGAGGGCTCGAGGATGCGGCACGTTCAACAAGCGCCAACTGGAGACCGCTTGGTCCGGAAGACCCGTCGAAAGAAGTCTTGCCCTGTCCGACAGTGAAACGATGATTTCTGTCAGGGGCGCGGTGAGCCCCAAGCCGAGCGCCTTCACGTATGCTTCTTTCCTCGTCCAGCCATTTAGGAACGCCGACACGGGGTCGGGAGCGAGTGCGAGCTCGCGACGCTCGGCATCCGAGAACACGAGACGCGCAAGTGAT
>QHYI01000100.1 GCA_003223245.1 Acidobacteriota bacterium
GAATAGCGGCCGGAGAGCAATCGAGCCGTTCGGCAAGCACGCCTCGGAGGGCGGCGCGTCCAACAATGTAGCGGGCCCGGTGGGCATCCGAGTGGAAACGCTCCGCCTTAGCAAGCTCATCCGAAGAGAGCCATTCCCTGAAGCAGCGGACGGCGTCGGCACTCACATCCAGGTCGACGTACCACAAGTCAAGACAAGTATCTGACGCAGGGACGAGTACTCTCGTCGTAGGGAAATTTGCCCGGCGTCTGTTGTGCAATGCCACTTGATCGACTCTCCCCGCCGGCCCAGTGTGCCTACAGCTGGTTCCCCCACGGCGCCGCTTTCCCGCCGGCCTACACTCCCTACACTCTAGGTCGCTGAAAACGGCGGCAGAGGATCGCCGGTCCGGCATTACAGCCTCTGTGCTCGACTCGGACATTACGGGCTCCGTTCCTTTGGAAGCGATCCTCAGCCGCCCGTAACTTCGTTCGGCGGCGAAGATTCTGCCAGGTGCACGGCTGAGGCCATCGGCACGAACACTTCGCGTGGTCCCTCGAAGCTCTCTCTGGCGTGCGCGGTACGTACGTTGTCCACAAGCATCAAGTCGCCAGCCTGCCAGCGCTCGCGTTCGGTGTTTTCCTCATACCCGTTATCGAGCAGCTCTACGACATCCGCGCCGCCCGGCTCGCTGTTACCAAAATGGGTATTGAATGGCACCCCTCCTCGCCTTAGATGTCCACAAGGTACTCGCGCAGCTCCACGTTCATCGTCCACTCGCTAGGGGTGGATCTCACGAGTCAGCTGTTCGGGGTAAAGCCAGCGCGCGAACTTATTCTCCTCGTCAACCAGGATCATTTTCGGTGTCACTGGCTCGTCGGTAAGCTCAAAACCCATAATGATGATTTCCTCGCCTTTCCTGATCAGATGGGCGGCAGCGCCGTTCATGCAGATCACACCTGATCCTTTTTCTCCTTCGATTACATAGGTTTCCAGCCTTGCTCCGGAGGTATTACTAACTACGAGTACTTTCTCACCCGGAATCAGGCCGGTCAGTTCCAGCAAATCCGAATCTATAGTGATGCTTCCAGCGTATGACAGTTCCGCCTGCGTCACCTGCGCCTTGTGAATTTTTGATCTCAATATCCATCTCATGATCGGTATTCCTCTCAATTGAAGCAAAACAGAACTCAGCGCCACTGTGCTCGACTCGTGAATTGCGGCCACTCCGTTGCACTGGAAACGGCCTTTAGCCGCCAGCTACCCCGATCGTCGGCGAAGAGTCCTTCAGGTGCACCGCATCGGTCATCGCCACGAGCACTTCGCGCGGCCCTTCGAAGCTTTCCCTGGCGTGCGCGGTACGTACGTTGTCCACAAGCATCAAGTCGCCAGCCTGCCAAGGCTCACGTACGGTGTTTTTCTCATACACCTTATCGAGCAGATCTACGACATCCGCGCCGACCGAGTCGCCGTTGCCAAAGCGGGTATTGAACGGCAGCCCGTCCTCGCCGTAGATGTCTACGAGGTACTCGTGCAGCTCCGGCTCCATCGTCCACTCATTCAGGAATGCAATTTGGTTGAACCAGCACCGCTGGCCGGTGCGCGGGTGGCGCACGACGCCGGTGCGGCGTTGCCAAGTACGCAGCCCTCCATTCGGCTGCCACTCGAACTGGATCGCATTCGCGCGGCAGTAACTCTCGACGGCACGACGGTCGTCGGTGCCGAAGGCTTCAGCCACCGACGCCCCGATGTCGTTGTTGTAATTGCGAATCAGAAGCCAACCTAGCCGCTCAACGCGCTCGACCAAGTCGGCGGGCAACGCGTTGAGGACGTTTGGCGAATCGGCCAGCGGGGTCTCGCCCCCGCTCGCAGGCGCAACGAGGCACGCGAACAGCATGAGCCCAGGGGGCTCGAGCGCGTAGCTGAGCTCGTGATGCATGCACATGTACTCGTTGGGCGGCCACTTCGACGCGGAGTACACGCCTTCTGCGTAGCGGCGCCGGGGCGCGAAGGCCTCCCTCTCGGTCATCAAACTGCCGAACTGCCGAAAAACCGCCTCGGTCTCGGTCACGTCGCGGAGCCCGAGACCGCGAACCACGAGCGACCCGTGTTCGGTGACGAACGTGCGCAGCGCGTTGCGATGCTCCCCCGCCCAGTGCGCCGCGTTGTCGGTTGCCTCGACGCGCAACACCGGCAGCTTGCCGGGTTGGAGGTCCACGTTGAGCAGTGAGGTTGGGGATGAATGCGTCATCTTAGCGCCTCCCTTCGCCCCTTCGAGCGGCACCCGCGTCGGCAGCCGCACAGCCACTGCTTCCGAAATGCGCTGGAGCTGTTGGGACCCCCTGCTTGAGCCGGCGATCGATTAGCTTCGCCTGATCGGCGAGGATCGGTTGAGCGATGAGGTCCTTAAAGGACACCGCGCGATCCAGGGCAATCGCCAGCTTCAGAGCGGAAAGCGACGTGCCGCCTAGGTCGAAAAAGTGATCCCGCCTGCCGATCTGCTCCTTGGGAATCGCGAGCACTTCCGCCCACGCGGCCACCAGCCGGTCTTCGGTCGCCGTACTTGGCCGCTCGTGGCTCTGTTCGGAGACATCAAGTTCTCTAGCGAGCGCCGTCAGCGCCTTCTTGTCGATCTTGCCGCTGTCGGTCAGCGGCAGATCGTTCCGCCAATGGAAATCCGCCGGAACCATGTACTTGGGCAGCGACGCGCTGAGCCGTTCCCGCAACTGGTTAGCATCCAGTGGCTGCTCCCCGGAATAGAAGGCCACCAAGTGCTTGCTGCCGTCGGCTCGCTCCGTGACGACGACCGCGTCCTGGCGGACACCCGGCACGCGCAAGAGGGTGTTCTCGATCTCGCCGATCTCGATCCGGAAGCCGCTGATCTTGACCTGATGATCTCGGCGGCCGAGATACTCCACCTTGCCTTCAGGCAGCCAGCGGCCAAAGTCACCGCTCCGGTATAGGCGGCGTCCCTCGCGGTAGGGATCCAGCATGAAGGCTCGCCGCGTGCGTTCGGGATCGTTGATGTAGCCACGACCGACACATACCCCGGAAAAGGCGATCTCCCCCGGGGCGCCGAGCGGCACCAAAGCGACGTGCTCGTCCACGATGTAGACTGACACATTGTTGATCGGACGACCGAGCGGGACCCGTTCCCGGTCGGGCACGCAATCCATGACCTCGTGATTCGTGTCGTCCGAAGTCTCGGTCAGGCCGTACGCATTGAGCAGCTTGATCGCGGGTTGCGCTCGAAACCAGCGCTCGACCAGCTCCTTCTTCAGCGCTTCGCCCGTAGCCGACACGCAGCGCAAGTCCGGCAGCGCGCGAGGTTGTTGTTCGAGATAAGAAACAAGCACTTCAAGGTACGACGGCACGACTTGCATGACGTTGACCTTCGCGTCGACAATCTTGTCGATAAAGCGCTTCGCGTCCAGGATTGTCTCCTGCTCCACCAGCAGCGTCCGCCCACCGACCAAAAGCGCGGCAAGTAGCTGCCACAGGGAAATGTCAAAGCACAGGGGTCCCGTCTGAGCCACCACGTCTTCCCCTCTGATCCCGAGATCATCAATCTTGGCGAAGATGTGGTTGAGCATGCCCGCGTGCTCGCACATGGCGCCTTTGGGCTCACCGGTGGAGCCGGAGGTGAAGTAAATGGTGGCA